>CAIVVT010000299.1 GCA_903909435.1 uncultured Acidobacteriia bacterium | reverse complement strand
CGTGCCACCGGGGATGCCCTGGCGGCTGGCGTGGACTTGGGCCGAAGCACCGGCCAGTGCGATCAGAACCCATCCGGCGGCGGGCCATAGCGAACTGAATCGCTGGCGGGCGGCCAGCAGTCCGATGCCCCAGCCAATCAAGATCGGCGCGCCGTAATAGGTTAACCGGCCGAGTGTGAAGTAGACCATCGCAAGTCCGTCCACCCGTACAAACGGCGTCTCGGTTCCAGGCAGGAACATCCTCCAGCCTGTCCACAAGATCAGACAGGCGAAAGCGTAAGCCGCCGCAAGAACACCTAGCGGGACGAGCCCGAACATGGCCCACGGCGCCCTTGTGCACCAGGCTTGAAATTGGCGTTGGCCGGTCATGGCCTTCAATAGCTCGTTCGTCCCGCCGAGCCGGAGCAGCGCCGCAGCCTCCGCATCCGCAGGACTACGACCCGAGCGCTCCTCTTCCGCCTTCAGGTCGGCCACGTGGTCGGCGAGTTCGCTGAGATAGCGCCGGACATGCCGCGGCGCCACGCCGGCCCGCAGCAATCTCTCACGAAGTTCATTGAACAACTTCGCCATGTGGCTCTCCCGTCAGCAGATTCTGGATTGCGGCTGTCAAACTGCTCCACGACTCCGAAAGGTCGGCCAGACGATGCGACCCGGCCGGAGTTACCGAGTAGTAAATGCGGCTGCGTCCATTGATGGTCTTGCGCCGCGAAGTCAGCGCGCCATCGCGCTCTAATCCGTGCAGCACCGGATACACTACGCCCTCACCGACGGCGATCACCGCACCCGTGCGGCTGCTGATCGCCTGCACGATTTCGTAGCCGTACATCTCCTCCTGCTGAAGCAGCTTGAGGATCAGGAGTTCAGGCACTCCATTCATGAAACTCGGATTCGTTTCGCGAGCTGGCATCGAAGGCCCAGCATACATCGCGGTTCAAGGTATTGCAAGCGGGGAAAATGCGGAAAACACGCGGCTCCGGCGAGTTCCAGGACGCTCAGATTTCCGAGCGACCGGCTATCGAGTACAGCACGTGCACTACAAGCTGGGGCAGCGTAATGACGAAATGAAAGACGCGCGAGCGAAACTCGGGCGAAATGATGAGTAGCAGCGCGAAGCCGACCCAGAATATAGCCCACATCAGTCCCCATAGCTCGGCAAATGGGCCGTGGTACTGCCAGCGGGCAGTGTGCGCTTGTGCCTTCCAGGCGGCCCGCCGTGCATCGCGTTCGGCTTTCCAGGCGATACGTTGAGCGTGGCGCTGCGCCTTCCAGGCCACCTTTTGGGCGTCCCAGGCGGCCTTCTGGCAACAGGCTTCCGTGGTACCGGGACCGAACAGCCGATCGAAAAATGGCGGGCGCGGATTCAGAGTCATGGCGGCTTACTCAATTCGGTGTACGCAGGTACGGACCGGATAGTTCCTGATTCTTGACGGCGCCAGCCGAAACCAAAGCGTGCCCCCATGCGCTCCGGCACGGAGCTTCCCTGCCTGCCGGCTACTTCCGCAGGGTGTCTAGAAACTCGTAACGGTTACGATGCTGCTCGGGTTCGACGTGCGAATTTGTGCTCAGGTGCATCACGGGATAGCCGCCTGACTTGCCAAATACCGGCCATTGCGGCAGGCCGGGGCCGTTCGGATCGCCATGCTTGGCGAAGTTCGACCAGTAGACGGACATGAGGTCTGACAGTTTCTTGTCGTCCTGGCTCCACGGGAGCGGCTTGGAAGGTAGCACGTTGAAGACGAACTCAATCTCGGCTGAATGGTAGGCCCCTCCCGGACCAGGGCCCCCACCGGCCGCGGGCGGAGCCTGATCGAACTGGTAGCGGTAGATTGGCAATTGCCCTGTTGCCTGGTGCATCTCAATCCACTTCCACGTCGAGTAGGCGATGAACTGGTCGCCCGTGAGGTCCTGCGCCGAACTCTTGGCCTCCGCGTCTGTCCCGCCGGGATAGACCTTCAAGAAGGCTCCGGCCTTGTCCCCGAACGTGGTCTTGGCGCGGGCCACGTAGTTCTTCGCGGTCGCTTCATCCTTCTCGAAAAACGCATGGAAATCGCCTTCATTGGCGTTCCACCCGGCCAGCAGCGGCACCTTGTGCTGACGTCCTTTGGCGAAGGTCGTGTAAACGTCTTCCACCAGGAAGTAGCCGTCGATGTTCGGCTCGAACGAGACCTTCTGCTGTTTGGTCGAGGTTTCCAGAAGCTCCGAGGCAGGCTTCGAGCGGAGGGCTTCGAGTGAGGTCACGCCGAGCGCCGTCCTGGCGAAGTCAAGCTGGATTTTCTCCGACTGCTCTCTAGGCACTAATTCGAGCGTGGTCCCGAAGTACGCCCCGCTCTCGCCAATGGCGCGCTGGAAAAGGCCTCGCGCGAGCGGCGATGCCATCAGCGCGCTGACTGAGAAGGAACCCGCCGATTCGCCAAAAATCGTCACGTTCGCCGGATCGCCGCCAAACAGCGCTATGTTCCGCTGCACCCACTGGAGCGCTGCGACCTGATCGAGCAGTCCGTAATTGCCCGAGGCGTTGCGCCCCGATTCCTTGTCCAGTTCCTCGTGCGAGAAGAAGCCGAAGATGCCCATGCGGTAGTTCATGCTGACCACCAGCACCCCGCGCTTGGAGAGGTTCCCGCCGTCCTGGCGAGGTTCGGATGTGGCACCCGCGATGAATCCTCCGCCGTGGATCCAGACCATCACCGGCAGTTTCTTCTTATCAGGTTCCGCCGGCATCCACAAGTTCAGGTAGAGGCAGTCCTCGCTCGGGCCGGCGTCGTGGAACACCATGTCGTCGTAGATGCGGGCCTGCATGCAGCGCGGCCCGTACCCGGCCGCTTGGCGGACTCCGGTCCAGGGCTGGACGGGCTGAGGCGCTTTCCAGCGCAGGCCGCCCACGGGCGGCGCGGCGTACGGAACGCCCTTGAAGGTGCGGACCTTGCCATCGGCGCTGATGACGCCTTCCAGAATACCGTCCGGCGTTTTCACCTGGGGACTGCGCAGCGGCTCAGCCGTCTGGGCGTGCATGCCCAGCAGTGTCGCGCATAGGATGGCGAATCCGCCACTGAGTGGACGTCGAACGGATGATTGCATAATCAGTACCTCGGTGCGCATTCCGCCGGCGAAACCGCCAGCCCCGACGATCCTATCGCATCCCGGCAGACGCCTGGAAGCGGAGTTCAAACCTTCGCGAATTGCGGCACTCTAAGCAACTCGCCGCCGCGCAGGGCGGAGTCGTGGGCGACGATGCCGGGCGCGGTATAGGCCACAGCCTCGTTCACGTCCACGGCCGGGCGGCGGTGCTCCAGAATGGATTGAATGAACTCGTCGGCCAGGAAGGTATGCGAGCCTTCGTGACCGCTGTCGTGCCGCATGGCCTCGGGCAGTAGCGGCGTCGCCCACCAGCGAGGCTGCTTGTAGTTCTCCAGTTCCGAGGCCCGGCGAACAAAGCCGCCGTTGTCTTTTTCCTGCGTCGCGGTCTCCCGAATGAGGATAGGACCCAGGCCGTTGGGGTGCGGCAGGAACATGCTCATGCGCGTCCCGAGCCATTGACCGCGCTCGGTGCCGCGCACGGCTCCGCGCCAGTAGACTTGCACCCGGAACGCGGTCCCACGGTTCGTCTTGAAAAGCGCGGTCTCTCCCCAGAACGGGTTTTTGTAGACGTTGTCTCTTAGAATCGGATCGTCGTCGCCCCAGCCGATGCAACTTACCTGCGTGAGCCGCTCGCCGGTGACACCCAGCAGCATGGCCGTGCAATGGGTCGGGTAGTGCATGGGAGCGAGCCCGTAGCGCCAGGTCCGATTGCCCGCCGCGTCGAAGTACAGGCTCTCGAGGCCCGGGTGGTGGTACTCCGCCTCGGCGCTGAAAATGCGGCCGAACTTCTGCTCTTGCTGAAAACGGCGGGCCGTGATGACGCCCTGGTGGTAGTAGCTGGTCTCCGCCATCATGTAGTTCAGCCCCGATGCTTTGACTACTTCCAGCAGTTTCCGGCAGTCGTCGAGGGTGCCCACGACGGCCGGAACGGCGCTCATCACGTGCTTGCCGGCCTGGAGCGTCTTGCTGACGTGGTCCAGGTGCAGCGGCGCGGGCGTTGCGCAGAAGACGGCGTCGATGCTCTTGTCGAGGAGTAGCTTTTCCAGCGAGTCATAGGACTGCGAACAGCGGTAGACCTGCATCAGGTGATTGCGCCGGTCCGGCCGCAGGTCGCTCACTGCCGCGACGACGCAGTTGGGATGTTCGTGGAAGTGGAAGTCGGAGCCGAAACCGCCACCCACGATCCCGATTCTCACCTTCTTGTCCGAGGGAGTGGCGAACGCGAACCGGGATGGAAGCACCGCCGCGCCGGCCTTCAGGAAGAGCCTTCTGTCAGTGATCACGTCGGACTCCTTGGTTGGAATTCAGGGTTTGAACTCCGCCGGCTCGCTGCGCCGCGATGAGAGTGCGTTCCATCGATCGTCTTGCCGCACGAGCATCATATCGCTGCAGAGGGGTGCGATGTGGTAGCGTCTCCTCAGCAGGATCAACAGCCCCATGCCAGATGTCATCACTGAGTACCAGAAGTGGAAATTGCAGGGTGAAGACCTGCGAACCAAAGCGAAAGTCGCAATGGAGACCAGGTTCCGCGACCTGCTCCTGGACGCCGTGAAAGTGGCCGAAGAGTACCACTCGGATTTCGGCGGTGTGCTCAAGCCGCCACCGCTGGTCACCTCTTTCCGTTACAAGCCCGGGAAGGCCAGGAAACAAGCTGCCGGCGCGGCGAAACCTGCGGCTAAGCCGGCGGTTGCCGAGAGTAAGAAAGCGGCAGCGCCCGCAGTGCCGGACAAGAAGTTGGTGGTCCCGGCGAAGACGGACCGCAAGACGGCGGGGCTGCAGAAGCGCCTTCTAACGGCCAGGCGCAAATTGGAGGCGGCCAAAGCGGCCGGTGTGCCGACGCGCGATCTTGATGACAAAGTGTACGAGTTGGAGGACGCGCTGAAGGTCGCGTTGAGCGCCGACTAGACAACCCTGGACGCTCCTACGCCGTGAACCGAGCGCCGATCCGTGCAGACGAATCGGTCCGTCTGGCAGGGAGACGTCCTCGCTGCGGGTGCCGAGCCTACTTCTTCTTCGACGACTTGGCGGGGACAAATGTGTCCGGCTGGATGGCCGGGCTCAGTTGAGCGTGCGTGATGAGCATGGTCCGCACGTTCTTAGTCGCCTTGGGGCCCGTGGCGACAGACTCGGTTCCCGAGATCTGTTTCAGCACCAGGAAGCGCGCTTTGTCCACCCACAACTTCGTAGGCAGGCGCTTCACGCCTTCGGGCAGCATGCCCATTTCCCTGTCGGTCTGAACAATCCAGCAGTCCGCTTCCTGCCCGTCCAGGCTGACCTTCTCGGAGCCTTCGACAGTGGCCACCTTGTTGCCCGTATCCATCGAGTAAAAGTGGCCGATGGGGGAACTGTCGAGCATGCGGATGTCATAGGGCGTGGTCGCTTGCTGAGAGAATTCTTTGGATGCGGTTCTGACTTCGGTGGTCAGCTTGCCGTTAGACGCCCGCGTCCAACTCCCTTGCCCGGGGTAGCGCATCTCAACCATAAACTGGTCGGGCGCGGAGAAGACCACGGTGAAACTCTCCTCCGTGTTGGAGAGATTCTTTCCGGTCTGAGTCGCGGTCGTGGTCACGCCCTGGAATTCGTAACTCTTCAAGGCTGAATATGTCTCGCCCACACTCTTAAGAATTGCCATCGCATCCTGTGCGAGGGCCAGTCCGCCCAAAAGCAGAATCAAGCTGGCACTCCGGAGAACCGCTGCAAACGTTGTCATGTAAAACGTCTCCTTACACCGACCGAATTTATAATTCCTGCACACCTGACCCCTGGCGCCCCGGGATCGTCCCCGATGAGATTCTACCCCCACCGGAGTCTGGCCACCCGCAGTACCGGTTTGAATCGGACCGCTGGCACACTGATGCCGGCGAACGGGGGCGGATTGGTCCATATCATCCTGTCACAGGACGGCCCTGAATTCAGCTTTGAATGCTTCGCGGAACGAAAAGAGTTAGGGATCTTCGGCATTTATCCCTCCGGCGTTCGGCTAAGGCAGGCTCTCCCGCATGCGGCGCCGCTTCCAGGCGGAGCCCAATTCTTCGAGCCTCTCCCTGTCGACCTGGCGCGCGAGGACGGGGAACAGCACACGCTCCTCAACTCCAAAATGCTCGCGCACGTTATCGAAGATCCTCTGCAGGCATCCGCGCGCCGCCGCTTCGTTGGTGGTCGCGCGAAGTTGGTCGAATTCGTGCGCCAGGTGTTTATGCTCAGACTGCATCGCCGAAAGCGACTCCTGGAGACCGCCCTCGGCGCTAGGCAGGGCGTCGAACAAGTGCCTGTCTTCCGCGATCGAATGGACCATCACCAAACGTTCCGCGGTCGCCCCCGACTCGTGCAGTCTCCGCAGGTCCATGTGCGCCATGCCCTGTTCCAGATGCTCGAAGAGCGTGAGCATGGCCGCGTGCTCGCCCATAAGTCCATCCAGAATATTCATAGGTGTCGGGTAATCAGTCCTGAATATACAGTATGCGCGCACTCGCACCTCAGTTTCACGAGATTTCGGCGCATTTTGTGACCTTTTGGCGCGGTCACCTGAACAACAGGAGTGTTGAAAGGGCGGTAAGTACTAGGACTAAAGTTTCAAAGAGGCGGGGGGAAAGGATATCGACAATCTTGCGGCCAGCCACCGCTCCAATCACGACTGCGGGGACCATCGCCAGGTCGAAGGCCAGTCCATGCCGCGTCAATAAGCCATTCCAGCCGTAGATCGGAAGTTTCACTAGGTTGATGACGAAGAAGAACCATGCGCCCGTCGCTACAAACTCCTCTTTAGGCAGTCGCTTGCCGAGCAGGTACAGACTCATCACCGGGCCGGCCGCATTGGCGACCGTGGTGGCGAAGCCGGCCGTAGCGCCGTAAAGGGCGGGCTGGCCGACCTCTGTGTTCAACCGTGCGGCGTACCGGCGCCAGAGGTGCACGCCCAGCATGATCAGCACGATGGCACCGACCAGCGGACGGATGGTGTGCTCGTCGAGCCTAAGCGCGAAGGAGCCGCCAACCATGCCCACCACCACCCAGGGAGCGAGCCGGAACAGGCGCCACGCGGCGGCATGGCGGCGCCAGTAAATCACCGCGAAGATGTCGGCCGTGCACAGCATGGGCAGCAGCCAACCCGCCGACAGGCGCGCGTCGCCGACAGCCAGAACCATGAGCGGGACGATCAGGATGCCGAGCCCCGGGACTCCGGTCTTCGCGATGCCGGTCAGCAGCGCAACCAGGAGCCCTAGTGCCCACTGCCAGAGTTCAAGATGAGGCATGCAGTAAGAGGATGAAAAGGAAAGAATAGCAGTCGCCGCGACTCCTTCGCCGAAATTCAATAACAGTCCGGCCTGCGGCTCTTTGGACAGATCCTCTTTACGATTCAGCCACTTGCATGAATGGGCGGTCAAAGACTCCGGCTGCGCCCTTCAGTCCCAGTCCGCCTTCCCGGCGAATTCGACTCAAACCGACGCGGCGGGCAGAGGTGCGCGCCGCCGGCCCCGAGGCTTCCGCGGCTTCTGCATACGGATCGCGGAGCACTCGGCACAGCGCCACTTCCGCTGCTTGTGGAACAGGTGGCCCTTCAGCTCCTCCATCGGGAGCTTGCACTTGCGGCAAGTCATCGATAGCTCTCTCCCACCAGCATCGCACCGCCCACAGGTCGAGAGCGTTGGCCGCTCCTGCTACGCTCTTGAATATGCGCAATCCTTCGCCGAGGCTCGCTTCGGGCCTCCTGCTGGCCTTGGGCCTTACGGGCTGTATGAAGAAAACAGAGCTACCGAATCTATCGGCCTTCGTGGACGAATACTACGATTCCGCCTTTGCCTGGAGCCCTTCGGCCGGCACGGCTGCGGGGTTCCACCAGTATGACAAGCAGAGCGAAGATCGCTCCGCCGCTGCTTATCAGAAGCGGATCGCCACGCTCGAAGCTCAGAAGTTGAGAGTCGAAGCATTTCAACCCGCCGTGTTGAAACCCCAGGAAGCAACCGACCTGCAAGTCCTCCGTAACTCGATTGATGCCGAATTGCTCGACCTCAAAACGCTGGAGACCTGGAAACGCAATCCGATCGACTACGTCGGATCCTCCGGCAACGCCGTCGATCTGATCATGAAACGCGAGTTCGCCCCCGCGAAGGAACGTTTGCAGGCCGTGACCGCGCGTCTGGCCGGCGCACCCGCTCTGGTCGCGGCGATGCAAGCCAATGTGCAGAACCCGCCTAAGGAGTTCACCGACCTCGCGATTCGCGTGGCCAGCGGCTCGGTCGGATTCCTGAAAGGCGACGTCGCCAGGTGGGCCAAGGACGCAGCCGCCGGCGATGCTCAGGCGCTGGCGGATTTCCAGAAGGCGGATGACGCCGCCACGCTCGCCATGCAGGATGCCGCCCAGTGGTTGAAGGCCGATCTGCTGCCGCGTTCCAAGGGCGCTTACGCCATCGGCGCGGAGAATTTCGCGAAGAAAATGCTGTACGAGGAGATGGTCGATCTGCCCTTGGACAAGTTGCTCGCGGTCGGTCAGGCCAACCTCGACAAGGACTACCGGGCCTTCGTCGAGACTGCGAAGCAGATCAACCCGAAACTTGCGCCGGCCGACGTCATGAAGTCGCTGGAGAACGAGCATCCGACGGAAGCCGACCTGCTGCCCGCCGCCCGCCGCACTGTCGAGGGCATCCGTGCCTTCCTGCTGGAACACCGCATCGTGACCATCCCCTCCGAGGTGCGCCCGAAGATCGAAGAGACCCCGCCCTACGCGCGCGTCGGCAGCTTCGCCTCCATGGATACGCCCGGTGCTTACGAGACCAAGGCGACCGAAGCGTTCTACTACATCACCCCGCCCGAGCACGAGTGGGATGCCAAGCACAAAGAAGAACACCTGCGCCTGTACAACAAGTTCGTGATGCAGATGATCACCATTCACGAGGCCTTCCCCGGCCACTACACGCAGTTCCTGTGGGCCAAGGAGTTCCCGTCCAAGGTGCGCAAGCTCAGCGGTCCGGGCTCCAACGTGGAAGGTTGGGCGCATTACACCGAGCAGATGCTGCTGGAGGAAGGCTATGGGGGCGGCGACCCCAAGATCCATCTGGCGCAGCTGTCCGAGGCACTGCTACGAGACTGCCGCTACGTCAACGGCATCATGCTGCACACTCAGGGTTGGACGGTGGAGCAGGGGCAGAAGCTTTTCGTAGAGAAAGGCTTCCAGGAGCCTGCTAACGCGTTTGAAGAATCGCGCCGCGGCGCGTATAACCCGACCTATCTGTACTACACGCTCGGCAAGCTGATGATCTACAAACTGCGCGCCGATTACCAATTGGCGAATAAGTCGAGCTACTCGCTGCGCGGCTTCCACGACGAGTTCCTGCGGCAGGGGCCGCTGCCGCTGAAGCTGATGCGGGAAGCGCTGTTGCCGGGGAATAAAGCGCCGCTGTTGTAAAAGGCATAGCGGCGTGGAGGGCTCTTATCCGCCTTCCGCGCCGCACGGCGGCTTGGTAGCGGGGGCTATGCCGCCGCCGATTTTGTCAGTGGCGCGTCGCTGGTTCCGGGCTGCGGGACGCTGTTGATCGTCTTCAGGATGCGCGAGACGATCTGGTAAGGATCGCCTTCGGAGTTCGGACGTCGATCTTCCAGATAGCCCCTATACCCGTTCTTGATGAAGTTAACGGGCATCCGGATCGAAGCGCCGCGATCGGAAAGACCGTAGCTGAACTTGTCGATGGCTTGCGTCTCGTGCAGGCCCGTCAGGCGCAAATGGTTGTCCGGGCCATACACGGCGATGTGTTCGGCGACGTTCGCGGAGAATGCCGCCATGAGAGCTTCGAAGTACTCCTTGCCGCCCACTTCACGCAAGTACTTATACGAGAAGTTGCAGTGCATGCCGGATCCATTCCAGTCGCCCTTGATGGGTTTGCAGTGCAACACGACGTCCACTTCGTATTTCTCGCAGAGTCGCAAAAGCAAATAACGAGCGGCCCACGTGTCGTCGGCGGCTTTGGTAGAGCCTTTGGCGAAGATCTGGAATTCCCACTGGCCTTTAGCGACTTCCGCGTTGATGCCTTCGTGATTGATACCCGCGGTCAGACACAAGTCCCAGTGTTCTTCCACGATCTTACGGGCCAGGCTGCCCATGTTCTTGTAGCCGACGCCACAGTAGTACGGGCCTTGCGGAGTGCTTGGATAGCCGTTTTCCGGGAAGCCGAGCGGTCGCCCGCCTTGATACAAAAAGTATTCCTGTTCAAGACCAATCCACAGGTCGGGGTCGTTCTCGATGGTGGCGCGTGCGTTGGTGGAATGCGGAGTGCCATCGGCGTGCATCACTTCGCTCAGGACGATATAGGCGTCTTTGCGGCTTCCATCTGGATACAGAGCGACGGGTTTTAGCACGCAGTCGGAACTCTTGCCTTCGGCCTGCATGGTGGAACTGCCGTCAAAACCCCAATTGGGTAGATCGGCAAGTGTCGGAGGAGTCTTGAATTCCTTGAGCAGGCTCTTGCCGCGCAGGTCGGGAACGGGATGTTTGCCGTCCAGCCAGATGTATTCGAGTTTGTATTTTGTCATAAGTGTTTGGGGCTTCCGTGGGTTGCATTCATTCACACGCTGGGCTTTCGGCACTGCGAGCGCCCGGGCAGGCATGAATATCGAAGCACCACCACAGTTTTCCGCCTTGCCCAATTCGACAACGTGGGCTGCCGACTCCCGGTGGGAATGCAATTCTGTGGGGTCTCGCTGCTCGGGGCACTCTGCATCTTTGCCAAACTCCAGAAGTTGGAAATAGAAGCGGGGCTCCTGCAGACCGGGCAGGGAACGGCTTTACTTGACTGAAGGTTGAAGTTTAGCGGTAACCTGACTGTTCGGTCCAATCAAATATTTCAATCGACCCGGAAGAATTCCTGGATTGCAAGCTGCGGCCAGCCAACCACACACGGACTACGACCTCGGCTTACACTGCCCCAGTCGGGTAGCGCAGCCGTACTGCGCGGCCCTCTTGCCCGGCCTACTCCAGGAACTTCCCCACCAGCCACATGTGGCCGAACGGGTCGATTACCGCACCCTGCAGCATGCGCTTGATTGGACGCGGGCCGACGGTCGGGTGCGTATGTTCGACGACTGGGTCCTTCACGGTGGCTCCCGCTGCCACGGCGCGCCGGTGCACCTCGACGGGGTCGTCCACGAACAGTTCGATCCTGACGGTGGTGAAGCCCACCGAGGCTGGCCCGCGTGTGCCAAATTCAGGCGATTCCTGCGCCAGGAAGAACGGCTCGCCGTCGATTTCGAGTCCGGCGACCTGTCCCTCCAGGTCCCACAGCAGCGTCGCCCCAAACGCGGTTTTGTAGAACTCGATGGCGGCGCGACCGTCGCCGACCGCCAGCATGGGCGAAATCCGGGTTCCCATTGCACCCTCCGTTCAGGCAATTCTAGCAGCGGTCGGTCGAGTGGCGTCGCGACTTCCGTGCCGAGGTAGACTCGATCATATGTACAAGCTCATCGCTGCGCTGGCTCTCACCCTCCAGTTCGTTTCCGGGGCTGACGAGGCCGGCTTCAAACCCCTATTCGACGGCAAGACTCTGAACGGATGGAAACTCGTCGGCGGTCACGGCCCCGGCTACGTCGTGCAGGACGGCAAGATCGTCTGCCCGGCCGATGGCGGCGGCAACCTCTTTACGGAAAGAGAATACGCCAATTTTGCGTTTCGCTTCGAGTTCCTGTTGACGGCAGGCGCCAACAACGGCGTGGGGATTCGTGCGCCGTTTGAGGGGGATGCCGCCTATCAAGGCATGGAGGTCCAGATCCTCGACGACGGCGACAAGATGTACAAAGGTCAGATCCGGCCGGAGCAGTATCACGGCTCCGTCTACGACGCGATTCCCGCCCGTACCGGCTTCCGCAAGCCGCTAGGCGAGTGGAATGAGGAAGAGATCGTCGCGAACGGCCGCCGCATTAAAGTGACGCTCAACGGCGTGATTATCCTGGACGCCGATCTCGACATGGTGAAAGAACCGGCCGTCCTTGAGCACCACCCCGGTCTGGCACGCCGCAGCGGCCACATCGGCTTCCTGGGCCACGGCAGCCTCGTCGAGTTCCGCAATATCCGCGTCAAGCAATTGCCGTAGGTGGGGCGGCTCTCCAGAGCCGCGCGGAGCCTCCAGACCCCGCATACGGGCGCGGGAACGCTCTTGGCCGCGGTCCCGCTGCCCCGCCTGTCCGCCTAATACTTGGGGACTTTGGGGTCCACCTTGTCGCTCCAGGCGAGGATGCCGCCCGTCATGTTGAGCACCTTGGTGTAGCCGTTCGCGCGCAGCAGATCGGCCGCCTTGGCGCTACGCCCACCCATCTTGCAGTGGACCACGACCTCGCGCGCGGGGTCGATCTCGCTCAGCCGCTTCGGCAACTCGCCCAGCGGGATCAGCTTGGCTTGCGGGATGTTGCAGATCTGGTGTTCGAACACTTCGCGCACGTCAATCAACTGAAAATCTTCACCGCGGTCGAGCCGCGCCTTCACTTCAACCGGGCTGATATCGCCTGATGCCACCTGGGGAACCTCCGTGGATTTGGGTACTCCGCAGAACTGATGATAATCGATCAGTTTGGTGACAGTCGGATGTTCGCCGCAAACCGGGCACTCCGGGTTCTTGCGTAGTTTCAACTCGCGGAAGCGCATGGCTAGCGCGTCGTACAGCAGCAGGCGGCCCTTGAGCGGCTCGCCCTGTCCGAGGATCAGTTTCACCACTTCAGTCGCCTGGATCAGTCCTACGACGCCCGGTAGGATGCCCAGCACGCCGCCTTCGGCGCAACTCGGCACCAACCCCGGCGGTGGCGGCTCGGGGTAAAGGCAACGGTAGCAAGGTGCGTCCTCCGTGGCGAAGACCGAAGCCTGCCCCTCAAAGCGGAAGATGCTGCCGTAGACGTTCGGCTTGCGCAGCAGTACGCAAGCGTCGTTCACCAGATAACGGGTCGGGAAGTTGTCGGTGCCGTCGGCGACGATGTCGTAGTCCTTCAGAATGTCCAGCGCGTTCTCGCTACTGAGCGCGACTTCGTGCTTGACGACCTTCACGTTCGGGTTGATTTCGGCGATGGAGGCAGCGGCGGAATCGATCTTCTTGCGACCGATATCGCTTGTGCCGTGAATCACTTGCCGCTGTAAGTTCGAGCGATCTACGACGTCGAAATCCACCAGCCCGAGTGTGCCTACGCCCGCGGCGGATAGGTACAAAGCCATGGGTGCGCCCAGGCCGCCCGTCCCGACCAGCAGCACTTTGGCTTGCTTCAGCTTGAGTTGCCCTTCCGGCCCGACTTCGGGCAGGATCAGGTGGCGGCTGTAGCGCTGCAGTTCCTCGCTCGTGAGTGTGGCCGGCGCTGTCGTGACTGTACTCAACGCCCGCCTCCCGCAATGCTGGGGACGATGGAGAGGGTGTCGCCGGGGGCCGCAGCCGTCTTGTCTTTGTCCAGGTAGCGCACGTCTTCGTCGTTCAGGTAAACGTTGACGAAACTCCTCAGTTTGCCTTCATCCGTATAGAGATGTTTGCGTAGGTCGGCGAACTCGGACGTGAGTGAGGTGAGGATTTCACCCACCGTCGCTCCGGCGATATCGACTTCTTTCTGGTTGCCGGCATACTGCCGGAGCGGGGTGGGGATCAGGACTTTTGCCATTGTGTTCGGTTACTCCAAATCGGAATTCAAGTGGGCCGCGCTGGCTCCTTCAGGAAGGAGACTCGACGCCAGGGGCGGTTTCAGCCACGTCGGCGGCCGGGGCGGGCAATGCGGATGGGTAGGTTAGCTCTTCAGTTTCAGACTGCGACTGGTCGTCGTTCGCACGAAAGGACCCTGCGCCGGCGAATGCACCCTGCCGGATCGACAGGACTATGTTCGAATACCAGGGCCAGGAGTTCTTCAAGTCGGTGGCCGAGAAGTACGCGTCGCAGTCTGGATGAGAATGAAAAAAACCAATAATATCAATATCTTCTGCGCGACACTTCAGGTTGGCTCTCACTTGATCGCGGGGGTCGATCTGGAAGCGGTCGCTCTGGTCGCCCTCATAGGCGTTGCGGCACGGAAATGCCGCCGAGACCACGCGCTCGCCGCCCGGGTTTTCTGCGCCCAACAAAATCCCGCAGCACTCGCGCGGGTAGGCGCTGTAGGCGTGCTCGAGCATGACGGCCCAGGCACCCGCTTCAATCCGGATCATGCCAAAACTCCTCGCTCATATACTTGGCCGCGCTGTCGCAGGCGATGGTGACGACTACGCCGCTGCGCCCTTCGCGCACCAGGCGCTCGCCCAGTCGTCGCGCTGCCACGACGTTGCCGGCGGCCGAAATGCCCACCAGCAAGCCCTCCTCGCGGGCCAGTTTGCGGGCCATTGCGTGGCAGTCTTCGGTCTCGATCCACAGGTTCCCGTCGCTCACCGACTCGTCGTAGATGCCCGGGATGATTGCCGTGGGCAGGTGCTTGGTTCCCTCAATGCCGTGGAACGCCGTGGCGGGTTGAGCCGACCAGCATTCGACGCGTGGCAGGTCCCGCTTCAGCCGCCGGCTGGTGCCGGTGAACGTACCCGTGGTACCCATCAGAGCGACGAAGTGCGTCAGGCGGCCCTCGGTCTGGTCCAGGATCTCGGGTGCGGTGGTGTGGAAATGCGCTTGCCAGTTGGCCGGATTGTTGTACTGGTCGGCGTAGAAATAGAGATCCGGGTCGGAGGCGTTGATCTCGCGTACACGCCGGAACGCGCCGTCGGAGCCCTCGCCAGGATCGGTCAGCACCAACTCCGCTCCGAGCGCCTTCAGAATCTGCTTGCGCTCGCGGCTCGCATTGGCGGGCAGGTACAACTTGACCTTGTAACCGCGTGCGGCGGCTATGGTCGCATACGCGATGCCCGTGTTCCCACTCGTCGCGTCTAGGATGATCTTGTCTTGGGAGAGGCGTCCGCTGCGCTCGGCGTCCAGGATGATGCCCCGCGCCGCCCGGTCTTTCACGGAGCCGCCGGGATTGAAGAACTCCAGTTTCAACCAGATCTCGATGCCGGGCAGGTCGGCGACCGACCGGCTCAGCCGAACCAGGGGCGTATTGCCTATTTGATCCAGCAGTGAATCGCCGTCCTGCGGTTCAGGTGTTGACCAGGCGGCCAGCATGGGCGCGAACTCCTTGCATGTCTTTGTTCCTAATTATATCAATGTCGCTCAACGTAATATAGATTCAAGATTCAGGTGGGTGGGGCGGCTCTCCCGAGCCGCGTGGGCACTCCGGCGCCCGTTCTGGAAAACAGTTAATGCGGGCTATGGAGAGCCCACGGGGCGCTTGAGCGCCGTCCCAAGTTCAATGCGGTCAGGCTGCGGAGACCACCACGCTCAGCCGTTCGCGAGGATCGGCCGCGCGCGTGATGTTGTACGCTCCAGTGCCGTAAAGTCCATCGAGAAACGCCCTCAACGCCGGTTCGACGCTCAGCCAGCCCGCTTCCGTGTTTGGATAGAGCAGCCGGTCATTCAGCGTGATCTCCAATTCCTTGGGATCGAATTTGAGTTTGCCTTGGTATTCGGGCTCGGCTTCCAGGCGTCGGCTGCCGCGGAGTGCCGAGTCGTAGACGTACTGCAGGCTTACCCCGTCCGCCGCTTTGCGGCTATACAGGAAACCGGGACGGTCGTGCGCATTGTCTAACGCATAATTCGCCTCGTGCCCGATTAAAAGCACGCCCGGCCCGGCCGGCACGTGCGAATAGTCGGCGACGTCGATCGCCAGTTCCGGCAGATCGCGGGCCTGAATCCAGCGGTGGAACACCGGGATCGCGTCGGCGATCGCCACGGGCGAACTATCCGCCGTGGCGAAGATCTTGATGCTTACGTGTTCCATGCTATGCCTTCGCCGCCTGCAGCCGCGCCGCTTCCCGGATCGTGCAACTGTGGCAGGCCTCGATGAACAACTGCGCCTCTTCGATCAACCGCGTGGCCGAATCCGCCGTGCGTTCCTCAGCCACCAACTCGTGCGCCCGGAAGAAGTATTGCGCGAACTTGCCTCCGGCAAACGGGTCGAAGAACAGTTGCGTGTCGTAGAACTCCTTGCGGAACGTTTCCACCACGCCGTCGGGCGAGTTCACGAAAAACACTTGCCGCCACGTGAGCAACGCGGTGGCCCCGCGCAGCATCGCTTCGTAGGCCAGTTTCGACGCCTTCGCAACGTCGCCCTTCTCCAGCGCCAACTGCGCCTCGAACGCCTCACGCTCGCTCGCCGTCAGCTGGAATTCCAGCGGGGAGACCACCTCCCCGGCGCACTCTCCGATCCCCAGATCGCCCAGCGTGTACTCCCGCACGTCGTGCCAGTCGGTGTAGAACGAGGCGTCCTCGGCGTGCGTGGGCAGCGTCATCAGATCCTCGAGCATCTGCTTGCAGGCGGCCTTGCCTATGCGTCGGATGAAGCCCTGGAACGTCTCGCCTGCCTGGCGTCCCTCCCGATAGCGGCTGGTGATGCGCTCCACGGTCTCGGGAACGCGCTTGGACGGGACTGCGCCAATGGCCAGTCCGTAGGCACCGCCATTTTCGTTCCACTGCCCGCCCAGCAATACCTGGAAGTGCGGCGCGGCGAACCCGCCTTTGTTGCGGCTGACGCCGTAGAAACCGATGTCCGCCACGTGGTGTTGCCCGCAGGAGTTGAAGCAGCCGCTGACCTTGATCCGCAGCCCGCGGGTGGCATCGTCGCGCGAAATGGCACTCTCCGCGAGTCTCATCCGCAGCTCCCCGGCCAGTCCGCGCGAGGACGAAATCCCCAGCTTGCACGTGTCCGTGCCGGGGCAGGAGGTCGGGTCGAGAATGGTCCCCGCGCCCGCCTGATTCAACCCGGCGCGCTGCAGGTCGGCGTACAGCGCCGGCAGATCGGATTCGCTCACCCAGCGCAAAACGATGTTCTGTTCCACCGTCGTCCGCACGGTCTCGTTGACGTACTTGCGGGCCATGTCCGCCAGCGCGCGCAATTGGTCGGCCGTGATGTCGCCCAGCGGCAGGGCCACCGTCACCGTCGCGTAGCCGGCCTGGCGCTGCGGGTACACGTTGCTGCCGCGCCACTCGCGCTGGTCCGCCGGCTCCGGTGCGGTGATCTGCAGCAGGCCGGGCGGCCGGCTGGGCGTCTCCTGTTCCTTCTCGATTTCCGCCAGATACGCCGTCCAGCGCGGGTCGAAAGGCAGCCTGGCGCGCTCCTCCAGCACCAGCCGTTTGAACTCTTCCAGCCCCAGTTTCACCACCAGGAACTTCATGCGCGCCGTGTTGCGGTTCTTCTTCTCGCCCAGTCGGGCGAATACGCGCGCCATGGCCTGGCCCAGCGGCAGCAATTCGGCTTCCGGCAGGAACTCGTCGAACAGTTTGGCCTGATACGGCACCGTGCCGAGCCCGCCTCCGACATAGACGCTGAAGCCGCGCTCGGTCTTGCCGTCCACCACGCGGGTCTGCGCGACGCAGCCCAGGTCGTGGATGCGAACCAGCGAGCACGGCTCGTCCGCGCAGCCCGAGAAGGCCGCCTTGAACTTGCGCCCGAAGTCCTGCGCGTCGGGGTGCCCGAGCATGAAGCTGGCGAACGCCCTGGCATATGGGGTGACATCGAACGCCTGACCCCGGCAAACGCCGGCCAGCGGGCAGGCGGTCACGTTGCGAACGGTGTTGCCGCAGGCTTCGCGCGTGGTGATGCCCACGGCTGCCAGACGCCGCATCAGGCTGGGGGCGTCCTCGATGTGGACGTAATGCAGCTGGAAATCCTGGCGCGTGGTGACGTGCGCGATGCCGTCCGAATACTCCTCGGCGAGTTCCGCCATCACTTCGAGTTGCGCCGCGTTCATGCCGCCGAAGGGGATCTTGATGCGCTGCATCCCCGGCGCGTCCCACAGCGTGTTCGGCCCTTTGGTCAGGCCGGGCTGGGGGTAGGCGAGCTTGCGGCTCTCGATGCCGTCGTGGCGTTGTCCGTTGTCGTATCGCTGGCCGTATGCGCCGCGCCGCAGGCGTGTCTCGGCGAAGATCTTGTCCTCGATCTTACCCTGCTTTTTGAGGGCAATCTCGTTTTCAAAAGCGTCGATTTCCGAGGCCAGGCCGGGCTCGATCGCGCCTGCGATCCGAGCATTCCACAAGCTGTTGCTGGCTTTCATGAGAATCCGTATTTACCTATAAACTTATCGGGAATGGGGCTATGGCGCAAGTCGCCGTCCGGCGTGGGGCGGCGCTCCAGCGCCGCGTGGGCTCTCCAGAGCCCGCCTTTTTGATGTTCAGTTCAAGTCCGCCCTGTCAGCAGCGCCTGCGACAATGCCGCCAGCAATGCGTCGCGGCTCAACGGCTTGGCCACGTAGCCGTTCATTCCGGCATGCAGACAACGCTCCCGATCCTCCGCGAACGCGTTGGCCGTCACCCCGATGATCGGTACTTGGGACGGCTTTCCGGGAAGGGCGCGGATCAGCGACGTCGCTGCGTACCCGTCCAGAACGGGCATCTGGCAGTCCATCAGAATCACGTCATAGGGATCAGCCTGGTGCAGATCGATCGCCACCTGTCCGTTCTCGGCGAGTTCCACGCGCGCGCCCGCTTGCGAGATCAGCTTCAACATCACTTTCTGGTTGATGTGGTTGTCCTCCACCACCAGCACCCGCAGGCCGGCCCGAAGGCACGGCGGCGGCGTCAGGGCCGGCTGCGTTTCGCGCTCGGCTGATGCTGCCATCAGCGGCAGTTCGAAATAGAACCTCGAACCATTCCCCAGATGGCTATCAACCCACAACCGTCCACCCATCAATTCCGCCAGCCGGCGGGAAATCGCCAACCCTAGCCCGCTTCCGCCGAACTTCCGGGTCGTCGAGGAATCCACCTGGTGGAACTCCTTGAATAGGCTCGCCATCTGCTCCTCAGACAGGCCGATGCCGGTGTCGGATACCTCGAAGCGAACCCAGCCCGCCTGCGGTAACGTCACTGTCAGTCGAACCTCTCCGGCAGGCGTGAACTTCACTGCGTTGCTTAGCAGATTCGAGACCACCTGACGCGTTCGCAGTGGATCGCCTTTTACCCGCCTGGGTAGATCGGGAGGCAGTTCAACGGCAAAGCGCAGGCGGCGGACTTCGGCCAGCGCCGCGGCCGGGGACTCAAGTTCGTGAATCAGGCCGTGCAGATTGAACTCCACCTCTTCCGGTAAGAGCTTGCCGGAGGACACCTTGGCCATGTCCAGCACGTCGTTCACGATGGACGTGAGGTGCTGTCCGCTGAGGGCTATATCCTCCAGCAGTTCGCGTTGTTCGGCTGAGACGGGAAGGTTGCGCAGAACCTGGACCAGACCCAATATGCCGTTCAATGGCGTCCGAATCTCGTGGCTCATATTGGCCAGGAAGCGCATCTTCGCGGATCCGGCCTCTTCCGCGGCGTCGCGGGCCAGTCGCAAGTCCTCGCTCTGCGCCTCCAGAGTCAGCTGCGCAACGAACATCTCGCGGATATGCTCGCTGTTCATCGAGATCAGCTTCGCCATTGCCACCGCGTGGATCAGGATCAGGCATGGCAGCAGCCAACCGTAGCGGGGAATGGCAAACATGGCCCACACGTAGGCCGGCAGAACCTGAAGGGAAACGCACAGCCGGTCCAGGTTGGGAATCGGAGCGAACAGCGTGGCGCTGGCGCTGGATATGCCGGTAACCGCCACGATCAGCAGGCACTCCGGAATCACGCGGCCCCATACGTGGAACACTGCGAAGGAGACGAATAAGCAGAAGAGCAGACTTTGGGTTGCGGTGACCTGAATCAGCTTCTTGCCGTTGTTGTCGATGTCCAACTGGCCGATCAATCGGCGGGAGTACAGAGTTCGGGCGACTCCGACGATGAAAAGCATGCCCGCCATGCACAACCCGAGTTCCCGCGCAGGATATTCGAGCTTCAGCGAAGAGAGCGCGGCAATCAGCGCATAGGCGAGGCTGCTCCACGCAAGCCGCTTTCCTAACTCGCGGAGTAGCAGACGGCGCAGTGTGACGTTGTCTTCTCCAGTTGGCACTCTTAAAGATAAGTTAACGGACTGCGCTCTGATTCGCACGGGAAATCGACCATTGAGCCACGCCGGCTGTCCGGCTCATTTCGTCGCCGCGGCGAAACGCCTGCACGGACGGTGTCCCTTCCGGCCGTTCCAGGGCGGGACGCATGCTCAGGACGAGTGATCTGCACTCTGGGAACTGCTGCCAGGTGCCGGCTTGCGGCCCGATCCCGCAACGCGTTATACCGCGGAGAGCCCGGGGCATTATGATAACGAGACGTCCCGTTGCATTGTCATGCTGAGCCGCCGGAGCGCTCTCGCCGTCCTGCTGCCGCTGCCCGTCGCGGCCCTTGCCGGTCCGACCCTCCCCGTCCTGCGCGAGGCGGGGGATCAGCGCGCCTTCTGCGACTGGTTCACCTGGCTGGCCGAGGCCCTGTTCTTCGTTCCGCCCGGCGGCTTGCCCACGGAGGTCGGCGATTGTTCGGCGCTGGTGCGCTTCGCCTACCGCAACGCTTTGACACCGCACACCGCGGACTGGGCGCGCTCCCTGGGGCTCTCCACTCCGCTGCCACCGCTGCCCGAAATCTTGCGCCCGGGCTTCGCCCCGCTGCTGCGGACGGGCCTCGGCCAGACGGCGCACTTTGCAGACGCGGCGCACCTGCTGCGCTGCAGCTTCCGTCGTATCGCAGGCGAGTGGCGGGCCGCGCAACCCGGCGACGTCTTGTTCTGGAGCCAGAAGCCGCCGCTGGGCGCCGATCATTGCATGGTCTGGCTGGGCCGCAGCCGCCTTGAAAACAGTCCCGGCCCGTTCGTCGTCTACCACACCGGGCCTGAGGGCAAGTGGGCCGGGGAAGTCCGCCGCCCATCGATCCGCGAACTGCTGGACCACCCGGAGCCGCGCTGGCATCCGGTCCGCGGGAACCCGCATTTTCTCGGTGTTTACCGCTGGAATCTGTTGCTTGGAGGCGGCTAAGTCGTATGTTGCGCCCACCCTGCTCCGCAATTCTCAGACTCGTGTTCTTGCTCGCGGGGGCGGCTGTCCTGCCCGGCCAGATGGAGCCGGTCGCGGACAGCGCCCCCGCGTCCACCTCGTTTCAGCTTTCGGTGAACCAGTCTGTGCGGCCGGGCGAGACGGTGCAGGTGCAATTCAACGGCACCAACATCCGCCAGCTTCAGTTCCGCCTGTACCGCGTGGCGGATCCGATCGCGTTGTTCTCGCAACTGGACGACCCCAACTCCTTCGGGGCCTGGTTCAAGCCGCCCGTGAAACCGAAGACGTTTCTCGAGCAGTTCAACGCGCTCCGCCGGGGTGTCCGCGCGAGTTTGCTTGACATGCTGCGCCTGCAATTCACCGCCGAACACCGCGCGGTGATCCGCGCCTCGCGGCTCGCAGGCGAGCAGAAGAAAAAGGCCCAGGAGCGCGTCGAGGCGATCCGCCGCTCGCGCAAGTTCACCGGCGATTACTACGCCAACGTGACCCTCGTGAACCCGCAGCGGCTGGTAGCCGTGTGGCCGTACAACGCACCGAAGACCAAAGAGCAGTGGCAGTCCGACACGGTCCCGGTCACGCTGGCGGACGCGGGCGTGTACCTGCTGGAAGCCACCGACGCCAAGAAGCGTGCGCAGTTGATTCTGTTCGCTTCGCGCATGGTCCTGCTGGCGCGCGGCGAGCACGGCAAGCTGGACCTCCGCGCGGTGGATGCCACCAGCGGCGCGCCGCGTCCCGGCGTCGCAGTGCGCCTGTTCGACCCGAAGAGCAAAGCTGAACTCGGCCTCCGCACAACCAGCCCGGAGGGACTGGCATCTTTCACTCTGGCGAATGCGCCGGAAAACGGCTTCCTGGCGCTGGCGGGCAGTTCAGGCGACTTCGCCGCCATCAGCGTCGCGGGTTGGCCTGTCCAGCCGGATAAAGCCGCGCTGCAGGGAGCGCTCTACACCGACCGGCCCATCTACAGACCGGGCCACGACGTTCATCTGAAGGCCATTCTGAGGACCAGCGCCGACGACGGCTACCAGCTCCCGCCCGACCGCGGCGTGCAGATCGTCGTGACCAACTCCGAGAGCAAACAGGTTCTGACCCGCAGCGCGAAGCTGTCGGACTTCGGGACCGTTTCGACGGACTTGAGATTGCCGGACGGCGCGCCCGTCGGCACCTACGGCGTCGAGGTGAAACAGGCCGGGAGCGAGGAGGATAGCCGGTCTGTTTACGGTACTTTTGCCGTGGAGGAGTACCGCAAGCCGGAGTACGAGTTGCGGCTGGCCGCCGCGAACGCCCGGATTCTGCAAGCCGCGCCGCAGCGCATCACGCTCGAGGCACGCTACTACTACGGCGAACCGGTGCGCACGGGTACCGTGGAGTGGCACATCTTCCGCACTCGCTGGTATCCACCGTGGTCCACGGACCTCGACGACGATCAAACGGATGGCGGCGCAGGCTACCAGGGCGAGGAGTTGAAGTCGAGCAAGTCCCAACTGGGGGCCGACGGCAAGGCCGTGCTCGATTTCCAGCCGCCGCTCGAAGCCTACGACCAGACCTACAGTGTTCAGGCCGAGGTGATGGACTCCTCCGGGCGCACCGTCAGCGGCTGGACCAGTTTTCTGGCCACGGCGGGTCCGTTCTACGTGAACGCCGAGCCGGCGCGCTACGTCTTCGCGCGTGGGGAGAACGCCGCACTGCGCGTTTCGACCGTTGACTACGACGGCAATCCCGCCCCCAACGTCCCGTTCACCGCCGAGGTGTCGCTCCACAAATGGCACAAGCAGCCGGGCTTGCTAGGCTCGGGCAAGCTCACCGAGACGACGCAGATGCTGGAGACCCTGCGCGGTCAGACCGGGGCCGATGGCCGTGGCGAGACCGTGTTTACACCGCGCGAACCCGGGTCTTACTCCGTCACGATCCGCGCCGCGGCGCCCGGCGGGCGGGCCGTGGAGGGCCGCACATTCTTCTCGGTCAGCGGCAGCGGCGAGAGCTGGGGCGGGGAAGAGGGCGTCATCCGCATCCTGGCGGACAAACGCAGCTACAAGCCGGGCGACACGGCTCGCCTGCTGGTGGTGACGGGTGCGCCCGGCTGCTGGGTGTGGGTCTCCATCGAGTCCCGCGCAGTGCGCTGGGATAAGTGGGTTCACATCCGCGAGGCGGCCGAGACGGTCGAGGTGCCGATCCAGGCCGAGTGGACGCCGAACGTCTTCGCCGAGGCCTACATGGTGCGCGACGGCCGGTTCTGGCGCGGCAACAAAATGCTGAGCGTCCCGCCCGCGCACAAGACGCTGGCGGTGAAAGTGACACCGGCCAAACGCGAGTTCCGTCCCGGTGAGCCGGCCCGGTATGACATTGAAGCGCGCGACCCCGCAGGACGTCCGGTGCAGGCCGAAGTGAGCCTGGGCGTGGTCGATGAACCGATCTACGCGCTGGAACGGGACCCCCTGCCGAACCTGGTGAAGGCCTTCTACGACCGGGTCTGGAACCAGGTCACGACCGCTAGTTCGCTGCAGTGGTACTTTTACGCGCAGGCTGGGCGCAGAAGCCTGAAACTCGCCGGGCTGCGGCCGCACGGCACGTTCGGTCAGCTCAAGCCCGAGCGTCCCACCGCGCCCAGGATCCGCAAGAACTTCCCCGACACCGCGTTCTGGGTTGCCGACATTCACACCGCCGCCGACGGTCACGCGCGGGTGGAGTTCGCCTTTCCTGACTCGCTCACCACGTGGCGCGCCACGGCGCGGGCGGTCACACGGGACACTTTGCTGGGCAGCGCGGTCGAAAAGGTGCTGGTGCGCAAGCGCCTCGTCCTGTCGCTGGCCACGCCGCGCTTCGCAGTGGAAGGCGACCAGGTGACCGTGCCGGTCCTGGTGCGCAACTACCTGAACCGGGCCCAGAGCGTGAAGCTGACGTTGAAGGCGTCCGGGGCCGACGTGGAATCGACTCCCGCCTCCAGCTTCGAGATTCAGCCCAACGGCGAGGCCCGCTACGAGTGGAAGCTGCGCGCGCAGGCCGCCGCCGGGATCCGGTTGACGGGCAAAGCCGAGGCGCAGGACGAGAGCGACGCCCTCGAAATCGCATTCCCCGTCGAGCCGTGGGGGCTGCCCTGGCACTCCGGCGTCTCCGCTACGCTGCCGGGCCGGCAGGAGACCCGCACGCTGACGCTCAGCGTGCCTGAGTCCCTGCGGCCCACCAGCTTGCACAGCGTATTGAGCGTCGCCCCGTCGCTGGCCGCGGAGATGCTGGGTTCGCTTGAATTCCTAGCCAACTACCCATACGGCTGCACGGAGCAGACGCTGTCCAGCTTCCTGCCCAATCTCGTCGTACGCAGCGCCATGCAGGACCTGGGCGTGGCCGGCGCGAACGACGCCGCGCTCGAGAACATGATTCGGGCCGGCACGAAGCGCCTGGTGGACTTCCAGAATAGCGAGGGTGGTTGGGGTTTCTGGAGCGGCGACCCCACCGACCCGTTCATGACGGCCTACGCCGTCTGGGGACTGGCGCTGGAGGCGCAGCTGCGCGGCGAGCAGCCGCCGTATGCGGCCACGCGCGGTGCGGAGCTTCTGGCCCAGTCGCTCGGCCGGGACAGCGCAATCGAGCCCGACTTGCTGGCCTGGGAGATCCATGCCATCTCACAGGCGGGGACGCTGCCAAAAGCGCTGCTCGATCGGCTCTGGGACGAGCGGCGCAAGCTGTCGCCGCAAGGCCTGGCGCTGTTGGGATCGGTTCTGGTGCAGCGAAAAGACAAGCGAGCGGGCGAGCTCGCCGCGCTGCTGCGGGACTTGGTTCACAAGGACCATCGCGGAGCGGCCTGGACTGCCGAACACGACCTGTTCGAGCCGTGGTCGCGCGATGCGGGTGTCGAGGCGACGGCCTTTGCCCTACGCTTCTTAGCGCAACAGAACCCGTCCGACCCGCTGCTGCCCGAAGTCGCCCGCTGGTTGGCCGGCAGCCGCGACTCCGGTCCCGCCTGGAACACCACCAAGCGGACCGCCTTCGCGCTCTACGGCTTGACGGAATACCTCCGAGTCTCGAAGGAATTGCAACCGTCGTTCAACCTGACGGTGCTCGCGGCTGGCCGGAAGGTGTTCGAGAAGTCGTTCTCCTCGGCCGACGTGTTCGCGCCGCCCGTGCGGATTGAAGTGCCGGCCGGCGTGGCGGTTGAGGTCCGCAAGACGGGCGCGGGCACGGCCTACGTTTCTCTCGACGGCTCTGCGCGACTGGCCGGAGACAATTTGGAAATGCCCGAAAGCGGCAGCGGATTCGGGATCGAGCGTGAGCTTTACCGCCTGGTGCCAACACAGGCAGGCGGGCGCATCGTGCAGAGCCTGGCTCCGCTGCAGGGGCCGCTGCACGTCGGCGAGACCGTGATGCTGCGCTTGACGGTTTCGGCCCTGCGCGACCAGCGCTACCTGTTGGTCGATGCGCCGCTGCCCGCGGGGGCCGAACCGGTGGCGAAGGACGAAGTCTACGAGATCGTTCCGCAGCCGCCGTGGTGGAAACTGAGCTGGTCGCGCCGCGAACTCCGGGACAGCCACGCCCTGTGGTTCCCCTGGTCGCTGCCGGACGGGCCTGTGGTGTACAGTGCGCTGATCCGGTTCACCAACCCGGGGGTGTACCGGTTGGGCGCGGCTCGCGTTGAGGCGATGTACGAACCGGGACGCTTCCGGGCGACCGGACAGATGACGCTGGAGGTGGTTGAGCCATGAGCCTGTCGAATCCGACTGAATCCGGCCGGCACGAGCCAGCCGAGCGTCTCCGCTACCTGCTGAGCGACTGGCGCGCGGGCCTGGGCGGGGTTTGGCGGCGTAAGCTGGTGTGGCTGGCGCTGCTGCTGTTCACGCCCGGCTGGCTGATCTCGCTGTACAACTGGGCAGCGCTGCCGCTGGGCAAGCCGTGGCAGCTGGGGGTGGTCGCGCTGACCGGATTGGTGCTGCTCGCGCTGCCCGCCGCCGCCTTGTGGCTGGTCTTCCACGGCATCGACTGGCGCGCTCTGGTCACGGCCCCGGGCTACACCAGCGTCGTACTGTGGGCGCTGCTGGGGGCCTGGCTGCCGCTGCATCTGGTCTGGTGGGTGGTGCCCTTCGAGTCGGCCGTTCTGGAAGGCTTGTCGGCGGCGCTGCGATTCGTGGCCGCGGACGCACTATTCGGCGCGGGCTTGCTCTGGCTGGCAAGCGTGCTGGGGCGGCATGAGCACCCGGCGAGGCGGAGTAGCACAGAGCCGCGAACGACAGAGAGCGGTCAAAGCCGCTAAGACGCACAATACCTTCAAGTTCGCTGTTCCACTACTGGCCTTTGGAGCGGCAACGAGCGCCGGGAGAGTGCCCCGAACACCGGAAGCGACCGCGATGGAAAGCCCGATACCGGACTTGACCGCTCTCTGTCGTTCACGGCTCGGTGCTATTTCGCGGATCTGTGCTGTTTTGCCGGGATGTGCTGGGGGGAACCCGGGACGGGCTCGCTCGCCACCCGCTTGCCGCTAAAGAGCTGGTTTTGCAGCGGGTTGGGTTCATTCCGGTTAAGCAGGAAACGCGGGGCCACTCGCGCACGTATAATGGATGATTCGGGCCTGTGCCCGGACTGTAACCTGATGCTCTCAAAACATAACTTCGCAATCATGGGAATCGTGCTGCCGGCCTTTTTTTGCGCCGGAACCTGCCTCTCGGGAGCGGCATTGCCTACCTCCGGAAGCAGTAACAGCGATCAGAAAGCACAGGCTGAGAAGGCTTTTTCAGCTATTCCCGCATGGTTTGAGCCGACGTCGCGCGGTGCCTACATTTCTCGCGGCCACGCGGGCGAAGTCGATCTGACGCCCCATGGAATGAACATGAACGTGCTGGCAGGGAGCGACAAAGCTGCACGCGTGCTGCCGGTTTCGCTGCCGGGCGCCAATCGCTTGCGGTGGAATGGCGAAAGCCGTTTGCCGGGCAAGACGAGCTACTTCGTCGGCTCCGAGCGCAGCCAGTGGCGCGGCGATGTGCCTCAATTCTCGAGTGTGAAAGCGGCCTCCGTCTGGAAAGGCGTGGATCTGCTGGTTTACGGCCGCCAGAAACGCCTGGAATATGACTTTATCGTCGCGCCGGGAGCCGATTCCCGAAAGATCCGGATGCACTTCGGCAAAGGCTGGCAGGTCCGTGTCCAGGCCGGCGGCGATCTTGAGATCAGCGATGGCGTGGCTTCGGTCCGCCAGGAAAAGCCGGTGGCGTGGCAGGAGCGGAATGGGCAGCGCGTCGAAGTCGCGTCGCGTTTCCGCCTGGTGGGCGACGGTTCGGTCGGCTTCGAAATCGGCGCTTATGATCCGGCAACCGAGTTGGTGATTGATCCCGTGCTCGGCTTTTCGGGTTTCTTCGGTGGCCAAACCAACGATCAGGTGAACGCCGTCGCGGTTGGCAAGGACGGCAGTTACTGGATTGCCGGCACCACGGGATCGACGATCCCTCAGGTCAGCGGGACGACCGCCTACCTGGCCAAGCGTGCGGGCTACAACGACATCTTCCTGGCGCAGATCCGGGTGAACGGGGACGGCACGCCGGCCCTGACCTATTTCAGCTACATCGGCGGCGCGAGCAACGATTACCCCGGAGGGATCGCGATCTCGCCCGCAGGCCTGATCGCGATCACGGGCACGACTTACTCGACCGCGTTTCCGACGACCACGAACGCGTTCCAACTCACCATCGGCGGCAATGCCGACGCTTTCGTGATCGAGTTCGATCCGCTTCAGGGCGGCACGGCCGCGATGATTTTCTCTTCCTTTTTTGGCGCTTCCACCTTTGACCGCGGCGCGGCGGTGGCATTCGATCCCAACGGTAACATCGTGGTGGTCGGTTCGACGGATTCCGCTACGCTGCCCGACACCGGCATCAACCCCGGCTACCAAACGACCAACGCGGGCGGTATCGACACTTTCGTCCTGATCGCGAATCCGGCCGGTACGACCACGACCGACACGCTGCTGTACTCCTCGTTCTACGGCGGCAACCTGACGGATATCCCAACCGCACTCACAGTGGATGCCAAGGGGCTGATTTACTTCAGCGGCTACACGACATCCGCCAATCTGCCCGCGACCGGAAACGCGCTCGGCTCATTTCTGCGCGGACCGATGGACGGCATGTTCGCGGTACTCGACCCCTCGCAGAGCCCGGCCTCGCAACTCGTGTACACCACCTACATCGGAGGCGACGGTCTGGATGCGGCGACGAACTTCGTCCTGGACGGCAAAGGCGGCGTGTGGCTGACGGGCTATACGATGTCGGACAATTTCCCCGTTTCGCAGAACGCCTACCAGCCCGCCTTCACGGGCCTGGCCGACGCCTGGCTGTCGCATCTGGACCTCACCAAGAGCGGCGCCGAAGAGCTGACCTACTCCACTTTGTACAACGGTTCCGTCCCCTCGTTCGGACCCTACACTTTCACGATCGCCAGCGCGATCGTGCTCGATGCCAAGGGCCGCCCCATGATCGGCGGTTACACCAACAGCCTGGACCTCCCTTCCGTTTCGCCGCTTCCCATTTCCACGACGACGGGCGTGATGCCCGCCTTCCTGGTGACCTTCGATCCCACTCTGAGCGGCAATGCGGGGGTGGTGTTCTCCACGACCTTCGGCGGGCTCGGCCAGAATTGGGTGACCTGTCTTGTGCGCGATACGGCGGGCAAGATCCTGGTCGGCGGGTACACCACGGCGACGAGTTTCCCGGTGACCGACGGCAGCGTCAAGGGCAATCCGGAGGGGGCTCCGACCGGGTTCTACATGCTGCTCGGGCCAGACCCGAAGTAGATACCCTGCACGCGACGGCGCGCCACGGCGTCTGACCCTTATAGCTGATGCGATTTGCTCCTCACTTTGCCCTGCTCCTGTGTTGGACGCTCGCACTGTCTGCGCACGCCTCGGAAATCGCGGTGCTCGACAACGGCATGCGCCTGCAGGCCCAGCGGATCGAGCGCGATGGCGATCGAGTGGTGCTGCACACGCCGGGCGGGGGCCGGATCGAGATCGCGGCCGCGCGATTGTCCTCGGTCGAGCACGTCGAGGACCCGCCTCCGGTAGTCGTCCCTGCTTCGCTGCCCGTCCCGCCGCCGGTTGAGAAGTCCGTCCGAGAACTGGTGACCGACGCCGCCCTGCGCTACGGCCTGCCTCCCGAACTCGTCCACGGCGTGGCGCAAGCCGAGTCGGCCTACCGTGTGTCCGCCGTCTCCCCCAAGGGTGCCATCGGCGTGATGCAGTTGATGCCCGAGACGGCGCGAAAGCTGGACGCGGACCCGACCATTCCTGTCCAGAATATCGATGCCGGAACGCGCCTGCTGCGCGAGTTGCTGCTGCGCTACGAGGGCGACGAACACGGCGTTCGCCGCGCTCTGGCGGCGTATAACGCGGGCGAGGGCGCGGTGGCGCGCTACGGCGGCGTCCCGCCGTACCGGGAGACCCAGGGCTACGTGGAGAAGGTGATCGGGCTGTACTGGAAGAACGTACGGGAGTCCGCAGTCAAGCCCGCCGCGAGTGCGCCAACAACGGTCGCCGCAGTCGACTCAAGCGCCGGGACGAATTAGCACTTTCAACGCGCCCTTTGCCTGCGCCTTGGCAAACGCATCCGGCGCCTGCTCCAGCGCGTACTCGGCCGAGATCATTTCATCGAGCAACAAGCGTTTGGATTTCAACAGCCGCAGGGCAGGCTCGAAGCGGCCGCAGCGCGACCCGATCAGCGTGATCTCGTTGACCACGGCTGGAGCCGTGTTCAGCGCAACGGCCTCGTGCACGGTGGTCTTCATAACGACGGCGCCGCGTGGACGGGTCATGGCGATGGCGGCGGTCAATCCACCGGCGGAACCGGTCGCTTCCACCGTGAAATCGAAGCGATTCACCGGCAGTTTACCGCTGGAACTCGTCTCGCAGCCGGCCCGTGCGGCGATGCGCAGCTTCTCCGCGTGGTGGCCAAACAGATGTACCTGCGCGCCGCGGCAGGCGAGCACCTGGGCGACCAGCAACCCCAACTTCCCGTCGCCCAGAACGGCGACCTCAGAACCCTTGCCGATCCGAGTCTGATCGAGAATCTCGCAGGCAGCGGCAATCGGCTCGGTGAAGACCGCGTGCTCGTCGGGCACGTTCCGCGGCACTGCGTGCAGGTTCGCTTCGGGCAGCGTGAGAAACTGCGCGAATGCCCCGGGATGCCGGACGATGCCCAGCACCGTGCGGGCCGGGCAATGACGGCCCAGGCCGCGCGAGCACCATTCGCACTTGCCGCAGGGCAGATTGATCTCGCCGACCACGCGCTTGCCCAGCCAGGCGGAACCGGCGGGTCCGACCACCTCGCCCACGAACTCGTGGCCCGGCCTCCCGAGAAAGCCGTAGTAGCCGCGCAGAAGTTCTATATCCGTGTTGCAGATCCCGCCGACTCGCAGGCGGATCAGCGCCGCACCCGGTTTCGGCTTTGGTACGGCGGCACGGCGGAGTCGAACGGCCCTATTCTCGATATGGACAGAGATCATATGCGCTCCAAGGCGTCCGGACGGGCGGTGTCCCGGGAGCCTATTGATAGAATTACAGTTTCGTGCAAGCACAACTCAAATGCATCCAAGGCGCCTGTGGCGCGACGTATTCGATCGACGATGTTTTATACACTTGTCCCCGCTGCGGTGGACTGCTGGAGGCCAGCTATCCGGGTCTGAGCCTGGACCCTCCCAGCGTGAAGCGGCTGTGGCGGGAGCGCCGGATGTCGAACCTGGCGCTCGATCAGTCGGGCGTGTGGCGCTACCGGGAACTGCTGCCATTTCTCGACTTTGAGCGGGATTGCGTCGCGACTCTGCGCGAGGGCAATACGCCGCTGCTGCCGGCTCCGCAGGCAGCGCACTATGCCGGCATGCAGTCGCTGGTCTTCAAGCACCAGGGCTACAATCCGACGGGCTCGTTCAAAGACAACGGGATGACCTGCGGCGCCAGTCAGGGGCTGCACCTCAAGATGGGACGCGTGGCCTGTGTTTCGACGGGCAACACGTCGGCCTCGATGGCCGCCTATGCCGCCGTCGCCGGGATGACCCCGATCATCTTCCTGCCGCACGGCAACATCAGCTTTGGCAAACTGGCGCAGGCGCTGGAATACGGCGCTTTGACGCTGCAGGTGGAGGCGAACTTCGACCAGATTCTGGCACTGGTGCGCGTGTTGGCGGAGCGCACCGGGATCTATCTGCTGAATTCCATGAACCCGTTCCGGCTGGAAGGGCAGAAGACGATCATGGTGGAAATGCTCGACCAGCGCGACTGGCACGTGCCGGATTGGGTGGTCGTCCCGGGCGGCAATCTCGGCAACGTCTCGGCGTTCGGCAAGGGACTGCGGGAGTTGCTCGCCCTGGGCTGCATCGACCGTCTACCGAAGCTGGCCGTCGTACAGGCGGACGGTTCCGCCCCGCTGCACGACTATTTCCACTCGAAAGAGCGCGGCGAGTTCCGGCCGGTCACCAATCCCGAGACTCTGGCGACTGCGATCCGGATCGGTGACCCCGTGTCCTGGCCCAAGGCGCTGTTTGAAATCGAGAACTCCGGCGGGACGGTGGAGCGAGTCACCGAGCAGGAGATTGCCGATGCCAAGGCCATCATCGGCCGCTGCGGCATCGGTTGCGAACCGGCTTCCGCCGCGACCCTGGCCGGGCTGAAGAAGCTGGTGGCGGCCGGCACGATCCAGCCCGGCCAGGATGTCGTCGCCGTATTGACCGGCCACGTCCTGAAGGACCCCGACTACATCTATCGCTATCACACCGGCCAGTTGAAGACGCCCTCCGGCGCCGCGATCGCCTCGACCTACGGCAATGCGCCGCAGGTGGTGCCTAATGATCCCGACCGGATCGCGGCGGTGCTGGAAGAGTCGCTGGGTGGCAGGGCGTAGGGGAGCGGGTATTCGCAGACGCCTCGAGAACACGCCTGGCGAGCCGGCCACCGCGAAGACACTAAGCGCGTTAGCGGGCTTGACCGCTCCCTGCCGTGGACGGCGCCGCGTGGGGCATCGACCGCCTCCGGTTAACCGACCGCTTGCCGCAGCGATTTCTCCTTATTTGCGGTCGATTTCTTCTCAACTTGGAGGGCGCCGCGCTTCCGGATGCGCGACCAATACCACCAGTTGCGCTGTTCAACTGGCAGGCCGGCATCGCGTGCCTGGGCGACCGCGCAGACGAAGGTATCTTCGACACACGGGTCCTGGCGCACGCCGGTGAGGGCGCAGAGCCGGTCGTACAGATTCCGGCCGTCGCTGGAAGCGAGTTGCTCGACTGTGTGAATACCGAGTTGTTGCAGGTCGGCGGCGATGGACGGCCCAACGCCACGCAGATCGGTGAGTCGGCGTAATTCCGGCATAGAGGCACCCATTTTAGACGACTCCGCCGCGGAGTGAAATGCCCTGGTACGGCGCGCTGCGGCGGGACTATCGGGTCGCACGCGGGTGCTTGCTTCCAAGCTGCTGATCCCGCAGACTGGATACCACGATGCTGAGAATCCGTGGCTGCGGCCTGTTGATTGGCGTGTTGATGCTGTGTGGGAGTGCGGGCAGCGGGACGGCCCAGGCGGCATCCACGACGCGCGCTGATGCGGGCGTCAATCAAGTCGCCAACCACGTCAAGAGACACCGCAAGCCCTCCAGGCCCCAGCCGCACAAGCGCAGGAAGGCACCGAAGCACGGTCGCCAGCAGTGAGACCCGGTTCCGGACGATGCCTGTGTGACTCGAGCCGGCTGGGAGATTGTCATGCCCCGGGGAGTACTCGCTTCCACAAGTGAGAGGTTGGGCAGGCACTGCAGGCCCGCACCGCAAGCGGCAAAACGTCAGCGTTTCCTCCCAGTTTCCTACTATCCACTGGCGCATCAGGGGGTGACGGGGATTCCATTTTTCAACCACTCCGACGGCCGCCGTGTTTTCAGAGTGGCGTGTTATCCGGTACCCTAAAACCACACATGTTTGCTTGGATTTTCTCCCGATCTCGCGCCTCTCGACGCGACGGGCTACGATGAAGGCCCCCGTCTCCGACCTGACTGCCATCCTCTTTGCGATCTTCGGTTTCACCTGCTGGGTGCTTGGCGATAGTTGCATCAAGTGGATGGGGCAATCCGGCCCGCCGCCGCAAGAGATCGTCGCCTTTATGGGCTGCTTCATGGCGCTCACGCTGATCCTGCAAGCCGCAGTCCGCCGCAACTTCGGCAATCTGCGCCCGCGCTCGGTGGTCCGCCAGGCGCTGCGCGCCCTGCTGGACATGACCTGCAACATCAGCGTCGTCATCGCCCTGCGACATCTCTCGCTCACCACGTTCTACATCCTGATCTTCACCTCGCCGATACTCATCTCGCTGCTTTCGGCCGGCTTTCTGGGCGAGCGCGTCACCCCCAGGAAGGCAGTGGCCCTGCTCGTCGGCTTCGGCGGCGTGGTGATCGCGGTAGCCCCCTCCAGCCACGCCCAGCGCATCGACCTCATCGGTCTCGCCAGTTGCATGGTGTGCGTCGTCTGTTTTTCGGTGAACATGGTCTGGTCCCGCGTGCTCACGCGCACCGAACCGCCCGAGAGCCTTGCCTTCTGCTCGGGTCTGGTCACGGCCGTGGCTGGCCTGTTGTTCACCAGCCTGCATCCCAGACCGCTCACGCCTACCCTCTGGCTGACACTGGGCATGATGGGTGTTTTCTGTGCTGCCGGCACGCTCAGCTTCTACTTCGCCGTGAAGCACACCTCCGCCAGCAACGTTTCGCAGTACCACTACACCCAATTGCTCACCGGCGCCCTGGTCTCCTATCTCGTATGGCACGAGAAGCCCGGCCTGCCCATGCTGGTTGGCGGCTCATTGATTATCGGCTCGGGTTTGTTGATCGCCCTGGCCACTCGCAACGACCAGCCCGCCCTGCGCCCCGCCGTTGCCGGCGGATACGAGTAATTCACTCCGCCTACCGGCCTCCGCCCTGGGTTGGTGCTGGCCGAAGGATAACTTGAAGCCCTGCAGAAGTACCAGCCGGGGCTGGACACGGACGTGAGGAATCAGGGAACTCCATATTCGGCGATGCCATTGCACTCCCTTGCTCCGCATCCACTCAATCGGCTAGCGAGCCTTCGAATGGCAATCCGGGCTTGCGGCGTTCAGCCCGCGCACGCATCTGGCTGACTTAGGCGTGGAGGTGCGGCCTCAGCTCAGAAGCAACGGTCTAAAAACGTTGCATCTTTACCCGCAACACGGCCGGCTTCTCATTGAAGCTCAGGGCGTGATCGGTTTCGTCGCCATTCCACAGCCGGAGCGGCTTCCATACGCCATTCTCATAATTGCCCTGCTCGGCGGATATGATCTGGCTGTGAATCCACGGCAACTTGCCCGGGAGATGGAAGATGACGCTCGAGTCGATGCCGGTGACGAGGAACTCGCTCGGACCCAGTTGCGCCACCAACGCCACGGCGTGCGCATCCTTGGTCCCCGGAGCCCGCTTCCCATCGGATTGAGGGAATCCGTAGGCGACGGTGGCCTGCCATTCCCCAAAATCCAGTTCCTGCGAGGTATGGCCCGGCTCCTCGACGGCGGTCTTCAACTTGCCCTCAAATTCCAACTGGGCAATTTCGCGGCTGATCGGCCCGATCAGCGCGAAGTTGTCGGCATGTGCCTTCCAGGGCAGGTCGCCCAGCACGTTCCACCCCGTCTGGTCCACGCCGAAGGGTGAGAAGCCGATCGCCCCGTCGCCGAGTGCATAGAAGAAGAACTTCGCATAGCTGTCGCCGCGCCCGGTCTCTGCAATCCACAACGGATTATCCGGGCGCTCATAGGCCTTCATCGTCGCCCTGTAGTAGTCCGAGTCGTCGGAGTAGATATCGGGGCCGATCATGTCGATGGCTGGCGCCATCGCGCGCCACAGGCCGACGAGTCTTTGCACCGCGCCTCCGCTGGGGTAGTCCTTCCCCGGCGAATCCAACTGCCTCTGCGGCAACTCGGGCGGCGGTTCGTTGACCCACACATTGACGTAATAGGGAATGGCGAACTCTGCCTTGCCCGCCGCGGCAATCTCGTTCACGAACCTGGCCTGGTAGTAAGCCTGGAAATTCTCGTCGGCATCGCCGCCGAACACCTGGATCCAAGTGCCCGGCTGCTTGTGCATCGCCGCGAGCAGATCGGCCGGGACCGGGCCGGCAAACAGCCGGTTCGCCTCAGGCGACCAATCCCGAACGCTGCCCATGGTGCCCGGTTCGTTTTCGACCTGCAACAGCAGAACCGTGTGCTGCTCACCGTCGATCTGCTTGAGGTGGCGCGCGAGGGCCACCAACGCCGCCTTGTCGGCCTCGAGCGTGTTGCGCGACAGGGCGGACAGCACGTCAATCGGCTCGCCGTCACCGCGAATCAGCAGCGGAAAGCGCTTGGGATCGCTCTTCACCCACGCCGGCACGTAGTGCATGTTGCCGTTCTTCCACGTCCCGAACCACAGCACGATCAGGTGCAGGTTGTGGGCCCGCGCGCCCTCCACCAGCTGGTCGACGATGCTGTAGTCGAAGTGGCCCGGCTGTGGCTCGAACTGCTCCCAATAGACCGGCGCAGCCAGGGTGTTGGCGTGCATCGCGGCCATCGACTGCCACACCTGCGGGAGTTCGCTGGGCCATGCGCTCGAGTTGTGAATCTGACCTCCGAGTATGAGGTAGGGACGCCCATCGACGAACAGCGCGTGCCGTCCGTCCTGCTTCACCAAACGAGGAGCTTCGCCGGCCGTGAGTTGCGGGATCGCGAAAGAGGCGAAGAGCAACAGTGCCATCCCACGGGCCATGGCCGCCGAACAAAGAGCGGTACGAAGATGCATGCGAATAACCCCCGCAGCATCATACCAGTGCAGGCAGGTCTCGAAGGCGTGCTCGCCCCTTCACCAACTCATCTCCAGCCCCCTGGGCAAGGTGTACATCTCCCGCACCTCGGCATGGCCGCCGCATTGGCGGGCGCACAGGCGCCTCTCGCCGCAGCTGGCTTTCGCTGTCGTATGGCGGCGCGACGATTCTAGAAACTCTTATACTGAAAGCAGTCCCGCCTTGGTTTTCAAAGATGAAGAAGTTCTACCTCGAGACGTTTGGCTGTCAGATGAACGTGCACGACTCGGAAAAAGTCGTCGGCACGCTGGAGAGCCGCGGCTACGAGCAAGTGGAGACGGTGGAGGCCGCCGATCTGGTGCTGTACAACACGTGCAGCATTCGCGATAAAGCGGAGCAGAAGGTCTTTCACCGCCTGGACCAGTTCAAGCGCAGCGGGAAAGACAAGCTGTTCGGCGTGCTCGGCTGCGTGGCTCAGCAAGAGGGCGAGAAGATCTTCGACAAAGCCCCGCACGTCAGCCTCGTCGTCGGTTCGGCCAGCTATTCGAAGCTACCGGAACTGCTGGTGCAGCTCGAGACAGGTAGCCGCCACGTCACCGGACTGAGCCTCGATACGGACGAGACTTTCGAAACGCCTTTGACGCGCCGCGACAATCCGCACCGCGCTTTCATCACGATCATCGAAGGCTGCGACAAGAGCTGCTCGTATTGCGTGGTCCCGTTCACACGCGGTCCGGAACGCAGCCGGGCCTCGGCCAGCGTGATCGAGGAGGCGCATCAACTCGCCGCGGCGGGCTACAGCGAGATCCAATTGCTCGGGCAAAACGTGAATTCCTATCGCGACCCATCGCCCGAAGGCTGGGACTTCTCGCGGTTGCTCGAAGCGGTGGGACACGTTCCCGGCGTGCGGCGCGTCCGCTTCACCACCTCGCACCCGCGGGATTTTGTAAAAGAGATTATCGACGCGATCGACCGCACCGGCACGCTCTGCAACATGGTGCACCTGCCGGTACAGTCGGGCTCGACGCGCGTGCTCGCGGCGATGGACCGCCAGTACACCCGCGACCAGTACATGCAGCGCATCGCGTGGATGAAAAACGCCAGGCGCGAAATTGCGATCTCCACCGACATCATCGTGGGCTTCCCGGGCGAGACCGAAGAGGATTTCGCCCAGACGATGAGCCTGCTGGACGAAGTTGAATACGATTCGATCTTCAGCTTCAAGTATTCGGTGCGGCCCAACACACCGGCGCTCGCGCTGGGGGACCACATTCCGGAAGAAGAGAAGAGCCGGCGCCTGACCGTTCTGCAGGAGCACCAGCGCGCCATCCAGTTGCGCCGCAACACGAAGTTGATTGGCAGCGAGCAGGAAGCGCTGGTTGAGGGCTTCAATTCCTCGACTGGACAGTGGATCGGTCGAACGTCCCAAAACCGGGTCCTGAACTTCACCGCGCCGCCGCGCGAAGATGGGATTGTGCCGGAGCGCAAGAGCGTGATTGGCCGGTATGTTCCGGTGCGGGTGCTGCGTGCCGGACCGAACTCCCTGGCGGGCGAATGCCGGGCGGCTCTGTAAGCCCGGTGCAGGTACGGGCCAAGATCGACGACGAGAAGATGACGTTTTTTCCCGGCTGGGTCTAGTAGTCTGAGGAGGGGGGGGTGCGATGGAAATTGAAATGAAGATTCGGGGGCTCATGGTGGACCCTGTCACCAATACGCCCATCGTTATCCTGCGCGATTCGAGCGGCAACTCGATTCTTCCCATCTGGGTCGGAGTATACGAAGCCAACGCGATTGCCCTGGAGATCGAGAAGGTTTCGACGCCCCGGCCGATGACGCACGACCTGATCCGAAACCTGCTGACGGGCGTGGAAGCGACAGTCAGCAAGGTCGTGGTGAGCGAATTAAAAGACGAGACGTTCTACGCCGTCATCTGGCTTGAAAAAGACGGTCAGGTGATCAGTGTGGACTCGCGTCCCAGCGATGCCCTGGCACTGGCCCTGCGTCTCGACTGCCCGATCTATGTTGAGGAGCAGGTGCTGGCGTCTTCGCGGGCGGCGACGAATATCAGCGAGAAAGTCACGAACGAAGAACTGCGCCGCTGGCTGGAAGGCCTGAACGACGAAGACCTCGGCCGCTACAAGATGTGACGCGGGGCGGTCCTCCAGGATCGCGCGGGCGCTCCAGAGCCCGCCAGTTGCTTTAGCTTTAAGTTACTTAGCGGGGCCGGGAGGCCCCGCGCGGCTCTGGAGCGCCGCCCCATCCCACACGCCGTGAATCCTAAGCTACTCGCCCAACTCGAACGCCTCGCGGCAGCAGGCATTCAGATCCTGCCTGTCCCCGAGATTGGTTCTCATTTCGTCCTGGAACGCAACGGCTGTGTCGCCCTGGTGGAGCGCCGTGAGGACGGATTCGGAGCCGTCGGCTCGCCCGGCCGGATGTTGCGGAAAGGCTTCTCGGCGTTAGTCCAGCGCGATGGGCGCGACTGGTTCATCGGCAAGTCCGAGTCACGCGAAGCCACGCAATCCGAAGCGGCCGAATCCCGCGGACTTTATCGCGAACTCCGCGCGATTCTAGCCCCGGGCAACGCGTGATGAGAAATTGAAAACCGAAATATCTTACGGTTTATTGGCTGTAACTTGTTGATTCCAGGTATAAAACCGTAACTAGCTTACGGTTTTGCTGTGCGGGCCTTCGCCGCCCAAGGCCTAATGCTTCGCGTCGTTGCGGTAGATCTTGCCGTCCTTCATCACGAAAAAAACCTTGCGCATTGAGCTGATGTCGGCCAGCGGATCGCCTGGCACGGCCACGATGTCGGCGAATTTGCCGGTCTCGAGCGAACCAACCCTGTCCGCAATTCCGAGCAACTCCGCGTCGCCACTGGTGGCCGATCGCAGTGCCAGCGCGGGTGACGCGCCGGCCTTCACCATCAGCTCGAACTCGCGCGCATTCTGGCCGTGCGGATAGACGCCGGCATCGGTGCCGAAGCCGATTTTGACACCCTTCTCGACGGCGTGGAGGAAGGTCGTATTCACGCTCTTCGCAGCAGTGTTGGCCTTTTGCTTGATGCGTTCCGGGATCTTCATGCCGCCCTCAAAACTCTCGACCAGGAAGGTCGGCGCGATCAAAGTCGGGACGAGGAAGGTGCCTTTCTGCTTCATCAGGTCGAGTGTTTCGTCCTTCAGGAAGCTGCCGTGCTCGATGGAGTCGATGCCCGCCAGAACCGCGCGCCGCGCCCCTTCGTTGCCGTGCGCGTGCGCGGCGGTCTTGCGGCGCAGTGCGTGCGCTTCCTCGACCATGGCGTTCAACTCCTCCTGCGACAACTGCGGCGTATCCACGTCGTCGGTCAGCGAGAGCACGCCACCGGTGGCGCAGACTTTGATCACGTCCGCGCCGTACTTGATCATCAGGCGCACCGCCTTGCGGTACTCGTCCGGCGAGTTGGCCACGCCGTCGCGCAAGTCGGGCTCGGTGGGCACTGCTGCGGGCGCGAGCCCGTTGGTGTCGTCGCAATGGCCCCCAGTCGCGCCCAGGCCTTTGCCGGCCGTCAACATATGCGGGCCCTCGGCCAGACCTCGATTGATCGCGTTGCGCAGGCCGATATCCACCCATTCCCCCGCGCCGACATTACGAACCGTGGTGAAGCCCGCCAGCAGCGTGGTACGCGCGTTGGCGCCGGCTTCGAACGCCTTTTCGGCAGGAGTCGTCCGCAGCGCATGGAACTCGTCCTGGTAGCTATCCATGCTCATTTGCATGGTGAGGTGCGTGTGCGCGTCGATCAGGCCCGGGAGCAGCGTCGCATTGCCCAGATCGATCACCTCCGCGCCGGCGGGAGCGGCGCCGCCCACCTGAACGATCTTCCCGCTTTCAATCACCACCAGGCCCGGAGCGACCGCGCGGTCGCCCTTCCCGTCGAACAGGCGCGCAGCCTTCAAGGCGACTGGATGGTACTGGGCCAGCGCCACCCCGGAGCAGATCAGGATCAGAAGTGTGGAACGAAGATGCATATCGGGATTCAGGATCGCACGTCGGGCAGCGGCCCGGAAGCACCGGTCCAGCGGCGCCCGATGATAAGATTGAGGCTCATCGTGACCAAATCGTCATTTGCGCTGCGGCGCTGTCGTTTGCTCGGCCTGCTGGAAGAGCGAAAGTCCGGCGCCGCCGTCTTCTCTCACTTACCCAACGTTCGCTATCTCTCGGGATTCACGGGGTCGAACGCGGTCCTGCTGCTGACCGGGCGGGGTGCGACTCTGTTCACGGACCCGCGGTACGAACTGCAGGCCGCCGAAGAGGTCGATTGCCCGGTAAAGGTGGTGCGAGGGTCGCTCTGGCCGGAAGTCGCCAAGCTCGTGCGGCGGCGCAAGATTACTACGCTCGCCTTAGAGGCTGAGCACCTTGCGCAGGCCGAATTCGCGCGCATCGCCGCAGGGCTGGGAGACAGCGTGACGCTCGGCGATGTCAGCGGACTGGCCGAACGGCTGCGTTCGGTGAAAGACCCGCACGAGATCGAGGCGATTCGCCGTTCCATGGACCTGTGCGGCAGGGCCTATCTCCAGACGCTGAAGAAGATCAAGCCGGGCATGACGGAGAACGGCATCGCGGCGGAACTGGAATACCGCATGCGGCGGTTAGGAGCCGAGAAGCCGTCGTTTGAGACCATTGTCGCGGCGGGCGAACGTTCCGCGCTGCCGCACGCCCAGCCGACCGGGTCGAGATTGGAAGCCAATCAGTTACTATTGATAGACATGGGTGCGTGCCTGGACGGCTACGCCAGCGACATGACGCGGGTGGTGCATACGGGCCGGGCTCCCAGGCTGGTGAAGCGATTGTACGATGCGGTGCTGGAAGCGCATCTGGCGGCCTTTGCCATGGTGCGACCGGGCGTGACCTGCTCCGCCATTGACGGCGCCGCCCGCAAAACATTGAAGCGCTTTGGCTACGACCAATATTTTCAGCATTCTACCGGGCACGGGCTGGGTCTGGAGATTCACGAAGCGCCGCGTGTGGGCCGCCTGATCGGCGACGTGATCGAGCCCAATATGGTCATCACGATCGAACCGGGGGCATACATCCCCGGCACAGGCGGAGTCCGGATTGAGGATACTGTTCTGGTAACCGATCGGGGCGCGGAGTCGCTCACTAAGGTTCCAAAGGATTTTCTGGTTCTTGAATCATGACTCTCGACGAGATTCGCGACTTAATAAAGACTGTCTGTGACACCGGTATCGCCGAGTTGGAAGTCCAGCGCGGGGAAAACCGCGTTTGGATCAAGCGTTCCGGCGGGTCGTCGGGGCAGGAAGTGACGGTGACTCAATCGCCGGCGCCGACTGCTGCGCCGTTCGCCCAGATCAGCGTTCCCCCGGCCGCCCCCAGCGCTTCCGACATCATGGGTGCATCGCCGGACGAGGCGGACCTGACCGACCCGACCCTGAAGTCCGTTCCCGCGCCGATTGTGGGCACCTATTATGAGGCGGCCTCGCCGGGCGCGGACCGGTTCGTGCGGGAGGGTGACCATATTAAGCCGGGCAAGGTACTATGCATCATCGAATCGATGAAGCTGATGAACGAGATCGAAGCGGAAATCACGGGTACCATCGTCAAATGCCTGGTGGAGAACGGCCAGCCCGTGGAGTATGGAGAGACGCTCTTCCTGGTGAAACCGAACTGAGACGCGCTGCATGATTCGTAAGGTACTTATCGCGAACCGGGGTGAGATCGCGCTCCGCGTCATCTGCGCCTGCAAGGATCTGGGTCTCAAGACCGTCGCCGTCTACTCGGAAGCCGATCGCTACAGTCTGCACGTCCGCTTCGCCGACGAAGCCGTTTGCATCGGCCCGGCGAAAAGTGCGCTCAGCTACCTGAACATTCCCGCCGTGATCAGCGCCGCCGAGATCACCAACGTCGACGCGATCCACCCGGGCTACGGATTCCTGAGCGAGAACGCCGACTTTGCCGAAGTCTGCCAGACCTCCGGCATCCAGTTCATCGGACCTCGCCCGGACGTGACCCGCCTGATGGGGCTGAAGGAGCGGGCGCGCGCGGAGATGGCGCGGCATGGCGTGCCGATCCTGCCCGGTTCGGCCGGATTGCTGCAGACTCCCGAAGAGGCAGTAGAAGTCGCCAGCCAGATCGGTTACCCGGTGATAATCAAGGCCTCGGCCGGCGGGGGCGGGCGTGGCATGCGGATCGTCCGCAATGCCGGGGAACTGCCCGCGCAGTTCATCCAGGCCCAGCAGGAGTCGCAGGCCGCTTTCGGCTGCGGCGACCTCTACTGCGAGAAATTCGTCGAGTGCCCGCGCCACATCGAATTCCAGGTTCTGGCCGACAACTACGGCAACGTCGAGATCCTGGGCGAACGCGAGTGCAGCATCCAGCGGCGGCACCAGAAGCTGATCGAGGAATCGCCTTCGCCGGCGGTGACGCCGGAACTGCGCGAGCGCACCAGCGCCGCACTGAAGCAGGCCTTCGCCGCGATCGGGTATACCAACGCGGGCACGGTCGAGTTCGTCATGGACGCGCTCGGCAACTTGTTCTTCATCGAAGTGAACGCGCGCATCCAGGTGGAGCATCCTGTCACGGAGGCCGTCACGGGGGTCGATCTGGTCAAAGCTCAACTGCGCATCGCCATGGGCCACCGCCTGCCGGACATCCTGGGCGGGCCGGTGGTCATTCGCGGCCACGCCATCGAATGCCGCATCAATGCTGAACATCCCGTGACCTTCACGCCCTGCCCGGGACGCATCAAGGCGCTCAACCTGCCGGGCGGGGTTGGCATTCGCGTCGATACCGCGGTGTACGTGGACGGAGTTATCCCACCTTACTACGACTCGCTGATCGCCAAACTGATCGCCCACGGCCATGATCGGGACGAGGCCATCGCACGCCTGCGGCGCGCCCTCGATCTGTTCATCGTCGAAGGCATCCAGTCTTCCGTGCCGCTGCACCAGCGGATTCTCGCCGACCCCGAGTTCCAGGCTGGCCAGATCGATACGCAGTTCGTGCAGCGTTTTCTGGAACGGTCGAAAGCGCGCGAGGCTGCGCTGGCGGGCGCTTAGCAATTCACCCAGCCGCGATGGCGCATCCGCCCCTACTAGAATTCAGCAACGTGACCGTCGATCACGGCGAGTTTCGCGGTCTGCACGGGCTCACGCTGGCGATCCGCTCCGGCGAGCACACGGCCATTGTCGGGCCGAATGGATCGGGCAAGTCCACCCTGCTGAAAGTGCTGATGCGCGACTTGTACCCGCGCCTGTTCGATCCGCCGCCCGTCGTCCGCATCCTGGGCAGGGAGAACTGGCGCCTGTTCGATCTCCGCGCCATCCTCGGTATCATCACCAACGATCTGGCGGAGACTTGCCGCAAACCGTATTCGGCGCGCGAGACGGTGCTCAGCGGCTTCTTCGGCAGCATCGGGCTGTGGCCCAACCACGAGGTTACGCCGGCCATGGAAGCACGGGCCGCCGAGTTGATGGAGTTGCTCGAAATCACGCACCTTGCGGAGCGTCACATGACGGCCATGAGTTCCGGCGAAGTGCGCCGCGCCGTGGTGGCCCGTGCGCTCGTAAACAATCCGCAAGCCATCATCCTGGACGAGCCGAGCAACAGCCTGGACGTGCACGCGGCGCGCGAACTGCGGCGTACCTTGCGGACCTTGGCCCAGTCCGGCATCACGATCATCCTGGTGACCCATCATCTGCCCGATATCATCCCCGAGATTGAGCGGGTCGTCTGCCTGAAACGCGGCCGGGTGTTTGCCGACGGGCCGAAGAGCGAAATCCTGAACGCGGGCACGCTGAGCGCCCTGTTCGAGGCGCAGGTCGAAGTGTTGGAGACTTCCGGCTACTATCACATGTGGTGAACGGCTTCGATCGAGTTTTATGTTGTCTCTAGCTACAAAATAGCCTAAAATGACCTTTCCAGCCGGTCCTAAGGCAGATTCAGCCGCGGACATATACTGAAGTTCTTTCAGCCACGGAGCTAAATTGACGCAAGCCGACCCTTCGTTCGAGATACTCAATTCCGACGCGCGCGCCACCGAGGCGCGAGTCGCGCTGTTCGACTTTGACGGCACGCTTTCCCTGCTGCGCGCCGGCTGGGCCAACGTGATGGTTCCCATGATGGTGGAGGAACTGGAGCGTCTGAAGACCGGCGAGAGCGAGGCCGAACTGGAAAGCGTCGTTCGCGAATTCGTTGATCGCCTGACTGGCAAGCAGACCATCTACCAGATGATCGAGCTGGCGCGGCAGGTGGAACTGCGCGGCGGGTCTCCGCGTGACCCGCTGGAGTACAAGCGACAGTACCTGGACCTGCTGGGCGCCAGGATCGAGCATCGCCTGGAGGGCGTCCGGACGGGCCAGGCCCCGGCGGAGCAGTACCTCGTTCCGGGGTCCATCCGCCTGCTTGAGGACCTCAAGGCACGCGGCCTGCGGCTTTATCTCGCCAGCGGCACCGACGAGCCGTACATGAAAATGGAAGCCGATTTGTTGGGCGTGACGCCCTACTTCGACGGCGGCGTCTTCGGCGCGCTTGACGATTACAAGAGCTTCTCGAAACGCATTTTGATCCAGCGCATTCTCGATCGCTCGGAGTGCCACGGGCAGGAAATCCTCGGCTTCGGCGACGGCTATGTTGAGATCGAAAACGTCAAGGGCGTCGGAGGCGTCGCCATCGGCGTTGCAACCGACGAAGGTGCCTGCCTAAGCGTCGATGCCTGGAAGCGCGACCGGCTGGCCAAGGCCGGGGCGGACGGCATCATTCCGAATTATTTGCAGTGGGACGCCTATGCCGGGAGGCTGTTTTCGAAATGAATTCCAAGTTCAAGGCGTTCGATCGCAGCCGGTTAATCGTCAAGCCTCTGGCGGAGCGCAAGAACGACCTCGCGCTCGACAACTGGCTGCGGCTAGACGATGACGCCCCGCCCTTCGAACACCCCGATCTGGCCGTGGTTGCGGAGCGGTTGCAACAGGCCCGGGAAAGCGGTGCGGCGCGGATTCTGATGCTGGGAGCGCATCTGCTGCGCGCCGGCGTGAACCGCCACATCATCGATTTGATGGAGCGCGGCCTGATTTCGCACCTTGCCCTGAACGGCGCGGGCGCAATCCACGATTTCGAATTGGCCCGCATCGGCGCAACCACGGAGAGCGTGGCGCGCTACATTCGCAGCGGTGAATTCGGGTTGTGGAAAGAAACCGGGCTGCTCAACGATTGGGTCAACGAGGCCGAAGGGCTCGGCTTTGGCGAGGCGGTCGGAGCCCGCATCTCGGAAGACGATTTTCCGTACCGCGACCTGAGCGTGCTGGCCGCGGCCTATCGCTGCTCCATTCCGGCGACCGTGCACGTCGGCATCGGCTACGACATCATCCACGAGCACCCCAACTGCGATGGCGCGGCCGTGGGAGCCGCCAGCTACCGCGACTTCCTGGTATTCGCGAACACGGTGGAGAGCCTGGAGGGCGGCGTCATGCTGAGCTTCGGCTCGGCCGTCATGGCGCCGGAGGTTTACCTCAAGGCGCTTTCCATGGCTCGCAACGTCGCGCATCAGCAGGACCGGGAGATTCGCCACTTCACGACAGCGGTGTTCGACCTGATGCCAATTCCCGGCGACTTCCACAGCGAGTTGCCGCGGACCGAGCCGGCCTACTATTTCCGGCCGCGCAAGACGATCCTGATCCGCACGGTCGCCGACGGCGGTGAGAGCTACTATTTCAGCGGCAATCACCGTGCGACGTTTCCGGCGCTGTGGCGCGCCCTAGGGAGCCGGCTGTGACGGTTGCCGAAATTCTGGCCTGTATCCCGAGCCTGTCCGCGCTGGTCGTTGGAGACGTCTGCCTGGATCGCTGGTGCCGCTACGAGCCTCGATTTGACGAGCCTTCGCGCGAGACCGGCATCCCGCGCGTCGCAGTGGTTGAAATGCAGCGCACGCCGGGTGCCGCGGGCACCGTCGCCTCGAATCTGGTTGCCCTGGGTGCGGGCCGCGTGGCGGTTCTGGGTGTCGCCGGGAACGACGGTCACGGCTACGAATTGCGCCTGGCTCTCGAGGCGCGGGGGATCGACGCGACGGGGTTGATCACGGACCTGGACGGGTTGACCTTCACCTACACCAAGCTGATCAACCGGATCACCGGGCTAGAGGATTTGCCGCGAGTGGACTATGTGAACCCCGGTGACATCGCCCCGGAGATTGAGCGTGCCGTCGTGGCGCAATTCCATCGAACCGCGCCGCTGTTTGACGTGATTGTCGTATCGGACCAGATGGAATTGGCCTCTGGCGGAGTGGTCACCGCCGCGCTGCGCGAGGCGATATCGAGCTTCGCCGGGCAGCATCCCGGCAAGGTGGTCTGGGTGGATTCACGCGCCCGCCCCGAACTTTTCCGGGGAGTGTTGGTCAAGGTGAACGAGGATGAAGCGGAGGCCGCCTGCGTACGCCTGGGAGTGCCCGTCGACGCCCAGTCGCTGCGGCGGCAGGTGGGCCACGAGACGCTGATTCTGACCAGGGGCAGCGAAGGCGCCGTCGTCGTCACGGAGGGTGGCGAGACGGTGGTCCCGGCACGACGCGTGGAGCAGGTCGTCGACATCTGCGGAGCTGGAGACAGCTTCAACGCCGGGGCATCGCTCGCGTTGAGGCTCACGCGGGATGCGGTGGCCGCAGCGCATTTTGGGAACCTGGTGGCCTCGATTACGGTCACCAAGCCAGGCACCGGCACCGCATCGCCCGAAGAAGTGCGGCGGGCCGCCAGTCAATCGGGCGCGTAATCGCCGTCAACCGCGCCGTTCAATTCCGCCCCTGCGTTGCTGTTGAGGTCACGGCTTAGCTCTCACGGTGCGGGAGGACCAAGCCCACGAGCCCGCATACGCCAGGTTCAACGGCAGCGTCCACCACAGCTGTACGGATGATCGCCATAACCGCCTGGCGATGCTGGGGAGCGCATAGAAGCGCAGGTTCGCGTATCGAAATCCGGTGAGCAGCTCTTCTGCGCTCATTTGGTTCGGTTGAAATACAACGTCGGAGCGCCCGTTGTACTTACGCCAGTCCCTGGTCAATATGCGCCCCTGCGCGTCAAGCCGCTTGAACAGTGGTGTGCCTGGGTAGGGCGTCAGGATATTGAATGTCGCGTTCTGAACGCCGGCGTCTTCCAGGAAATCAAGAGTGTCTTTGAAGATCGCTGGAGTGTCGTGGTCAAAGCCAAAGACAATTCCGGCTTGAACCGCAATCCCGTGCGCGTGGACCCGGCCTACGATGCGAGCGTAATCCTCCACTCGATTGAAGCCCTTGTTTGCCGCTTGCATGCTCGACTGGGAGATCGACTCCAGGCCCAGGAACAACTGCTTGCAGCCACTGCGGGCTGCCGCGTCCAGCAGTTCGTCATCCAGCGCCGCCTCGATCGTAGCCTGGCTGCTCCACCACTTGCGATAGGGCGTGATCGCCCGGAACAGCTCCTTCGCATAGACCTTATCCGCAGTCAGGTTGTCGTCCCAGAAGATGATGCGCTTGCCCTGGAACGAGCCGTACTCCGCGGCGACTTCGGCCACCGGCCGCTTGCGGAACCCGTGCCGGTACAGCTCGACGATGCAGCAAAAATCGCAACGGTTCGGGCAACCCCGCGTGGCGAACAGCACGCCGTTCGTGAAGTCGCGCCGATGATAGAGGTCTTTGCGGGCGAAGGGAGCGCCGTCCAGGCAGATCGGGCCGGCTTGCCGGTACACGCGACGGAAGTTCCCCACCCCGAAGTCGCCTAGGAACTCCTCCCACAGACCCTCGGCCTCTCCCACGAAGATCACGTCGGCATGCCGGCCGGCTTCCTCCGGCAGCAGGGTCACATGCGGCCCGCCCATTGCCACGCACGCCCCCAGCGACCGGAAGCGGTCCGCCAGACCGTACGCATGATAGGCGCTGGGCGTGTGAAAGGTTATGCCAACGACGTCCGGCCGAACGGTCCAGTCGAGCTCCTCGGCCTCCTCATCGACGTGCGAAACCTGCCAGCCGGCGGGGACCCGAGAGGCCAGATAAGGCATGGTGATCTGCTGGAAGTTGAGGAAGCGTGACCTTCGCGCCCTGCGAATTCCATCCGAGGAAGCCGTGATCAAGAGCAATTCCGGCATGGCAATCAGAAGGCGTCAGGCACGTGTCGCGGCTGATTATCCGTTACTCACGGACTCCAGCAGCGAGGCGCCCGGAGAGCGCAGCGTGCGAATATCGCGCATCGGCGGTTGTCCGAAGAACCGGCTGTATTCGCGGTTGAACTGGCTGGCGCTTTCGTACCCGACTTCGTACGCCGCACTCGCCGCATCCAGTCCGTCCGTCAGCATGCGTCCGCGCGCCGTTTGCAGCCGGAGCTGTTTCTGATATTGCAGCGGGCTCATGGCGGTCAACGCCCGGAAATGGTGGTGCAGCGTGGACACGCCCATGCCCGCTATTTGCGCGAGATCCTCCACCCGCAGCGGCTTGGCGTAGTTCGTCCTGACCCACGCGATCACCTTCGCCGTCCGGTGGCTTTGATCTCCCAGCGTGGCGATTGCCTGAAGCCGCGCACCCTCCGCTCCGCGCAGGATCCGGTAAATGATCTCGCGTTGAATCAGGCCGCTGAGAAAGGGAATATCCTGCGGCGTGCCCAGCAGATCCACAAGCCGGCAGCAGGCATCAAGCAATTCCACGGTAGTCTCACCGGTTGCCATCGCCGGGCTGTCCGGCGGGGCTTCAGGCACCGGAATCTCTTCCCGGCTGAGCAGTTCACGGACCACGGGCATCTCCAGCTTGAGCGCCAAAGCCAGGAAGGGCGCCTCTTCACTCGCTTCGATCACCTGGCTGACGATCGGCAGATCGACCGAGGTCAGCAGGAAGTGCGATTCGTCGTAGATGAAAGTGGTTCTGCCGAGTTCGACGCGCTTGCGCCCCTGCGCGATGACGGCGACACTCGGTTCATAGGTGGTGCAGGCCGGGCAGCCTAGACCGGTTCGCCGGACGAGTATCAAGCCGGGAATCTCCGTTACGCGCTTCTCCGACGAGCCCATGAACGAGTCAATCTTGCGAGCCAATTGAGACCGCAGTTGGCGTGCCCGTAATTGGGACTGAGAGTTACTGGAGCCGGGTTCGTTCATTCTGATGGGTTGGCACTCCTTGACCCATAGGATATCCCCGTTGGCGTGGATAGCTGCTCAATTCCGCCAGCCGGCGAGAGAAATAGGCAATAAATCGGAAGGATCGGGATACCGCTTCGAGTGCGCTCGTTTCTAGTCTAAAGGGGTACGGGACGGCGCCGCCAACTCGCAGAAACGTTCCTCAGGCGTCATACCGAGATTGCTTGCGAAGGAGAGGTTATGCAGAAACGCAAATTGGGAAACAGCGGCCTGGAAGTCTCGGCTCTCGGACTAGGCTGCATGGGGATGAGTTTTTCCTACGGCCCGCCCAAGGACGTCCAGGAGATGACTGGCGTGCTTCGTGCCGCCGTTGAGCGCGGCATCACGTTCTTCGATACGGCCGAGGTCTACGGGCCCTACCTCAACGAGGAACTCGTCGGCGCAGCCTTGGCTCCATTCCGCGGCCAGGTGGTGATTGCCACCAAATTCGGCTTCAACCTGAATCCCGATGGCAGTCCCGGCTGGGTCGGTCTGAACAGCCGCCCGGAGCGCATCAAGCAAGTTGCCGAGAACTCGCTCAAGCGGCTCCAGGTCGACTCGATCGATCTGTTCTATCAACACCGCGTTGACCCCGAAGTGCCCATCGAAGATGTCGCCGGAGCCGTCAAGGAGCTCATCCAGGCCGGCAAGGTGAAGCACTTCGGCATGTCGGAGGCCGCCGCGAAGACCATCCGTCGCGCCCACGCCGTCCAGCCCGTCACCGCCCTCCAAAGCGAGTACTCTCTCTGGACGCGCGGCCCCGAGGCCGAAATTATCCCGACCCTCGAAGAGTTGGGCATCGGCTTCGTCCCCTATAGCCCGCTCGGCAAGGGTTTCCTCACGGGCAAGATGGACGAGAACACCAAGCTCGAGAGCAACGACTTCCGCAGCAGCCTGCCGCGTTTCACCCCGGAGGCGCTCAAGGCCAACCAGTCGCTCGTCGATCTGCTCGCTCGCGTCGCCCAGGAGAAGAAGGCAACTCCAGCGCAGATCGCGCTGGCCTGGCTGCTAGCGCAGAAGCCGTGGATCGTGCCGATCCCAGGCACGACGAAACTGCATCGCCTGGAGGAAAATATCGGCTCAGTCTCCGTCGAGCTCACGCCCGGCGACCTGCGCGAGATAGACGCCGCGGCGGCCCAGATCACCGTGCTGGGCGCCCGCTATCCGGAGCACATCGAGAAGATGACAGGCCGCTAGGTCGTCGCACGAAGGAACATAGAACATGGAAATCAAGCGAGTTGGCTCACAACCATCCGGCAAGGGGCCGGCGGACTATTTCACCGGCACTGTGCGGGTTGACCCCCTGCTCAACCCACCAGCACCGGCACGCGTTGTCGGCGCCTGTGTCACGTTCGAACCGGGCGCCCGCACGGCCTGGCACACCCACCCTCTGGGACAAAACCTGATCGTAGTTGCCGGCTGTGGCCGGGTATGCCGCTGGGGCGGCCCGGTGGAAGAGATCCGGCCCGGTGATGTGATCTGGATTCCACCCGGAGAAAAGCACTGGCATGGCGCCGCGCCGACGACGGCGATGACGCATTTCGCCATTCAGGAGCATCTGGAAGGCAAGACCGCCGACTGGCTGGAACACGTGAGCGACGAACAGTACACGGCCTGAGGCTGGCAACAAAGGAATCAACGGGAGCATTAATTCATGTACAACTCGAAGGCTTACTCCGCTGCCAGCGCGACATCGCCGCTGGCCCACACGACCATCGCGCGCCGGGATCCAACCGAACACGACGTGCAAATTGAAATCCTGTTCTGCGGCATCTGCCACTCCGACCTCCACACGGTCCGCGACGAGTGGCACAGCATGATGCCCACCGCCTACCCCTGCGTCCCCGGCCACGAGATCGTTGGCCGCGTCACGCGGGTTGGCTCCGCGGTCGCCAGGTTCAAGCCCGGAGATCTCGCCTCGGTCGGCTGCCTGGTCGATTCCGACCGCACCTGTCCCGAGTGCCAGGCCGGCCTCGAGCAATTCTGTCCGAACATGACCCTCACCTACAGCTTCCCCGACAAGCACCTGGGCGGCGTCACCTACGGCGGCTACTCCGATAGCATCGTCGTGGACGAGCACTTCGTCCTGCGCGTGCCTGCGAACCTCGATCTGGCCGGAGCCGCGCCGCTGCTCTGCGCCGGAGTCACAACCTATTCGCCCATGCGCCACTGGGGCGTAACCAAGGGCAAAAAGGTCGGTGTTGTGGGTCTCGGCGGACTGGGACACATGGGGGTCAAATTCGCTCATGCACTGGGAGCGCACGTAGTTGTCTTCACAACTTCGCCCAGCAAGAAGGACGATGCACTGCGCCTGGGGGCGGACGAGGTCGTCGTCTCGCGGAATGCCGACGAAATGCAAAAGCATGCGGGCAGCTTCGATTTCATCCTCGACGCCGTTTCCGCCGATCACGACATCAACGCCTACATCCAGCTACTCCGCCGCGACGGCAACCTCACCCTGGTCGGCGCTCCGGAAAAGCCGCTGGCCGTGAGTTCGTTCGGACTGCTGTTCGCGCGCCGCAGCCTCTCCGGTTCGCTGATCGGCGGCATCGCCGAGACCCAGGAGATGCTCGATTTCTGCGGAGCGCACAACATCACCGCCGATGTCGAAGTCATCCCCATCCAGAAGGTCAACGAGGCCTACGAGAGGCTGCTCAAGTCAGACGTGAAGTACCGCTTCTCGATTGATATGGCCTCACTCAAATCGGAGTAGGACGATCGGCTGACCGGATCCGGCAAGTTCTTCGCTGGAGCAGTGACACGGGCTAGGGCGATCCTAATGCTGGCGCTGATTCGCGTAGAGCTTGTCGAGATCCAATCCTTGCAGTCGGGCGAGTGTTACCTGCCAGCGTGGGTTCGCCGGGTCCAATTCGACTGCGCGCTTCAGGCACTTCTCCGCGAAAGCCTTCGTGGCGTCGCTTTGGACGCGCCCTCGATTGCGTTGTTGGTCGATGAATGATTTTGGAAGCTCTGACGGCCAATCCATTGGGCGAAACATGGACATGGACTGTCCTACCAGGCCGGCAATCCGAGCATCGTTGGTGGACTCCAGAGCCTCGGCCACGTGGGCCGGGAAAGCAGTTCCCGGGCCGTCCCAGGGACCGCCGCCGATTCCGTAAGCGGCCCGCATATAGATCGAGACCAATTCACGAAAGGCCTCATCATCCGGGGTTTCGAGCTCCCGCGCATGAAGCAGCCATCGCTCCGCGAGGAAGGGATCCTGGTACTCGAAGAAGATCGCTGCGTGCAGCAGGATCGGGGCACTGTCGCTGTGCCGTGCGGCTTGGCGCTGCCACAACGCGTGAGCACGCTCAACATCCTGAGTACTGACCATCAGTCCCTCGTCCTGAAACCCCATCGACTTCCTGCACGCAAACTCGGATTCGGGCAAGTTTTCGATCAGCCAGAACACGTGCCGTTTGTAATTCTCAGCATCGGCATTGAGATAGTAATGGGCGATCAGTCTGCCGCGGATGGTCTCGTCTTTTGGCTGCGTCAACAGGGACTCCTCCAACCGCTTGATCTCCTGCGGGTCGAGGCTGACCGGCTGAGGCTCTGCACGGCGGGACATAGCCTCTCTGGGCACCAATTCGTCGTGCGAGCTGATTGGGAGCTTCTCGGGTGCCGGTGTATCGCTGAGTTGCAGCGCTGCCGCCGCGTAAATCAGCGGCAGGGCCAGCAGCAGGGAAAGCGCGACGGCCGAAGCCCGCACGATTCCCCGTCCCGGCAATTCGTCGCGGAGGATTCGATCCAACCGGTGTTTCATGGTCGACCCCCTGACCCCGCTGCGAGCCATGGACATGTCTGCCAACACCATCCGCCCTCGTACCGGAGATGCCACGCGTGCAAACTCCAGCAGGACGCCGGCGTACCGCGCTGGGTCGCCAACGGCGCGCACACCCTCTTCGTCGCAGCAAGTTTCGGCCAGTACGCTCAAGTGCTGCTCCAGCCACCACACCACCGGATGGAACCAGAAAATCGAGCGGGCGGCGAGAGACCAGAGACGAACCCTCCAGTCGCGACGGCGCAAGTGCGCCATCTCGTGGGCCAGCGCGGCGCGCAGGGTCGAATCGTCCCAGCTGCGCCAATCCGCCGGCAGCAGCACGCAACCCGGCGCGTGGCCCAGTGCGAGCGGAACGCTGATGCGCGGAGTCTCCAGAACCGGAGCGTAAGGCGCGGGCATCCCCAGCGCGGCCGCGCTCTCTTCCCGGATTCTCGTGAGCCGGTCGTCGACAATCGTGGAGGCCTCGTCGGCCAGTTTGCGGGCAGCCCAAAGACCGCAAGCCATACGGCCCAATCCGGCGAGTGCCACCAGGATCCACACGATCGCGGCAATCTCGACTGGATCGAAACGCCGTGTGGCCTTAGGCACTTCAGGGGCAAGCGCGGGAAAACTTGGGGCTTCGCGGGGCAACAGCGCAGGGGCCAATACGGGCGTAGCGGTGAACAGGCGCACTGCGTGAGAGCGCGACAATCTGAGGCTCAGCGGCGGCAGCGCCCATTGCAGCAAAGGCAACGCCAGTAGCCCCGCCAACACGATGGCCCAGACGGCATGCCTGACGGCCGGGCGGCGCACCCGGAAGGCTGCCAGTAGACCGGCCGCGAGCAAGGCCAGCGGCACCAGCCGCACCGCCGCGCTGCCGGCATACACCAAGGCCCAACGGGCCGCTTCATGCCACGAGAATGTCGTTGCAGGTTCCATCACATTCCTCCGTTCACTTCGAAGTTCGCTTCTTGCGGTTCTCGATCTTACCGGCCAGTTCGCGCAGCTCTTCCGGGCTGAGGACCTTTTGCTCCGCCAGGCCCAGCACAAGCTCCTCGACCGAGCCTCCGCAGAAGCGGTCGATGATCTGCCGCACGGCATTAACTGCCACGTTCGCACGCCGCGCCAGTCCGGAGTAGACGAACGTGCGCCCGTCCAGCTTGTGCCCGGCGTAGCCCTTCTCCTCCAGGCGGCGCAGTAGCGTGCGCACGGTTGTGTCCTTCAGTGGGTGAGTGCTGTGCAACGCCTCGCGAATCTGATCGGCTGTGGCCGGACCGTTGGCCCACAGGTGGTCCATGACTGTGTGCTCCAGCGGGCTGAGCGGTTTGCTAGGGGTTTGTTTGACGCTACGCATTGTAACGCTACAATATGTAACACTAACGGCCGTGGGACGCAAGCAAGAAATGCGGTGGATCTTTCGCCTGGGATCAGCACGGGCCTCGCGCCGATATCGCACGGGCGCCTGCCGGCCCGGCGTGGTCCCCAGGGCCGGACGCCCGTTGAGTACGACCGCTGCCCGCCACTACCTGCTAGGCAGCGCGCGCATCAACTCGTCCACAGTCCCGGCAACGAGATCCTCCACGGAGGATTGGAATCGCGCGGGCAATCCGTAAGGAACCATGGAGGTATCGCCTTCGTACCCGCCTTCCTGCCAGACGCGGAGCGAGGGGATATACGCGAAGACGTCGTTCGAGTATCCAGCCACCCACAGGTTCCGGAACCCGTACAGGCGCTTGAAGCGGAGCGCGTAATCGGCCACTACTTCGCCGCCCAGCGCGAGCAACGTGAAGTCCGGCCCGATCCGCCACGCCTGCGCCTGCCATGGGTGGGAAGTGGGCAGCCGCCCATCCCGGTCCAACTGCTGGAGCATCATTCGGGCGTATCGCCGCTCCATGTCGCTACCGGCCGACGCGCGCCGCTCCCACTCCTGCCGGGGCGGAGCCGCTTCGAGTGGAAGTTCGACTTCGCGGAATGCTGCTTGAATCGGACCATCGATCTTCCGCGGCTGGCCCTGGACCACTTCGGCCACTGCCGCCGCGATCAGATGGCCGTGTGCGATTGCCAGTTCCTCGGTGCGCCTCGGCAGCGGGTTTGCGTCCGCGCCGCAGTTCTGGACGAACAGAGCCACAGCGCCTGGGAATTGCGACTCGATGGTGGACTGCGCGTATCCCGCCCAATCGCCGCTGACCAGCAAGTCGTCGAGCGTGGTGTTGTGGCACGCATAACCGAACACAATTGCGCGAATCGCTCCGCCGTCGCCACGCACAATCAGCACGGGCAGATCGGGATCAATCACGTTTGGATACTCGGGATTTCCCACTCGCCGCCGGTTCACGGCCAGACCGGCCAGGCCCTGGCCGAACGAGACCTGCGCGGGCTTCAGGTCTCCGATGGAGCGTCCCACCAGTGCTACGAGCTCTGCGCCAAGCCAGGCCGTGTAGCGCGAGATCACCGTCCGGTCGGCGCCGGTCAGCGGGTAGGCCGGGCCGAGTGCAGCGCCAATCACTGGAGCGCTGTGCGTGTGCGAGGCATTGAACAACAGCAGCCGCCTGGGCACCTGGAATCGGCTTTCCACTTGCACTGCAACGGAGGAGACAAGCTCCTGCGTGAACCCCAGGATGTCCGCTGTCACGAGGACCGCCGTCGTGCCATTCTCGTCCCGCAATGCCAGTGCTTTGGCGAAGATCCGCTGCCGGACTCCCTGCGACGGCTTGGTACGCGCCGCGTACCCGCCCAGCCAGACCGACTCCTTGGGCGTGATATCGAGCGTGGCCACTCCGGCCTGCACCGCCGCCGCGACGGGCAGACACAGGGCCCCCAACAGAATTGAAGTCTTGAGCCACGCTGGAAGAGATTTCATAGACAAGTCGATTCTAGCGGCAATTTGCGCCCACCCAGTAAACCGAAAGTGGCCTGCCGCATTGCCGCCCGAGTGAACCCGTTTAACTCGTTCACGCCAGTTCATCAATCTGGGAAGGCTGGGGCATCGGGACAAGCGACCGCCAGAGTGCCATGCGGGCTCGGGAAACGACGGCCGCACTGAGGGCGCGTGATTGGCGTAATAATGGTCGGAGTTTTCCGCGAGCGGAACAGACGAGTTTTGCAATGGGGAGTCAGTGCGGCTGCGCTGTTGAGAACCTGATCGGAGACGCCCCACTGAACCCGTCGCGAATTTCCTGCAGGCAAGAGATCCAGTTCGAATTCGCCCGGTTGAGGGAGCATCGGTTCCGGGAGCGACCTGCTGACCAGCTGTCAGAATTCGCGGTACATGCTCTCGACTGGCCAATCAACAAGAGGAGCGCCCATGTTTGGTTATTTGACTCGCCGTAACTTCCTGGCCGCCGCGCCGTCTGCCGGGCTCGCGCTGCATTCCGCGGCGAGCGCCCTGGCCTCGCCCGCGAGCGAACTGCCCGCACTGCTGGGCGGCCCCAGGGCGAAGCGTGGTTCGTTCGACTCCTGGCCCAAGTTCGACTTGACCGAAGAGCGAGCGCTCCTGGAAGTGCTCCGCAGCGGCCACTGGTATCGCAGTGAAGGACAGGTCGTCAGGAAATTCGAGGCCGCCTTCGCCGAGTTGACTGGCGCGGGGCAGGTGCTCGCCACCTGCAACGGCACCGCGGCATTGATTGTCTCGCTGAACGCGCTCGGCGTGGAGCCTGGCGACGAGGTGATCGTTCCGCCGTACACCTTCATCGCCACGGTCAATGCAGTGCTGCGCTCCTACGCGCTACCGGTCTTCGTGGACACCGACGCGGAGACTTTCCAGATGGACGCCGCCAAGCTGGAAGCAGCGGTCACGCCTGCAACGCGCGCGATCGTGCCGGTTCACCTGGGCGGAAACGTCTGCGATCTTGACGCCATCGGGGCCGTCGCTGCCCGGCACGGGATACGGATCATTGAGGACGCCTGCCAGGCCCACCTCGCGGAGTGGAAGGGCCGCAAGGTGGGGACCTATGGATCGACTGGCTGCTTTAGCTTCCAGGCCAGCAAGAACCTGAACTCCGGCGAGGGCGGGGCGGTGCTGTTCAACGACGAAGACCTGCACGAGCGCGCTTACGCCTTTCACAACAACGGGACCGGGCTCAGAAAGGCCGCTGGCAGCTTCGGCTACTCCAGCACGGGCGCGAACTTCCGGCTCACCGAGTTCCAGGGCGCACTGCTGCTGGCGCAGATGACGCGCCTCAAGGGGCAGACCCGAACGCGCAGCGAAAACGGCCGCTACCTGACGTCGATGTTGCGAGAGATCCCGGGTATCGCACCCGCGCGCGAGTACGCCGGCGCCACCAACAACGCCTATCACCTGTACATGCTGCGCTACGATCCTGCGGCCTTCGCCGGGCTGCCGCGCGAGAAATTCCTGCAGGCGCTCAACGCTGAAGGCGTGCCTGCCTCCAGCGGTTACTCGCCGCTCAACACGCAGGAGTTTCTCACGCGGGCGATCGATTCCCGTACCTACCAGCGGCTGTACCCCGCGGCGCGCCTCAAACAGTGGCACGAGGAAAACCAGTGTCCGCAAAACGACAAGCTCTGCAGCCAGGCCGTCTGGTTCACCCAGAACATGCTGCTCGGATCGCGCGGCGACATGGAGCAGATCGCTGTGGCAATCCGCAAGATCCAGGCTCACGCCGCAGCCATCCTGAAAGCCTGACGCGCGATCGCGTCGCGTTTCAATCCGCCCGGGCCAGCGGTTCCGGAATTCCCTGAGCCGCCAGCGAATGCTCGCCCATCGGCTGCGACGAAAGCAGGTTGTCGAAGTAGCTGATCGTCTTCAACAGGCCTTCGGTCAGTGACACGGCCGGCCTCCAATTCAGCTGCTCCATCGCGAGCGTGATATCGGGTCTGCGCCGGGCGGGATCGTCGTGGGGCAGAGGACGGTGCACGATCGCGGACCGCGAGCCGCAGAGCGAGATGATGGTCTCGGCCAGTTCGCGAATCGTCACCTCGTGCGGATTCCCGAGATTCACAGGTCCGTCGATTCCCTCCGCATTCATCAGTTTCCATACGCCTTCGATCAGATCGGTAACGTAGCAGAAAGAACGCGTCTGGGAGCCTGCTCCGAAGAGGGTCAGCGGTTCATTTCGCAACGCCTGCAGAATCAGGTTGCTGACCACGCGCCCGTCGTCCACCGCCATCCCGGGCCCGTAGGTATTGAAGATCCGGACAATGCGGACTGCGACCCCCTGCTGGCGGTGGTAGTCCATCATCAGCGTCTCGGCCAGGCGTTTCCCCTCGTCGTAGCAGCTGCGCGGACCGATCGGGTTCACGTGGCCCCAGTAGGACTCGACCTGCGGGTGCATCTGCGGATCGCCGTACACTTCCGATGTGGATGCCTGCAGGACGCGCGCGCCCGTGAGCGCGGCCAGCCGGAGCATGTTCCTCGCACCCAGGACATTCGCCTCGATCGTTGCGATCGGATTGAGTTGGTAATGCACCGGCGAGGCCGGGCAGGCCAGGTTGTAGATTTGATCGGCCTGGATCCGGATTGGGTCGATGACGTCGTGCCTGACAATCTCGAACTTCCTGTCGCTCTTCAGGCGTGCCAGATTCTGCTCGCAGCCAGTCGAGAAATTGTCGAGGCAAACCACTTCGCAGCCGGTCCGGAGCAGGTGGGCGCACAGGTGGCTCCCCAGGAACCCCGCCCCGCCTGTCACCAGAATTCGCTTGCCCGTCAATTTCCCTCCACCTGGAAGCGCCCTGCGATAGCCGGAAGCTGACCTGCGCGGGTCCGCGCCCCGGACCGGTCACACTTCGAGCGACGTAAGAATGTGTTGCGCGGCCTCGCCCGGGTCTTCGGCGCGCGTGATCTCGCGGCCAATCACCAGGTAGTCGGCCCCCGCCGCCACGGCTTCGGCCGGAGTGGCGACGCGCTTCTGGTCGCCCTTCGCCGCGCCGGCGGAGCGCACTCCCGGCGTCACCAGGAGCTTGCCCGGCCCGGCCAGCGCCCGCACGCGAGCCACTTCCAGCGGGGAACTGATGAACCCGTCCGCTCCCGCCTCCACGCCCTTGTTGACGAAGTGCTCTACCAGGCTGGCCGCGGTCCGGCCCGTGTAGCCCAGATCCGCCACGTCCCCGTCGTCGAAGCTGGTCAGCACCGTGACCGCGAGGATCTTTAGCCCCGACTCGCCTCGTCCCCGGACAGCCGCGCGAATCACCTGCGGGCTGGAGTGGACCGTCAGGAAACTCGCGCCGAGCGCGGCCACCCGGGCGGCGGCGCGTTCGACGGTCGCCGCGATGTCGTACATCTTCAGATCGACGAACACGCGCTTGCCGCGCGCCGTCAACTCCCGCACCACGGACGGCCCCTCGGCGGTGAAAAGTTCCAGCCCGACCTTGTAGAACCCGACGGCTTCGCCGATGCGATCCACCAGCCGCAGGGCTGCCTCGGCGTCTTCAAGATCCAGCGCGACGATGAGCGGATTCATGGGTCAAACCTCTTGTTCATTGGACCACAACCGGCTTTTCAGCCCGTTCGACGACCCGCCCGATCACGCGGCCCGGAATCAGCGCGGCGGACTCTGGCGGCACGGAGATCAGCAGTCCGCCCGAGGTCTGCGGGTCGTACAGCAGTGCGAGCGCCACGGGGTCGATCCCGTCTCCGACCGCCACCGCGCACTCGGCGAAAGCGCGATTGTTATTCAGCCCGCCGGGCAGCGCGCCCTGCCGGGCATATTCCACCGCTCCCGGCAGGAACTCAATCGCAGCCGAGTCGATTTCGAGCGTGACCTGGCTGGCCAGCGCCAACTCCCGCGCATGGCCGAGCAGGCCGAAACCCGTCACGTCGGTGCAGCCGTGCGCACCGGCCGCCAGCATGGCCTCGCAGGCGCTCCGGTTCAGCGTGAGCATAGACAGGATGGCGCCTTGCACGTGCTCGTCCCGGGCGATGCCGCGCTTCAGCGCCGTCGCGATCACGCCCGTCCCGATCAGCTTGGTGAACACCAGCGCGTCACCGGCCCGCGCACCGGCGTTCGCCAGAATGCGGCCCGGATGAATCAGCCCCGTCACCGCGTAGCCGAACTTGATCTCGTCGTCGTTCACGCTGTGCCCGCCCAGCACGGCGCATCCGGCCTCGATCATCTTCTCCGCGCCGCCCCGCAGGATCTCCTCCAGATCGTCGAGATCGCCCTTGCCGGGGTAGCACAGGATCGAGAGCGCGGTGATCGGCCGTCCTCCCATCGCATACACGTCGCTGAGCGCGTTGGCGGCTGCAATCGCGCCAAACGTATAGGGATCGTCCACGATCGGCGTGAAAAAGTCCGTTGTCTGCACCAGGGCACACTCCGGGCTTATGCGGTACACGCCCGCATCGTCATTGGTGTCGAAGCCCACCAGCACGTTAGCGTCTTTCAGCCGCGGCACGCGCGGCAGCACAGAGTCCAGGATGGCCGGACTCAGCTTGGACGCTCAACCGGCGGCTTTGACGTGCGCTGTCAACTTCTTCAGCGACATCTCCATTTCATTCTAGGGTCTGGCGCGGACCGGTCCCGCATTGGCTGCTTCCCAGGGCGCTCAAAGGTGGGCGGGCACCATGATAGCCTTACCGCAATTCACCCCTATGGGTGCCCAATGTTGAGGCGATCGGGACACTGTACGATAAGCGCACTTAACAGCCATGTCAGCGGCGCTGGCGTCGAGCGGTGATAGGCTTGGAACGTGAAATTCGGTGCAACGGGCCTGTTGATGTTGACCGCAATGGCAGCGGGCCAGATCGGGAGAGCCGAGTCGGGACCCCAGCGGGACAAAGTTGACCCACCTATCCCAAGTGAGTTCGTACTCGGCCGCCACACCTTCTTCGATGTCGGACCTCCGTTTGATTTTTACGAGGTTCTCTTGGTTAGGTCAGTGGAACAGCGGACCTTGGTCGAACGCCTCCTCGTCACTCCACCGGGCGACCCCTGCACCCAACCTGCGACTGTGGAATTGGCGAGTACAATCCTCAGCGAGCCTATAGAGGAATTACTCGGGGGCCGGAACCCGTGCATGATTCCTGAAAAGGCACTTCGTAAGGAACTGAAACGCTGTAAGCGGTGTTTGGTCTTTAGCGGGGCCGCTGTGACAATGGCCGTTCAGTGCGGTGGGAATCGTCGGCTCATTCATTCTGACATCCTCGACCGCGACATGTTCGATCAACGCCCCAACACACCGGAGTACACATCGCGAACGATGTCTCTGCTGAGCCGACTTGATAAAGGCATCGGTCCTGGTGTGTTAGACAAGCCCATGTTCGCGCTGGATACTCCTGGAGGTTCCCCTCCAGATACGATCCAGCCAGACTACGCGCTTGCGCTGAGTCGTGGAGACTTCGATGAGCTGTTTCAAGGAGCGCCGCACAAGGTCTCGCAGCTGTACGCTGCGGCGAAAATCCGTCCAACAAGCCCGAGTGTCCGGCTTATTTCGATTTTGCCCATTAGCCCCATCTCGCCGCCACTTCTCAAGTATCCACCCCTAGCATGGGCCGCCCGGATTTCGGGCAAAGTCGCATTCACACTCGACATTGGCGCACAGGGAGAAGCGAGCAATATCCGGATTGTAGAAGGTCATCCACTCCTGCGAGCTGCCGTGCGCGACGAACTTGCAACGTGGAGATTTCCGCTCGCGAGTGTTGGGCAGCCTCTCCACGGCGAGATCGAGTTCAAAACGAATTGTACGGGTCAGTAGAGGACGCCCCAATCCGAGTTCTTGACTAGAAAACCCAGGCTATAGTGAAAACCGCCATCTCGGTAAGTGACCCTGCGGGTGAGGTATCCGCCACCGACAGTCCTGCCAATGGACGGGAAGCGCACTTAACGTCCGTGATGGCCTCAGGGCAGTTGGTATCTGGCGCGAACGCGAATTAGGCCCACGACTATAACGATCACGACGTAGCCAGTAGCCCACGCAAGCGCCGTCGCGCTTGATGTTTTGCGAAAGCCCATCAAAGCCATGTGCCATGCTATTGGCCAACCGATGAAAAGCAAGAACGAGACCGGCGCTGTGAATTCGGGCGCTACCCCGTTGAGGACTAACTGACGCGCAACGAGCAACCCAAACGCGAAAGAAACCGGATTGCAGAGCCAAAATGCACTCAGTCGTCCGGCGAAACCAAAACGACGGTTCAATCCAGCAGCCAAGGCGAAGGCGAAGAGTCCAAGGAAGAGTAACTCCAGTCCTCCCGACAAGACCGCGCAACGTGGGTCGATGTAATCAGAGCCGAACCAAGTCTCAGGAGGTACGCCAAGACGCCGCAAAGGATTGGCTATGAGTACAACAGAAGCCAAGAGGCTTGCGAAGCCGATGAGGAATCCGAGGATGATCAGAACCAGAGTCTTCTTGAAGTGCACCTTAAGCTGAGATCCATGCCTCATCTGCAATATTACGCGGTGCTGCGTTCAGCGGCTGTGAAACCGCGATACCGGTAACTTGCCAATCGCCCCAAAACCCAAAACCGTAACTTCTTACGGTTCTTGTTTTCAAGTTATTGATTCTAAGTAGGTTATTTAAGAAATCCGTAAGATCTTACGGTTTTGTTCTTTGGCGTAAGGTCGTTAAGCCGCGCCTCGCACCACGATAATCGCCAAAACGAGCAGGGCAATGCCGCCCCAACCCGAGGCGAACCCGGTGCTTTGCGCGCCCTGCCCATCGCCGCTCAACAGCCCATTGACGGTGTGTGCACTCACCGCCGACTCGATGGCGGGCCAACCGCTGAACCGCATTACGGGGGCGCGGCCGGCTACCGGTTCCCGTTTACCCGCGCAAGCCGTGGGCGTTGTACATTAGGGCAGTCGGGCCATGCGTCGTATCTGGCAACATCTTCGCGCCGCCGTATTTTGGGCCGGGCCGTTTGGCCTGCCTGGACTCGCCTTGCTGTACGTCTACCGGTTCTACGACGAGTTGCCCGAGCGCTTCCCGATTCGATGGTCCGCCAGCGGCCATGCGGAATTGTGGACTCCCAAGAATGTGCAGGAAGCACTATTTGGTCCGGTAGCCGGATGGTGCGTGCTGACCTTCGCGATTCTGGCGGAGATCCTGATTCTCTCGTCCGTCAGGTCCGAGGCTGCGCCCGAATCCGACGGCAGACGCATCCGGCGTCTGAACCGGCTCGGCTGGATGAACTGGGTGCTGGGAGCGGTGTTTGCGGCCGTCGCCATCCTACCCGGCATCGCTCGGGAAGACCTCCAGTTGCCGGGCTGGTCGCTGGCCGCAGCCGTCTTTGCCGTCGTCGTTCTCGCCATCTTCAAGACCCTGAAAATCGAGCCGCGCTAGGTGGCATGACAGCGCCGTTCGCGTGGGTCATACTGCAGACTGCGGCCTGACTTTGGACGACCAGCTTCAGGCGGGACTGAAGTCCCGCGCAGGCGCAAGCCTGCCCACAACGGTTGCGACCAGCATGGCTCATCTCTCCGACCTTAAGCTCGCCTACCGCCTCTACATGGCGGCGTACCGCTATCGCCAGTTCGACTGGCGGCCCGGCAGCGTGCTCACCAGCCCACTCCCCCAGGCACGCATCGCCATTGTGACCACGGCTGCGCTGCACCGGCCCGATCAACCCGCTTTCGACGCGTCGGTGAAAGGAGGCGACTGGAGTTATCGCGAGCTGAGCTTGGAGGTCGATCTGGCGTCGCTGCTGGCAGCCCACAAGAGCGACGCCTTCGACCACAGCGGCGTGGATGCCGACGCGAACCTGGCGCTGCCGCTCGACCGTCTGCGCGAGCTTGCGGCCCGACATGCGATTGGGGAGCCTGCACCGCGCCACTTCAGCTTCATGGGCTCGATCTCCGCTCCGGGCAGGCTGGTCGAGCAGACGGCTCCCGAGGTCGCGGCGAAGCTGCACGACGATCGCGTTGATGCCGTGCTGCTGACGCCGGTTTGACCGCTGTGCCATCAGTCCGTGGGACTGATCCAGAGCGTGATCGAGCGGTCGGGAATCCCCACCGTTTCCGTGACGGTTTGTAAGGAATTGACGGAGAAAGTACGCCCGCCGCGAGCGCTGTTCGTGGATCGCGCGTTCGGCTACCCGCTCGGTGCGCCGTCGGATGCAGCACTGCAAACGCGCATCATTCTCGCCGCTCTGGGATTGCTGAAGCGGGAGGTGGATGAGCCGCTGATCGTCGAGTTCTAGGGCGCATTGAAATCCGGCGCTGGCCTCGGGGCTCCTGCGCCGGGAGCGGCGAGGCCGCTGTGGGAAGCGGCGGGCTACCACTCCCTGACGGTCGCGGCTCCGATCCGGAACGGAGCCGCGACCGTCAGGGAGTGGTCTACATCCATCGCAACTTTGCGGTTCGCCAGCCAGGGGCCACCCGCCGGCTTTGGCGACTTTGCGTTGCCATCCTAAATGTCTGTCGCCATCCCGCCCTTACGATGCACCTGCTTACCGTCCTGGAACTCGATTTCAAGCGTCACCTTCGACTTCGCATCGTCCTTGTAGCGCCATACTTCCATGCCGCCTTTGCCCTGGCTCGGGTGCGACTCGATTTCGTCCGGCGGCCCGTAGTGCAGGTAGACCTTGCCGCGATCCGTATTGGCTCCGCCGAAGCGGTCCTCCGCGTAGCGCTTGCGCCGCTCCAACTCGGTTGAGTTGCCCGCTGACGGCGCGGGAATGGCGCTCAGTATTCCGCCGATCACCCCGCCTTGAACTCCGCCAACCACGCCTCTGGCGGGGGGAGCAGGCGGTACCGGAGGCTCTGGCGCGATGGCCGGTTCCGGGAGAGTCCCGGTTGGCGGCGGCGCGGGAGGCTCCGGAGCAATGGCGGGTTCCGGAGGGTTGGGCACGGCAGGAGGGACGGGTGCGGCCACCGGCACCGGCAGGGGGCGGGGCAGGGGAGCGGCCGCAGGCGCTGGCAGAGGCCGCGGCATGGGAGCCATGGCAGGTGCGGGAGGCACGGGGGGGACAGCCGGCGGGCCGTCCAGCAGGAACGTCGTTTCGATTGTGGCGAGCACCGGTACCGGCTTCCCGCTCTTGCGGCCAGGCTCGAATTTCCACTGGCGCACCGCCTGGATGGCTTGGGCGTCCAGGCCTTTATCCAGACTCTTAACGACCTTGAACTCCGTGGCCGTGCCCTCGGGAGTGACTACCACGGAGAGCACGACCATCCCCTCCACGCGCTCGGCCAGCGCTTCGGGAGTGTACTTGGGTTCGACCCGGTAGACCAGCCGCGGCTTGGAGACATCGCCGCCGGCCCTGTAAGCGGACTTGGAAACGGCGGAGTCGGACGGCGGCGCGACCGGCGGCGGTGGCGGTGCAATGGACGCCGGAGGCGGTGGCGCCGGCGGTGCGGGCGGCGCGTTTTGAGCAAACAGCGCGACCGAGACGCCCAGCATCAGCAGCAGCGTGAAGAGGGGCGCTACGTTCATTCGTTCGGCTTCGCAGCCGACCAGCAGGCGCCGGATGCGCTGTGCCAGACGGCCGCCGGTGGCGGCCAGTGCGGGTTCCATGCGGAGTTCCTCCAAGCGCAAGAGCGCGCGTGAATACAGGACTTCGTCGCGGCATACGGCTACGGCCACGTCGTCGCAGCAGAGCTCGCGTTCTTCCCTCATCCGTGCGCTGACCCACCACACCAGCGGGTGGTAGAAAAGCACGCATTCGGCCGCGGTTTGCAGCAGATTGACCAGGAAGTCGCCGCGCAGGACGTGGGCTAACTCGTGCGCGAGCAGGGCTTCGATCTCCGCTGCGGTCAGCCGTCCCAGAGCGGCGGCGGGCAGCACGACGATCGGCTTCAGCCAGCCGAAGACGAGCGCCGAAGCGACTCGCGCGGAGGAGCGAAATCGAACGCGTTTAGCGCCCAGTTGGACGGCCAACCGCCGTGCCGCGCCTTCCACATGATTGGGCAGGCTTCCGAAATCACGCGTCACTACGCGGCGGGCTCTCCACCAGGCGACGGCCGAGCGCGCCAGCAGGATCAGCGCGCCCGCCAGCCAAAGCGAGAACAGCCATGCGGCGTTGGCCTCGAACCAATTCACGCCTGGGTTCGCCGTCACTGGAAGCGCCGTGTCGAGGACAATTCCGCGCGCGCCTGGCAGGGGCAGCGCCCGAGGGGCCAGCCACAGGAAGGTCGCGACGGGCGCGGCGCACATCAGTGCGAGTGCGGCGGCACACGCGTTGTAGCGCGCCTTCGGGCCGCTTAAGAACTGCAGGGCGACCCACAGCAGGATGGCGACGGCCGCCCCCTGCCACAGGAAATGCGCCAGTGCCTGAGCAATCTGGAACCTCATGCGGATGCTCCTTTTTCCCGCTTGCCGATCAACCGGCGGATCTCTTTCAAGTCTTCCGAGGAAGCCGGGCGCTCTTCCAGCGCCTGCAGGACCAACTGCGTCGCACTGCCCCCAAAGATGCGGTCGACGAGGTCGCGCACCATCTGGCGCTGCGCCACCGAGCGTTCGATCGCGGGAGAGTAGATGTGCGCGCGGCCGTCACCGTCCTCGCGGCTCACCAGGCCTTTGTCGGCCATAATCTGCAGCAGCTTCAGGACCGTGGTGTAGCCGGTTTTGCGTTGGGCGTCGAGCACGTCGTGCACCTGCCGGACCGTGCTCGGTCCAAGGTCCCACAAGACGTTCAGGATTTCCGTTTCGGAGGGTGTCGGTTTAGGCAGCGCGGGGTTCACGCCTCGAATGTATTACGAAGTAGTTCGTAGTGTCAACGAAATTCTTCGTAGTTCAGGCGACGAGAGCGGCGGACGCGTTGTCGAGGAACAGTTCGCTTTGCGCGGCGCGAACCACCAACTGCGCCGGGAACTGCTGCGGATTGTAAGGATCGAGTACGGCGTGGCGGATCGCTTCGGCCTTGTCCGCTCCGGTGGCGAGGACTACCAAGTACCTGGCGTTCAATAGGATAGCGGGGAGCATGGTGATGCGCGTCTGCTGCATTTTCTCGACGGGAAGGGCGGCGATCAGCGTGTCCATGTCGTCGATGGCGGGTTCGCCCGGGAACAGGCTGGCGGTGTGGCAATCCGGTCCGACGCCGCACTGCAGCACGGCAAAACGCGGCTTTTCGCCCGTTCGCAGACCGAAGAAGTCGCAGATTTCGCACCTGTAAACTTCGGCCGCGTCGGCCGGAAAGCGCTCGCCCTGAATGCGGTGGACGTTCGAGGCCGGGACGTTCGCGGGCGTCAGCAGGTGCGTTTCGCAGAGCGTGTAATTGCTCTGTTCGTCGCCCGGAGGCACGGGCCGCTCGTCCACAAAAAAGACATGCACGCGGGACCAATCGAGATCCGAAGTCGCGAGATGATCCATCATCAACTTCGGCGTGGAACCGCCGCTGACGGCCAATGTGGCGGTTCTGCGTTCGGCCAGAGTGTCTTTCAAAATGCCCGCGATGGCGGATGAGCAGGAGCGTGCGGCCGACTCCGCGTCCGGTGCGATCGAACTTCGAATACTCATGTACTACTTGAAGGCTACCTCCGGACCGGGCGTGAGGCCAACTTACGAGCGGCGCAAAGTTAGTTACGGAATGGGCGGGGCCTGGAGACCCCGCGCGGCGCTGGAGCGCCGCCCCACCACGGAGTGTCGCCCCACCACGGAGCGCCGCCCCACCACGGAGCGCCGCGCCGCCACGGACTAGGAGGCGAGCGCGTCGGGTTCGTCGGCCACTGAGAAATATGCGGCGTCGGGGTGGTGGAACACCAGCGCGCTCACCGACGCTTCTGGGTCCATCATGAAACCCTCGGTCAGTTGGACTCCGATTTCCCCGGGCCTCAACAGTTCGAAAAGTCCCTGCTGGTCTTCCAGGCGCGGGCAGGCCGGATAGCCGAAGCTGTAGCGCTTGCCGCGGTAGCGCGACGTGAAGCGTTCCTTCATGGTCATCGTCGGAGCATCGGGGAAGCCCCAGTCCTCGCGAATGCGCCGGTGCAGCCATTCGGCGCAGCCCTCGGCGGTCTCGATGGCCAGGGCCTGGGAGCAGTGGGCCAGGAAGAACTCGCCGTTCGCCTTGGCCGTCTCGGAGAACTGCCGCACGCCCTCCCCGGCGGTGACGACGAATAGCGCCACGTGGTCGCGCTGCCCGTTGTCGTTGGGATCGAGCACGTAGTCGCTCAGCGAGAGCCCGTTCTCGCGAGCCTGCCGCCCGAACTGGAAGGTGTGCAGCGGTGCCGCCGCGCCGGGCTCGAACAAGTGGACCGAGTTGCCGGCGCGCTCGGCTTCAAAGAATCGCCACACGGCCCGGATCTTCATGAACTGCGCCACGCGGCACTTCACGTCCTCCACCTGGTGGAACAGTTCCAGGGCGCGCTCGTTGCGCTCGTGCAGGTCCTTCTCGAAGTTCCCCTTGTAGCCGAGATGCCGGCCGTACAGCATGAAGGGGTTGACGTAGCTCCAGACCTCTTGCAGGTTCGGCACCAGCCGCACGCGTCGCTCCGTATAGGGCACGGGCGGGATGGGCAAATCCGCGTGGACCTTGGTGCTGCGCTGCTCGCTGAAAGGCGCCGGCGCTTCGGCGACAGCCGCCGGAGCCGACGCGGGCGCCGCGAAAATGTGGCTCGCGAGCGTGGCTGCCCGGGTCTCCGAGTCCATGATTTCGTTGAGCAGGCGCAGGCCCGTCATGGCGTCCTTGGCATAAAACGTGGGTGCGCCGTAGGATGGCGCGATGCGGGTGGTGGCAAACTTCTCGGAGAGCGCCGCGCCGCCGACCAGCAGCGGTACGTTGATGCCGGCGTTCTTGAAATCCTCGCCCGCCGTCACCATCTGTTGCGCGCTCTTCACCAGCAAACCGGAGAGCCCGATGGCGTCGGGTTTGTGGTCGCGCCAGGCCTGGATCAGGACATCGGAGGGCACCTTGATGCCGAGGTTGACCACGGTGTAGCCGTTGTTCGAGAGGATGATCTCGACCAGATTCTTGCCGATGTCGTGGACGTCGCCCTTCACCGTGGCGAGCACGATCTTGCCGCGCGCGGCGGTGTCGGCCTTCTCCATGAACTGTTCGAGATGCGTGACGGCGGCCTTCATCGCCTCGGCCGACTGCAGCACTTCGGCGACGATCAGTTCGTTGTTGTTGAACAGTCGGCCGACCTCGGACATGCCCGCCATCAGGGGTCCGTTGATGATGTCCAGCGGGGCCGCGCCTTCGGCGCGTTTGAGGTCCAGATCCTCGACCAGACCGTCCTTCGAGCCTTCGATGATGTAGCTCGACAAACGGGTGTCGAGCGGAATGGTTTCCTTCGGGGCTTTGACCTTTTTGACCGCCGTGCGAAAGTGCTCGGCGACGGCGGCGATGTTGAACTGGTTGACGGCCGCGCGCTCTTCCTTCGACTGCTCGCGCCAGTCCTGCGGAGCGTTCAGCAGGAGCTCGTGCTGCGGATGCTCGTCCGCGACATCGGCGGGCGGCGTGTTGAACAACAGCACCTCGGCCAGGCGGCGTTCGTCCAACGGGATGGATGCGAAGCGCTCCAGTTTCTCCGTGTTGACGATGGCCAGGTCGAGGCCGGCCTTCGTGGCGTAGTAGAGGAACACCGAGTTCACCACTTCGCGCGCCGCGGCCGGCAGTCCGAAGCTCACGTTCGAGACGCCGAGGATGGTCTTCACCCCGGGTAGCGCTTCCTTGATCAGCCGGATGCCCTCGATGGTCTCCACCGGGCCGCCGATGTAGTTCTCGTCGCCCGTCGCGCACGGGAACACGAGCGTGTCGATGATGATGTCGTTGACCGGAATGTCGTACTTTTCCGTGAGAATCCCGACCGAGCGGCGCGCGACTTCGAGCTTGCGCTCGCGCGTGAAGGCCTGCGCCTGCACCGGATCTTCGTCGATGGTGCCGACGACGAGCGCCGCGCCGTAGGCCCGGGCCAGCGGGCAGATCTTCTCGAACTTGTCCTCGCCGTCTTCGAGATTGACCGAATTGATGATGGCCTTGCCCTGCGAATAAGTGAGCGAGAGTTCCACCGCCTTGGGATCGGTGGTGTCGATCATCAGCGGCGCTTTGATCTTGCGGATCAGCTTCTCGTAGAACGGCGGAATGTCGTTGATCTCTTCGCGATCGCTGGACTGCAGGCAGACATCCACGATGTGAGCGCCGTTACGCACCTGACGCCGTGCGATCTCGGTGGCTTCCTCGAACTTGTCCTCGGCGATCATGCGCTTGAACAGGCGCGAGCCGATCACGTTGGTGCGCTCGCCGACCAGCAGCGGACGGTTGGAGTCCTCCGCTTCGACAAAATCAATGCCGGAGAAATACGTTTTTAGCGCGGCTCCGGGAACGACGCGCGGGCGCTTGCCTTCCACCATTTGGGCGATGGCGCGGATGTGGTCGGGCGTGGTTCCGCAGCAGCCCCCGACGAAGTTCAGCCAGCCGTGGTCGGCGAACTTCTCGAGTTGCGCGGCGAGCGTCTCCGGCGTCTCCAGGTACTTGCCGTCCTCGTTCGGCAGGCCTGCGTTGGGGTAGCAGGAGATGCGCGTCGAGGCCATCTGATGCAGTGACCGGATGTGGTCGGTCATGAAGTCCGGGCCGGTGGCGCAGTTGAGGCCGATGGAAAGCAGGTGGGCGTGTTCGACCGAAATGTACAGCGCCTCGGCGGTCTGGCCGGCCAGCATGCTGCCCATCGGCTCGATGGTGCCGGAGACCATCACGGGGATCGGGTAGCCGAGTTCCTTCCCCAACCGGCCGGCGGCCAGCAGCGCCGCTTTCACGTTGCGCGTGTCCTGGCAGGTTTCGACCAGCAGAACGTCTGCGCCGCCCTCGATCAGGGCCTTCGACTGCTCGTAAAAGTTCTGGGAGAGATCCTTAAACGTGACCCCGCCGGTCACCGTGATGGACTTCGTGGTCGGCCCGATGGAGCCCGCGACAAAGCGTGGACGAGCCGTCGTCGAGTACTCCGCCGCAGCCTCGCGGGCAAGTTCCGCCGAGCGGCGATTCAAGAGCGCGGCGTCTCCGGCCAGATCGTACTCGGCCAGGACCAGTGGGGTGCCGCCGAACGAATTCGTCTCCACCATGTCCGCGCCGGCCGCGAAATAGGCCCGGTGGACGTCGCGCACGACATCGGGACGGGTGCGCACGAGATTCTCGTTGCACCCCTCCAACGCGTTGCCGCCAAAGTCCGCAGCGGTGAGGTTGGCACGCTGCAACATGGTGCCCATGGCGCCGTCGAGGACGACAATCCGCGAATTCAATACGTCGTGCAGAGCTTGCTGCCGCTCTTCCCAGGTTTTCATGAGGTGGTACTTCTTATCGTAACTTAGCGCCTTGGAGCGCCCTGTGTTTAGATGCGAAAGGCGGTAGCTATGACACAATGGGGCAGTTATGGCACAGGGAAAACAGTCCACGGCGGGTACGTTCGAGGTCGATTGTCCGTGCTGCGGCGCGACGCTGAAGGTGGACGCCCGGGTGAAGGCCGTGCTCGAGCACAAGGAGAAGCCGCGCCCGCGGACGCTGGAGGACATCAGTGTCGGTGTGGAACGGTTGAAGGGTGCGGAGCAGGCTCGCGAAGAGGCGTTTCAGAAGTCGGTGGAGGCGTTGAAATCGTCGAAGAGCGTGCTCGACCGGAAGTTTGAAGAGTTGCTCAAAAAGGCCAAGGCCGACGACCCGGCTACGCCGCCGGTGAAGCCGCTGGGGTTGGAGTAGGCACGCCCAAGTCAGTTGAGGATGAGCCGGCGCTTGGGGCCGCCCTGCCGCGCGTGGGATTCGGTAGTGAGGTTGTAACGATAGCCCATGTCGCGCCCATGCTAACTTTGTCCCATGGCGGCTACGCAAGTATTGGACGACCCTCTGCGCTTCGATCGCCCCGCACCTCCGGCTACTGTGGTGATTTTTGGGGCCAATGGGGACCTGACCCAGCGCAAGCTGATGCCCGCGTTGTACCGGCTCGCTTTTGAGCGGCGGCTGGCGCCTGGATTTGCCGTAATCGGGACATCGCGGACCGTTATGAGCGACGCGGAATTCCGCGCCAAGATGCGCGCGGGCGTCGAGAAGTACCTGGAAGACTCGCCCTTCGACGCGGCGCTGTGGGAAGAGTTCGAGCGCGGGCTGTACTACCTGGCCGGCGACATTTCCGGCGACGCGTTGTACCACGAACTGGGCGCGAAGCTGGCCGCCGTGGAGGCGGAACGGCACACGGGCGGCAACGCCCTGTTTTACCTCTCGACTCAGCCGAGCTACTATGCCCGGGTGGCGGAGGGACTGGGGACCGCGGGCCTGCAGCGCACCGAGGATCCGGCGGCTTGGCGGCGCATCATCGTCGAGAAACCATTCGGCCACGATCAGGCCAGCGCCCGCCAGTTGAACGCCAGTCTGCACGGGGTCTTCGAAGAGCCCAACATTTACCGCATCGACCATTACCTCGGCAAGGAGACGGTCCAGAACATCCTGGCCTTCCGGTTCGGCAACGGCATCTTCGAGCCGCTGTGGAACCGGCGCTACGTGAACCACGTGCAGATCACCGCCGCCGAGAACATCGGCGTCGAGGGGCGCGGCGGCTATTACCAGGAAGCCGGTGCGCTGCGCGACATGATTCAGAACCACCTGATGCAGGTGATGGCGACCATCGCGATGGAGCCGCCCGCGGTTTTCGACGCGGCCACGGTGCGCGACGAACGCGCGAAGTTGCTGCGCTCCATCCGTATTCTGAAGCCGGACGAGGTGGCAACGCATGCCGTCGCAGGGCAGTACGGCCCGGCCCAGATCGGGGGCGAACGGCTGGCCGGTTTCCGCGAGGAGAAAGGCGTCGCGCCCGACGCGCGCACCGACACCTATGCGGCCGTGACGCTGTTCATCGAAAACTGGCGCTGGGCGGGCGTGCCCTTTTATATCCGCAGCGGCAAGCGGCTGCCGAAGCGCGTCACCGACATCGCCATCCAGTTCAACACCGCGCCGCTGAGCCTGTTCGCGGATGGCGAACCGGGGAAGTGGCCGAATCTGCTGGTTGTCAGGATCCAGCCGGAGGAGGGCATTTCTCTGCGCTTCTTCTCCAAGCGCCCGGGTTCGGGCATGACCCTGCGTCCGGTGACGATGGACTTCAACTACGGGACCAGCTTCGGTGAACGCTCGCCCTCGGCGTATGAAACGCTGCTGCTGGACGCGCTGCTGGGCGACCCTACGCTGTACACCCGGCAGGACATGGTGGAGGCCAGTTGGGCGGTCGTGCAGCCGATTCTCGACGTGTGGTCCGGCAGCAGGTTCGAGTTCCCCAACTACGCCTCCGGCACCTGGGGCCCCAAGGAATCGGAGGAGATGCTGGCGCGGCGCGGCCACGTGTGGAGGATTCCTTAATGCCCGCCGACGCAGCCCGGCTGCTGCATGAATTGGACGAGACCTGGCGGGGGCTGGGCAAGGACCAGGATAAGGACCTGGGCACGGGCGTGCTGCGTGCCTGCGCCATGACGCTGATCGTCGCCGCGGCAGAGGCCGACGACCCTCAGGAACTTGGTGGGATGTTGTCTAGCCTGATGCAGCAGCACCCGTCGCGCACGATCGTGGTCCGCACGTGCCCGCACCGGGACGAGGTGGAGGCGCGCACGACGGTGCAATGCTGGATGCCGTTCGGCAGGCGTCAGCAGATCTGCGGCGAGTGGATCGAAATCTATGCCGGCACGGCGCAGTTCGGCGAGGTGGCGCTGCTGCTGTTGGGGTTGACCGTGCCCGATTTGCCGGTGGTGTTCTGGGTACGCCATACGGCGCTGGGGCATCTGGACGCGCTGCGGCCGGTGCTGTCCATGGCCACGCGCGTGATCGTCGATACGTCGGAAGCGGACGATCAGGTGAGCGCGCTCGATGCGGTGCGCTCCCTGGCGCAGGACGGTCCCGACGGGCACGAACCCGTCTGGCGGCTGGCCGATCTGGCGTGGGGCCGCATCACGCGCTGGCGTAAAGCGCTGGCGGGGATTTTGCGCAACGCGCCGGCTCCCAGCAGGGGCTCGATTCGCTGGGCGGGCGAGAAGATGTCGATGCCGGCCTGCTACCTGGATGCGTGGCTGCGGAGCGTGTTCCCGGGCATCGAGATCGATCTGGCGTCGTCGGACCCGGTCCGTCCTCCGGTGAACGTGGGCCGCATCCGCGTGGTGCAGTTGAACGGCGCGGGCGTGGATGTCCGACTGGAACGGCCGACGGGTGGGCCGAACGTGGTCGCGATCACGGACGGGCTGCAGAGCGGCCTGGTGTTTCCGAGATTGGATGAGGCGACGCTGCTGGCCGAGGAACTGGGGATCGCGGGTCCCGATCATCTGTTTAGAGAGGCGCTGAAGGTGGCGCGAACGGGGTGAGGGCGGCTGTTCTGAAACACACCGGAACGGAACCACGACCGAAGGGGAGCGGTGGTTGTCAGCGGACTTGACCGCTCGCTGTCGTGCGCGGCTCGGTGCTGTTATGGGCATCGCCCCAGCGGATGACTAGGCGCTTGCGTAGGTCGGCCATCTCGCGTTTCTCATCGTAGGCATGGTCGAGTTTGTGCGCCCGCTCCATTTCCCGGTGGGCCTCGGCGTACTGCGGCACGGGAGTCATGGCGACGAGATTCAGCCGGTGGTCGAATTCGTAGGTGATTGACGCAGGGTTTTCTTCCGCGTAATCATCGGCCACGCTGGCGATAATCCTGCTGGAAGTCACCCATAGAGCCTTTATCCGAAGGTAGGGGGAGGACTTGCCTACGCAGCCGCGAGCAAACAGGATCACGGCTTTTTCGTGCGCCTCGGGCATGTTGATGAGCCTCAAGGCAGGATCGAAAACCGAGCGGGGAGTGCTGCGTTCTTTGATCCGGAGCGGGTCGAGTACGACGATAGTAGCGTCATGTTCCGCGTTGTTAGCGCCGCCAGCCAACAGCTCGTTCCTGCCATCCCCGTCGATATCGACCTGCGCCAAATGGGACAAGTGGCCGGGATGCCAGTACTCGCCCCTAACCCGTCCCGACGCGTCCAGAAAAGCAATCTGACCGGCCTGGCCGGCATAGTTGACGCTGGCCACGGCGATCCGGGTATCTTCCGGCTTTTGGGCCTTGAGAACCGAAATCTCCCTGACGTAATAAGGTGGGGCCATGACGAAACCGCGCCCGTCCAGCACGGTACGCCCGGGCACGAACTCCCACAGCAACTGGCCAGATCCGCTGAGGGAGTACAAAAGGTGCGGCTTTTGCGCAAAGTCGGAGGGCATGAACAGAGCAAGCACCGACGTCCGCCCCGAATCGCCTAGGTCGCCAATCCAGGTGCGATGTTCGAGGAAGACTCGATCATAGAAATCAGCAATGGGCAGGGACGGAAACTGAAATCGCCAGAGTTCGTGCCCGTCGGCGTTCCGAACGATGAGGTTCTGATCCCGGACCGCCAAACTGGCCGGCGGACCCTTGGGACGCCCCGCAAGGTGGAACGCCACAACTGCGAGCGCGACCGCAACGAGGACCGCGCCAGCGGCGACCCACTGCGCCGGACGCAATCCCAATGCTGAAGTCTCCGCCGGGCCGCCACTCAACTGTTTCGGCCCGGACGGGGGATCTGGTGCAGTCTGGTTATGCTTGATCCACTCGTCAATTTCCGGGATTAAAGCGTAGACCGGGGCCTTGATCCCGAACTTGCGTCGAACGGGGAGGCCTTGATCCTTTTCGAGATTCTGGGCCGTTCGGATACTCACGTTCAAATGCGCGGCGATGTCCTTCCAGCCCGACAATTCGACGCCTTCGTGAGGTGTTCTTGGCATGGCGAAAACTTAATGAGATCAGCCTATCAGAACTGTGTGCAACTCGCTATTTTGCATATGTTTGCGTAACTTGCGTATCTTTTCGTTTGGCGGTTTCCGGCGGTGTGTGTAAAGTGGTTTCAGGGCAGCGATAATTCAGATAAGTAGACCCTGAATTATAGCCGTCCGCGCCGAGTCGAGGAGGTCGAAGGACCCGTAGTATCAGGTGCTGGATGGTACCAGATGAGCCCTTTGATCTTGGCGAGAATCGTACCTTCAGGTGAAATTCCACATTGTATCCATGCGGGGCTTCTCTGCTTCATCCAGGGGCGAAAAATTTGGCCGGAGGTGAGCCGGCCGGATCTCATGCTGCACCCGCAGCCGCTGTCTTGCGGCTACGGGTGTGGCTGGAGTAATTGAAGTCCGGATCACTCCCGCGTCCACCCTCAAATTTCCCAGGATTCTAAGAAGGATCTCAGCCTTCCCACCCGAACGTCGCCTTCGCGACGGCTCTGCGGTCCTCATTCCCGGCCTCGCCGTGGGCAATCGGCCGAATTAGGCCGTAGATCCGTACTTGCGAATACACAATGGCCTAGTAACCCCGCCCGGCGTTCCAAACAATCAGCTTTCGCGCCATCCCCGGGGCTCCTCAAGCGATCCTCCGGTGTCTATCATGGGGAGAGGATTGTCGAACGTGCCCACCGAATTGAAAGCCCCGCCTGGAAAGCCGAATTTGCTTCCCCTCATCATCGTTTCCATTCTGGTCGTCGTGATCGGTGCGGCCGCCTGGTTCCTGCTGTTGCGCGGCACCGGCAAACCAGTCCAGCCCAATGCGCTGACGCCTCAGGCAAAGGCCTACGTCCGCAATCTGGGCCTGGCGGATGTGGAGATGAACGCCAAAGAAAACGCGCTGGGCGGGACTCTGGTTGAGATCACGGGCAAAATCACGAACAATGGGGCGCAGTCGCTCCGGGCCGTCGAATTGAACTGCATTTTCTACGATCCCTATGGCCAGGCCGTGCTGCGGGAACGCGTGCCGATTGTCCGCTACCGGGGTGGCAAGGGCCTGCAACCGGGCGAAACGCGGGGCTTCCGGCTGCCCTTCGATGCGATTCCCGCAGGCTGGAACCAGGCCCTGCCGCAGTTAGTCATCGCGGGCATCGATTTCGAGCAATGAGCGGCGGGAGAGACCCGGGACTCGACGCGGCGGCGGCTGCGGGAGAGTTATCCGGGTTCGCGACAGCGCGGCGGAGTCGTTGGTCTGCCATTTTCCTGCAGCTAATCGGGCAAAGCCTGCATTCGCGTTCCCACGCCGAGGTCAGGAAAGTGGAGAATAGGTTGAGGGAGGAGCGATAGCCCTACCCTCTACAAGATCAGATGGATTCAATCACACTCCGCATCCGGCTGACCGCATCCAAGAAGCTCTCGCTGAAGATACGAGTGATTCCCAAAAGTCCCAAGACCGAATGGGGCGGCGTCCTGGATGACGGCACCATCAAGGTCAAGGTCGCCGCGGTGCCGGAGAAGGGCAAAGCCAACGACGAGCTGATCCGCTTCCTGGCCGGAGAGGCCGGAGTCCCAAGGGACAACGTCGAGGTGGTCGCCGGCGCCGCCAGCCAGAATAAGCTCGTCCGCCTACGGATGTAGCTCACTCCGAGCGCAACGCCCTCCAGCCCATCAGCAGCCCGGCCGTGCCCAGGATGGCGACCACGCCTCCATGCCACAGCGCCGAGTGCCCGCTTTCCACAACTGGGCAATACGTCTCCTGAACGATGAAGGCCAGGCAACCCGCCGCGACGCCCGCAAACCAGCCCGTGCGCAGCGGTGAAAGCAAGTAGCCACGCCGCAGTGCGAGCCAGATCACCATACCGGACACGACGCCTACCAGCAGGCCGTTGCAGCAACAGGCCGCGCCATGGGGCCAGAACCGCGTCTCCGGCTGGAACTGGTAGAGCATGAACGGACCGGTCCATACCAGCGTGGCCAGGGCCGCCACGGCGTATCTCCAGGGCGCCGGCAGGCTCGAACCAGGCACGCGCTCGCGCAGTGCGGCGGCCAAAGAGAGCACGAGGACGCTGCCCGCTCCCAGGTAGCTAGAGGCGCGCTGCCAGGGCAAACGCGCCGCCCAACCGTGCGAGCCGTATAGCAGCAGACTCGCCAGAATCACACATGCCAGCGCCACGAGGGTGCCCGACGCCGCCACGAACGGACTGCTCAGCGGGCGAACCGGCGTGAGGTCCCGCAGCGCCGCGGTTTGGGCCTTGGCCAATGCCGAGGCGGGGAGTGACTCGCCTCGACCTCCGCCGAACGCGGCGGCGAGTTCGCGGCAGCGGGGGCACTCCTGCAAGTGCTGGCGGGCTTCGTCGGACTGGTCGAACGGATTCCCAAGGTCCAGCAGTGCGTCAAACTCGTCGCACGACATCGCACGAATTCGCTCGCTCATTGCGCGCCTCGCTCTCCGCCCAGCAACGCCCTGAGGGTCTGGTAGGCCCGGTGAGCACGCAGCTTGATGGCGCCCACGGTCGAACCCTGGATGCGCGCGATTTCCTCCAGGCTGAGTCCGGACACTTTGAGCATGATCAGCACCTGCCGCTGGCTCTCGGGCAGCGACTGCATCAGTTTCTGCAGCGTCAGCCGCTGCACCACATCGTCCGTCTGCTCGCTGGCCGGCTCCGGCGCGTTTTCCAGCGTGGATTCGCGTCCCTGACGGCGCTGGCGGCGGCGGTAGCCGTCGAGGCGCGTATGTTCGGCGATTGAATACAGCCACGGCATCACGGGCGCCGGGGGGCGGTAGGTGTGGCGCGCCTTGTGGACGCGAATCCAGGTGTCCTGCAGCAGGTCTTCCGAGATGTCGGGGCTGCGGGTGTGGGCGAGGAACGAGCGGTACAGCACGGGGCTGACGCGGCGGACCAACTCCGTCGCTGCGATTTCGTCCGCCGCTTGATATCGCTCCATCAACATCTCCAGAGGGATCTCCTCTGAAGCTTGTTCGTCGCCGACCGCCAGAAAGTTACCCCCTGCGGCGTCATGATACCATCGGGATCCACCCGGGAATATTCTGAGTGAAATCGCAGCGGCGGCGTAACTCAATCTCTTTCTGATTCGAAACGATAACTGCAACTGGAAACCTGGGGTCAGGCAGCATCAACCGGCTGCACGCGGCGGGGCTGGAAGGAGCAAGCGAATGGAGTACGCAATCGTCGGCAACGGCGTGGCCGGCATCACGGCGGCATTGGAGGTGCGAAAACGCGATCCGCGCGCCGGCATCACCGTGATCAGCGGCGAGACGGACTACTTCTTCTCGCGCACGGCGCTGATGTATTCGTTCATGGACCGCCTCACCCTGCGGGATCTGGAGCCGTACGAGCGTGGCGTTTTCGACGCGCAACGGATCCGGCGCGTACGCGGGTGGGTGACGGACCTGGACGCCCAGACGCGCACCCTCAAACTCGACGGCGGGCGGAGCATCGCCTGGGATCGCCTGCTGCTGGCGACGGGATCGCGTCCCCGGCGGCCCCAGTGGCAGGGGCTCGACCAGGTCCGGTCGGGCCTGGTGAACTTCGTTTCGATGCAAGATCTGGAGGCGTGCGAGACCGTTGCGCGCCCCGGCGCGAAAGCCGTAGTCGTGGGTGGCGGGCTGATCGGCATCGAACTCGTCGAGTGCCTGCGCTGGGCCGGCATGGAAGTGACGTTCCTGATTCGAGAACCGTGGTACTGGCCGGTCGCTCTCAATGCGGCCGAGTCCGCGATGGTAATCGACCACATGCGGCGTCACGGGGTCATCGTCTTGACCGGAGAAAGCGTCGCTGCGGTTGAGACAGACGGCCAAGGTGCCGTCACGGCCGTCTCGACCGATGCGGGCAGGCGCTTTGAATGCTGCGCGTTGGGAGTATCCATCGGCGTCGAGCCAGCGGTGGACTGGCTGCGCGGTGTATCGACTCCGCCACGGCTCAATCGCGGCATTGTGGTCGATGCGGGCTTGCGCACTTCCCTGGGCGCGGTCTTCGCGGCGGGAGATTGCGCGGAGTTGGAGTTGCCCGGCCGCTCTCCATTGGTCGAACAGATCTGGTATTCGGCCAAACGCCAGGGCGCGCTGGCCGCGCGCTCGATGCTCGGCGAGCCCATCCAATACGACCCGCCGGTGTTCTTCAACAGTTCGAAGTTCTTCGAGATTGAGTACACCACTGTGGGGCGCTTTCCCCGCGAGTCCGGCGCTAGCGGGGACGGATTGCGCGAGTTCTACTTCCGCTATCCCGGTAAGGACGCCTCGCTGCGCATCGCCGAACGGGGCGGCGCGGTGGAGGCCTTCAACCTGCTCGGCTCGCGCTGGGATCACAACCGGTTCGAGGAGTGGATCGGGCAGCGCCGCCCACTGGAAGACGTGATCGACCGGCTCCACCAGGCGCAGTTCGACGTCGAATTCGGACGGCTCGACCTGACCCCGGCGCGGGCGGCTTTCAAGCTGTGGCGCGCCGAATCCCTCAGGCATGCGGGGGTGCCGGCATGATCCGCCCAGGCCTCGGGGACCGTCTCGCGCACGACGTCACCAATCGCGGCGTCACGGCCTGGCTGATCAGCGCCTTGCTGTTCGCGTTCTACATCGTGCTGTATTTCACCGAGTGGTTTACGCCCGTCGCGGCGACGCTGCACCTTGGGTCGAAGTGGGCGCTATACGGCACGCTCTACACCCTCGCTGTGTTGATCGGCGGGGGCTTCATGCTGCGCCGCTACGCGCACAACCGCTACCAGGTGCTGCGTACGGTGTGCGTGATGTGCGTGCAAGCGCTATTCGCTTACTCGCTGCCGCAGTTCCTGATGTTTATCCAGCAGCCCGAGTTCTACTTCTCGTACCTGTGGCCGCTGAAACTCGACTATCTGAACCCGAACTATCTGTTCCACCTGCCGCTGCCGTTCATCTTATGGTCGATTCTGGGCTCGTTCCTGCTGGTCCCGATCCTGGCGATCTTCTTCGGCAAGCGCTGGTACTGCTCCTGGGTGTGCGGCTGCGGCGGACTCGCCAATACGTTCGGCGAACCGTGGCGGCATCTGTCTGCCAAGTCCACGAAAGCCTGGCGTTTTGAACGCGTTTCGATTTACTCCGTACTGGGGTTGGCCATCGTCCTGACGGCGCTGATGTTCGCGAGTTATGCCGTGGGCGGAGTGCACCCGCAGCTCGCGTCTTTCACCGGAGAGTATCAAAAGTGGTACGGGATTCTCGTCGCGTCCGTGCTCGCCGGCGTCTTCGGAGTGGGCCTTTACCCGCTCAACGGGACGCGCGTCTGGTGCCGCTTCTTCTGCCCGATGGCCGCGCTGTTGGGCATCGTCCAGAAAGCCGGACGCTATCGCATCACGGTAAAAGACGACATGTGCATCTCGTGCGGGCTGTGCTCGAAGTACTGCGAGATGGGCATCGACGTGCGCTCGTACGCGCAATCGAACGAATCGTTCACGCGGGCCTCCTGCGTAGGCTGCGGGCTGTGCGCCGAGGTCTGCCCGCGCGGCGTGTTGAGACTCGAAAATGTCACGCACCAGGCGCAGCAACTGCAACTGGTTCAGATTCAGCGGTTTTAGGCAGCGCGATCCGCACAAGTGCCTGGGGCGGCTCAGCCTCAGCCAGAGGCAGACCGCGCTGCATTCTTCAACCTGCGAGATCGCCACGCTTGCGTGCGGCAAACCAAGTCATTGCATTCCCAGCCAATCTGCCAAAAAATATCAAGATATGCTCGCAAGCAGGATTTCGATTCGCGGGCATCACCTCGAAAAGGAGCGACAGTCATGAGTTCACCCCAACCCATCCCGCGACCGGCACCGCTCGATCAGGTTACGGCGGAGTCGGTCCTCACCCGATTGAATGCGGAAGGCATCGAGACGCTCGAGCAGTTTGCCCAGAGATATGCAGCGGCGGTTCGTTCATCGATGAGTGCCAATCCGAGGCTGCAGGCCGGTCTGGGCGCGGCTTTCAGCGCTCAACCTGAACCCGCACGAAAGCCGCTGATTCACCGGGTTCCGAGCCACGCCTTGACCGTCGACGGTGTTTCAATTGCCCCCCACGAGATCCGCCGGTACGACGGCAAGCCGCTGTATTTCTTCGTCAATGCGGAAATGCACGCGGAGCATCGTTTTGCCGCCTACACGACGCAGGATCAACTGCATGCAGCGGTGGAGGCCCACCGGCTCTCCTCGCGCCCGTTCGCGCCGATGGCGGCAACCGGTAACAATACCGGCTTCTGCTTCGAGAACATTAACTTCAGTGGGGCGACCCTCAAGATCCCGCGTATGAGCGACTGGTGGAACTTCACACTCCCGGATCTCACCCACGTGTATCGCAGCAATTTCCTCTGGTGGGGCTGGAATCCTTGGAACGACGTCATCTCGTCAATCAGGTGCGAGGACCACACCCTGCATTTCTTTGAGGACATCAACCTGAGCGGATCCATGCTCATCGTCAGCCCGCAGGTGCAACTGGCGAGCCTGGTGCCACTGGGCTGGAACGACCGGATTTCCTCGTTGGCGATCGGCGACCTGTAGGCCAGCTGATGCCCTGACAGGATGCCCGCCCCTTTCGCCGCGAGAAAGGGGCCCATTCACGAGAGTTGATCGCGCCGCAGGCTTAGGCCGGGGGCGCGAAGGGCCAGATTTGCGTGGTTGAAGCGCCGCCGTCCACCGCGATTAACTGTCCCGTGATGTAATCTGCGCCTGGGGAGGACAGGAACACGGCGAGCGGCGCGACATCCTCCGGCCTGCCCAGATTCGGGTTCGCTTCGGTCGCCTTCAACCAGTCGTGCATCTCCTGCGGCTCCCACATCTTGCGGTTCAGTTCCGTGAGGATGAACCCCGGAGCGATGCAGTTGACCTGAATATTGAACTTGCCCCACTCCGCCGCGAGCGCGCGCGTGAGGCCCGCCAGGGCGCACTTGGTCATGGTGTAGACGCTGATGTAGGGCATGCCCATCAGACAGCTCAGGCTGCCAATGGTCACCACTTTGCCGCCCTGCCCGCGCTCGATCATCTTCCGGCCCACCGCCTGGGTCAGTTCGACGATGCCGGTGAGGTTGGTCTGCATCAGGGAGCCGTACTCCTCGGGTGTGTAGTCGATGAAATTGCGGCGGATGTTGGTGCCCGCCACGTTCACCAGCACGTCCACGTCGGGCAGCTCTCCGCAGAAGCTTTCGCGCGATTCGCGAGAGGATACGTCGAGTTCCATCGCCTCAGCTTGGAAGCCCTCCCCGCGCAGGTTGCGCGCGATCGCGGCGAGTGGTGTGAGCGAGCGGGAGGCGAGGATGGTGCGAGCTCCGGCGCGCGCCAGACCCTCCGCGATAGCCTGTCCAATACCGCGGCTGGCACCCGCCACGACGGCTGTTTTTCCATTGAGCGAAAAGGGATTGGCCGGTTTCATGTCTCACAGGCTAGCATGAGGTCATGCAACGTTACTCCATCGCTCTTTTGCCGGGTGACGGGATCGGCCAGGAGGTGGTTGCCGCGGCGCGCCGGGTGCTGGAAGCCGCGGGGGAGCGCTTCGCCCTGCGCTTCGACTTCAAGCCCTACGACTGGGGTTCGGACTATTACTTCCAGCACGGCGTGATGATGCCGGTGGACGCGCTGCAACGGCTGCGCGAGCATGACGCGCTGCTGCTGGGCGCGGTGGGCCATCCCGACATCCCCGACCACATCACGCTCCACGGGATGTTGCTGCCCATCCGTCGCGGCCTCGACCTATATGCCAACGTGCGGCCGGCTGTTTTATTCCAGGGCGTAAATTCACCCCTCAAGGGCTACGCGGCAGGCTCCATCGACCTGGTCGTCGTGCGCGAGAACACCGAAGGCGAGTATGCGCCCGTGGGCGGGTTCGTGCACCACCACCATCCGGCGGAAGTGGCCGTGCAGACCGCCGTGTTCACGCGCCAGGGCTGCGAGCGGGTGATCCGGTATGCGTTCGATCTGGCGGGCCGCCGCGGGGGCAAGCGGCTCGTGTCATCCATCACCAAGTCCAACGCGCAGAGCTACGGCATGGTGCTGTGGGACCGTGTCTTCCGCGAAATTGCGGCGGAGTATCCCGGCATTCGGACCGAGTCGCTGCTGGTGGACGCCGCCGCGATGGATTTCGTACGGCGGCCCTCCGAGTTCGACGTGGTGGTCGCCTCGAACCTGTTCGGCGACATCCTGAGCGACATCGCGGCCATCGTCACCGGCAGCATTGGACTCGCCGCCAGTGCGAATCTCGATCCGGGTAAACGGAATCCGTCGCTGTTTGAACCGGTGCATGGTTCCGCGCCGGATATCGCGGGGCGCGGTATAGCCAATCCGCTGGCCACCATCCTGGCCGCCGCGATGATGCTGGAGCACCTTGGACTCGACGAAGCCGCCTCCGCCGTGGATGGGTCGGTACGAGCCGCACTGGCTTCCGGCGCGGCGCTGACCCCCGACCTGGGAGGTTCCGCGACCACGGCCTCGGCGACTGCCGCGGTCATCGCGAACCTGGGCTGACCGCCTGCTGGCAACAATCGGCGGAACTCTCTTTCAAGCAGGATCGGGTTGTGCCGATGAGAACTTCTAGAGCGGAAGGAAGTACTCAGCATGGCACTAGACGTTCTGATCGTCGATGATTCGGGCGCGATCCGGAAGATCCTGCAGCGTGTCCTGATCCAAGCGGAAATACCGCTGGGCAAGGTCTACGAAGCGGGTGACGGGGTGGAAGCGCTGGAGGCGCTGAAACAGCATCCGGTGGGTCTCATTCTTTCCGACATCAACATGCCCAACATGGACGGACTGCAACTGCTCAGCGCCGTCAAGGCACAGGCGACTACGAGGCACGTGCCCATGGTCATGATCACGACCGAGGGCAGCAGCGCCAAAGTCATGGAAGCGGTATCGCTGGGTGCGGCGGGCTACGTTCGCAAGCCGTTTACAGCGGAGCAGATCAAAGAGAAACTGGCAGGACTGTTCTAGACTCCGCCGGGCAGGTTGGACTGAACCGGGAATCCGGGCACAAGGAACGGGACACATGACACACGAAATGAAAGTCGCCGCCGTGCGCGATGCGGCACACAGCGTATTCGAGATGATGCTGGGCGTGACGCTGAAGGACTGCGAGCCGACGCGGGAGGAAAACTCGCCGGTACACACCGATGGTGTTGTCGCGCTGGTCGGATTAGCTGGCGACTGGGCGGGCACCGGCGCATTCCGCTGCTCGGCCGAAATGGCGCGGAAGGTCTCCGGGCTGATGTTGATGCAGGAGTTCGCCGCCGTCGATCAGGACGTGCTGGACGCTGTCGGCGAGATCACGAACATGATCCTGGGCAACGTTAAAACCACCTTCGAGGAGAAACTCGGACCGATGGGGCTGAGCATTCCAACCGTGATCTACGGCCGCAATTTCATCACCCGCAGCGTCGGCCGGTGCGAGTGGAGCGTCGTCCCGTTCGAGTTAGACGGGGGAACTCTCGAAATCCAGATTTCGCTCGCGAAGAGCGCCCCCAAGTCGTTGGGTTCAAATCACAAGGACCGGCTATCGACGGTGGTTTCGATGGAGGTTTGAGAGCTTGTCCGGTCAGCGCATCTGCACCTGGCGCAGCCGGATCACGCCTTGATCGAGGGATGGACCCTTCTGGACGTTACGCCGCTGCAGGCCGATCAACTCGTCAGTGAAAGCGATGGCTTCCCGAATCCAGGCGAAGTTCACCCGCGCAGCCAGTTGCGCCAATTCCCCGGCGATATCCTGGTTGCGCACCGACGTCTTGCCGTGCATCAGCAGAAGCAGGTCTTCGAGTAGCCCGTAGAGAATCTTAAAGTACAGGTCCAGTTTCTCGGACTTGCTGGCGATCAGGCTCTCGGAGCGTTGAACCCACTGAGCGAACGAACCGCCCGCGGCCGCGTCGAGCAGCGCCAGCAGGGCCGTTCTTCTCTTTTCATACACCTGCAAGTCCATCGAGCAGGCCAGGCCCGGACATCCGCCGGAGAGTGCCAGCCGCTTGTCGGCGTCGCTCAGTCCGCGCGATTTGGCGAAGGAAAGCAACTCCGCATCCGATAAGGGGGACAGATGAAACTGAACGCTGCGCGAACGAACGGTGGGCGGGAGATCGAAGGGATTCTCCGCGGTCATGAAGAGAATCAGGTGCGCGGGCGGCTCCTCCAAAGTCTTCAAGAGGGAGTCGGCGACCTGATGGCTGGCCCGATCGAACTGGTCGATCAGAAACACGCGCCAGTGCCCGCGGGACGGAAGCAGTTGAGAGCGGTCCCGTACCAGACGCATCTGAGCAATGCTGATCTGGCGCAGCGGTCCTTCGGGGCAGAACGTGACGAAGTCGGGATAGGTGCTGAAGAACAGCGGATCGTCAACGCGCTTTTCGCCCGTCCACTTCTCCCGGTCCGCGATAACCGCCCGATTTTCTTCGCGGCTGAGATCGTCCTGCTCGATCTTCTCGTCTAGGCTGAGCCCCTCGTGGCCGCCCCGCGCGAAAATCTGCGAGGAGGTCTGGGCCGCCGCAGGGCCCAACAACCTCGCCGCAAAACGGCGCACCAGCGTGGCCTTTCCGACGCCTTCGGGCCCCGAGAGCAGAATGGTCTGCGGAATGCGCTCTGCGGCGATCATCCCCTCGATGGCCGCTGCAGTGCTGGCGTTGCCCCGAAATCGGTCAAACACGGCTAGGCTCCAGCCGGGAGTACGCCAACTTGACGCGTTCAGCGACCTCTTCGAGCGTTCCGTTGCCGTCCACGCGGACAAAGCGTTCCGGTTGGCGTTCGGCCAGGATGCGATAGCCTTGCAGCACTTGTTCGTAGAACGCCCGGCTCTGCTCGTCCATCCTGGTTCCCTCGGCGGATTCCTGCACGTTCCTCGACCGCGCCCGGCCCAGGCTGGTCTCAAGTTCGACGTCGATCCACAACGTCAGGTCAGGCTGCCGCCCGCGGCACGCGATCCTGTCCAGGTCGGCGACGATGCCCTCGCCCAGTTGACGGCCATAGCCCTGATAGGCGAAGGTCGAGTCCGTCCAGCGGTCCGAGAACACGGTCGCCCCGCGGGCGAGCGCCGGCTCCAGTACCTCATCGACGTTCTGCGCGCGCGCGGCAAAATAGAGCAACATCTCCGCCACCGGGCCCAGGTGATCGTGGGCCGGATCAAGCAGAATCCGCCGGATGGCCTGGCCGATGGTGGTCCCTCCCGGCTCCACCGTCTCAATCACTTCCGTGCCGCGTGCGCGCAGATGGGCGGCCAGCAAACGCATCTGCGTGGTCTTGCCGCTGCCGTCCAGCCCCTCGAAGGTGACGAAATGCCCTTCCGTGAAACCACCAGCAGATGCCACGGTGTCAGTCGAAGACATGGTGCAACACCTTCTTGAGGTCCAGCCAGGACTCGCGTTTAGCGTCCTGCGAGTACGGCCTGAGCAGGTAGGACGGGTGGTAGGTCGGCATGACCTGGATGCCGTGCCAGTTCTGCCAGTTGCCGCGCAGTTTGGTGATGCCCTCGCGCGTGCCTAGCAGCGCTTTCGCGGCCGTGCCGCCGAGCACGCAAATCGCCTTGGGACGAATCACCAGCAGTTGGCGGAACAGGAACTGGCCGCAAATCTCCATTTCGTCCGGGAGCGGGGTCCGGTTTTCTGGAGGCCGGCATTTCACCACATTGCAGATGTAAACGTCTTCGCGGCGGATGGCTAGCCCCTCCTTCGCGGCGGTACCGTTGATCATCTGTGTGAGCAGTTGGCCTGCGCGCCCGACGAAAGGCAGCCCCGTCGCGTCTTCGTCCGCGCCCGGACCCTCGCCAACGAACACCAGACGGGCCTCTGGATTGCCCGATCCGAATACGATCTTGTTCCGCTGCTCGCAGAGCCTGCAGCGGCGGCAATCTCCGATGTCTTCATGGATCTTTTGCAGGCTGTCGTCGGGCGGTGCGACGGGTAGAAGCGTTGGCATCGGGTTCGTGGGCGGTACGATGACGGGCGGTGTGGCCGGCGGAGTCGCCACGGCGGGAGCGGTGCGGACGGTCTGCGGCCCCGGTGGTTGGACCGGCTGCGACCGGGCGGCTACCGGGCTTTCACCGGCTGGTTTCCCGGTGCAGACCGGCGCGGCGGGGATGTTCAACTGGCGGATTCCCAAGTCCCGGTAGAACTCGAGGTGGCGCTTGAGTGAGTCTCGATCCATGCTGACGCTTCCGGCCGCGCTAGTTCTCGACTTTGTGCAGCGCCAGCCGCAGGATCAACGCCTGGTCCAGGACCTGGCCCGCTATCACGCGCTTGGGTGCCTTGTCCAGGTGCAGGGTCTCACCTGTACGCTGAACCAGCAGAACTTCGTTCTCCTCCGATTCGAACCCGACGCCATCCTGGGAGACCAGATTCGCCACGATCATGTCGCAGTTTTTTGATTGCAGTTTGCGGCGGGCCTCCTGCAGCAGGTTCTCCGTCTCCGCGGCAAATCCGATCAGCAGTTGGTCTCCCTTACGGCGGCCGATTTCGGCGAGGATGTCGGGTGTCGGCTCCAGATCCAACGAGAGCCGCATGGGGGTCTTCTTGACTTTTTGAGCCGGGACGTTCGCGACGTAGTAATCAGCCACGGCGGCCGATTTAATGATGATGCTGGCCTCGTCCAGGCGGCTGATGACGGCATGGTGCATTTCATGCGCGGTCTGAACCTGGATCAATTCCACGCCTTCGGGCGCGGACAAATGCACAGGACCGCTGATCAGAATCACGCGTGCGCCGCGCGACATGGCTGCTTCGGCCAGGGCGTAGCCCATCTTTCCGCTCGACCGGTTGGAGATGAACCGCACGGGATCCATCGGTTCGCGAGTCGGGCCGGCGGTTACCAAGACCGTCTCGTTGTCGAAGTCGTGGCGCTGGCGCAGAATGCCCATCGCAATCGAGGCGATCCGCGCCGGCTCAGGCAATCGCCCGGGCCCGACCGTGCCGCAAGCCAGGCGGCCGTCGTCCGGAGCAAGAATGTTATGCCCGCGTTCCCTCAGGATTTCGAGGTTCCGGACCGTCGCGGGGTGCTCCCACATGGCCGTATTCATGGCCGGACAGAGCAACACGGGCCCCTGGAAGGCCAGATAAAGGGTGGTCAGGAAATCGTTCGCCAGTCCCTGGGCAAAACGCGCCAGCAGGTCCGCGGTGGCCGGCGCGACCACCAGCAACCGGTTTTCCTGGGCGACCCGGATATGTTCGACGGAACTAGAGAGCACATCCTCGGAACTGGCGTTCGAGAACATCTCGGTGATGACCTTGTGGCCGGTGAGGGCCGCAAACGTCAGCGGACGGATGAACTCCTGCGCGGCGTGCGTCATCACGGTCTGCACTTCGCCGCCTTGCTCCATCAACGCCCGCGCAAGTTCAGCCGATTTGTAGGCAGCAATCCCGCCACCGACTCCAAGAATTACTGGGATGCCGGGCATGACAATCCGGAAGCAGGGCTCAGAGCTGTTCTTCGACCGGCTCAGCGGTCACGGGGGTCCCCGGATCGTACCAACTCACCAAGCCGCGCCGCACTTCTTCCATCGCCGCGACGGTCGGCTTCTTGGAGGTGCTGGGCAAGAAAGACCTGGCGCCGCTCTGCAACTGCCGCGCACGCTTCGCCGTGACGATGATGTAACGGTAGGCGCTCAATTCCGGATCGTCCGGGATTGCGTAAATTGGGCTGCGATTCGTCCGTTCGGCCATGTAGCTCTCCTTCAGTCTTCCCTAACCGCAAATGATGCCAGTAGCCGTTCCACGCGCGCGGTCACTGCTGGATTGGTCCGGCGCATGGCGGTCACGCCGGGGTTGTCCTGCCCCTTGCGTTCCGCTTCTACAATCGCCTGCAGCCGTTCGCTGGCCCGATCGACATCGTCGTTGACCAGAACGTAATCGTACAGGCGGTAATCCTGAATTTCCCGGGCCGCCCCAGACAGCCTACGCTCAATCACTTCTTCGGAATCTTCCGAGCGGGCACGCAGGCGTTTCGCCAGTTCTTCCCTGGATGGCGCCAGAATAAAGACACTGACGGCGTCCGGAATCTGCTCCTTCAATTGTCGCGCACCCTGAACATCGATGTCGAGAACAACGTCTTTGCCCTCGCTGCGCCCCCGCTCCAGAATGCCCCGGTGCGTTCCGTAGTAGTTGCCAAAGACCAAAGCGTGTTCCAGGAACTCGCCTTTCGCGATTCTGGCCTCGAAATCCTCGCGCGTGATGAAGTTGTAGGCCTGCCCATCCTTTTCGTGGCCGCGGGGCGCACGGGTGGTGTACGAGACGGAGAAGATCAGGTTCTTGTCGCTCGCCATCAAACGGTTCACCAGCGTCGATTTGCCGGAGCCGGAGGGCGCTGAAATGATGAAAACGCAGCTCATTCGAGGTTTAGCGCCTGTTCGCGGATGCGCTCGATATTCGTCTTGATCTCGAGTCCCAGCGTCGTGATGCGCATGCCCGGCTCGCCGGCACCCGACGTTTTGGAAAGCGTGGTGTTGGTCTCCCGGTTCATTTCCTGGAGCAGGAAATCGAGCTTCTTGCCCAATTCTCCGCCTTGACTCAGCAGTTGGTCCAATTCCCGAACGTGGGCATTGAGACGGTCCACTTCCTCGGAGATATCGCTGCGGTCGGCAAGGTATGCCACTTCCTGGGCGAGCCTTTGGGGTTCCAGCGGCATCCCATTGAAAAGCTTGGAGATGCGCTCGTCCAATCGGGTCCGGATGGCATCGGAGACCTCGCCTCGCAGCGCCCGGATCGATTCGGCGTTCTGCCTGACCAGTTCGTTGTGAACGAGCATCGCGGCGGCCGTTTCGGCACCCTCCCTGGTACGGAAAACGTTCAACGACTGCAGCGCTTGCTCGGACGCCTTCAGCGCCTCGGCCTCCACCTCGGCCGGCAGCGCGTCAACATCGCTTTGCGCAAGCATTCCGGGAATGCGCAGCGCGCGATTGGGGTCCGGATCGGCCAACACGCCGCTGATATCCGAGGCCTGTTTCAGGGCCCGCAGGTACGAGTCGAACAAGGCGCGATTCAGCGCCGGCCCGGCATTGTTATCCGACGGCCGGTAGGACAACCGGAGTTCGACGTGGCCGCGCGAGATGCTCTTGCGCACCAGTTGCCGCAGGGCCGGATCCAGGCTCTCGAACTCCAACGGCAGGTAGGTGTGGAGATCCAGCGCCCGGTGGTTCACGCTCTTCACGGTCGCCGTAATCTCGCCCCATGCGCCTTGCCGCCGCGCCTGGGCATAGCCCGTCATACTTCGCACGCTCATGCTTTACTGCTCCAGATCAACATACTGCAACCGGTATAGCCGCTCATAGACCCCACTCCGCGCCAGCAGTTCCTCGTGCGTCCCGGTCTCGACGATTTTGCCGCCATCCAGCACGACGATCCTATCCGCACGCCGTATGGTGGAGAGGCGGTGCGCGATCACCATCACCGTGCGGTTGGTCATCAGATTCGCTAGCGCCCGCTGCACCAGCAACTCGCTCTCGGTGTCCAATTGGGACGTCGCTTCGTCCAGAATCAGGATCGGCGCGTTCTTCAGCAGCGCGCGGGCGATGGAGAGCCGCTGCCGCTGGCCGCCGCTGAGCATGGTGCCGCGTTCGCCGACGCGCGTATCGTAACCCTGCGGGAGCGCCTCAATAAACTCGTCGGCCAGGGCGTTCCGGGCAGCGTCCCGCAAATCGGCCTCGCTGGCCCCCGGACGTCCGTAACGAATGTTGTTCGCTACCGTGTCGTCGAACAGAAACGTCTCCTGGCCGACCAGCGCGCAGAGCTTTCTGAGCGAACCCAGCGACGCTTCCCTGACGTCGATTCCGTCCAACCGCACGCTGCCCTTTTCCACGTCGTAGAAGCGCGGCACGAGGTTCGCCAGCGTGGTCTTGCCGGCTCCGCTGGAACCCACCAACGCCACAACCTCGCCGCGCCTCACGCTGAGCGATACGCCCTGCAAGGAGTAGGCATCCGTATTCGGGTAACGGAACCAAACCTCTTCGAATTCAATCGATTTCTTCAGGCCCTTCAGCCGCTTCGCACCCTTGACTTCGGAGATGCCCTGCTCGCGGTCTGCGTATTCGAAAACGCGCTGCGCGGCGCCGATAGCCTGCTGGAAAATGTTGGTGATGCCGGTGAGCCGTTTGACCGGCTCGTACAACAGCAGCAGCGCGGCGATGAAGGTGGTGAAGTCGCCGGTGGTCATATGCGTGGATTTGATCTGCGTGCGGGCGTAGGTCAACAGCGCCACGATCGTGAGTGCGCCAAAGAATTCGATGATCGGCGAAGGCAGCGCCTGCTGGGCGATGTAGCGCAGGTTGTTCCGCTTGAACCGGTATGCCGCCTGCCGGAAGCGCTCGCTTTCGTACTCCTCCGCTCCGAAGCCCTTCACAACAGCGTGTCCGCTGAACGCTTCCTGCAGAATCTGGTTCAGCTCTGCGGCGTTGTCCTGGGCCGAGCGCGTCGTCTTCCGGATACGGCGGCCCAGCCGGGCGGTGGGCAGCAGCACGAAGGGTAGTACGGTGATCGCCACCAGGGCCAGTCGCAGGTCGCGGCTGAACAACACGCACAGCATGGCCAAGGCAGTGAACGACTGCCGGATCCAATCCGCGAGCATCTGCGACACCGCGAGCTGGATCTTGTCGATGTCGCTCATGATCGACGACATCAACATGCCCGTCGAGTGCTGCTGGAAGAACTCGTGCTCCTCGCGCACCACCTTTTCGAAGGTATGCTGCCGCAGATCGGTGACCGCCGAGAAGCCGACAAAGCTGATCAAGTAGTTGCCGCAGTAGTCGGTGATGCCCTTGATCAGAAAGACCATCAGAATCGCCACCGCGACCAGCGACCAGACGTTGTGCAGCGGGAAAGGGATCACCTGATCGAGATACACGATCTGCGTTGTGAACGGAATCCGGCCCAGTTCCGTTTTCGCGTCCACGGCGTGAGGATTGAGCACCTGGTCGATGACGGGCTTCAGCAGCAACGGGAGCGCGCCGTTCATCGCGCCGGCGATAATCATTAGGAACACGGAAAGCGCCAGCATCGGCGAGTAGCGTTTGGCGAACCCGAGCAGCCTGAACAGTTCCTTCATGGCCGCTTCCTCAGTCTCTCCACCGCGCCGGTCACGCGGGAAAGGGGCACGCGCCCGAGACCCGCCGGCTCGACGATCAGCTCCGCAGCGGTGCGCCAGGGCGCCCAGACCACGGGATCGGAAGAGCCGTAGAGCACCACCGAGGGTACCCCGAAAGCCGCCGCCATGTGCGCGGGGCCGCTGTCGTTGCCCGCGAAGAGCCTCGCTGACGCCAGCAGCGTCTTCACCTCGCTCAAGGGGGCTCCGCGCAAGCAATCGAAGTCCGCGAACTTGGAGAAATCGTCATTCCCGCCGCCGATGATCACCGCTTCCAACTGATGCCGCTCCTTTAAGTAGTGCGCCAGTTCGACGAAACGCTCAAGCGGCCAAGCCTTCGAAGCGGCGGATGCAAATGGATGGATCACGGCGCAATTCGCTCTCCCGGGGCCATTTCCAGCGAACAAGCGGGCGCGCGGCACTTCAGTTGGGGGGGCGCCCAGCCAGAATACAGCCGACGCGAGGTGTTCCGCCGTGTGCACCTTGCGCTCCCCGCCCAGGATCTCCTGGGCCCGCGGAATGCGCAGATTGTATAGACTCTGAAAGCGGTAGTGCCGGAAACCGGCCCGCCACCTGGCCAGCGACGCCGCAGTCAGCACGGCGCTGCGGGTGCCGCCGTGGAAGTTAATCGTCAAAACGGGCCGCCACGCCCAGGCCGTGCCGGCACGGGGCGCCAGTACGGCCTCGACTTCCGGATTCCCGGAGAACACGCCGGCGAATTTGTCTTCGACCATCACAGCAAGGCGCAAGTCCGGGCGGGCTAGTTTCAAGAGATGCAGTGCCGGTGTGGTGAGCACGCAGTCGCCCAGCGACCGCAGCCGGATAACCAGCAGGCGCGCACCTGGAGGCAGCGTATGGAGCACTGCCTGCATCGTCGTCAGCTTCAGTCCTCGATGTGCGCCTGATCCACCATCATGACGGGAATGTCATCGCGGACCGGGTAAACTCGCCGGCATTTCGGGCACTTCAGCCCGGCGTGATCCGCAGTGAGTTGGACCGGCTCCTTGCAGATGGGACAAACGAGGATATCGAGCAGGTCCTGACTAATCGCCATAGGCCACCTTCCGGGAACTCACAGTTTACCAGACGCCCTTAGGCCTTCAGCTCCAAGCGGGCCGCCTTGACAACGTCCAGGAAGCGCTTGGCGCGTTCGGTGAAGATCGCGTAGTTGCCCTCTTTGATCGTCTTGGCGTCCACCAATTCCCCGCCCACGGCCACGGCGCTCGCGCCCGCCTTCAGGAAATCGCCTGCGGTGGTCAGGCTGACCCCGCCGGTCGGAATCATCTCGATCTGCGGGAAAGGTCCCTTCAGCGCTTTGATGTACTTCGGTCCGCCCACGTTGTCGCAAGGGAAGATTTTGACCAGATCCGCGCCGGCATCCCACGCGGCCAAAACTTCGGTCGGCGTCAGCGCGCCGGGCATGATCGGCTTGCCGTAGCGGTGCGCCATCTCGATGGTCTTAAAGTTGAGTGCGGGGGTTACGAAGAACTGGGCTCCGGCCAACATGCACGCGCGGCAGGTCTCGGGATCGAGCACCGTTCCGGCACCGAGCAGCATGCGGTCTCCGAAGTGGTCGGCCAGCTTTTCCAGCACGCCCAGCGCGCCCGGCACCGTCATGGTGATCTCCGCTGTCAGCACGCCGCCCGCGTAGATCGCCTCGATGGCTTTGAACGCGCTATCGGCCGAAGCGGTGCGGACGACGGGCACCAGGCCGATTTCACGAATTGTGGATAGGATCGTCTGTTTCGTCATACTGCGACGATCCTATCACTTTGGCCGGGGAGCGCGAAAAGCAGAGCCGCGCGCGGGGTAGGCGGCCAGCGGGCCTCTCCCGCGCGGTTGCGGAAGGCTTGCCTCACAACCTGCGGCAGCCGATGGTGACGAGTCCCCAGGCCACGGTAAGGAAGGCCAGCGAGGCGGCGACCGGCGCCAGTCCCTCGGCGCACACGGCGCCCAAGCGGCGAATAGCAGGGGGGTCGAAAACGCCGAACATCGCGACGGCGGCAAACCCGTTCGTGAGTGCGAGGACGAACCCGCACAGCGCGGCGAAGACACCCGTCAGTGTCAGGGGCCGCATCAGGCCGAGCAGTCGTTCCGTCGGCCTGATCGCGAAAACGAGCGCGATCGTCGCGGGCAACGCGCACAGCAGGACGCCGAACAACGCGACGAAACTCGCTCCGGTGATGAAATGCATGGAAACCTCCTAAGTCGAACGTTGGACCCCACCCTCTAATAACGCTTGGAGCCATGCTCGCGTGACGCTGTCACGGACGGGGCTCCCCGGGCGTTATGAAGACGATGCAACATGATCTCGCAACCGGCTGGGTGGAGCGCCTGCAGTGCGGTGACCCGTCCGTCTTCGACGAGGTTTTCGACGCCCTGAATCCGCGCCTCCTCGGGTTCCTGGAACGTATGACGCGGGAGCGCTCTGTGGCGGAAGATCTGGCCGAGGAGACCTGGCTCCGCCTGGTTTCCAACGCGCATTGCCTACGTCCGGATACAAACCTGGTGGCGTGGCTCTACACCGTGGCACGCAACCTGTTTGTGGGGCACCTGCGCGCGCGATCTCGCGAACAGGCTTACACCATGGAGTGGCTCTCGCTGTGGCCCGACGCGGTGGCACGCGGGCCGTATGAAGAGGCGGCGTCCAGCGAATTCGAGCGTCGCCTGGAACGTGCGTTGGGGGCGCTGCCGGCCACCTACCGCGAGGTGCTGCTGCTGGTAGGGATGGAAGGACTGCGCCCCGTGGACGCGGCGCAAGTCTGCGGCATCAGCGCCGAAGCGTTGCGGCAGCGCCTGAGCCGCGCTCGGCAGATGCTGGAGCGGACTTTGCAGCTGACTCAGGACCGGGAGGCAAGCCGATGAGGAACGACGAAGAGTTGATGAACGCCCTGGCGGGGCTCCAATCCAGGCAGCCGGACGCAGAGTGGGCTGAGCGCGTGCGGGAACGCTGCCACGCGCGGATGGCGCAAGTGGGGCGTGCAACCGGGCCGGGGAGGACTCGCATCGGCCTGCTGGAGGCGGCGACGATTGCGGCGCTGTGGCTTTATGTCGCCGTAATTCTCAAACAGGTTGCTCACACACTGGGACTGAGCGGCCCGTTCGGTTAGGCCAGTTGCAGGAACAGTCGGTTCGATATCGCAATGAACCCGGTGCACCCAGTGCCAGATAAATATGCCGGTGTTGCTCGCGAACTAAGGAATCGCCAGCAGCAGTTTGCCCGTCGTCTTGCGGCTCTCCAGATCCGAGTGCGCCCGGCCTGCTTCGCTCAACGGATACGTGGCGTGGATCTGCAGCTTGATGTGCCCGTCTCGCAGCCAACTGAAGACGTCGGTGGCGCGCCACAGCAGTTCTTCCCGCGTCGCCACGTAATTCCCAAGGCTGGGACGCGTCAGGTAGAGCGAGCCCTTCTGGTTCAGCACCAGCGGTGAGAACGGGTCCACGGGACCGCTGGCGTTGCCGAACGACACCATCATGCCGCGCTGCCTCAGCGAATTGAGGCTCCTCTCCCAAGTCGATTTCCCGACCGAATCGTAGACGACGTCCACGCCCTTGCCGTCCGTCAGGCGTTTCACTTCGACTTCGAAATCCTGCTCCGCGTAGTTGATCACCTCGTCACAGCCAGCCGTGCGGGCCGTCTCGGCCTTTGCGGCAGTCGATGTGGTCCCGATGACTCGTGCCGCGCGCAGTTTGGCTGCGGCAACGATCCACTGGCCCGCGCCGCCCGCGGCGGCATGAACCAGTGCCGTATCGCCAGGATTCAAGGGATACGTCGAGTGCGTCAGGTAGTGCGCGGTCATGCCTTGCAGCATCGACCCGGCGGCCACGTCGAAACCGATACCGGGCGGGATGACAACCAGTTGCCACGCGGGCACGACGGCGTACTCCGCGTAGGATCCGCGCGCCATGGCGTATGCAACCCGGTCGCCCGCAGCAAGTTCCGTCACGCCCGCGCCCACTTTCTCGACAACGCCCGCGCCTTCCATGCCCAACACGATGGGCGGCGGAGCTTTGTACAGGCCCGTGCGGAAGTAGACGTCGATGAAGTTGACGCCCGTGAAATGCAGTTTGACGAGCGCTTGCCCCGGACCCGGTTCGGGCACGGGCAGGTCATCGTAGCGGAGTTTGTCGATGCCGCCCGGCCCGGTAATGAAAACGGCTTTCATATCGTTCTCAACCACCTCCTGAAGTGGACTTGCGCGGAGTAAAGCAGCAGAAAAACGAACGTGAACGGGAGCAGCAGCGCCTGGCCGAGATGAGAGAGCGCGTCGCCGCTGCCGAGTCCCGCCCGGGTCCGCAGGAAGCGGGAGAGCATGCGCCAATGGCCGCGGTCGAGCCAGAAGTAGTCGGCGTTCTCATTGACCAGAAAGATCTTCGACGGGGCGTGCCAGGCCGCCAGCCATTTCCACGCGGTCATGATCGGATCGCCGGTACACAGCAGGCCGCAAATATCCGGCTGCCGCGCTTTCAGCTCGCGAAACAGCCGCCTGCGCGCCGCCGCGCCACGGTAATCCTGCACACGATAAATGCGGCCACGCTCAGAGTCGAAGCCCTGCGGCACGCCTGCGTGACAGGTCAGCAGGTCGATTTGCAGTGGCTCGGGGTAATTCTTCCCAAGGGCCAGCAACAGCTTTTCGAGAACGTGCCGGGGGCCGCTTTCCACCACCAGAACGCGCGATGTGGCGGGATGCCTGCGTGTCAGAACGTAGCGCACTCTTTCTATTGTGGCCCATGGGCGGCGCTCCGGTGTCCAATGCCCCCGTAACCCTGGAGGAAAGGACCGAGGCGGCCCAATGGCCGGTGAGTCCGTGCCGGGTTCCGCCGCACAAGAGCGGAACCTGCAACCCTTCCAGCAACGATTGCCAGGTCGCGCCACAGCACGTGGGGGCGATACTCAGGACCGCAGTGATTCCTCGGCGGATTCGCGCGCAATCACTTCAGGCGGGCGTTAGTGCTTGGGAACCGACACTGTTATATTGCGGAACTTCAGGCCGCCGGTATGGTCGCCCTGAATGTAGAAGGGGCCCGGTTCGCCTTCGTTCGCATCCAGTGCGCCGCCGGTGATGCCTTCGATCACCTGATGGTCGATCGTCGTCACACCATTGCGCACCACGGTCACAGTGCGGCCGACCAGCGTGACGTCGAACGTCTCCCATTGACCCGGTGTGCGCGGCATGTCCTTCGGGGTGATGCGGCCGTAAATCGAACCGATGCGGCGCTCCGGCGGATTCGACGTCAAGGGCTCGTACTCGATCTGCACTTCGTATCGGCCGCGCAGGTAGAAGCCGCTGTTGCCGTCGTCGGGGCAGCTCATTTCGTAATGCACTTTGAGGTCGTCGAATTTGCGCGTCGTCTTCAGGTTCGCGCCGTGCGAATCGTTCACCAGCAGGCCATCCTTCACGCCCCAGTGGCTGTTCTTCGCGTCGCCGATCGGCTCCCAGCCTGTCAGGTCTTTGCCGTTGAACAGCGGTTCCGGCGCCGTCCACGTTTTCGGCTCTTTGCGCTTCAATTCGGGGGCGCGCACACCGGTCAGCGGCATGGTCTTCTCGCCCTGTTTCTGAACGCCGGTGAGCTTGTCGCCCGCCGCGTCGAGTTCCCAGGTCGTGGCCGGGTGATTGCCGGAGGCGGGCGAGAGCACCAGCGTCAGGTGCTTGCCGTCGGCCTTGGCATCCTTCACTTCGTAGACGTTGCCGCCCGTCGGCTGGTACCACACTTCAAGCGCACCGGCCTTTTCGGTTACGCCCAGCCAGGCGGCGCGGTTGCCATCCTTCGCGGGGATGTTGAAATCCCAGCGGCCAACCAGAGCGGCGCCCTGTGTCTGGGCGAAGGCCGGCACGAGGAGCGCGGCAACGAGAATGAAACCGGTCATAAATTTCTGCATCTTGGCAGTCTATTACAGGCGGGCGGCACATGGGTATCGCGTCGGAAATCGACGCTTTTTGAAAGTGGCACCTGTTCCAGGTGGTGCTGCCGTTCAAAACACAACGCCGCTCCGCCGCACAGCGCGGCTAATATCGTGGAGTTCGCATTATTAGACCTACACGTACGATTTTCTCCATTTTCGCCTTGATTCCGGTGGCCCAATTGCGGAAGAATTGGCGATTACGTGGTCTGAAATTCCTAATAGAAAGTCATATAACCCCAGAGGTCGCCATGAGCATACGCCTATCCAACGGAACCGAAATCCCGATCGAGATGCACAAGATCCGCATCGTGCAGAAGGTGCGGCTGGCACCGGCACGGGATCGCTTCCGCGCGATCGAGGAGGCCGGATACAACACGTTCCTGCTGCGTACCCGCGACATCTTCCTGGACATGCTGACCGACAGCGGCACCAACGCGATGTCGGACAACCAGCAGGCGGCGATGATGCAGGCCGACGACGCATATGCGGGTTCTGAGAGCTTCTACCGGCTGCTCGACTCCGTAAAAGAGATCTTCGGTTACGAGTACCTGTTGCCGGTGCACCAGGGTCGCGCCGCCGAGCACCTGCTCGCCAAGACGTTCGTGAAGCCCGGCCACATCGTGCCGATGAACTACCACTTCACGACGACGAAGGCGCACTTCGACCTAGCTGGCGGGAAGGTGTTGGAACTGTACACCGACGAGGCACTGAAGACGCAGAGTTCGTTCCCCTTCAAGGGCAACATGGATCTCGGCCGGCTGAGCGTGGCGATCGAAAAGGCGGGACCGGAAAACGTCTCGTTCGTGCGTATGGAAGCGACCACGAACCTGATCGGCGGCCAGCCCTTCTCCATGGAAAACCTGCGCCAGGTGAAAGCACTAATCGAACCGCTGGGCATCTTCCTGGTGGTGGACGGCAGCCTGATCTCGGAGAACGCCTACTTTATTCACCAGCGCGAGGCGGGCTATGAGAACACGTCGATCAAGGACATCATCCGCGAGATGATGAGCATCGCCGACCTGTGCTACCTCTCGGGCCGCAAGAGCTGCAGCGTGCGCGGCGGCATGATCGCCACCAACCGCAAGGACCTGTACGATGCCATCCGGCCCTGGCTGCCGGTTTACGAAGGCTTCTTCACGTACGGCGGAATGTCGTCGAAAGAGATCGAAGCGATGGCTGTGGGCATTCGCGAAATGACACAGCTCGAAGTGGCTGGTGCATCGGCCGACGCGATCAAGTACTTCGTGGCGCTGCTCGAGGAGAAAGGCGTTCCCGTGGTCACGCCGGCGGGTGGCCTGGCCTGCCATGTGGATGCCAGGCGCTTCATAAGCCAGGTGCCGCAATCGGAGTACCCGGCTGGCGCTTTGTCCGCCGCAGTTTATCTGACCTCAGGCATCCGCGGGATGGAACGCGGCTCGGTTTCGATGGATCGCGACGAGCACGGTAACGACGTCCCTTCTGACATGGAACTCGTCCGACTGGCCGTCCCGCGACGCGTGTACACGATCTCGCATTACCAGTACGCCGCGGATCGCTTGAAGTGGCTTTACGATCATCGCGAGATGATCGGAGGCTTGGAGTTTTATGAGGAGCCGCCCGTGCTGCGATTCTTCGCCGGGAAGATGCACGCAAAGGGCAATTGGGGCCAACCGTTGCTTGAAGCGTTCGAGCAGGATTTCGGCCTGGACTGCTAAGCGGGCGGCGGGGCGGGCAACCGGGTCCGCCCTACACTGCGTCCCACCGGCACGGTATGGCACTGTTTCGCTATCTTCGTAAGCAGTGCCATGCGTGACCGGAACGATTCAATGAACGAGCAGTCCCCCGTTGCTTACAACGCCTTGATCGACGCCTTCCAGCAGGCTCGCGTGCTGGTGCTCGGCGACATCATGCTCGATCGCT
>CAIVVT010000298.1 GCA_903909435.1 uncultured Acidobacteriia bacterium | reverse complement strand
TATTTGTTGAGTGTGCTAGGCACGAGCAAACGATCATCGGTGACATTGAGTTTATCCGGACTCGTAAACCTGCCCTGCGCGCCCGAGAAGTACCTGGCTCCGAAGTAGTCGAGGTTTGTTTCGGCATCCCGTTCTTTGCCGGTAAACTTCTGCCTCGGGTTGTCGTTCCCACTGTAAAGCAAGCTCGGGCGAACGTTGACCAGTTCCTCGCCAAATGGCAGATAGTCGTGTAGGGCCACAGGATTGCCCGTGGTGGCGTCAAACATCAGGCGCGTACTGCCGAGAGTGGCCTGGACCACAAAGCACGTCGAACAGTTCGGAGTCGAAGCCGTGCTGGAATACTCGGCTGCGATTTCTCCCGCTGCATCGTAAACATAGGTGGTTGTCGTGCCGCCACTGGCCACCTTCTGGATGCGTCGGCCGGCTCCGTCGTAGAAGTACTGATAGCTGGGCGGGTTCGTTCCGCTGGGCTCGGTGACGAGGCTCACGCGGTTTTCGGCATCGTAGTTGTAGGAGAAGCCGCCGATGGTCTTCTGATTGCCAGCCGTGTCGTAGGTGCTGCTCTGAACGACGAGCTGGTTGTTGGCATTGAAGTTGGTCGAGTATTGCGGAGTGAACGGCGACAGCGACAGGCCCGAACTTGCCGGATCGAGCCAGCGGTTGCCGAATCCGGATGTGTCGTAGTCGTAAATCTGGGTCCAGGGCGGCGTGCTCGAACCGCTTGTGGGTGTCTCGATCGCGCTGGTCAACCGGTTGACCTTGTCGTAGAGGAACGATTGCCACACGTTCACCGTCGATCCGGGCGCTGAGATGCTCGCCGACTGCACATTCCCATTATTGCTTGCGCATTGCGCCGGCGCGGCGACGAGTTACCCGACGAGTTAGCCACAGCGGAAAAGCAACTGGCGCGCATTCGTGCCGCCAAGCAAGAGTTGGAGCGCGAGGCACGGGAACGCGCCGAACGAACGAAGTGCGAGAAGCAAGCCCAAGGGGGCGAGCCGCGCGACGAAGCGCAAGAGAAGCGTTGGCAACGAGCCATCAAGAGCGAGCCAGCAGCGAAGAGTCAGGGCAATCTGACCGACCCGGAATCGCGCGTGATGAAGGACGGTGCGACCAAGCGTTTTCTGCAAGGCTACAACGCGCAAATAGCCGTGGATGGTACACACCAGTGCATCGTGGGCCACGCAGTGACGCAGCAGGAAAACGACCGGCAACAACTCGCCCCAATGCTCGAACGAGTGGAGCAGAACCTGAAGGTCAAGCCAGAACTGGTGGTTGCCGACGCAGGCTATTGGAATCAGGAAACGATTGCCGCGCAACAACAGGCGGGTTATGAGGTGTTGGTGCCGCCGGACGGTTTTTCGACTTGGCGGAGAACCGGCAAACTACCGGCCAACGACGCACGGCGGCCTGTGGCCGAGAAGATGCGGGATCGGCTGATGACCGAGGTGGGCAGGCAACAATACAACCGTCGCTGCGGCATCGTCGAACCGGTCTTCGGCCTCATCAAAGAGCAACGTGGTTGCCGCCGTTTCCTGCTGCGCGGACTCACAAAGGTGGCCGCCGAATGGGCTTTGCTGTGCACGGTCACCAACCTCTGGAGGCTATACCGCTACACACCGCAGGCCGTCGGCGCCTGAAGCGCCGTCGGTTGCGGTCGCGAGAACCGCTATGGCCTGCGAGTGTGCCAACGCGCCAGTTGCTCCCGCCAACCCTCAAAGTTCTGACATGCATGCCCGCCAATCCATGCGCACAGTGCGCCAGCGTCGCGGCTTTTAGCCAGAATCCCCGCTCGCGAGATCGAAAAGCGCGAACTTCATCCCGACAGGCTCCCAGGACGTCCCCGCCCCCCCGGCTAGGCCAACAGGCCCTCGGCCGGGATGGGCACCGCCTTATCTGTCTTAGGCGCGATCACGATTCCACTGATTCTACGCTGCGGCGCAGTGGAACGGGACACGGCGGGTCACTCGCGTACTGCTCGCCGAAGTCGACGAACACGCCGGATGTTGCCGCCTGGGTCGGCACGGGAGTGCCCGAAGCGACCGAAGCAAACAACGAGGCCACCTGACATCACCGCGCGCCATGGGGCCAAGTAGGCGCACTGGGCTCTCCAAGCCCCATTCTCGGGTGCCGCCAGTTGTCGCGACTGCCACTTTCAGGTTGACCACTGTTGGCAAATATGACAACATTTTGATGTGAGCAGCGGGCGGTAGCAAGCAGCAGATGACGAGGAAAACACGCCCAGTTTCATGGATCGGCGCGGCACTCAAGGAATTCAATACATTCCCACAACCGGCCCGCTCGATCTGCCTGAACGCCCTGACCATCGCAGCGGAGGGTGGCAAGGCCGACGTCGCCAAGCCGATGCACGGCTTCGGATCCGGCGTATTCGAGATCGCGCTGCCGTTACAGGGCGAGGCGTTCCGCGTGGTCTACGCCGTTCAACTCGCCGAAGAGATCTGGGTTCTGCATGCATTTCAGAAGAAGTCAACGCAGGGCGTCAAGACGCCAAAGCGCGAAATCGACCTGATCGGGGACCGTCTGAAGAGGCTGAAGGAGATGCTCGGATGAAGGACGCAAAGCTGGAAGTGGTACGGGGCAGCGGCAACGTGTTCCGCGATCTCGGACACGAGAACGCCGATGTGGAGCAATTCAAGGCGATCCTGGTCGCGGAAATCATCAAAGCGCTCGACCGGGAGCACCTGACCGTGCGCGCCGCGCACCAACGCACCGGCATTGCGGCGGCCGACTTTTCGCGCTTACGCAACGCCGACCTCGGACGGTTCACCGTGGATCGCCTGATGGCGATCATCAACCGGCTTGGGTCGCGCATCGAAGTCAAGATCCGGGTGCGGCGCGCCGAATCGGTCCCGCACCAGGCGACGGCGTAAGCCTTGGACGAAGAGGCCCAAGCAGGAAGTGTTCTCGCCCTGGATGGCCTCATTTGGCTCCGACTCGGTCCGGCCGCGACGCGCGCGGTTTGGGGGCTGGGAGAAGATTGGAAAATGAACCGTCACCGCGGGCCCGGCGCCATAAGTGCGGGCGGGAGGACGGCGGACTGCTCAGCGGGTTACGGGGCGGACGGGATCAGGCTCGTGAGAATTGACTCGGAACTACAAGCTAAGTCCAACCAAATCAACTCCTTCCACAAGCTTTCAAAAAGACACAACTGGGAGCAAACAATCTATGGATAAAATCCTACTGAGAGAATCTTGGAACCGCACGACTGATGTTATCGCAATGCGCAAGGACCCACTCCTTTTTTGTTGTACACGGCTTGTTATTGCAGTAGACTCAGCCAACAACCCGCAGTGAAGATGCTTGGCAGCGAAAGTTGAGGGTGTCTATCTGGGAAAGTTTAATACTTTCAGACCCGAAGCTATAACTGCGTAGACACTTCTTCAGGTTGTTAAGTACTAAGGAGTTGACAGCGATGTTCAGCAAAAACCGCCTGTTTATACAGGCTGTGTTGATTCTCACGTGCTGCCTCGGTTTGCCTTTCGCTAACGCCGAGAGCCAACCATTGTGCTACAACCTTTCGAACTTCCATGGCACCTACTCGATTGTCGCGACCTATGGCGCTAACATTGCCATGGCGCTGGGGACAAGGACAGTGGACGCAAGCGGGAACATGACGGGAACCTTCTATATCAACGAACCCACAACTGGCTCAACGACAGGAGCAAGAACGATCGTAAGCGGCACGCAGGTGGGGACAATCGCAGTGAACTGTGACGGCACCGGGGTCGTCACTCGAGTTCTTACTTTGGCAAGTGGCGGCACAGTCAACACCTTCGATGACTTTCTCGTTACGGGCGCGATTGTGAGAAACGGACGCCTTGTCATCACGCAAATCACAGACATGACCAGAGCCCCCAGCGCGATCGTTCCGGGCGGCATCTTCGTATTTCGTACCTGGACCCGAGTGCCTGACTGGAATGATTTCCTGGCGGCTATACCACCCCTTAGCTTGCCTCGGTGAAATCCTCTCGGATAAGCCATTGAAAACACAGTAACCCGCCGTCCTCAGCGGACAGAAAACCCGGAACGGTTTCTCCGCCCGCTGAGGACTTCAGTGACTAGCTCCGAAACAAACCCGCCTTGTCCCAAACGTATCAAGCGTTAACAATTGGCGCGTGGGGATTTCTATTTAACCAGGGCCTCGATCTTATTCAAGTTGATGGTGTTTGTTTATTCGACTAGCTCTCCGGTGACTAGGAGTTCTCTGTATTCTTGGCGAAACCGCCGCTCCGAGCCACTTTTGAACGACTGTGACCTCGCCATAGGACCGCCAGTGTTGGCACGACGCTGGTTGAAGTGGCGGCGTCCAGCCGCGCCTGCGCCAGTGCCTCGCGCTTGCCGCGTGCGACCGCCTCGGCCGCGTTCTGGCGGTTATTGATCAACTGGAGTGCCTTGCTTTGGGGTCATCCGCCGCCGTCAGTCTGGGCCAATGGTCGGGGAGCGCACTTTCGGCAACACGGCCCCCGGGAAGCCGCTGCGGCGCCGACCGCGCTGTCGCTTCTCAGTCGGGCTGATATGATGGGCGCACCGAAAATCGTAACCCCGGCATGCCTCTGAAGACCATCACCGCCGTTTGCCTCGCTGCCCTCTGCAGCCTCACCATGGCCACTCCGGCGCGCGGCGCCGACATTGATCAGGTTCGCAGCTTCGGCACGATGGGCAAGCAGCGTCAACTGCTCCCCGCGGGCACCGAGACAGAACTGTTCCGTTACACTGGCCACGGTGCGCTCACGCACATGTGGTTTGGCGGTGCCTTTCCTAGTTACGGCCGCACACGCGTCCGCGTCTACGTTGACGACGAGGCGCAGGCCTCAATTGACATGGAACTGATGCTCGGCGTCGGCATCGGCTTTGAGGACGACGCCGCGCCGTGGGGCATCGATCGCATCGGCAAGACCGGCCGGCCGAGCGGCATCTACAATACCTACCGCGTCCCCTTCGGCCGCAGCGTCCGCGTCACGGCCGAGCGCTGCAACGCAGAGAAGGAGAACCCCGTCTTCTGGTGGATCATCCGCGGCGTGGAGAATTTGCCGGTTACGCTCGGTGGCGTCCGCCTGCCCGACTCCGCGCGCCTGCGGCTGTACAAGACCGAGAACCGCACGGCCCCGCCGCTCGAGGAGATCGACATCTACGACGGCCATCGCGCGGGCGCGCTCTATCAGGTGACCATCGCCGGCAAGAGCACGAACTTCGACTTTCTGGAGAGCTGCGTGCGCGCCTACATGGGCGGTGCCAAGGCCCCGCTGCTGCTCTCTTCCGGCATGGAAGACTACTTCCTCGGCACCTACTACTTCAACAGCGGCAAATACTACACGCCCCTCGCCGGGCTGACCCATCTCGTGCCGGATCGCGAGTTCTCCGCCTATCGGTTTCACGAAACAGACCCCGTCTTCTTCCCCCCGGCGGGCATGCGCCTGACCATCCGCGCAGGCGAGAAGATTGCGGGCGAAGTGTTCGGCCCGTCGCCCGGCCCGGCCGAGACCACATACACGACCTACGTCTGGGTCTACGAGTGGTAGCGTCGCGTTACCGGTAACTTGCGAAACCCCACCCCACTACTGGACCGCCGCTGCTGGCGTCACAATGGCACGCGTGCCACCCGCCAGCTGCGACTGCGCCAGTCCCCGTGCTTGCCACGCGAGTCCGCCTCGGCCGCGTCCTGGCGGTAATCGTCCGCGTCGAGTGAAGCGCGCATGTCCCCGGAGGCTGGCCCTTGCCTCCGGGGACAAACCTCACTATCGGCTCGACGTCATGCGCCGGCCGCAAATCAGAGCGATCAGGCCAGCACCAAGCAGCGCGAACGTGCCCGGCTCCGGAACCGGCGGTGCTCCGCCAACCAGCCGCAGACCACCCGGTTTGAGGCGAGGGTCCACTCGATGAATGGCCCGGGCGAACTGCAGACAAAGTTCCCCGTAGTCCAAGCTCCGTGTCTTGACGATATAAGATGGCCTGCCAGCCCGCGCTCAACAGAGTCGTGAGCGTCGGATTGCGGAGCGTTTGGTCCGCCGCTTTCGAGGGCATGCGGTCCAGGCCCGACCCCAATGCGCGCAACGGGCTGAAGGTGTTCACCACGTGCGACGGTGCCGCATCGACAACCAGTTGCTGGGCGGCTGTCGTCCCCGCGCCATGGCCCACTATACGGAGGATCGCGAGGCTGCGGGTTCTCGACGAAATCATAGGTCCTCGTGCAGCAGAAGGCCGCGCTGCCTGCAGATCGGCTCCAACTCCTGGTGCTCCTCCGTTGCAATAGAAAGCTTGTGCCAGCGCCTGGATACGGCTTCAGCTCTGAATCGTTCTAACAACGCCGGCGCGGGCCCGTGAATCGATGGGACCGGCGTTCAATCGATCCGCAACGATCTGCAATTCACTGGAGTTCGTATTGACACCAATATCCACGGGTGTTAGCTTCGATTGCTAATCCTGCTGAATTGTCTCAACTTGCAGCGTCTGCCGCGAAGGAGAAACGACCGTGAATCATCGACTGGGTACGCTGTCTGGAGTATTGTGCTTCGCCGTTCTGGCGGCAGTGGGATGGACCACTGCTGCGCACGGCGCTACTACCCCGGTGAAGCTCTCCCGCTTTGTCGATAAGTCCGCGGTGGAGTTCACCTCCGGCGGAACGACAGCCGTGGTTCGGGTGGGCGAACGATTCGGCCCTTGGACGCTCATGGAGATTATCAATCAGCCAAACTCCAAACCACCCGGTTTTGCGGTTCTGGAGGACTTCACGCGACAGGACGGACACCTCGTGATTGTCAATTCGCAGGGCATTCAGAGCGACCTGCCGAAGTCCCTTGAGCCTACTTTCGCCGAGCCCGCTGGACTCTACCGCGGACACACGCTCGCTGAAGTGATGAACAGCGCCCGCGACTTGCTGGGAAGCGAAATCCTATCGCACCCCGGCGACCCCGAATACACCGAGGTCGCGAGTTGCCTCCCGCCGATCCGGAATGTCCGGACCGCCTACACCTTCCTGGGCACTCACGAGACGATCGATAAAGTGGGGGTTCACTACGGCGGCCGCACGCCGAACTTCGATCCGGCGCCGTACGACCCGCAGATCTGGAAACTTCGCGAGAACGGCAAAGTGTGGGACGGCGTAGTCGGCGGCTGGCTGCCTGTGATCCGCTTCGTCTACCCTCAGGACCAGGGCAATTGGACTGAGATGATTGCGTTCGCGCCGGTGCGGATCAGCAACTCGAATTCGCGCATACAACCCGTCTGGTATCGGGTGGCCAGGATCGAAAACTCGCTGCTGAAGTGGGTGCGCTACATCGACTCCTATCATCCGTTTCCGCCGCGCACGGAGTACGATCCCAAGCTCTTCTACAGGGACCTGCTGGCAATGCAGCAGAGCTGGAATCGCATGCTCGAGCCGGGGATGAAGATCGGCATTCCCGACGAGCGCATCGCAAACATGGCTCGCTATTCGCTGGTGCGGGACATGATGACACGCGTCGGCGATTTCGGGAAGTATGGGGCATTCGATAAGGACTACGCGGGCAGTGAGCACGACGGTTTCCCCGATACGTTCACGGTCGACACGCAGGCCATGCTCGAGTGGGGCCTGGTCGATTTGGCGGGCCGCTACATCGACAACTACTTCGGCCAGTTCGTGCGGGATGACGGCTCGATTCTCTATCGCGGCCCCGAGACCGGACAGTATGGCCGAATGCTCACATTGCTCGGGCAGTTCGTCGATTACGGGGGTGACCCGGCTATCCTGCTGCGTCAGCGCAGCCGCATCGACGGCGTCACGAAACTGCTGCTCTACATGCGCGCCAAAGCGCAGAAGCTGCCGAAGGGCGATCCCGCTTATGGCATGATCGCGGGCTGGAGCGAGGCCGATGCTTGCCTTGATCCTGACCCGCCGCGCTACATGCAACCCTATTTCTCCAACAGCACGGAGGCCGCTCGCGGTTTCCGCGACCTGGGCCGGGCCTGGGAGAAGGTGGGAGCCAAAGCAGGCAATGCGGAACTGACGGCCTGGGGCAAGCGATTGGTGCGCGAGGCTGCTGAGCTGCGCACTGACATCGACGCTGCCATCTCACGTTCCATGCTGAATTATGAAGGCGAGAAGATCCTGCCTTCGATCGCCGGAGTGAAAGAGCCCTTCCACATCGTGGTTCCGCGAGACGAGTCGGATCCCCAGTTCCGCTCCTATCGCGCCTACATGGAGATGCTGCATTCGGGCAGCTTGACCAAAGAGCAGGTGCGGACCATCGTGGACTACCGCGGCTCGCACCACGACATCATCCTGGGAGTTCCCACGGCTTATGGCCACAAGACCGGGGAATTGGCCGGATTTCTTTCCTACGGCCACGGGTACGGGCTGATCCAGCACGATATGGTGCGTGAGGCGTTGCTCACTCTATATGGGGTGATGGCGCACCAGTACACTCGCGGAACCTGGACGGCGCCGGAGACCCGCTACATCGGACCGGAGCGCCCCGCGGCTCCCTATTGCAGCCCCGCGCAACTGGTGGTGCCGTTGATGAGCCGCTGGATGCTCGTCTTCGAGGATCCGGAATCGGACACTCTCTGGCTCGCCAAGGCCATCCCGCAGAAGTGGCTGGAGGACGGCAAGACCACGCAGGTTGCCGCCGCGCCGACCCGCTGGGGCCGGGTAGGTTATGCCATCGTTTCAAAGCTGAACGAGGGTGACATCGCCGTGCGCGTGGACCTTCCGTCCACGGGCCTGGCTGCCACAACGCAAGTTCGTTTGCGCGTACCCGGCGAACGTAAGCTCAAGTCTGTGACTTTGAACGGAAAGGTGTGGACGAAATTCGATCCGGCACTGGAATCGATCGCGGTTCCCGCCGGCTCCGCGGGGACGATCCGGCTGGTAGCCCACTTCGAATAGTCTTCGCAAATCAGGCGCGTTCAGCGGCCATCGAGTGCCTCGCGAGTGAGCGATCCCGCTCCTTGGACCAGCCTGGATCTTGGTTGGCAAGGCGGGAACTTCCGGATTTCGGGGAGGAGCGGGGCAGGCAGATGCAGGCCCGGCGCACCCGGTGGACTTCAATCAATGGTCGGCGCGCCCTTGGCTCCCCTCACTGCGATCGCCGGCAGATCCCGTACAGCTCCCTCATGCAGTTCGCCGAGCGCAGGCACTTGTTGCTCAGCACCACGATCACCTCATCGGCGCGCGTCAGCGTGTTCATCAAAACGTCGAGAACGGCAATCCGGCCCTAATTTGACGTTCGTGGCCGCATTGGGTAGCGAAGTTCACTGCTTGATGCAGCATCGTATCCCGCTCGGGTGCGACGGTCAAGACAAACGGCTGAACACATCCAAAACGCCTGTTTCGAATTTCTGTTGGGCGTCAGCAGCCTCATCTTGGCAGCGCAGGCCTGGTACCCGCAGGACTTATTTACTATTGACGCCAATAGTAGGGTAGAGCATCCTTTATTAGAATAACTCTATGTAGTAGTTAGCTAGTATACATGCAAGTATGGTTTACTTCTCGATAAGTAGCCCACGCAGGGGTTGTGCGAGGGCGTGCTACAGGAGTTGGCGGAATCCTGACACTTGAGGAGGGTATTACGATGAGAAGTTTTTTATTTTTGATTGTTGCGGTAGCTTTATTGGCACCGACTGCGGCTACAGCTGGCGTAGTCACGTACGGCGACGTTTCGAGCTTTAATGCGCAAGGCACGATCGCTTACGACAGCAACTTTAGCGATTTTCCGTTCCAAACATTCTCGTTCCCAGGTGACAACTTCTACAGAGGAGGTGTCACTTACACCAATGAGCAGAACCTGATTGTGGGGCCTGGTTATTCGATTGGCGCTACACTGAACCCCTCACCTGAGACAAGCAAAAAGGTGACAGGTTGCCGTTCGCTGGAAACTCTTTGGCGAACGGGCGTTGCCGTTGCAGAATGAAACTGGCCGGCGAAGCGGAGGC
>CAIVVT010000297.1 GCA_903909435.1 uncultured Acidobacteriia bacterium | reverse complement strand
TACTGGTCACGGATCCCGACGACCGGCCGATCCCCGAGGCCGAAGTCAGTTGGTCCAGCGCAGCCGCCACCTCGAGGCGGGTCAGGGTGATTCCTGAAGCGCTGCGCACGGACCTCAACGGCAAGTGCGTGATCGAACTTCACTACGAGGGCGCGTTTCGGGTCGCTATCCGCCGCGAGGGCTATCTCGACGCCGGCGACCTGAGCCGGTTCGAACACGTCGAGATCGTCGATGTGGCCATGAGCAGGACCGTCAAACTGTTCGTGGACCTGGTCCGCAGCGCTTCCTTACAAGGGACCGTCTACCTCGACGATGGCCGCCGACTCGCGGGGGCGGACGTGCGACTGCAGGCGGCCACCCTCACCTGGACAGGAACGGTGGAGAGCGCTGCCCCGGAGTGGTTGAAAGCGAAAACCGATGCGCAGGGCAACTATGCCTTTCCCGTCGTTCCTCCGGCCCGCTATGGGATGTGGATTTCACCTCCGGACTCGGTGGTCAGAGCATCTCTGCAGCAGAACGATAGGCACGAATGGACCGGCTACGCCACCGCCATCTGGCACTCCAGCGTCGAGGAACTGCGCCGCATCGTCCCGGTGGAGATCTCGCCCGGGGAGGACGTGCGCGGCTACAACGTTGTGCTCCGCAAGACCAGGGTTTACCCGTTCTATGGAAGATTGAAGCCGTGGAATGGCGAGCCGCCGCTGCACGTTAAAGTCGCCCTGCGAGTCGGATCGAGCGAGACGATCAATTTGCTGGAGCCCCGGCCGGTGAGCGCGTCTGGCGAGTTCGACTTCCCCGCCCTGCCGGAAGGCCATTACTCGCTGTTGGTTTACCGCGACGAGGCGCCGGAGTCCCCGCCCTATTCAATCCCGCTGGACATCAATCCCCTGCTTGTTGAGGCGGTCCCTACAGGTAAGAGCGGAGGACTGAGGCGCGAGTTCAGCGTGCCCCCTTGGGTGCCGGTAGCGGGCAAGGTGGCGATGATCCGGCACGACCCCACCGTCGTGGAGAAGACCCCCGACGCGCCCGTTGCAGGCCAGCCCGCGCCGCGCCGTACCTTAGGGTGGTGGGAGGCGGGTGAGGTCCAAGTCCGGCTCGCGCCCGTGCAGAATAACGTCCCGGTTCGCGCGGACACGCTGACCCTCAGGAGTCTGGAAACCGCCGACGGGCGCTCCATGAGTTTCCCGGACACACTGCTGGCCCCAGGCGAGTATCAGTTCCAGGTTCAAGCCCCGGAGCCGTGGTACGTTGCCACGGCGAAGAGTGGAGATGTAGATCTGCTGGAGCAGCGGGCTTTCCCGCTGGCCGGGCAGCGGTATGATCGTCCAGTCCGATTCGTCGTGGAGTTGCGGCAGGGCGGCACGGCTTTGGAAGGGCTGATCGTCAACGAGAAGGGCGAGCCGCTTTCCCACAGCGCGGTGTGCGCCATGGCCGAGTCGCCCGCCCGGCGCGCACAGCCCGGCGGGGCGTTCTGCGTGCGCGCGGATAGCGACGGAGCGTTCCGCAGCCGCTGGCTTAGTCCGGGCGATTGGAAGGTCTGGGCGCTAACCAAACGACCGCGCGAGAACCCCGCAGGGCGGGCGTTTCAGGAGAAATACGACCGTCAGGCGCGGAAGCTCACCGTGCCGGAAGACGGTGGAACCGGCCGCCGCACCCTGGTGGCGGTTGAGTAGCACGAAACCGGAGCCGCGACCGTCAGGAAGCGGTGCGCATCGGGACGGCGCCCCGGCCGCAAGCAAGATTGGACGTTCCACCACTCCCTCACGGTCGTGGCTCCGTTACTTCGCCGTAGGCCAGAAGCCGACTTCTTTCTTCCAGGCTTCCAGCGTGTTGTAGCAGATCGGGCAATACGTCGCGCGGTCGATAAACTGCCACATCCGCGCGGGGATCGAACCGTCGCCCTTCACCATGTGCGGGAACAGTTCGCAGTTGACCGGACGCCCCTCGTACACCGAACAGATGTTGCCTTCCAGGAACACGCAGCCTTTGCCCTCTTCGCGCCGCAGGATCACGCCGTCCTCGTCGTCGTGCACGGTGTAATCGCGCCGGAACTCGTCCAGGTCCATGCCGAGGAATTTGGCGAGTTTCTGCGAATCGCGCGGCGTGATGGGCGTGTTGGCCACCCGGCAGCAATTGCCACAGTCCTTGCAGTCGATGGCGTTTTCTACTTCCGCGGCCAGGATCTTGAACTTGCGCACCACGTAGACGTGAGTTTTGAGATGTTTGCGAAAGCGGTCATTTTCAGGCCGTTTCTTTTCGCCGAAACGTTGGATTTGGACGAGGTCAGTTAGCATGGAAAGCACGAAGGCCGCCCGGACAGGTCCTGCCCGAACGGCCTTTTCTATTGTCTCACTACCGGCAAGGTGGGGCGGCGCTCCAGCGCCGCGCAGGCTCTCCAGAGCCCGCACCAGCTAGTTCTCGGAGCGGGGCCTGGAGGCCCCACGCGGCTCTGGAGAGCCGCCCCACATACGGGTTCTACCAGCTGACGTTCGCCTTCTTGAAGTCCCCGGCGCGGACGTACGTCAGGTTATCCACGTCGATCAACTTCTTCATGGCAGCCTTGATCTGGTCCGGCGTCAACGCCAGAACTTTGGTCTCGAGCTGGGCGTCGAAAGCCAGCGTACGGCCGAAAAGCAGGCCATTCACCAGCCGCCCGATCAGCTCGCCGTCATTGGCGCGCGCAACCTGCCGGGCCTGGACCCAGCTCTTTTTGGCGGCCTCGACTTCCGTAGCCGTGTAGCCTTCCGTCAGGATCTTCTTGACCTCGTCCTTGAAGGAAGCTTCCACCTTGGGCGCGTTCTGCGGCGCGCAGATGGCGTAGCCGAAGAACTTCGTGACGTCTTCCTTGGGCGTCACCTGGATGCCCGCTCCCACGCCGTAGCTCAGGCCCTCTTTGCCGCGGATGCGCGCAAACAGTCGCGAGTTCATGCCCGCTCCCAGGATGTAGTTGCCGAGCACCATGGCGGGGTACTCCGGATCGCTGTCGCTCATCTTCAGCAGCGTCCCGGCCGCCCACATGGTGTTGGCCTTGTCGGGGGTTTCGATGACTTGCTGCAGCGGCTTGATCGGCTTGTAGACGTTCTCGATCCGCTTGTAGCTCTTGGGGCTCTTCCAGTCGCCGAACAGCGCCTTGATCTGGTTTTGGGTATTCTCGGAATCGAAGTCGCCGATCACGGACAACTCTCCGTTCGACGCGCCGTAGAACTCCTTGTAGAAGGCTTTCGCCTGGTCCAGAGTTACGGCTTTCGTCTCTTCGATCTGCTCGTCGATCGACATCATGTAGCGCGGGTCGCCCTTCGGATAGGGCGACAGATGCTTCTGCAGTCCGATCATGGCGAGCTGCTGCGGCTCGCTCTTGTTCGATTCCAGGTCGGCCAGTTCTTCCTGCTTCAGCTTGTCGAATTCATCCGCCGGGAAGGACGGCGAGCGGAGCACTTCGGCCGCCAGGTCGAGCACCGCTTTCAGGTTCTCTTTGGTGGTCGTGATGCGGACGTTGGCCCCGTCCACGCCGCCGCCGATCATCACCTGCGCCTTCAACTTGTCGAAGCTGTCTTTCAACTCCTGCCGCGTGTGTTTGGTCGTCCCGCGCATCAGCAGCCGCCCTGCCACGCCCGCCGCCACTTCGCGGCCCTGCAGCGTTGTCTCGTCGCCGAAGTGCAACTGCAGCAGCAGGGTCACCTGGCTGCCGCGAGTCTTCTTTTCGAGAAACGCGATCTTGATGCCGCCCAGCGAACCGCGCGCCGTGCGCTTGTCGATATTGGCCGGACTGGGGTCGAACGACTCACCCTGCGCAACCGCCTCGTTGCCCTTGTAGTCCTTCACCAGCGCGTTGACATCCGGGGGATTCGGGATCTCCGCGCGAATCGGGTTCTTATCGGGGATGAAGATGCCGGAGGTGCGATTGGAGGCGATGAAGTACTTCTCCGCAGCCTTCTGCACGTCTGCCAGTTTCACTGCCTTCACGCGGTCGCGGTGCAGGAACATCAGCCGCCAGTCGCCCTGCGCCTGCCACTCGCTGAGTTGCAGTGCGATGGCCTGGCTGTTGTTCATGGCCAGGTCGAAATTCTTCAGATAATTCGTCCGCACGCGTTCCAGTTCTTCGCTCGTGAACGGGCTCTTGGCCAGCCCCTCGATGGTGGCCACCAGAATGTCGCGCGCCTCGGTTACCGACTGGTCGAGCCGGACCTCGGCCATGCCGCCGAAGATGCCCGGGTCTTTCTCCTGATAAGTCTCGGTCTGGACGGATGCCGCCTTCTTGGTATCGACCAGCGCCTTGTACAGCCGCCCGCTGGGTGCGTCGCCGATGATGTTCGCAGCCATCTCGACGGCCGCGAACTCGGGGTCGGGACCCGCCGGGACGTGATATGCGGCGATGGCCGCCTGGGTGTCGCCGTTGCGGCGCAGGGTCACCGAGCGCTCGCCGTCCTGCGTGGGCTCACTCGTATAGGTGCGGCGCAGCTTGCGGTCCGGCTTGGGGATGGGCGCGAAATACTTCTCGATCAGGGCCAGCGTCTTGGCTTCGTCGATCTTGCCGGCGACGGCCAGCACGGCGTTGTCCGGCTGGTAGAAATGCCGCCAGAAAGCCTGCAGCCGCTCGATTGGCACGTTCTCGATATCCGAGCGCGCGCCGATGGTCGAGTGACCGTAGTTGTGCCACAGGAACATGGTGGAAAGCACGCGTTCCTCAAGGATGTTCGTGGGGTTGTTCTCACCCGCTTCGAACTCATTGCGGACCACGGTCATTTCGCTGTCCAGGTCCTTCTTCGCGATGAACGAGTTCACCATGCGGTCGGCTTCCAGGCTCAGGGCCCAGTTGAGGTTCTCGTCGGTCGCAGTGAACGTTTCGAAGTAGTTGGTGCGGTCGAACCACGTCGTCCCGTTCGGCCGCGCGCCGTGATCCTGCAACTCCTTCGGAACGTCCTTGTGGTTCTTGGAGCCCTTGAACATCAGGTGTTCCAGCAGGTGCGCCATGCCGGTCTCGCCGTAGTCCTCGTTGCGCGAGCCCACGAGGTAGGTGATGTTCACCGTGACGTTCGTCTTGGTCGGATCCGGGAACAGCAGCACCCGCATACCATTGGCCAGCGTGTACTCCGAGATGCCTTCCACGCTGGTCACCTTGACCGGCGCTCCAGCCTTGGCGGTCGCAGCCGCGGCCGGCTTCGTCGCATCGGACTTCACGGCTGCGGGCTTGGCAGCGGGCGGGGCCTGGGCCAGCAGAGGCGTCAGGGCAGCAATTGCAAACAGCGCGCCAAGTGCCGCGCGAAGGGAAATAACGTGCCTTTTGAGAGACATAGATTCGAATACGATCCTAGCATCCCCGCACCGTGCAGCGGCGTAACTTGCCACTAGCGGGCTCGCCTGAACCGATTGGCGCTGGCCGCTTTTCCAGCTGGTTTGAATCGTTCAGTGCGAGGCCCCGGGCGCGCCCGTAACTCGAGCCCGTAACTAGAGAAGAATCCGCCCTCGGATGCCCCTCCGCCGGAGGCTCGCGCCCGGCGCTGAAAAGCCAAACCGCTAACTTTAGCGGTTTGGCTTTTCAAGCTATTGATTCTAAATGGCCAATTTTCGCAAACCGCAAAAACTAGCGGTTTTCGATTCTCGCCCGTCCAGGCGGACGCTGCGTCGCCGCGGTCGCGCCCCACTCTGACGCCCCACGCAGTCGGCAGGCACCGCGCTAACCTGTCGAACATGGACCGCGACGGCGTACGTAGCATTTGCCTCGGGCTCGCGGGGGCAACGGAGAACGTCCAGTGGGGCAGCGATCTTGTCTTCAAAGTTGCCGGCAAGATGTTCGCCGTGATGAACCTCGAACCGGGGCCGGTCGCGTTGAGCTTCAAATGCAGCCCCGAGGATTTCCAGGATCTCGGCGAGCGGCCCGGCTGCCTGCCTGCGCCTTACCTCGCGCGTGCGCAGTGGATTGCCTTGGAACGCCTCGACGCGCTGCCCGCCCGGGAGGTCCAGCGCCTGCTGCGGCAGTCGTACGACCTGGTCGTCGCCAGGCTGCCGAAAAAGGCGCGTGCGTCGCTCTGACTCAATCGCTCCGAATCAATCGAAGGTCGTCGGCTTGGCGGGATTCCGGTAATGCTCGAACATCAGCGCGATTTGCGCCGGCATGACCCGTGTCAACGACAACGGCGGCAGGGCGTTTTCGTCAAAAAAGCCCACCCCGTCGGTCTCATAGCTGGACTTCGCTTCCCCGCCTAACAACTCGCACAGGAAGTAGAGTTTGTAGGCGTGGTACGGGAAGAAGGGGTGTCCGTGCAGGTTGCGGTCCAGCACCGCCGCCAGCTTGCGTGCCACCACTTCGTAGCCGGATTCTTCCCTGACTTCCCGCGCGGCGGCCAGGCTCGGCACGTCGCCGACGTCGGCCCATCCACCCGGCAGGCTCCATCCGCCATCTTCCGCCTCTTTGACCAACAGAATCCTGCCCTCGTGAATCACCGCCGCTCGCACGTCCACCTTCGGGGTGGCGTAGCCGATGTCGCCTTTCAGCAGATCGACGATGGGCTGAATACTCGCCGCCTCCGTTCCCGCCCCCAGGATTTCGGCCGCGACTTGGCGGATCGCCTCGTAGCGCTCCTTGTCGTAGTGGTCTTTGGTGTAGGTGATGCCGGTTTGAGCGATGGCCTGAAGTCGCTTCGCCCAATCGAGCCAGTGCGGGTCCATGCTTCGAGTGTATTCAGTAGGACAGACGATCGCTTGCGTCGTCTGTCGGGCTTGTGCCGTCCGTCCCTAGCTTCGACAGACCACGCAGGGCGATGGTCTGTCCCACCAGTCTCTAGTCGAGGATCGAGAAGAGGCTGCTGAAATCGTCGGTCCAGAGTTGGCCGCCCGCGCTCGGCAGACGCCTGCCCGCACCCTCGATTTCCTGCTGGCCGAGGTAGCCGCCATCGTTGCCCAGCAGCACCCAGGTGGAGGCAAACACGCCTCGCGCCCTATCGCCCGGGTGCTCGATCACGGTCGCCCGCTTGTGCTGGGAAGTTGCGGCCGCCTGCACCACGGGCTTCAGATTCAGGTAGTTGTTCGAGATGTGCACGGCCAGTACGCCCGCCGGCTGAAGATGCGCGAAATACAGCGCGAAGGCCTGCCGGGTGAGCATGTGCACCGGGATCGAATCGCCCGAGAAGGCATCCACCGCCAGCACATCGTATTGCCATCCGGGCTCGCGTTCCAGCGAGAGACGCCCGTCTCCCAACACCACATCCACCTGCGCCGCCGAATCGCGGATGTAGCTGAACTCGTCGCGGGCCAGGCGCGCCACCAGCGGGTTCAGTTCGTAGAAGCTGTAGTGGTCGCCCGGACGGCCGTAAGTCGCCAGCGTGCCCACGCCGAGTCCGATCACGCCCACGCGCAGCGGGGAACGCTGTTCGCCCGCCGCCCGCAGGGCGATGCCGATGCCCGAGTCAGCGGCGTAATATGCGGTGGGTTCGCGGCGTCTGGACGGTGACAACCACTGCATCCCATGGTCGATGGACCCGTTCATGAGCTTCCTGGAGCGCTGGCTCTCGCCCTCCGCGGTCTGCGAAGTCAACTGGTCCACCACGCTCAGGACGCCGTAGAAGTTACGCACCATCAGCCGCGCGTGTGCCGACTGTTCGACGACCGTGGCGGCTAAACCGGCGACAATTGCCAGGGTGAGTCCCAGCAACCCGATCCAGGCCGGCTGCCAGCGCGCGCGATAGAGCCGGCTACGCGGGTCGCTGGCGTAGACGACCGGCACCAGAATCGCGCAGCAGCCCAAGGCGACCTGCAGTTCAAAGTGCCCCGTGAAGATGCGGGGCGCTAACAGCGCGGCAAAGAACGCGCCCAGGGCGCTGCCGAACGAGATCAACAGGTAGAACGACGTGAGATGCGCCGGGTGCGGCTTCAGGCGGACCAGTTCGCCGTGGCAGAACATGCAGCAGACGAACAGCCCGCAGCAATACAGCCCGACCAGCAAGCCCAGCGGCAACACGGCAAAGGAAGTTGAAAGCGCATAGGCCATGCAGGCCAATGCGACGCTCAGCAACCGCAGGAACACGCCGCGCCGGTACCAGAACGAGCTGTCGAAACACAGGATGAAGCTCAACAGATAGAGCGCCAGCGGGATCACCCACAGCAGCGGCACCGAGGCCACGTTCTGCGTGACGTGCGTCGAGATCGCGACCAGCAGGGCCGAACCGCACGCGGCCAGCGCCATCCACATCAGTTTGCTGGACAGCCGCGGCCCGGTCGCCGCGCCGGAATCAGACGCCAGTCCGGCCATCCCGCCCCCGGCGGGCAATCCCGCATTCGCTCCGAAGGCCACGCAGGCGCACAGGATCGCGGACACCACGTAGGTGGCAGACCAGAGTACCGCCTGATGCGTGCCGGTCAGTTTGGGCTCGATCAGGGCCGGGTAGCTCACCAGCGCCAGCATGGAACCCACATTCGACAAGGCGTAAAGGCGGTACGGCACCGCGCCCGCACGGCTCCGCGCGTACCAGGATTGCAGCAGCGGACTGGTGGAAGAGAGCAGGAAATAGGGGAGCCCGACGGTCAGCGTGAGCAGCAGCAGGATCCGCCAGGACGGGTCGCCTCCGCCCGTTGATTTCCAGGTCTCGCGCGGCAGAATCGGCAGAACCAGGAAGCTCAAGGCCAGCAATCCGATGTGAATTCGGGCCTGCCAGCGCGGCGCGGCGCGGCGCGTCAGGATGTGGGCGTAAAGGTAGCCCAGCAGCAGGGCCACTTGAAAGAACAGCAGGCACACGGTCCAGACCGCCGCCGCGCCGCCGAACCAGGGCAGGATGAACTTCCCGATCAGCGGCTGAACCTGGAACAGCAGGAACGCATTCAGGAAGATCGCCAGCGCGTAGAGCCACGATGGGCCCAGCCGGGAAGCGGACGAAGGTTGGCCCGCTCCGGAATCGCTGTGCGTTCCGGCATCAATCACACTCTGTACTGCCAATGGCTTGCGAGACTCCCTTTCAAAACCGTCCTTGAAGGTATAGACGCCCGAAGCTGAGGTCCTGTTCCCATCCTAACCTCCCACCCGGAGATGGCGTTCCCAGGGCTCGGATTCGCGCGACAATCATTGAAAGATGAATGCTGCGTCAATCCCGGCTCTACTGACAGGAATGGTGTGCCTTTCGCTGGTGGCGCTGGCCGCCGGTCCGCCGCGGCGCGCCGTTGTCACGCGTCCGGTGGCGAACATGTTCTCCAAGCCATCCGCCGACGCCGACGTGGTTTCGCAGGCCATTTACGCCACCAGCGTGGACATCCTGAAGACCCACGGCGGGTGGACGAACGTCCGCACGCCTGACGACTACACGGGTTGGGTGGAGAAAGCCGCTCTGCGCGCGCTGCGCAAGGCGAGCTATCCGGTGACGCCGCAAGTCGCGCGGATCGAGAGCCTGTACGCCCACGTCTACCGCGAGCCCTCCGTCACGAAGCACGCGCCGCTGCTAAGCTTGCCGTTCGAGACGCGGCTCGAAGTGCTGCGTGAGAAAACCGAGGAGGACGGCCGCTGGATCGAGGTCCGCCTGCCCACTGGAGCCGCCGCTTGGATCCAGCGCGGGGACATCAGCCTCGACGCAAAGACGCTGGACATACCCGCATTGGCGGCTCTCAGCCATCACTTCCTGGGCCTGCCTTACACCTGGGGCGGCGCTTCGTCGTCAGGCTATGATTGCTCGGGCTTCACGCAGATGCTGTGCCGGCGGGGCGGCGTCAGCTTGCCGCGGGACGCGCAGCCGCAGGCTGACTGGCCGGGCATGACGAAGGTGGAGCGCGATGGCCTGCAGACTGGCGACCTACTGTATTTCGGAGCGTCAGCGGACAAGATCACGCACACGGGTTTCTACCTCGGCGGCGGCCAGTTTATCCACGCCACCACGCACGCGCAGCCCGTGATCCAGATCAGCCGCCTGGACGACGAGCCCTGGACCACCCTGCTGGTGGCTTGCCGCCGTTGGAAGAAATAAGCCGGCCCAAATCTCATACGAGGAGTCGCGATTCATGCACCGTCGCAGTTTTCTAGCCGCCGCGTCCGCCGCACCCTGGACGCTCAACGCGGCGCCGGTCTCCAGCGCGTCCAAGATTGAGTTCGACATCAAGCGGCTGAACCTGCGCCACACCTGGACGACCGTTATGTCGTCGAGTGCTTTCCGCGACACGTTCTTCTTGAAATGGACGCAGGACGGCATCACCGGTGTCGGTGAAGGCGCGCCCATCGTCCGGTACAAAGAGAGCGCGGTGACCGCGAAGAACGCCCTCAGCGCGATTTTGCCTTACCTCGAATCCTCCGATCCGTGGCATTTCCGCACGCTCCTGAGCGAGGTCTCGCGCCGCGTGGAGGGCGAGTACGCAGCCAAGGCCGCGCTGGATATCGCCCTGCTGGACTGGGCCGGTCAGAAGTTGGGCATTCCCGTCTACAAATTGCTTGGGCTCGATCCAAAGGCGACGCCGGTGACGACGTTCTCCATCGGGATCGACGACCCCGCCACGACACGCAGGAAGGTGGAGGAAGCCGCTGCGTTCCCGGTGCTCAAGATCAAGGTCGGCCTGGGCAAAGACGAAGCCACCATCGAGGCCGTCCGCGCCGTCACGAACAAACCGCTGCGCACCGACGCCAACGAGGGCTACAAGACCAAGGAAGAGGCGGTCGAGCGGATCAACTTTCTGGAGCGGCACGGCGTCGAGTTCATCGAGCAGCCTCTCGACGCGTCGAACCTCGAGGACATGAACTGGATTCGCAAACGCGTCCATATGCCGGTCTTCGCCGACGAAGCGTGCCTGCATCTGAACGATGTGGCGAAAGTGGCCCAGCACTTCGACGGCATCAACGTAAAGGTGGACAAGGCGGGCGGACTGCTGGCCGCGCTCAGGATGATCGAACTGGCGCGCTCGCTGGGCTTGCAGGTGATGATCGGCTGCATGGTGTCGTCGTCGGTGGCGGTCACCGGGGCGGCGCACCTGAGCCCGCTTGTGGACTATGCCGATCTCGACGGAAACCTGCTGATCAAGAACGATCCGTACGAGGGCGTGTTGGTCGAGCACGGCAAGCTGGTGCTGCCTGATCGGCCAGGCCTGGGGCTGAAGGGCGTCGCCTGACGCACTACCGCATGCGGGCCGTCGCGCCTCGAGGCGAGCGGAAATGCCCGCTAGTTGACCGCTTCCGCCGTCAGCGCGCTGGCCACTTCGTTGAAGCTGTAGCCGAAGCCACGCACCGATCGGATGTAGTGCGGGTTGGTCGGATCCTGCTCAATTTTTTGACGCAGGCGCAGGATGTACACGTCCACCGTGCGGTCGGTTACGGCGCGATCGTGGCCCCACACTGAGTCGAGCAGCTGCTCGCGGCTGAACACCACGCCCGGGCGCGTCATCAGGAACTCAAGCAACCGGAACTCAGTCGCAGTCAGCGATAGCGCAGAGCCTTGCAGCGACACGCGACAGCTCGAACGGTCGAGATTCAAGCCGCCGATCTGCAGCGTCCTCGTCGGCTGCTGCTGGCTGCGGAACTGGATCTTGATGCGCGCGATCAGCTCGCGCACGAAGAAGGGCTTGACGATGTAATCGTTGGCGCCCAATTCCAGACCCACGATGCGGTCGGTCTCCGACGCGCGCGCCGTGAGGAAGATCACGGGGATGTGGGCGAGCTCAGGATGGCTGCGGATGCCTTTGCAGATATCCAGCCCGTCGGAATCGGGCAGCATGATGTCGAGAATGACCAGGTCCGGCCGCTCGCGGCGGCACAGATCCACCGCGCCTTTGCCAGTTTGCGAGCCGACCATCTGGAAAGCTTCCTTTTCCAGGTTGTATTTCAGCAGCGCAAACAAATCGGAATCGTCCTCAATCAGCATGATTTTCTTCATTCAGATCACCCTTATTCACAATTGCCATGACAACCATGACAATCGGATGACTAATCGGTTAATGAATCGTGAGCCGGCTCCGCATCAACGCGGGAAAGGTCATTTGCCGGCAAAGTGAAGCTAAACGTCGACCCCTCGTTCACCACACTGTGCACCTTCACCTCGCCGCCCATGGACCGGACCAGGTGCTTCACGATGGCCAGTCCCAACCCGGTGCCGCCAAGCGCGCGCGAGCGGGCCTTGTCCACACGGTAGAAGCGTTCGAACAACCTGGGCAGTTCGTCGGACGGAATCCCCTGCCCGCTATCTCGCACTCCGATCTCAATCATCCCGCTTCCCGGACCATCCGTGGCCGCCTGCGCCGTCACGGTGATAACTCCCTGCTCCGGCGTGTACTTGATGGCGTTGTCGAGCAGGTTCATCAGCACCTGATGCACCGCCTCGTCGTCGCAAAATACCTGCGTGGACTCGGCGGCGGGAATGAAACGGATGTCGATCCCCTTCTTGCCCGCAATCGGCCGCAGCGTGTCGATGCACTCCTCAACCAGCGGATTGGCGCGATGACTGGTGAGTTCCAGCTTTTGCGTCTTCAGTTCCAGGCGCGAGAGGATCAGCAGGTCCGCAGTGAGTCGCGCCAGTCGTTCCGCATTCTGGCGAATGATATTGAGGAACTTGACGTTGTTTTCTTTGTCTTCGAGCGCGCCGTCCAGCAGGGTCTCGGTATAGCCCTGGATGGAGGCCAGCGGGGTGCGCAGTTCGTGCGAGACGTTGATCACGAAGTCCTTGCGAATGCGTTCGACCTTCTCGAGTTCGACGTGCTCGCGCTGCAGTTCCTCGAACATCTTCTGCAGCTTTCTGCCCGTTTCATTCAACTGGCGCCCCAGGATGCCGAGTTCGTCGTTACCCTGGTGTTCCAGCCGGGCCTTGAAATTGCCCGTGGCCAGCGTGGAGGCGTAATCGATGATCGCACCCAGGCGGCGGGAGAAGTAGCGCGCGAAAAAGGCGGTTAACAGGATGCCCGGGATGAACGCCAGAGCGGTGTAGAGCACCAGCGCACGGCGCAGGCTGGTGACTTGCCGTTCGACATCGCTGAGCGGCACCGCAAGGCGCGCGACTCCCGCCTGCAGCGGGCCGGCGACATAGAGAAATCGGACACCGACACTCACGCTGGTGCGCTCCGAGATGCCGATGCGGCCCTGCAAAGCCTCCCTGACCTCAGGACGCGTGGCATGGTTCTCCATCCTGGCGGGGTCAGCCTCTGAATCGAACAGCACATGGCCGTCCGGAGCAATGATGGTCAAGCGCCCGCCGGCAGCCTGCGCCAGCTCGCGCACGCTCCCGGGCGTCAACTCCAGCAAGCGGGTCCGTTCCATCGTCTGGAACATGCGGATCTTCTCGCTGATCTCGGTCTTCAAGCCAGCCATGTAGGCCTGCTCGGCGTAGTGCGCCGAGAGCAGATCGACGGCCGTGAACGCGACCACCATCACGATCAGAACCGCGGAGATGAGCTTGAAAAAAATTCGGGCAGTCATTGCTACTACTCGTGAACGCCCTCAGCGGTACAGCGCATGGGAGGTGATGTACTCGGCGACGGACTCCGGAAGTTCGGCCGGTGTCCCGCCCTGCTCCAGCATCCGGCGTATCTCTGAGGAGCTGACCGGAAGTGCAAGCGTTTCCAAACGCTGAATTCGTGCCGTGCCGGGTACAGGATACACGTAACCGGGCCGCGATACGACGATGAACTCCAAGGCCGCCAGAACGTCCTGCGAACGATACCACGTTCCGATCTCGGCAAAGGCGTCAGCGCCAATCAGGAAGAATAGTTGGTCGTCGGGCCCGAGCCTGGCATGGACCCGCTCGATGGTGTGGATGGTGTAGCTGGCTCCGGCGCCTTCTTCGAGCCGTGGAGAGTGGAAGCGGGGGTCCGACGCACAGGCGATTTCGACCATGCGCTGACGGAGTTCATAGGGTGTCGTGCCGCCTGCGGGCTTGTGCGGAGGCTGGCCCGCGGTGATGAACCAGATCTGATCCAGAGCGAAGCGGTCGGCCGCCTCCGCCGCTACCGTCAGATGGGCGCGGTGGATAGGATCGAAGGTGCCGCCGTACAGAGCGAGCTTCACTCCAGCCGCCCAGTCTGCCCCGCCGCCTTGATTCTGGCCGCGGCTCCGCGCGCCAGCTCGTCGCAGCGATTGTTGTCTGCATTGCCGGCGTGGCCCTTGGTCCAGACCCAGGTCGTGGTGTGCCGCGCCAGGGCGTTATCCAGCGCCTCCCACAGATCCTGGTTGAGGACCGGCTTCTTGGCGGACGTCACCCAGCCGTTTTTCTTCCAGCGCGCCATCCACGACTCGACGCCATTCTTCACGTACTCCGAATCGGTGACGACCTCGATGGCGCAGGACTCCGTGAGCGCGTCCAGCGCCTGGATGGCCGCCATCAACTCCATACGGTTGTTGGTGGTGTGCGGATCGCCGCCGCTCATCTCTTTCGAACGTTCGCCATAGCGCAAAATACAGGCCCATCCGCCGGGGCCGGGATTGCCCAGGCAGGACCCGTCGGTGATGGCCTGTACCCGTTTGCGGGGACTGGCCTTGGCCGCGCCGGGTGCAGTCGCGGCCTGCGGCTCGACTTCAGCCTTCGCGGCCCGCTTGGTGGCGCGCTTCGCAGCAGGCTTCGAGGCGGATTTCGTGGTTTTAGACTTCATTCGTTGGGTTGTTCGTTCTTCGGCTGGCGGACTAGGAACAGGCCATCTGCTCCCGCATCCGGCGGGCGGGCTCAGGCGGCAACGCCGCGATGCCCAACTCGGCTTCCTTCATCTCGCGTTCAAAGTGGCGATCGACGTGGCCCAGGATTTCGGCGGCGTCATGGGCCTGGTAGACGGCCACGCGCAGCTTCGCCCCGTTGCGCACACCGTGTGTGAAGTAGGTGGCGAACTGCTTCATCTTGCCCACCGCGTCCGCACCGCCGCGCTCGATCAGCATCCCATAGTAGCGGTGCATGAGGCGCCAGCGGTCCGCTTCGCCCGGATGCGAGTAAGCGCCGGTCTCGACGTATTCCTGAATCTGCCGGAAGACCCACGGGTTCGAGGACGCCGCGCGCCCGACCATCACGGCATCGCAGCCGGTTTCCCGCACCATGCGCACCGCGTCCTCGGGCGTTACGATATCGCCGTTGCCGATCACGGGGATCTTCACGGCGGCCTTCACCGCAGCGATGCGGCTCCAATCCGCGCGGCCGGAATAGCCCTGCTCGCGGGTACGCGGGTGCAGCGCAATCGCGGCCAGTCCGTTGTCTTCGGCCATGCGCGCCATGCGCAGATGCACCAGTTCGCTGTCGTTCCACCCGGCACGGAACTTCATGGTGAGCGGGATCTTGATGGCGGCGCGGCAGCGCTTGAGCAACTCCTCAACCAGGGGCAGATTCCTCAGCAGTCCTGATCCGCCGTTGCAGCGGACCACCTTCTTGACGGGACAGCCGAAGTTGATGTCAACCGCGTCGAAACCGTGGGCTTCGCACACCCGCGCCGCTTCCGACATCACGTCCGGATCGGAGCCGAACAATTGCGCGGAGATGGGGTGTTCCTCAGGTTCGAAATACAAGTACTGAAAAGTTCGGCTAGGCCGGTTCGGGTTGCCGCGCGTGGTCGCCAGGACGCCATGGGAACTGGTGAACTCGGTCATCATCAGCCCGCAGCCGCCCTGCGAGCGGATCAGCCGCCGGAACACGGTGTCGGTAACGCCGACCATCGGCGCCAGCACCGTCGCCGGCGCCACCGTGACGCCGCCCATATCGTAACTAGCCGGAAACTGAACCATTTTCTAGCACCATTGTAACGTTTGAGTCGCTAACCGCCCAACGTATCGGGCGGCAGGCCGATGCGAGGCTGGAAACGGCGCGCCGCGCCCGCGCGTAGTATCAGTTGTAAGGAAGAATCTGATCATGTTGCAGAAGTATCTCCTGGTCTTCGCCTTGGGCGGAGTCGTCGTGGGCGGTATCGTTTACTTCACGCGGAGGCCGGTAGCTGTCCCGGCACAGCCGCCCGCCGTGGCGGCAACGGTCCAGCAGCAACCAGCGCTTCACGCTCAAACAGAGGCGCCAGCGGTGCAAGAGCCGGCGACTCCAGCGCATATTCAGTCGTCGAAGCCGGCCGCGCCACAGCCCTCCGCCGCCAAACCGGCCAAATCCGTGCCTCAATCCCAGGATTCCTTAGCTCAGGTTGAGCCTCCCGCGACCGCCCGGGCCGCCGCATCGCCGCAGGCCGTCGAGCCACCGCAGGCTCCCCCGCCGCCGGTCGCGGTGAGGCACGAGGAAAGACAGTCCAACATCATGCGCCCGGACCCGGTCGCTGAGCCGAAAAACCGCACCCCGCAGACCGTAACCATCCCGTCGGGCACTGTGCTGGCCGTGCGCCTGCGCCAACTCATCAGCACCGACCGGCAAGCCGTGGGCGATGCGTTTGCGGCCACTCTCGACCAACCCATCGTGATCGATGGTTTCGTGATCGCCGACAAGGGTTCGAACGTACGCGGCAAGATCACCTCGCTCGAGGCCCCCGGGCGGGTGAAAGGGCGTGCCTCGATCTCGTTGGAATTAAGTGAGATCAACACCACGGATGGACAGCGCGTGGACATCCACACCGACACCTACCGCAACGAGGCGGCCAGCGGCGCGAAGGGCGACGCCGTGAAGGTGGGAGCAGGGGCAGTGCTGGGCGCGGTCATCGGTGCGATTGCCGGCGGCGGAAAAGGTGCGGCCATCGGCGCCGGCGTCGGCGGTGCGGCCGGAGGCGGGGCGGTCCTGGCCACCAAGGGCGAAGACGTCCGGCTGACCAGCGAGACCCGGCTGACATTCCGGCTGACGGAAAATGTGACGCTGACCGAGAAGCTGAACTAGCGCGCAAATGCGGGGCGGCACCGCCGCTCAGTATAGGACGGTGAACCCGCGCGACTTGATGGGGCCGTGCTCAGTGACAGTCACACCGTGGACCTCGCCGAACAGAGGACCGCGGTGCAGGTAGCCGGCCAGAGCGTCGTGTTGGGCGGGACTGCCTGCGGCTATCACCTCCACGTTCCCGTCATCGAGATTGCGGACCATGCCCGTCACGCCAAGTTCCTCGGCGCGCTTGCGCGCGAATTCGCGGTATCCGACGCCCTGGACGTGGCCCCGCACGATGTAGCGGCGAGTCATATTGCAGCCTCCATTGTTTTGCGGGCGGCTCCCGGGAGTCAACCGCTTCAACGCCTCAGATCGGGTGGGTCCGCCCGGCGCGGCGCTGCCCCCCGGAGGATGCAAGCGGGCCGCTGACGATTCTCAATCCTGGTTGCGTGGCCGGAACCTCGGTCGCCTATGCTTGGACTGAGGGGCCTACCTCAATTCCGGTTGCACCATAATTGTGAGAGCCTCGAAAAGAACATGTTGTACGTTTCTTGTGTGGTTTGACCGATGTACTGGATGCTCGTCCCACTCCTGCTGGCCCCACCGGCGCAAGCGCGGAATGCGCACCAGGACCTTGCCGCCGCGTTGGCCAGCGGCGATCTCGCGAAATCCCAATCGGCGTTGGAGCAGGTGGCCCGCCGCGAGCCCAATAACGCCAGGGTCTGGATGACGCTGGCGCAGACTTACGCCAGGCAGAAGAAACCGCAAGCGGCGGGTACAGCCGCGGAAAAGGCTGGCAGGCTGGGTCTGAATGACCCGGAAGTTCAGCAAGGGCTGGCGTACCTGTTCATCGAACTGCAGCCGGACCTGAAGCGCGCCACCGGCTATGCGGCACGCTATGCGGAGTTGCGCCCGACCGAACGGGAGGCCTGGCAGCGAGTCGCTTCGCTGTACCTGGAAACAGGGAAAACCGACCAGGCGATTGCGGCAGGCACGCGCGCGTTGGCGATCGCTCCGTCGCCTGAATTGCACACCATTCTAGGTCAAGCCTACGTCGCCAGGACAGACTGGCAGAACGCAGGGCAGCACCTGGCCGAGGCGGTGAAGCTGAGCCCCTACGACGAGGACACGCACTTTCGCCTGGCGCAGATGTTCATGCTGCACCAGGACTTCCCCAAAGCCGTCGAGGCGCTGCAAAACGCGCGCCGGATCTTCGACAAGAGCGCTCAGATCGAGCTGGCGTTGGGGGTGTGTTATTACGGCCTGCGGCAATTTCCCGAAGCGGTGGACCAGTTTCTCAAGACGATCCGTCTGGCGCCCGCAGTGCCCCAGCCGTACGCGTTTTTGAGCCGGATTCTAGAGCACGCGGGCGACCGCCTGAACGAGGCCACGGAACGCTTCGCCGAGTTCAATGCCGCTCATCCGGGGGATGCGCTGGGATATTTGTGGCACGCGAAAGCACTGGCGGCGAAGCTCGGGCCGGCCGACCAAAGCGCGGAATCGGAGCAGGCGCTCGGGCTGCTCCGGAAATCAGCCGCATTGGACGCGAGCATCGCCGAGTCGCACTATCAGATCGGCTGCCTGCTGGAGCGAAAGGGCGACTACGCCGGGGCCGCGAGTGAGTTGGAGCGCAGCGTCGCCTTGAACCCGAAGGAGTCGGCAGCGCACTTTCACCTTTCGCGCACCTACGACCGTCTGGGCAAGAAGGAACAGGCGGCTCGTGAGCGTGAACTGCACGAGAAGCTGAGCGAAGCGGAAAGCGCGAAGCCACCCCTAACGGAGCAGCGGCCGTGAGGGAGCAGTGGGCCGTTTCGAAAGCCGGCGGCTCGGTCTTAGAGGACGGCGCGCGTGACTGACTGGGACCGCCGCGAGTTTCTGGCCGCTTTCGCCGCGACCGGCCTGTTCGCCTCGCGACTGCACGCGAGTTCCCCGTTTCCAGTGCGCTTCCGGCAACCGCCGCAGTACGCTGCGGCAAGCCAGTTCGTCGCACCCGGTTCCGACGAGTTCCCGGGCGAGAAAGCCGCGATGGAGATGGAGTCGCACCTGCGCGCCGGCACCACGGGCGCCGAGGTCAGATTCTCCGGGACATGTGATGGATTCTCTCCCGCGGCGAGTTCGTTTCGCGCCGTTGCGCCGGGAGTCACGGAGGCTGTTTTCGACCGCTCGTCCGAGCCCGCCGCAGGCTGGAAGCAATGGCTCGCGTCGTTGGGTGAGATCCGCTCCGCACGTTTCTACTCCTTGCCCGGAGACGTGGTGCGCTACGACATCCGCAGCAAGGCCGCCGCACGGCTGGAGCAGAGGGTCGGCAACTGGAAGCTGAAGTGGGAAGACGGCGCGATCACGCATCTCGAACCCCTGGAAGAGACGCTGACTTACGCCGCGACACCGTGGTTTCGCGATGTCACGGGTTCGGCCTTTGCGGCAGAGCCATCGTTCGCCGCGCAGCTTACACGCGGCGTACCGTATTGGCGTTCGCGGCTCGACCCGGCCACGGGCATCGACCAATATGGCGAGAATGGAATCGCCGCGGCCGACATCGACGGCGATGGGCGGGACGAGATCTATGTCTGCCAGCCGGGCGGCCTGCCGAATCGCCTTTATAAGATCGACGAGCGCGGCGCCTTCCACGACATCTCGAAACAGGCCGGGCTCGACATCCTCGACGAAACGGCCGGCGCGCTGTTCGTCGATCTGCGCAACTCGGGCTCGCAGGATCTGGTGCTGGTACGTTCCAGCGGACCGCTGCTGTATTTGAACGACGGCCACGGCCGCTTCACGGCGGTGCCGGGCGCATTCCGGTTCGCCACTGCGCCGCAAGGCTCGTTCACCAGCGTGGCTGCCGCGGACTACGACCGCGACGGCCGGCTCGATCTCTACTTCTGCTGCTACGTCTATTTCCAGAGCGAGGCGCAATACCGCTACCCGGTGCCGTACCACGACGCACAAAACGGCCCGCCCAATTTCCTGTTCCGCAACCGCCTGCACGAGGGTCCCGGTTACTTCGAGGACGTGACGGCGGAGAGCGGCATGGGCCACAATAACAACCGCTTCAGCTTCGCCGCCACGTGGTGCGACTACGACAACGACGGCTGGCCCGACCTGTACGTCACCAACGACTTCGGCCGCAAGAACCTGTATAAGAACACGAACGGCCATTTCCGTGATGTCGCCGACGAGGCCGGCGTGGTGGACCTGGGCCCGGGCATGAGCGCGGCGTGGCTCGACTACGATGGCGACGGGAGGCCCGACCTGCTGGTCTCCAACATGTGGAGCGCCTGCGGGCAGCGGATCATCAACGATCCCGCCTTCGGGCCCGTGGTACAGGACCCCGCGCTGCTGCCCGCCTATCGCCACCACGTCAAAGGCAACTCGCTTTACCACAACGAGGGCGACGGCAGGTTCAGCTATACCGGCGACAAGCAGGGGGTCGAGATCGTGCCCTGGTCGTGGGCCTGCGACGGGTACGACTTCGACAACGACGGCAGTCCGGAATTGTACGTGGCCTGCGGGATGCTGTCGAACAACAGCCCGACCGACCTGATGAGCTTCTTTTACCGTCAGGTGGTGTCGAAGTCCCCAGCCAAGTACATGCCCGCACCTGCCTATGAAAACGGTTGGAACGCGATCAACCAGTTGGTCCGTCAGGACTACAGCTGGGCGGGCCCCGAAGCGAACGTGTTCTTCGTGCGCCGGGCAGGGCGATACTACGATTTTTCAGGTGTGAGCGGAATCGACCGGGCCGAGGATAGCCGCGCCTTCGCCTTCACCGACTTCGACGGCGACGGCAACGTGGACATCGTGCTTAAGAGCCGCATGGGTCCGCAGGTGCGGGTATTTCAGAACGCCTGCGGCGTGGGACGCAAGTCGATCGTGTTGTCGTTGAGAGGGACGAAATCCAGTCGCGACGCCATCGGCGCGCGGGTTGAGGTCGATGGCCAGACCAAGTGGCTGGCCGCGGGTTCGGCCTACGTTTCACAACACACCAAGCGGCTGCACTTCGGACTCGGCGATACGGAGCGGGCCAGCAAGGTGCGGGTTCATTGGCCTTCCGGGACGACTCAGGAGTTCGAATCGCTGGCGGCCGGGTTTGTCTACGAAATCACGGAGGGCAACCCGGACGCTGCCGCCCACCCGCTGCGCAACCGCGCGGAGCTTCCCGCCGACGTCGCCTTCCCGGTGGACAACAAAGCGCGCCTGCATACTACCTGGCTGCGCGAGCCGGTGCCATTGCCGGAGCAGCGTCGCGGGCCCGCACTGATGGTGCTGCACGCCGGCGAACCGTTACCGCAATTGCGTCTCCAGTACGACGCCCTCGATTTGCGGCAGGCCGACGCCGGCCTCGTCTCCGGATACGCCATTTTCCGGCGCTACCTGTTCGACTACCGGGCCGGGTTGGAGACGCCGCTGTGGCTGCTGATCGACTCCCAAAGCCGTGTGCGCAAGGTGTATGCCGAAGCGCCCGACAGCGAGACGGCGGAGACCGATCTGAACGCCGTGGAAGGCCCCACCCCCGATCCCCGCGGACTGCCGTTCGCAGGCCAGTACATCGGCCACCCGGTCCGCGACTATTACAAGATCGGAGGCGGCCTGCTGCAGGCTGGCTACCCGGAACAGGCGCTGCCTTACCTCGAAGAGATGCTGCGCAGAACTCCCGACAACCCGAAGGCGCTGGTCGCCGTCGGGATGATTCACCTGCAGGCCAAGCGGCTGGGAAGAGCGCGCGAGTCCCTGGAACGAGCACTGGCGCTGTCCCCCGACTTGCCGGAAGCGTGGAACGAATTAGGCGGCGTCGAGACCGAAGTGGGAGACGCGGCGGCGGCCCTGCGCTGCTATCAGAAAGCGCTGCTGCTCGCGCCCGAGTTGCCCTACGTGCTGATCAATGCCGCCCTGGCCCAGGAGCAGTTGGGCAATCCGGCGGAGGCCGAGAAACTCTACCGCCGTGTGCTGGCCTCCGACGCGAAGAACGCCGACGCACCCGACAAACTGGGGCTCTTGCTGGCCAAACAGGGCCGCACCGGCGAGGCCCGCAAGCTGTTTGAATTGGCGATTTCGATCCAGCGCGACAACGCCTCGGCGATCAACAATCTCGGAGTGCTGTTTCTGAATGCGGGTCAAGCCAACGACGCCATCGCGGCATTCCAATACGGCATCCGTGTCGCGCCCGACTCCGAAATGCTGTACCTCAATCTGGGACGCGTGTGGGTGCGATTGAACGAGCGCGAGAAGGCCCGCGAAATCATGCGTGCGCTGCTCGCGCGGAAGCCGGACAATGCGCTGGCCCAGCGCGCCTTGAAGGAGCTGGAGCGGCAGTGAGCGCGAGAGCCGCCCGCCGCCAGCGTGCAAAAATGAATCAGGCTGGGGCGGGCCGATATAAGCTGCTCATGGATGCGCTATGCATTTCGCGATTCTGTATCTGACTCTCGCGCTGCAGGCCGGTGCGGCGCACGCTGCGCCGACTGCCGATACCGCCGCGCGCGAGGCTCGCGTCCAGGCGTTGATCGGCGAGATCGCACGCTCCGGACGCGTCCTGGACATGGGCAATCCGCAGGCGCGCCTCGCCGATCCGCGCAAGCAAATCGCGCCCGGCGCGCCTCCCCTGCTCAGCTTTCGCTATTTTGACGGAGCCGACCGCCACCGGTTCGGCAAGCTAGACGTAATCATGGACGATGCCGGCCACTAAACTCTTCCTCTTCACTTCCCTGGTCTTTCCCGCGCTGGCGTTGGCCCAGGCCGATTCGCTGGTCCAGGGGCTCGAGTCGTTCCACAAGGGCGACTACGCGCAGGCGGAGCGCAGCTTCCGGGCGGCCTCGCAGGCCGGCGGCGACGCACGCGCCAGGGCGTTCCTCGCGCTCACTCTGGCCGCAACCAATCGCTGCTCCGAGGCTGACTCGGACCTGGTCAAGGCCAGTGCAGGCGACGGCGCAGAGCTCCAACGGCTGGCCGGACTGGCGCTGGTGCAGTGCCGCATCGCGGCGAATCGCCTGGACGATGCGGCTGCCGTGCTGACCCGGCTCAGGACCACCTACCCGGCCGACGCCGACGTGCTGTATCAGTCGGCGCGGCTGCACATGACGGCCTGGAACGATGCGATCCATCAGCTCTATGAGAAGGCGCCCGCCTCGTTTCGCGTGAACCAGCTTTCGGGCGAAATCCTGGAGACGCAGGGCCAGTTCGCCGAAGCCGCCAGCGAGTATCGCAAAGCCATCGCCAAGAATCCGCAGGCACTGAATCTGCACTTCCGCCTGGCGCGCGCGATGCTGATGGGCGCGCATACCAACGACAGTCTGGACGCCGCGCTGAAGGAGATCGACGCCGAACTCGCGCTCAACCCGAACGACGCCGTAGCTCACTACCAGGCCGCGCAGATTTACTTGAACCAACAGCAGCCGGGCCAGGCAGAAGCCAGCCTGCGCCGGTCGCTGGAGATCAACCCGGCCTTCCCCGAGGCGCTCATTGCCCTGGGCAAACTGCGGCTGGACGAGAAGAAATTCGCGGATGCCATCGGGCTGCTGCAGCAGGCCGTGCGGCTGCTTCCGAAGAGCGAGCCGGCCCACTACAGCCTGATGCTGGCCTATCGCAACGCCGGCCGTATGGGCGATGCAAAGCGCGAGAAGGTAGAGCTTGACAGGTTGCAGAAGCCGCCCGAAGGCGAGTTCACCGAATTCCTGAAGAAGCTGGGCGAGAAGCCGGCCGAACAGAAATGAAAGCCATGCGCGCCCGGCGTGGATTCGCGGCAGCGCTCTCGTTGGCCCTGTGCCTGCCACTGACCGCGCAGACGCCCGCCGCGTTCTTCCCCGATTACCGAGATGTCGCCGCCGAAGCGGGGCTCAGCGCGACGTTCCCCAACGGCGGGATGGAGACCAAGACCTACATCATCGAGACCACCGGCAGCGGCTTGGCGCTGATCGACTACGACAACGACGGACTGCTCGATGCCTTTATCGTCAGCGGCGACGGCGCGCCGAGCAGGCTCTATCACAACGAGGGGGGAGGCAAGTTCCGCGACGTCTCGGCGCAGATGGGCATCGCGCGCGTAGGCTGGGGCCAGGGGGTGTGTGCAGGCGACTACGACAACGACGGCTTCACCGACCTGTTCGTGACCTATTGGGGACAGAACATCCTGTACCACAACGACGGCGGCAAGCACTTCCGCGACGTCACGAAGGAGGCGGGCCTCACCCAGGATCGCGTGCGCTACAACGCCGGCTGCGCGTTCGTGGATTACGATCGCGACGGGCGCCTGGACCTGTTCGTTTCGAACTACCTCAAGTTCAGTTTTGAGGAGACGCCCAAACCCGGAGCGAACCCCTATTGCTGGTATCTCGGGCTGGCCGTGAACTGCGGGCCGCGCGGGCTTCCGTTCGACCGCAACATCCTCTACCACGCCAACGCCAACGGCACGTTCACGGACGTTTCAGAAAAGAGCGGCGTGGCCGAGCAGCACGGCAGCTATTGCCTCTCGGTGCTCACCGCCGATTTTGATGGCGACGGCTGGCCCGACGTTTTCGTCGCCTGCGACCAGACTCCATCGCTGCTCTATATGAACCAGCACGACGGCACGTTCTCGGAGGAGGCCGTGCTGCGCGGAGTCGCGTTCGACGATAACGGGAAAGCCATGTCCGGCATGGGCGCAAGCACCGCGGACTACGACCATTCGGGCTGGCCCAGCATCTTCCGCACGAACTTCTCCGACGAACGCGAGACCCTCTACCGCAACAACGGGCAAGGCGAGTTTCAGGAGAAGACGATCGCCGCGGGCATGGGGCAGAATACGAAATACGTGAGTTGGGGCTGCCAGTTCTTCGACTTCGACAACGACGGCTGGCAAGACCTGCTGGTGGTGAACGGTCACGTTTTTCCGGAGATCGACCGGAAGCACATCGACATCCGATTCAAGGCGCGCCGCATCCTGTACCGGAACCTGCGCGACGGCCGCTTCGACGACATCTCGACGCAGGCAGGGCCGGGCGTCCTGGCCGAGCACTCCTCTCGCGGAGTGGCTGTCGGCGACATCGACAACGACGGCGTGCTGGAGATCCTGATCAACAACCAGGGGGAACCGCCCACGCTGCTGAAACAATCGAAGCGTCCCGCCGGCAACTGGGTGTCACTGCAACTGAGCGGCACGAAGTCGAACCGCAGCGCGATCGGCGCAAAGGTGCGTCTGACTGCTGGGGGCATCACGCAGACCGGAGAAGTCCGCAGCGGCGGCAGTTTCATTTCGCAAAACGATCTGCGCCTGCATTTTGGGCTCGGCACGGCACTGAAGATTGACCGCCTGCTGATCGAATGGCCCAGTGGAATCAAGGAAGAGCGGCGTGAATTGGAAGTCAATCGCGTTCTGGTGCTCAAGGAAATGGACGCTCGCCAGGAACCGGTTCCCTCACGGTCGGCCTCGCCACCTTCCAGCTTCTGATTGCCCTTCGAGGCCCAGCCAAGCAGCCATCCGCCGTTCTCGCTCACAGTCGGGCATTCACATCCGATGAGTTCTGCATGAGAACCGCCGGACGCGGATTGACGGCACTCCTGCTGCTTTGGACAGCCGGGTGCGTGAGCACGTGCGGACAGAACTCAGCCAGCTCGGCCCCCCCCCTGCTACGACTGAAATCGGGCAGGCACTATGCCTCCCCCGCAGTGACGGCGTTCGCAACGGGGAGCGGACGCGTGGCGCCATCCGAACACTTCATCGCCATCTTCCGGACCATCCCGAATGCCGCCGACGTCAGGAACCTGAAGGACCGTGGGTACAGCGTCTTCTACCTTGTGCCCGATAACGGATTGCTGGTCTATGGCGATCCGGCCGCGAACCTCGGCGACCTCGGCGTTGTGGAGAACTACACGCTTCGGGCCGGCGATAAGCTCAGTGCCAAGTTCAATGCATCCGCCACAGCGCCTCTGAGCGCCGTTGTCGAGACGCAGTCCGACGCCGACGCGGGGCTGGTCTGGTTGAGAATGCGGGTCGCCGGGATTACCGTGCTGCCCAACCTGGACTTAAACACAACCGAGTATCTGGTTCAGGCCCCGTATGCCGCGCTGCGGGAAATGGCAAATTGGGACGAGATTGCCCGCGTCTACCCCGCTTCCCCTCAGATGACCGCCGGGCAGAAGGTGGTGCCCTGCGCCTTGGGCGCCTCCGGGGCGAGCGGGTTGGCCGTTGCCGCGAATCTGGTTCCGACCTTCGGCGACGGCTGGGCTGGTCCGGCGCCGGGGCCATCCGCCGGTTCCGCCGCCCTCTCCTACCTCCTGCACACGACTTCGCTGCCGCTGGAGGAGCGCGACGTGCGGAGCGCTTTGCAGTCCGTACTCGCGGAGTGGGGCGCCTACGCCGCGATCACCTTCGCGCCGACCACGCTGGCCGGTTCGAACGGCAGCATCGAGATCGCGTTCGTATCCGGCGACCACGGCGACGGGTTTCCGTTCACGCCCTACGGCGGGGTACTGGCCCACACCTTTTATCCGCCGCCCAATCCCGAGCCGCTGGCGGGCGACATGCACTTGAATTTCGACCAGTCCTGGAGCATCGCTGGCAACCCGCTACTCAGTGCCGTAATGCTGCACGAGATGGGGCACGCCCTCGGTCTGGGGCATTCGGACAGCCCGGGCGATGTAATGTATCCTTACTATCAGGCCACGCAGCATCTCACCGCCGATGACATCGCGGCGCTCAGGACGCTCTACGCGGCGCCAGCCGGACCCGTCTCGCCGGTGCTCGCGCCGCCCGCCGTCCCACCCGTCGCGCCACCTGTCCAGGATCCACCTGGAGTCCCCGCCCCGCCCGTCGAGCCACCCGCTCTTCCCATCGCAGGCTTGCCCCGGATCCCCGTCGCCAGCGACACTACGTCGCCGCTGGTCCGGCTCTACTCGCCATCCATGGCGGCGTCCCTGACCTACCAATCGAGCCTCACCATTCAGGGTTTCGCCACCGACAACGTGGGCGTGACCCGGATTACGTGGTCGAATTCGGCGGGCGGCAGCGGTTTGGCCAGCGCCGCCAACCCCTTCACCGTAGCCGGCATCCCGCTGTTTCCAGGCGTCAATCGTATCCGGATGCAGGCTTATGACGCAGCCGGAAACTCGGGTTCCGCCTACCTGACCGTAACGAAGAAGTAACGCTGGACGGCCAACACCCGCTGCACCGTACGCCACATATAGCGGGGAAGTTTCAATCGAGCCTGCGGATTACGGAGCGCACGACCCCCTGAATCACTAGATCGGCGCGCGGGTACAACTCCGGATAAGCCGGGTTCTCGGCCTTCAGGAACCAGCGGCCTTTCAGCCGGACCAGCCGCTTCAATGTGCTCTCCCCGTCGATCAACGCGGCCACCATCTGCCCCTCTCGTGGCGAGGGCGTCGGTTCAATCAGCACCATATCGCCGTTCAGGACACCGGCGTCCTTCATCGAATCGCCGCGGACTTTCAACAGAAAGCAGCCCTCCTTGGGCCGGAAACCGAGCAGCGTTTCGTCCATCGCCGCCATGCCGTCCGGGTTGAGGCTCTGATATTCGGTCGGCGGACCGGCCGGAATGTGCCCGTAGACCGGCACGGCGTGGAGCCGGGCCGTCCCGATGGCCGCGGAGCGGGGTTCACCCACCACATCCACCTGCCGCGAGCCGCGTTCGGCGCGGCGGATGTAGCCCTTCGCCTCAAGCGCCTGCAGGTGGCCCGCAACACCGTTGGGGCTGCGAATCCCAAAGGCGCGCTGGATCTCGGGAATCGACGGCGAACACCCGCTTTCGCGCCGGAACTGAACGATGAACTCGTAAATCTCGCGCTGCCGCCCGGTGAGTTCCATACTGTAAGTATTTACACTAACCCGGGCAGAGTCAACCGGGTACTCGACCACCCTTTACCACACGTTCATATGTGCCTACACAAATAGTGGTAATCCGAGTGCGCTACGATGCGTCTATCGACACTTGGACGGGAAAACTCTGTCCTATCGCCGATCGAGAAGTATCTGGCGTGGGGGTTATCGTTGCGTTCGCTAGCTAAAGCATTCATTTCACTTGCCATTGGCGTCTCTGTCTTTGGGCAAACCTACACAATTCAGACGATCGCCGGGAGCACGTTCCCGACGAACGGACCAGCCAGGTCGGCGGTTCTGGGGCTGATTGGCGGACTGGCGGTGGACGCCTCTGGAAACTTGTACGTCGCGCTGCACTCATCCCACATGGTGGTGAAGGTGGACGCGGCCGGCAATATGACGCGCGTCGCCGGGACGGGCGTGTACGGTTTCAGCGGCGATGGCGGACCGGCCACCAGCGCACAGTTGGCCTACCCGCAGGGTTTGCTATTCGATTCGAGCGGAAACCTCTACATCCAGGACGGCGGGAACCAGCGGGTGCGCATGGTTTCGGGTGGTGTGATCAGCACCGTGCCCGGCACTGCGGGCCTGCTCGGCGTGACGCAGGGCGTTTACTACGGCCAGAAGGACGATCTCAATAGCCTGCCGGGGCTCGCCTCGCTGGGGCTGTTCCCGGGCATGGCCTTGAACTCCAAGGGCGTTCTCTACATCTCGGACACCATCAACAACCGCGTGTTCAAAGTCAGTGGCGGCGTAGCTAGCGTGATCGCCGGCACGGGCGAACCAGGTTACGGCGGCGACGGCGCGATTTCCACATCCGGCCAATTGCACCATCCCTTCGGCCTGGCCATCGACTCTTCGGATAACGTGTTCATCGCCGATACCCACAACAACCGGGTTCGCGAGATTCAGGCTTCCAGCGGGAAAATCTACACCGCCTGCGGCCTAGGCTACCCCTACTACTCGGGCGACGAGGGTTTGGCTCCGAACGCCACGGTGAACAATCCGGTTGGCCTGGCGTTCGACTCGGCCGGCAATCTCTACATCGCCGACGCTGGAAACTACGTCATCCGCGTCGTCTGGAAAGCGGCTCACCAGGTCGTCCTGAATGGCGTCGCCACGTCGCTCCAGCCGAACACCATCGAGACACTGATCGGTTCCGCGGTCACCGGGCAGAACCCTGTTTCGGACGGCACCGCGGCAACGTCGGCCGTGCTCGGCGTACCGACGGCCGTAGCGGCCGACGCGGCGGGAAATGTTTACTTCACCGACCTGGACCATCGCCGTGTGATGGTGATGTCCGCAGCTGGCCTGATCTCCACAGCGGTGGGGGGCGGGGCGGCGATTGGCGACAACGGCCCGGCCGTGAGTGCTCAACTCGTTCTGCCGTTCGGCGTGGCCGCCGACTCGAAGGGCGGAGTGTATAGCCTCGACATGGGACGCCACGGCGTGCGCAAGATTGCGGGAAGCACGATCTCGACCATTGCAGGCAACGGCATCCTCGGCGCGGCGGGCGACTTCGGGCCAGCCACATCCGCTCAATTAGCGGCGGTTGGCATCGCTTCCGACGCGGCGGGCAATCTCTTTTTGGCCACTTCGGGACATTACCTCGCCAAACCCTCCGGCGGGCGCATCCGCGAGATCACCGGGGGCAACATCCTGAGCGTGGCCGGTACGGGTCAACTCGGTGCAGCGGGTGACGGCGGCGCCGCCGCCAACGCGCAGCTCGACGATCCGATGGGTGTCGCCGTCGACGGGGCGGGTAACATCTACATCGCCGACACCTACAACTACCGCGTCCGCAAGGTCTCGGCGCAGGATAAGAGCATCACGACCATAGCGGGCACGGGCGCGCCCGGCTATAGCGGTGACAACGGCCCGGGCGCCAGCGCGCTGATTGGCCGGCCCTTCCGCGTCGCCGTGGATAACGCAGGCAACGCCTACATTCCCGACTTCGACAACAACGTGATCCGCCGGGTGGACGCAGCAAGCGGTATTATTACTACCTTTGTGGGCACGGGCACCGCTGGTTATAGCGGCGATGGCGGTCCGGCCGCGAACGCGCAGATCAGCCAACCCTCGGCGGTGGCGGTCAGTGCGACGGGCGACCTGTTCTTCTTCGACCTCGGCAACAGCGTGCTGCGCAAGGTGTCCGGCGGCATCGTCACCACGGTGGCGGGCAGTGGCGTCCGCGGCTACAGCGGCGACAACGGCCCGGCCCTGGCGGCGACGCTCGGGAGCAGCTACGACATTGCGGTGGACGCCTCGGGCAAGATCTATCTGACGGACGTGGACAACAGCGTTCTCAGGGTCCTGACAACGGGTGCGGCCGCCTGCACGTACGCGGTGAGCCCGCAGTCGTCGCAGGTGGATCCCCGCGGTGGAAGCGTCACGCTCAGCATCACCACCGGTACAACCTGCGCCTGGTCGCTGCCCTCCCTGCCAGCCTGGATAACGGCCACCGGCGCTACGTCGGGAACCGGCACGGCCAGCGTCACCTTGACGGTTGCAGTCAATACGGGACTCGCGCGCGAAACCAGCCTGACCGTTGCCGGCTCCACTGTGTCAATCGGCCAGCAGCCGGCCCCATGCGCTTACGTGACCAGCCCGGCGGGCCAGTTCTTCCCGGCCGCGGGTGGCACCGGGACCTTCCAGGTATCGGCCCATTTCGGCTGCAACTGGACCATCACCGCCACGCCAGTGTGGGTCACGCTCGTCGGGAAGGCAACCGGCACCGGCTCCGGCTCTGTCACCTATCAAGTGGAACCCAATCCGGGCGAAGCGCGCCAAGGCTCGCTTTTCGTGGGTGGCACGGCGTACGAAATCGACCAGAGCAGCGGGGCTGTCTCCGGCTTGACCAGCGCCGGATCGCTGGCGCATTTCGCCGCGGCCGGCGGCTGGACGACCACGTTTACGCTGGTCAACACCGGCGCGAGCGCGGCCACGGCCGAACTCGACTTTACGGGCGATAGCGGGAGCGCGATCACGCTGCCGCTGAGCCTGCCGCAAACGAATCAGACCGGCTTGTCGGGCACGACGATCCAACAGTCGATTCCCGCAGGAGCGGTGCTGCCGGTCGTGAGCGCCGGGCTCGTCAGCGACCCGGAGGTTCAGGGTGCGACGCAGGTGTCGGCGGCAGGCAACGTCGGCGGCTTCGCGGTGTTCGCCTACCAGCCATCCTCCACCAGCACCAAACAGGAAGCCGTGGTTCCGCTCGAAACCCGCAACGGGAATTCCTATTTGCTGGCCTTCGACAACACCAACGGCTACTCCACGGGCATCGCCGTATCGAACACCTCGCCCCAGACCGCAAGCGTCCAATTGACCATCCGCAACGCCGCGGGCGCAGTGGTGAAGTCGGACACGCTCACGCTGCCGGCCGGCGGCCACAGCGCGTTTAGCCTGACCACGAATTACCCGGCGACCGCGAACCTGATTGGCACGCTGCAGTTCACGACTACGGTGGCCGGGCAGATCAGCGTGCTCGGTATTCGCGTGAACCCGCAGCACTCGTTCACCTCCGTTCCGGCCCTGGTTCCGGGATCGCGGACCATCGGATCGGGACTCGCAAAGGCTGGCTCGATCGCACACTTCGCTTCCGGCGGCGGCTACAAAACGACCTTCACGCTGGTCAATACGGGCACCTTCGCGGCCACGGCGAAGCTCAGCTTCTTCGACAACAACGGCGCTCCCAGGACCCTCCCCATCAGTCTTCCGCAAACCGCCACGACGGCCCCGGCCGGCGCCATCTTCCAGCAGACGCTCGCGCCCGGTGCGGTGCTGATCGTGGAGAGCGAAGGCCCCGCAGCCGACGCAACGCTGGAAGGTTCGGCGCAGTTGCAGACCGACGGCAACGTCAGCGGTTTCGCGATCTTCCGGCGGGCGCCGGTGACCGGCACGCAGCAGGAAGCGGTTGTACCCCTGGAGTCCCGCAACGGCACGTCGTATGTCATGGCGTACGACAATACCAACGGCTATGTGTACGGCCTCGCGCTGGCGAACACTTCCAGCCAGGCTGCGAGCATCAACGTGACCATCCGCAACGCGAAAACCGGCGCCATTACGGGCTCGACGCACACGATCACGCTGCCGGCCAACAGCCATCAGGCGTCCCTGCTCACGGACCCGAAGGAAGGCTTCCCCGAGACGGCGAACACCAGCGGCACGGTGGAGTTCTCGACCGCCACGCCGGGCCAGATCAGCGTGCTCGGGCTGCGCTTCAACCCGAACGCGGCATTCACGTCGGTCCCGGCTCTACTGAAGCAGTAGCCCCGGAGACTCATTCCGGAACGGAGCCGCGACCTTAAGGGAGCGGTGGTAGCGCCTTTTTTGCCTGAGCACTACCACCGCTCCCTTAAGGTCGCGGCTCCGTTTTGATTTCCCTCACCCGGCCATGCGCACCTGAAGCGCCAGGACCACCGACTTGTCTTCCATTCCGATTTTCGATTTCCCCACCACCACGCTTTGCCCCTCCGGGATGTTCAGGTCTGTCTGAAAGGTGACGTCCTGCCATTGCGTGGGGCCTGCGGTTTGCCCAGCTGGCTGGTAGGCTACCCGCAGCTTGAACTGGAAACCGTACAGTGTGACCGAGCCCTTCTTCGTCCCAGGTTCATAGCGCACGACTTTGTGTGTCAGTTCGTAGCTGGACGGCTGCGTGGCGCCGTCGGATAGACCGCTCAGGCTGCCTTTCGTGAACGCGTCCCGGCCCTCGCGGCAGTGCTCGATTGCGGTGTCGACCAGCTTAACGTCCGTATAGCCGAACGTCTCCTGTAACTGTTTTACGACCTCACCCAGCTCCTTCGGCGGGGCCTCGCCCGCACCGGCGGTGCGGCCCGCCACCAGGATGTAGGCGACGATCTCGAAGTCGTGGTTCTGCGCGACGCTCATCTCGGGCACGTCGAAGCGCCGGATGAGCTCCTCCGCCGACTGCAGGAATGCGCTGCTGTAGGCCTCCACGGCAATCGCGTGCAGGCCCGGCTGCGGGATGGCCTTGTCGGGCGAGGAACCACGCCGCAGGTCGTTCAACAGGCGGCCCAGCGCATCGACGTCGGCGTACTTCACGTCGAAGATCTTTACCAGCCGCTTGCGCGCCTCGGGCGCGACGGGCGCCGGCGAGGCGGGTTGCGCGGCAGCCGGGACGGATTTCGCTGGCGGGGCGGCGGAGGCCAGGGCGGGAGGCTTCTGAGCGGGCGCTAGGGCCAGTGCGCAAAACCAGGCAATCGCAACTCGTCGAGTAAGCACTGCTATTGCATATCGGCAGCGCAGACCGAATTCGATATCGTTCGAAATGTGAGTAATGTGGGGCGGCTCTCCGAGCCGGGCGGGCGCTCCAGCGGCTGCTAACTAACCACAGCCAGCAGAGATCCCAGCAAGGGGCGGGGATCAGACTCGAAACACGGGTTCCAGCGCCGAGATTCGCGTCTTGAGCAGAGCAAGTTCTGCCACGGAGAGCTTCGGCAACGGCTCGCTGGCGAGTTGCAGCGCCATGTCGAAGATGTGCTCGTCGCCGGGGGGCACGGCTGCCGTGATCTCCTGATTCAGCGTGAAGCGCAGGGCGTGCCGCGCGAATTCCCGCTCGTCGATGGGCTGGTACCAGCACTTCGGATACTTGCGATCCTGCTCCCTGATCGACGCCGGCCACTTGCCCCAGGCGAGCGACTTCAGAGCCATCCGCGCCATGCCCTTTTCCTTCGCCTTGGCCAGGATCTGCGGCCCGAAATCGCCGTATTCCCAGGTGTTGACGTTGACCGGGAACAGCACGCTGTCGAGTTCCAGTGCGTCCATCAGCCGCAGCGCCGCCGGTGAGTTGTGGGCCGAGAAGCCCAGGTGCCGGACCTTGCCTTCCTGCCGCGCTTTGACAAACGTCTCGGCGGCGCCGCCGGGGGCCAGGATCTTGTCCACGTCTTCCATCGAGGACACGGCGTGAAACTGGTACAGGTCCACGTGGTCCGTGTGGAAGCGTTGAAGCGTTCGCTCCAGTTCCTCGCGCGCGCCCTTCGCGTCGCGCTGCCCGGTCTTCTCCGCCAGAAACACTTTGGCGCGATAGGGCTGCAATGCGGCCCCGAGCTTGAGTTCCGCTTCGCCGTCAAAGTACGACGGCGCGCAGTCGAAATAATTGACTCCGCGGTCGAAGGCTTCCGCCACGCGGCGGTCGGCCTCCTTCTGCTCCATCTTGCAGACGACGATCCCGCCCAGAGCGATGATGGAAAGCTCGATGCCGTTCTTGTAGGGACGCTTCGGCAGCGTTCCGGTCGATGCCTTGGCGGTCAGACCCGCTCCGAGAGCGGCGGCCGAAGTGATGAATTCGCGACGATCCATGGTCAGCCCTTCCTTGACTGATTATTGTAACCGCCGGAAGGGCCGGCCTGGACGGCCGGAATCAGACTCGCAGCTCGTAGCCGTCCGCGCGCAGAGCGTCGATGATGGCCGAACGGACCTCGCTTGCCTCTTCGCTGGAAAGCGTGCGGTCCGGCGCGGTGAGCGTGATGCGGTAGGTCAGGCTCTGCTTGTCCTGGGCGAGAGGGCTGCCGCGATAGGCGTACAGGTACTCGACGCTGTCGCAACACTCGCCCGCAGCCCGCACAATCTGCTTGCGCAAGACGCCCGCCAGTTCGCGCAAGCCGGCAATTACCGACAGGTCGAAGGCGGTCGAGGGATAGCGCTGGAGCGGCGTGTAGTGCTTCGGTTTTTCGCCCAGGTGGAAGAGTAAATCCAGGTCGAGATCCAGAATCGCGGCGCGGCCGGTCTCGACGAGGGACGGGTGCAATTCGAAAATGCGGCCGATCGTTTCGCCGCGCCACGACACCGCAACCGAGCGCGCCGGATGCTCGTACGGCAGCGACTCGACGGGCAGCACCTCGCAGCCGGGCATCAGGCACTCGGCCAGCCGCTTCAGTTCATACAGCGAAGCCGCACCGTCGCCCTTGCTGTAGATTGCCGCCATCAGGTGCGGGATCTCCTTTGGAAGCAGGGGGAGGCCCTTCAGCCCCCGTACGGTGTCTTCGTGCGTGCTATTCGCCTCCGTTGCTTTGTGAATCTCGTTGCCGATTTCGAACAGCCGGAACTCGTCGCAGCGCTTGGCGTTTTCGAGGATGTTGCGATGGATGCCCGGCAACAGGCTCAGGCGCATCAGCGACTGCTCACTGCTAATCGGATTGGTCACGTGCAGATGCGCTTCCGGTGCGAACCCGAAGCGCCGGGCCATTTCCTCGCTGATGAAGGAATAGTTCAGCGTCTCGTGGAAGCCCTGCGCGGCGCACGCCTCTCCCAGCTTGTGTTGGAACATGCGCGGCGCGTTGAACCACGGTGGCGTGGCCGGCCGCAGCGGGGGAACGGGCGGCACGGTCACATAGCCCACCATGCGGCCGATCTCCTCCAGCAGATCGTCTTTGATGGTGACGTCCTTGGTCGCGCGCCAGGTCGGCACTGTGACCGCGAAAACGCCGGGGGTGGGCTCGATCACTCCGAACTCGAGCGACTCCAGAATCTCGCGCACCACAGCCGGCTCGACCGGCCGGCCCAGCTTGCGGTCCAGCCATTCCAGCGGCAGGTCGATCACGACTTGCGGAGTGGCGCCGCGCCAGTTGTCGAGCAGCCCGCCCACCAGCCGGATGCCGGGGCAAACCTCCTGCAGCAGGACGATGGCGCGCGCCAGGGCGCGGGTGGTGTTGATCGGATCCTGCGCCTTCTCGTAGCGCATCGAGGCGTCGGTGCGGAGCCTGTGCAACGACGACGTCTTGCGAATGCCCGTGGCTTCGAAGTTGGCGCTTTCCAGCACGATGCGGGTCGTGCCGGGGCCAATGGCGGAGCGTGCGCCGCCGATCACGCCGCCCAGCGCGACCGCGCCCGCGGCATCGGCGATCACCAGATTTGCCGGCGTCAGCGTGTAGCTCTCGCCGTTCAAGGCTTCGAGCACCTCGCCGTCCTGCGCGTGCCGAACGTAGATGGTCTGGCCGTGCAGTTTGTCCGCGTCGAAGGCGTGCATCGGCTGCGACAGGCCAATCAAAAGCAGGTTGGTGACATCGACGATGTTGGAGATCGGGTTCAATCCGACGGACTGCAGCCGAGCCTGCAGCCACAGCGGGGACGGACCCACCTTGACGTTGTCGAACACCAGGGCCGAGTAGCGCGGGCAGGCGTCGTAGTCGAGAATCTCGGCGCTCCACTCATTGCCCAGGGGCGGCAGAAGCGACAGATCGACGGGGTCGTAAACGCGCTGGCCGCTGATCGCCGCCACCTCGCGCGCCATGCCGTGGTGGCCCCACAGGTCGGGCCGGTGCGTCAGGCTTTTGTTGTCCACCTCGATCACGAGGTCGGGGACACATCCGGGAACGGGATCGCCGGGCTCGGCCTCGAATTCCAGAATGCCTTCGTGGTCGCGATTGATTTCGAGTTCCGCGCCGGAGGCGAGCATGCCGTCGCTGGCAACGCCGTGAATCACGACCTTGCGAATCTCCTTCGCGCCCAGGGTGACGCCGTCCGGCACATAGGCGGTGGTCATGCCGGAGCGGCAATTCGGAGCGCCGCAGATGACCTGTTTCGTGCCCAGCAGCGGGCCGGCATCGACGATGGCGCGCGTCAGGTGGGTGCCTTCCAGCTTGTGAGCTTCCAGCACGCGGGCCGCAACCACGCGAGCCAGATGCGGCGCGAACTCCTCGACGCCCTCGCACTCGGCGGTCTTCATCGTGACCAGGCGCATCAGTTCCTCGGGACTCATGTCGAGCCCCGGAACCAATTCGCGAATCCAGTTATATGAGAACTTCACGTCAATCCAATCCTTGGCTTCGAAATCGGGGTGAGCAGGCGCGCTAGAACTGGCGCAGGAACCGCAGGTCGCCCGCGGCCAGATGGCGGATATCATCGATGCCGTAGCGCATCATCACCAGCCGGGTGACACCGAGTCCGAAGGCGAATCCGTTCCATTGTTCCGGGTCGATGCCGCCGGCGCGCAGCACGTTCGGGTGCACCAGGCCGCAGCCGAGTTGCTCCACCCAGCCGCTCTGCTTGCAGACCGGGCAGCCGCTGCCGCCGCACAGCAGGCACTGGATGTCGAGTTCGAAACCGGGCTCGACGAAGGGGAAGAAACCGGGGCGCAACCGCACCGTGACTTCGCGGTGGAAGATCGACTGCAGCAGGCCCTTCAGGAAGTAGAGCATGTGGCCGATGCTGACGTCCTTGTCGATCATCATGCCTTCCAGTTGGTAGAAGGTGTGCTCGTGGCTGGCGTCCACTTCCTCGTTGCGGAATACGCGGCCGGGCGCCACGATACGCAGCGGCGCGCCAAATTTCTCCATCGCGCGGACCTGTACCGGCGAGGTGTGCGTGCGCAGCAGCAGTCCGCCTTCCACGAAGAATGTGTCTTGTGCGTCACGCGCCGGATGCGTGGCGGGGATGTTGAGCGCGTCGAAGTTGTGCCACTCGTCCTCGACCTCGGGGCCGTCCAGGATGGCGAAACCGAGCGAGTTGAAGTACTCTTCCAACTCGCGCTGAATCTGCGTCAACGGGTGCAGCGTGCCGGGGCGCGTGCCCGGCGCGGGCAGCGTCAGGTCGAGCCACTCGGCATTCAGCCGCAGATCGAGCGCGGCCCGCTCGAAGGCGGCCTTGCGGGCTTCGTAGCGCGACTCCAGATCCTGCTTGACGGCATTCATCAACTTGCCGAGCGACGCCCGCTCCTCTGGCGGCAGTTTGCCCATGCTCTTGCCGATTTGCGTGGTGAGAGTGGGCAACTGGCCTTTGCGGCCGAGGATATCGACTCGAATGGCCTCCAGCGCCTCTGCGTCGGGTGCCTGATCGAGCGCGGCGGCGGCTTGCTCTTGAAGCCCGGTTAACTTGGATTCCAGCATTGGGGTGAAACTTCAGTTTAGCGCGGGGGGCACGGGAGTGGCCCCAAGTGACGTTTCCGCTCGGCGAGTGTGAAGCTCTGCCATGTGGGGCAGGTTGTTAACCTGCGGCGGGTTGGCAACCCGCCTGCGAGCCTGCAAATGAGCCGTCCAGCGCCGGTAATCAACCGGCGCGCAGGATGCCATCCTGCCCCACATCCAAACCTGAATGAATGGCGCGGAAGTCTCCTCAGCACAGAGCCACGAACGACAGAGAGTGGTCAAGGCCGGTAGCAGACACCACTCCCTTACGGTCGCGGCTCCGTTCGGATTAGAACCGCGATCCTAGAGGCTTGTTGCCCGGTTCCGGGCTTGACCACTCTCTGTCGTTCGTGGCTCTGTGCCGGGGCGCGCGTGTATGATGAGTGCGGCTGGATTCCCGCCCAAATCAGAACAGTGGAATTCAAGGAAAAAGCATGACGACTCCAGACTTTCAGCACCGGCGCGAGCGCTTGTATGCGGCACACAATTCACTCGTCTATCGCAAAAACGAGCCGAGTGCCGAGTCCAACGGCCTGTTCCGGCGCTACCGCTACCCCGTGCTGACCGCGGCGCATACGCCGGTTTTCTGGCGCTACGATCTCGATCCGACCACCAACCCGCTGCTGCTGGAGCGGCTCGGCATCAACGCCGCTTTTAACGTGGGAGCCATGGAGTGGCAGGGCAAGATCGTGCTGATGGCGCGCGTCGAGGGCACGGACCGCAAGTCGTTCTTCGCCGTCGCCGAGAGCGCCACCGGCGTGGATGGCTTCCGCTTCTGGGACTACCCCGTGGTGCTGCCCGAGACGGACGAGCCGGAGACCAACGTCTACGACATGCGTCTGACGGCGCACCAGGACGGCTGGATCTACGGCCTGTTCTGCGCCGAGCGCAAGGACCCCGCCGCGCCGCCCGGAGACCTGTCTTCGGCCGTGGCGCAGTGCGGCGTGGCGCGCACCCGCGACCTGAAAACCTGGGAGCGCCTGGACGACCTCAAGACGCCGTCGGCGCAGCAGCGCAACTGCGTCCTGCACCCCGAATTCGTCGATGGCAAGTACGCGTTCTACACCCGCCCACAGGACAGCTTCATCGAAGCCGGCAGCGGCGGCGGCATCGGCTGGGGACTGGCGTCGAGCATGGAGCACGCGGTGATCGAGCAGGAGACTATCATCGACCGCCGCGAGTACCACACCATCAACGAGGTGAAGAACGGGCTCGGCCCGGCACCGCTGAAGACCGAGAAGGGCTGGTTGCACCTGGCCCACGGGGTCCGCAACACCGCCGCCGGGTTGCGCTACGTGCTGTATTGCTTCCTGTGCGAGTTGAAGAACCCCGCGAAGGTGATTGCCAAACCCGGCGGCTACTTCCTGGCGCCCATGGGCGAGGAGCGGATCGGCGACGTTTCGAACGTCGCATTCTCGAACGGTTGGGTACGGCGCGGCGACGAGGTTTTCATTTACTACGGCGCTTCGGACACGCGCACCAACGTGGCCACGACGACGGTGGAGCGGCTGCTCGACTACGTTTTGAACACGCCGGCCGACCCGCTGCGCAGCGCGCTCTGCGTCACGCAGAGGATCGCGCTGATCGAGAAGAACCTGAAGCTGCAGCGCCAGTAGGACCACCATGGACGAGGCAGCACGGCGCACCTGGAGCGCCCGCATCGAGCGTGAACTGACCGGCAACATCCTGCCGTTCTGGATGCGCCACGCCGTGGACCGCGAGAACGGCGGTTTCCACGGAACGATTTCCAACGATCTGGTCATCGACACCCAGTCGCCGCGCGCCGCGGTGATCAACACGCGCATCCTGTGGACCTTCTCCGCCGCGTGCCGGCTGCACGGTCCGGCGTATCGCGAAACGGCGGATCGAGCCTGGGAGACCATACGCGACAAATTCTGGGATGCGGAATACGGCGGCGTGTACTGGATGACGGATTACCTGGGCCATCCGATCTCGGACCGCAAGCAGATTTACGCACAGGCGTTCGCCATTTACGCTCTAGCCGAGTATCACCGCGCCACGGGCGACGTGGAGAGCCTGGAGCGGGCGAAGCAACTTTACGGCCTGATCGAATCGAAGAGTTACGAACCGCTGCAGGGCGGCTACCTGGAGGCGTGCAGCCGGGACTGGGGCGCGCTCGACGACCTGCGGCTCAGCGAGAAGGACCTCAACAGTCCCAAGTCGATGAACACGCACCTGCACGTGCTGGAGGCCTACACGAACCTGCTGCGCGTGTGGCCCGACCCTGCGCTGCTCGCTTCACAGCAAGCCCTGCTGGCCGTGACGCTCGACCGGATCGTGGACCAGGACACCGGGCACTTCCGTCTGTTCTTCGACCAGGGCTGGAACTCGCTCACGGACCACGTCTCATACGGGCACGATATCGAGGGCAGCTGGCTGATCCACGAGGCGGCTACCGTCCTGTTCCATACGGCGCCGGGCGATGCGGCACTGCTGGACCGCACGCGCAGGCTGGCCGTGCGGATGGCTCAGGCGGTCTATGACGAAGGCCTGGACCAGGACGGCAGCCTGTTCTACGAAGCCGGCGCGCACGGCGTCCTGATCGATCCCAACAAGCATTGGTGGGCGCAGGCCGAGGCGGTTGTGGGCTTCTACAACGCCTACCAGCTCTCTGGCGCCGGGCATTTCCTGCATGCCGCCTTGCGCGTTTGGGACTACATCGAGGAGCGCATCGTCAACCGCACGCACGGCGAGTGGTACGCCAAACTCACGCCCGAGGGGCGTCCTTACACGGCGCAGGAAGACTCCGACGCGTGCCTGGCGGGTCCGTGGAAATGCCCGTATCACAACAGCCGGGCGTGCTACGAAATGATTGAGCGGCTGGCTGCCGGATAGCTCGGGAGTAGCGGGCGAGAAGGTGAGTTTGCACGTCTGGCGTCAAGCCGGTCATGTGAGAGAACGTGAGGCGATCGGGACACTGTACGATAAGCGCACTTACCATTC
>CAIVVT010000296.1 GCA_903909435.1 uncultured Acidobacteriia bacterium | reverse complement strand
GGGCGGACGGGACGCCTCGGTGCGTCCCTTCATGCAAGTGATTGCAAAAAAGGAAGTTACCTGACGCAGAACGCTCTCTGCCACGAAAGACGCAATCGCTCGGCTTGTATTCCAGGGCGCGGTGAATATCTGTAACTCTTTTAATATCAGTACTGTAAAAGCATCGCGTACCCGCTTCGATAAGATTTGCAGCATGAACCTGTCAGCGTTCGTGGGCGTGAAAATGCCATTGTTCACACGGCTCCTTGCGTGCAGCTTGGTGCCCAATGTCAACGCCATCCCAATTCGGGTTTAGTCTCAGGTGCCGCGTCCGGACCCATTGTGCTCAGCACCTATCCCCCCGAGCGGTACGGTCAGGCACCTTTCGCTGGCGCCTGTTCGACGCCTGTTGAGGCACATCCGCTCCAGCTGAATCCCGGACCACACCTCAGTCTGCAAGACTCTCCGCCACTCCCTGAGTTCTGCGGGACCTGTATCCGCCATACCCCCCGCCTCCGGTGACAGCGCTTTGAAATTCTCTCGATGGCGGGGATTCACCGCCTTTACAAGTACTTAACGTCAGGCGAAGAAACCCCGCCCCAACGAAACCCTTGCACCCTGCCGCTAGCATGGTACCGGAGATCAGTTTCGCTCCAGGCGGTCGCAGCCCACTCGCTGCCGGCCGCCTTTTTCTATTTCCGCGAAAAAGAAAGAAGAGGCTCAACCACCATGCCGACCGCCGTACAGTGTCTGGCTAACCACGCCAACGCCCAGCTTTCCACCGGGCCGCGCACCGAGCAGGGCAAGGCCCGCTCCGCGCAAAACCGTCTCTCGCACGGGCTCTCGTCCCGCGAGTTCATCGTGCTGCCCGGCCAGCAGGACGAGTTCGATGAGTTCTCCGCCGGCTTGCACGAAGCCGTTCAGCCCGCGGGTGCGCTGGAGTTCGACCTGTTCACCCAACTCGCCCACGCGTCGTGGAAACTGCGCCGCTGCCGCTGCGCCGAGGTCCAGATCTATAACGAGTCCGCATCCCCGGACCTCGATCCCGTGCTGGCGCCCGAGATCGAAGCGCGCCTGCGCGGCCTCCAAACCTACGCCCAGCGCGCCGAGCGAAGCTACCATAAGGCGCTGAAGGAATTGAAGGCCTTGCAGTCCGCCCGCGCGTTCAAGTCATCGGACCAATACAGCCGCATCCTGGCCGACTCCGACGCTGACATTGCCGCTCCGCTCTCCGAGCAGCACAAGGTCGTAGCTCCTCGCATGGCGCTCGTCCAGCTCGAAATCGACGCCGAGCGAGCGCAGGGAGATCGGGAGTTCGATGCCTTCCTGACCGCGCCGTCGGCCCGTTTTGATGACCACTGTCGCACCCGCAATGCGAATCCCGCCAGTCCGGACGGAATCTGAACATTCGAAGCCAATCACAGTGTTCTAGTGGGGCGCTCCAGCACCGCGCGGGCTCTCCAGAGCCCGCATGTGCGCCGGGGCGTTTGCTTTGCCGGCCAGGCCACGGGGTCTGGGGCATAGGGGACGCAGTATCAGTGGCTGTTTCTGGCAACCACGTTTTCAACTAGTAGGGTCCGCCCAACGTCGCACTGGTCCAGTCCTTTCAACTCGGCCAGCGGAATCAGGTGAACGAACTGGTTCGCCGCCGGGACGCGCTGCGAGGCGCTCGCGCGGATCACGATGCCGTTCCGGCATTGCAGCCGAACGTCCCAAAACACGTTCAACGTGCCCTTGTCCCTCCGATTGGTCACGGAGCACTCGAGCCCCAACGCCGTCCCCCGGCAGACGACCTGGGCGCCCGCGTGCGGGTGGACGCGCAGTGCAAATAAAATCAACATAAGGGCGGCAACTGGGACGATAAGCCGGAGGAGTTTCATTGTGACAGCGGCTATTGCAATGCCGCACCAGCCGGCGCGCTAGGGCGCCGCAACGACCCGCCGGCCGTCAATGCGGAAGCTTCCGCCAAGCACGAGCGCGATGGCATCGCTATAAATGCGGTGTTCTTCGACCAGAATGCGCGCGGCCAGCGTGTCCGCATCGTCGGTGTCGAGAACGGGTACGGCGGCCTGGGAGACAATTGGCCCCGTGTCGAGACCGGAATCCACAAAGTGCACCGTGCAGCCGGAGAACTTCACGCCATACTCGAGCGCCTGAAGCTGAACATGCAAGCCTGGAAACGAAGGCAGCAGCGAAGGGTGGATGTTCAAGATGCGCATAGCGTATTGGTCGAGCAGGGGCTTGCCCACGCGTCGCATAAAGCCGGCCAGGCAGATCAGATCGACGTTCAACGGCGCGAGCGCCGCACACACTTGTTCGGCATAGACGTCCGTGTCGACGCCTTTCGACGGCAGTGAAATCGCGTTCAAGCCCAACGAATTGGCGGTCTCGAGCGCCGCCGCTTCGGGCTGGTTCGAGAGCACGCACGCGATTTCCGCGTCCAGTCGCCCCGCGCTGATGTTGCGGGCGATGGCTTCGAAGTTCGAACCGCGGCCCGAGACCAGAATGGCGATGCGCTTCACTTGTAGAGGACCCGTTCTTTCTTGCCGCGCGGCTGCCGAATCGCCTGCCCGATCTCGTGCCAGGGCTCCTTCATGCGGTCGAGCGCCTTCTTGGCCTTGGTGGCTTTCTTCTCCGGCACGACCAGGATCATCCCGATGCCCAGATTGAAAGTGCGGCGATAGTCGTCGTCCGGCACGTTACCCAGCCGGCGAAGAAGCTCAAAGACGGGCAGGATCGGCCAGGAGCCGAGCTTGATCTCGACGGCGATGCCGGTGGGCAGAATGCGCGGGGTGTTGTCGGTGATGCCACCTCCGGTGATGTGCGCCGCGCCCAGCAGCAGGTTCTCTTTCATCAGGCGCTGAATCGGCTTTAAGTAGCTGCGATGGACCTTCAGCAACTGCTCAGCTACCGTGCAATCGGTTTCAGGAAGAAAAGTCTTGGCGTTGTAGCCGGCGACATCGAACAGCAGCTTGCGCGCGAGGGAGTAACCGTTGGTGTGAAGCCCCGTGGATGGCAAGCCTAGCAACAGGTCGCCGGGAGCGATCTTCGCACCCGTCAACAGCTTCGACTGCTCGACGCATCCCGTGATAAAGCCCGCCAGGTCGTATTCGCCAGCGCTGTACATCCCAGGCATCTCGGCAGTTTCACCGCCGATGAGCGCGCAGCCATTCTCCTCGCACGCTTTGCCCAAACCTCCAACGACCGCGCCCGCAATGTCGGCGTCAAGTTTGCCCACGGCGAAATAGTCCAAAAAGTAGAGTGGTTTGGCACCCTGCACCGCGATGTCGTTGACGCAATGGTTCACCAGGCATTGCCCGACCGTATCGTGCTTGTTCGCCAGGAAGGCGATCTTCAGCTTGGTCCCGACCCCGTCCGCTGAGGAGATGAGCACGGGCCGTTTCCAGCCGGAAAGGCGGAAACCGGCTCCAAAGCTCCCGATATCGCTCATAACGCCTCGCGTGAAAGTCCTGCGCGCGGCGACTTTGATGAAGCCAACCGCGCGGTTTGCCTCATCAATGTTGACTCCAGCGTCTTTGTAGCTGATGGGTTTGCGAGTTGGCATAGCTGAACCACCAGTTTAAACTAGGGCTTTCCCAATGAATAAACGGCTGTTCGCATTTACGGCGCTCTTTCTCGCGGCGGCGGGCCTTCTGACGGCGGCGAGTCCGCCCCATTTGGCCATCCGCGGCGCACGTGTCTTCACGGTCAGTGGGGCGGTTCTAGAACACGGGACGGTGCTGCTCAAGGACGGTTTGATTGAGGCCGTGGGCGAGGGCATCGCGATTCCGGCGGGCGTCACTGTCATCGACGGCACCGGCCTGAACGTCTATCCGGGCCTGATCGATGCCCTGAGTGCTTGGGGAATTCCCGAGACGGTTCCGGCAGCGCCCGCCGCTCCCGCGGCGGCAGCAACTCCAGGACAGGGCCAGCAGCAACCGCCGCCGCAACCGCGCGTACGGGGGCCTGAGGACCGGCCGAACGCCTTCACCTGGGTCAAAGCGGCGGACCTGGTGAAACCGTCGGAGAAGCAGATTGAGACCGCCCGCAGCGCCGGGTTCACGACAGCCGTGACCTTCCCGAAGCAAGGTATCCTGGCCGGACACGGCGCGGTGATCAACCTGGGCGGGGAGACCGGTGGCGAAATGGTGCTGGACCCGGCGGCCGGTTTATACACCAGTGTGACCACGCGCGGGTTTGGCACTTTCCCGGGTTCGCTGATGGGAGTGATGGCCTACCTGCGGCAACTCTGGATTGACGCCGCCTACTACAAACTCGCGCGGGAAGCCTACGCCAGAGACCCGGTGACGAATCCTCGACCAGCCTACGACCGCGCGCTTGAAGGCCTGCTCGATACCCATCGCCTGCTGCTGCCCGCTACCAGCCGCGTGCAGATCGAGCGTATGCTCCGCTTCGGCGCCGAGTTCAAGACGCCGTTTGTGCTGTATGGCGGTCAGTCCGCGTACGAAACAGTGAGCGAATTGAAAAGGGCAGGGGTGCCGGTGATCCTCAACGTGAAGTGGCCACTGAAGGAGAAAGACTCCGATCCCGAGGAGATCCCGAGTATGAAGACCCTGCAGCTTCGCGATAAGGCGCCCACCACGCCGGTAGCCCTGGCGGCAGCGGGCGTTCCGTTTGCGGTTTGCTCAGAAGGTCTGGATGCGCCGAAAGACGTCATCAAAGCGTTGAAGAAATCCATCGACCTCGGCCTAAAACCAGCCGATGCGATTCGGGCTCTGACGCTTTCGGCGGCTGAGATCTACGGCCTGTCTGGACGGCTGGGCTCGATTGAAAAGGGCAAACTCGCCAACCTGACGATAACCAAGGGAGACCTGTTCGACGACAAAACGACCGTGTCCATGATTTTCGTGGACGGCAAGAAATACGTGCCCGCGCCTGAGGCGCCGACTCCACCGCGTCAGGGTGGCGCAAAGTCACCGGAGGTGGGGCAATGAACGCGGCACGAATGCTGATCGCGGCTGCTTTGGCGTGCGGCGTGGCGCACGCTCAGCAGGCGATCGTGCTCCAAAACGCGACGGTTCACACGGTGACGAAGGGCACTTTCAAGGGTTCCGTGGTGATTCAGGACGGGCTGATCACCGACGTTGGCGCGCAGGTGCTGACCCCCGCAGGTGCCAAAGTTATCGACGCCAGCGGGAAGCACGTGATTCCGGGCATCATCGATTGCCATACGCACATCGCGCTGGATTCCATCAACGAGGGCAGCGTCTCTGTGTCGTCCATGGTGACCGTACGGGACGCGATCGACCCCGAGTCCATCGCGATCTATCACGACCTGGCAGGCGGCACGACGACGGTGAACGCCCTGCACGGCTCGGCCAACGCCATCGGCGGGTTGAACGTCGTGCTGAAGATGCGTTGGGGCAAGGACGCCGAAGGGTTGGTGATGAAGGAGGCCAAGCCGGGCATCAAGTTCGCGCTCGGTGAGAACCCTAAGCGCCAGGGGCAGGGCGGGCAAAACCCGTTCGGCGCCAGTCTATCGCCGCGCTACCCCGGCACGCGCATGGGGGTGGAAGATGTGATTCGCCAGGCCTTCACTGAGGCTAGGCAGTATCAGGCGGCATGGAAGGACTACAACTCGCATGAGGCAAAGGGTGAAAGTGCGCTGCCTCCGCGCAAGGATTTGAAACTGGAGCCGTTGGTGGAGGTGCTCGAGGGCAAACGTCTGGTGCACGCGCACTGTTACCGGGCCGATGAGATCCTGATGCTGCTGCGGGTCGCGGACGAGTTCGGGTTTAAGATCGCGACTCTCCAGCACGTGCTGGAAGGCTACAAAGTTGCCAATGAGATCAAGGCCCACGGCGCCGGCGCATCCACTTTCAGCGACTGGTGGGGCTACAAGATCGAGGCCTACGACGCGATCCCGCACAACGCCGCGGTGCTCACCCGCAAGGGTGTATTGACTTCGCTGAACTCGGACGATGTCGGCAACGGTGATCTCTCCACGCGGCTCAACACCGAGGCCGGCAAGACCATGAAATACGGCGGGCTGAACGAAGAAGAGGCGCTGGCGCTGATCACGATCAATCCCGCCAGGCAGCTCGGGATCGACCGCTACGTCGGATCGATCGAGGTGGGCAAGCAAGCCGACCTGGTGGTCTACGACAAGGACCCGCTGTCGATGTACAGCAAGGTTGAGCGCGTCTACATCGACGGCACCCAGTATTTCGACCGCGAAGCTGATGTCGCGGCCCGCTCGCGAAAAGACGCGGAGAAGAAGGGCTTGATGGAGAAGGAAAAGGCGAAGGAAAAATCGAGCGAGAAGGCCGCTGACAAACCCGGCGACAAGCCCGCAGAAAAGCAAGAAGCCAAGGGCGCCAAGCCGCATCAGGGAGGCAGTGATGAATAGGGCGCTGATCGCCAGTCTGGCCTTCATTGTTGTGCTGGCAGCCACGGCCGCACCGGCCTCCGCAGAGGAAGGCGGCGGGTCATTCTTGCTAAAGAACGTCACGCTTCACCCGGTGTCCGGACCGAAACTGGACAACGCGAGCGTGCTGGTTGTGGATGGCCGCATCGCCGAGGTCGGCATGAAGGTCGCAGCGCCGAAAACGAAGCTCCGCGTGATCGACGGCAAGGGCCTGCACGTTTGGCCGGGGATGATCAACTCGGGCACGACGGTGGGACTGTCTGAGATTGGATCGATCCGCGAGACCAACGACACCGGCGAATTGGGCATATTCGATCCTCAGTTGCGCCCCATCGTTGCCTTGAATCCCGAGAGCGAGTATATCCCCGTGGTGCGCGCCAACGGCATCACGATGGCTGCACTGCTGCCGGCCATGCCCGGCGGACGGCGCTCGGACGGCGCAAATACACAGTTGATCGGCGGGCAGATTTCCATCGCGCACCTGGCCGGTTGGACCTGGGAAGAAATGGAAGTGCGCCGTGCCGGAGGTATGCACCTGAGCTACCCCGCCATCTCAGCCGTGAGCTTCGATCCGGCGACGTTCTCAACAAGACGCGGTAGCGCCTACCCCAAGGCCAAGCAGCAGCACGACTTGCAGGTGCAGGAACTGTCCGGCTTCTTCGACGATGCCCGCGCCTACTGGACCGCCAAGAAAGCTGGCGTGGCAGTCAAGGCCGACCTGAAGTTCGAGGCGATGATTCCGGTGCTCGACGGCAAGGTTCCGCTGGTGGCCTTTGCGTCGCACGAGCGAGAGATCAAGGAAGCGATCGAGTTCGCGGAGAGGCAAAACGTGAAGCTCGTCCTGGCCAACGTGATCAAGCCGCGTTCGGCCTTGGAGTTGATCGCCAAGAAGAAGATCCCCGTGATCCTGGGGCGAACGCAGGTTGGAACGGACGAAGAAGACGATCCGTACGATGAACCCTACACCTTGCCGGCGAGGCTGAATGAGGCGGGAGTGAAGTTCTGCTTCGGGACGTTTGACGAGCAGTTTGCGCGCAATCTCCCCTACCAGGCATCACAAGGCGTGCCATTCGGTTTGCCCTACGACGCGGCCCTCCGCTCAGTGACCCTGAGCGCGGCCGAGATCTGGGGCATCGACAAGGACTACGGCTCGATCGAAGCGGGCAAAGTCGCGGATCTGGTAGTCACCGACGGCGACCTGCTTGAAGTGAAGACGGACGTGAAGATGCTCTTCATCCGAGGCAGCGAGGCGGATCTGGAGACCAAGCACACGCGGTTATACAAGAAGTACATGGCGCGGCCGTAATCTGAAACGGAGCCGCGGCCGTGAGGGAGCGGTGGTAACAGGATTTGATTCGTGAGTGGACGTCGTTGCGTGTTGCAGCTACCGCTCCCTGACGGTCGCGGCGCCGATACACATTGAGGAGATCATCTGCGAGCGCTGATTCAGCGGGTCTCTGCAGCCCGCGTCGAGGTCGATGGCGTGGTCACTGGGTCGATCGGTGCCGGTCTGCTGGTTCTGCTCGGGGTCCGCAAGGAAGACGCTGAACTGGAAGCCGAAGCGCTGCTCGAGAAGCTCCTGGGACTGCGAGTATTTGAAGACGCCGAGGGGAAGATGAACCTCAGCCTGCTGGACACCGGCGGCGCGCTGCTGGTGGTTTCGCAGTTCACGCTGTATGGGGACACTCGGAAGGGCCGGCGGCCGAGTTTTGACTTGGCGGCGCCTCCGGAGCAGGCCAACCGGCTTTACGAACACTTCATCGCCAAAGCGCGCGAACGCGGAGTGGAAACGCAAACCGGCGTGTTCCGCGCCATGATGTCCGTGTCCTTGACGAACGAAGGCCCGGTCACATTCCTCATCGAAACGAAGAACGGGTGAACGCTCGCGCGCTCACCCGTTCTTTACGAAACTCGGACTCGCTTACTTCTGCAACGAGGGCAGGACGAAGGCAACCACAGCCATGATGACGGAAGCTGCCGGCAACAGCAGCAACGCCTTCTTGAGGCCCTTGGGGTCGTCGCCGGCGATCCCGCCGATGATGGGACTCGATGCGACGATTCCCGCCCAGCCTGCGGTAATGGCGATACCCAATGCCGTCGCTTCCGTCCCCGCCGCCTTGAAAGCATCGCTGACATAGCCCAGCGTTGTCGGGAAGACGGGCGCCATCGCCAGGCCTCCCAGGAAGATCGCAATCCAGGCGATCGTCGGGTTCTTGCTCTGGAGCATCAGGTAGGTAGTCAAGGCCATCGCAATAGCCGCGCCGAGAAGGACGGTTTTGGGATCGACGGTTACTAGAACCCGCGAGATGCCGACGCGGCCGACAATCAAACCCAGCGCAAATCCGAGCGAGAGGATGGTCATCGCGCGCTTCTCGGGAACCCCTTGCGCAATCAGGTGGCGCGCCAGCCAATTCCACACGCCAACCTCGCACGCCACGTAGAGGAATAGGAAGAGGGCGGGCAGCACCAGGTGCGGATCCGTAAGCAGGCCCGTGGCCATCTTGAAGTTGAAGCTGACCTTGCCCGAGGCCGGGGGATAAGGCGCGATCACGCTTGCGGCCAAGGCAATCACCGCCAGGACGGCGGCAAACAAGGTGAGCTTCTTCGAGTCGCTCTTAAATAGGTTGGCGGCAATTAAAGGCGTGACCAGGCCGCCGAGTCCGAAGAACAGGTTCAGCAGGTTGGAGATCGAGCTCGTGTTTGTCTGCAATGCCGAGGCGATCTCGGAGTTCAGCCCGTTGGCGCCGCTAACCAGCACGCCGCCGCCCAGTCCGAGCACCAGCATCGCCGTGGCAACGGGCCCATAGCCCTTAACGCTACGCAGCGAAAGGAGGGCGAGTGCCACCAACCCAAGGCCAATCAACATGCCCAATTGTTTGCCGTACAGGTCCATCAGCGGACCGCTGAAGAATGAGCCAATCATCAGGCCGATGGCCTGGATCAAGGCGATGTTGCCGTTTTGCTTTGGGGAAAGCGAGTACTTCTTCGAGAGGTCTGGCAGGATCGTGCCCAACATGGCAGCGATGATCCCGTAGACAAAGATGCCGAGGATTGCAGCGGTAAACAGCATGACCACAAGATGCTATCAAATCGCGCGGCGGAGGTGGCAGCAATTCCTGCGGGAGTGGAAGGCGCGAAATGCGGTTCTGATAAGCTGAGCCAGGATTCTCCGAAATCTGTGACGAAAACCGATGCACTCTTGCGGCTATTTCGGGACTTGAATGTTTGGCGTCGCGGGGACCAGCGCGCTCCACACAAGCCGTTGTTGGTGTTGTATGCGCTGGGCCAGCTTCAGTCGGGTGCGGAGAGACTGATTCCGTTCGATCAGCTTGAAGGCCCGCTCACGAAGCTCCTTGAGCAATTCGGGCCGCCCCGTAGATCCTTCCATCCGGAACTGCCGTTCCATCACTTGCAGCGCGACGGCGTTTGGGAAATAGAGGAAAAGGTTCCATTGACTCGGCGGAAAGGCAGCAAGAACCCGCTTCGAAGTGAACTGAGGAAATGGAGCATCACCGGAGGGTTCCCGCAACCGCTCTTTCAGGATTTAAAAGACCGACCGGAAGCGGTTCGAGAAATTGCACGACAGCTCCTCGCGGCTCATTTCCCAGACTCCCTGCATTCCGCCATTGCGGATGCAACTGGACTTCTGCTTGACACGGTGAATCGAAGCAGCCGCCGGGATCCGGAATTTCGCGCCACGGTAATTTCCGCTTGGGGGCACCGCTGTGCGTTCTGTGGTTTTGGGATTCAATTAGACAATGCAGACCTCGGGTTGGAGGCGGCGCATATTCGTTGGTGCCAGTATGGAGGGCCTGACACTCAAGACAACGGCCTAGCCTGCTGCAGCCTCCACCATCAGGCATTCGATCGTGGAGCAGTGACGATTTCTGACGAACTGAAAATCCTCGTCTCGTCAAGATTGCACGGCAATTCCAGCTTTGAAAGCCTATTTCTTGCGCTGCACCGTGCGCCGCTCCGAATGCCCAACTTGAAGGACGCGCACCCAAGGCGCGACTTCCTTGTCTGGCACAGAAGCGAGGTTTTCAGGGGCGAAGCGCGAGACTGACGCCCCAACGATTCGTGACACAGTCCCGTCCATGCCTCCGCGCAGCCTCAAATGACCCGTACGTTTCGGTCCTCATGCTAGAGCGGGGAGGCGGCCAGTCGAACGCGGATCGTCTCCCTGGCGATCTCCGCCGACTGGCAAAGCCAGGAATCGGGAGCCTGCGGCAGGTACGCCAACAGGTCTTCGAATAGCCAGTCCTTGGCGGGAGAGAAGGCGGCATAACCGAGCGCGTCGGTAAGGCGCCAACTCAGCTTGATAATGTTGCCAATACTCAGATCGTTGGCCGCCGGCTCTTCGTGATGGCGGGCGATCGTGACCGCAAGCGTTTCTGGGAAGTTCCACTCGCGTGCGAGAAAGGCACCGGCTTCGCAGTGGTCAATGTCGAAAAGGTCGCGTTCCGTATGAAGCAGATTGAAGCCGAAGTCGTCGGATACCTCCAGCATTCGGGTGTATTCCTCCGGATAGGCAGACATCAGGCCCAGGATGCCCAGGTTGTGCAGCAGTCCGGCGGTGTAGGCGAATTCGCTATCCAGGCGGCAGTTGTTCGCCGCCGCCTCCGCGATGATTGCAGTGACCACACTGTGTACCCATACTTTGCGGAGCGCCGCCGCACGGACGGCCGAACGCACCAGATTATTGACCGCGACGAAGGTGGCCATGGACTTCACGCGGTTCATGCCCAGCAGGGCAACCGCCTGAGTCAGGCTGGTGACCTTGCACCGTGCTCCAAACAGCGCGGAGTTGGCGAAGCTGAGCACCTCGGCGGAAAAGGATGGGTCCAATCTGATCAGCGCCCCGACTTCCTGTGCGCCGACACTCTCCTGGCTGGCGAGTGCCAGAATCCGATTGGCGATGGCCGGAAATGGCGGGAGCAGTCGAAGTGCCCAAGGGGCTTCACGGCGTTCAATGGAGGTGGTCATCTGGGAGATCCCAGTCACTCTATCGGCCTCAACGGCGGTTTCGATTAGAGGAAGACGCGAACCGGCCACTAAATTCACACGCAGGCCGACTCGATCTCTCCGGCAGATTGTTCCTCCGAGCCTGCTTTCTCCGCATGGAAGTTCCACTTCCAAACCTCGTAAATGCCCGGATAGACCAGCAACTCGAGCAGGAACGATGTGAAAATGCCGCCCACGATGGGTGCCGCGATGCGTTTCATGACGTCCGAGCCCGTACCGGTCGCCCACAAGATCGGCACCAACCCGACGAACTCGGTGGCAACGGTCATCAGTTTCGGCCGGATGCGTTTCACCGCACCATGGACGATCGCTTCCCGCAATTCGCCTAAAGTCCTGAGCCGCCCTGCCTTCTGCGCCTGTTCATAGGCCAGGTCGAGGTACAGCAGCATGAAAACGCCGTTGCCCGCGTCCACCCCCAGCAGCGCAATCATCCCAACCCAGACGCCGACGCTCATGCTGTATCCGAGCTGGTACAGCAGCCACACCGCGCCAATGGCGGACAGCGGCACAGCGAGCGAAACGATCAGGGTCTTCACTGCCGAGCGGGTGTTCATGTAAAGCAGCAGCAGGATCAGAAACGCCGTCAACGGAAGTACCATCCGCATACGCTGATTTACGCGTTCCATCGCCTCGTATTGGCCGCTCCACGTAATGGAATAGCCCGGCGGCAGCTTAATCTTCTGGCGCACGATCTCCTGCGCCTCGCTCACATAGCCGCCCGGGTCGCGGTTCGCGACGTCCACGTAAACATAGCCCGTCAGCAGCCCGCCCTCGTCGCGAATCATGCCCGGACCCGACGTAGGCCGAATCTCAGCCAGGTCCGACAAGGGTATCTGGCGGCCCTCCCCGGCCGACACCAGGACGTTGCCCAGGGACTGCAGATCCGACCGGAAGTCGCGCATGTATCGAACGTTCACCGGATAACGCGCACGGCCCTCTACCGTGGTCGTGATGTTCTCGCCGCCGATGGCATTCTGCACTGCCGCCTGCGCTTCATCCACCGTCAGCCCGTAACGCGCCAGGGCGTCGCGATTCCAGTTGAAGTCGAGGAAGTATCCCTCCGCAGTGCGCTCGGCGAAGACGCTGCGCGTGCCCTTGACCGAATTCAACACGGCTTCGACCTGCGACCCGATCGCCTGAATCTTCTCCAGATCGTCGCCTTGGATCTTGAGTCCGGCCGGAGTCCGGATGCCCGTGCTCAGCATGTCGATGCGCGCCTTGATCGGCATGGTCCATGCGTTCGAGACTCCCGGCACCTTTACCGCTGCGTTCAATTGCTCCACAAGTTGCTCGGGAGAGATCGTATCCGGCGTGACTCGCCTGAACAGCGGCTTCAGCCAATCAGGCGACCAGGCCGAATACCAGGTTGGGATCTTGCGCCATTGCGCGCGTGGTTTCAAGGTGATCACCGTCTCAAGCATCGACAACGGCGCGGGGTCGGTGGAAGTCTCTGCCCGGCCAGCCTTGCCTGCGACGTGATCCACTTCGGGGAACTGGCGAATGACGCGGTCGGTGGCCTGAAGCAGGCGTTGGGCCTCACCGATTGAAATGCCAGGCATCGTCGAGGGCATGTAGAACAGTGCCTCCTCGTACAGCGGCGGCATGAACTCGGAGCCCAGCGCGAGGTACACCGGTACGGTCGCCACGAACATCGCCGCGGCCGTTGCCATGACCAACCATTTGTGCCGCAGGGACCAGCGGCAGATAGGTTCGTAGAGCCGGATCAACACGCGGCTGAATGGGTGGTCGTCTTCGGAGTGGATCCGCCCGACCAGCACTGCATGGCTCACTTTGGATAGCCAGCGTGGCCGGAAATTGAAATCGCGAAGATGGGTGAACGAGAGCCGCAAGGCCGGGTCGAGCGTGATGGCCAATATCGCCGCGACGATCATGGCGAAACTCTTGGTGTAGGCCAGAGGCTTGAAGAGGCGGCCTTCCTGCGATTCCAACGCCAGCACGGGGATAAACGAAACTGCAATTACCAGCAGGGCGAAGAAGCTCGGGCCCCCAACCTCTTTGATGGCCTGGATGATGACTTCTTTGTAATCGCCCCGCCGGCCCTCAGCCTCCCAGTTCTCGAGCTTCTTGTGGGCCTGCTCCACCACTACGATGGAGGCGTCCACCATCGCACCAATGGCAATCGCGATGCCCCCCAGCGACATGATGTTCGCCGTAATGCCCATCTGTTGAAAAGGGATAAACGCGATCAGCACGGCGATTGGAATGGTGATCATAGGGATGACTGCGCTGGGGATGTGCCAAAGGAACAGCAGCACTATCAAGCAGACAGTCAGAATCACCTCGATCACCGTGGACTTCAGCGTGCCGACGGAATTCTGGATGAGTTGCGAGCGGTCGTACACGCTGATGATCTTGACGCCCTCAGGCAGGCCGGGCTCGATCTGCCGGATCTTATCCTTCACCCGGCCGATCACGTCCAGGGCGTTCTCGCCCTGCCGCATCACGATGATCCCGGAGACCATTTCGCCGGCTCCATCCAGATCCGAAACGCCGCGCCGCATGTCGGGCCCAAACGTGACCTGTCCAATGTCCTTTACCCGGATGGTCGAGCCGTTCTCGCTGGAGAAGACGGCCACGTTTTCGAGGTCGACCACGGATTTCGCATAGCCTCGGCCTCGCACCATGTACTCGGCGCCGCCGAACTCAAGCATGCGGCCACCCGTCTCGCTATTGCTGCCGCGGATCGCGTCGATCACCTTCGAAAGTGGGATGTTGTAGCTTTGCAGGCGGTTGGGGTCCACATTGACCTGGTACTGCTTACCGAACCCACCGATGGCGGCTACCTCGGCCACCCCGGGAACCGCGTTGAGGTGGTAGCGCAAGTACCAGTCCTGGAGCGACCGCAGGTCGGCCAGGCTATGCTTGCCCGATTGATCCACCAGGGCATATTGGTAAATCCACCCCAATCCGGTCGCATCCGGCCCGAGTTCGGTCTTCGCGCCTTGCGGCATCGACTGCAAGACTCTGGAGAGGTATTCCAGGGTGCGCGTCCGGGCCCAGTAGAGGTCTGTCCCGTCCTCGAAGATCACGTATACAAAGGAGTAGCCGAAATCGGAGAAACCCCGGACGGCCTTCACCTTGGGTGCGCCCAGCAGAGCGGAGACGATGGGGTAGGTAACCTGATCCTCAACGATGTCCGGGCTGCGGTCCCATTTCGAATAGACGATCACCTGCGTGTCGCTGAGATCGGGGATAGCGTCCAGCGCCACATGGTTCAGCGACCACCAGCCCCACACCGCGGCCGCAAATACTAATGTCAGGACAAGCAGCCGGTTGCGTGCCGAAAAGTCGATGATCCGGGGGATCATGCTGCTCCCCGCTTCCCGTCCTTGTCTTGGGCAGGCATCTTATCTGGAACGTACTTGCCTGGGTTGGCCTCGAAGTTCCGCTTGCACTCATCCGAGCAAAAGAAGTACTTGTTGCCCCCGTATTCCTTGGTGCGGGTGGTGGGCGCTTTCGAATCAACCGGCATCCCACAGACGGGGTCCTTCACTGTCGCCTTGTCCGCCATGGGCATTGGAGCCACTGCAGGCGGGACTTCCGGGGCATTTGCGGGTGCCGTAGCCGCCTGTTTCATCCGGCTTTCCGAATCGATCAGGAAGTTGCTTGAGACCACGATGCTCTCGCCGGGCTTCAAGCCCTCGGTGACTTGGACCCGGTCGCCTAGCCGCCACCCGGTCATCACCAGGCGCGGCTCGAACAAGCCGTTCCCGCGCGTAACGTACACGGTCTTACGGCGGCCCGAATCGATTACGGCGTCAGCCGGCACGGTGATGGCTGCCGGCATTTCAACGTGAATCTCCACATCGACGAACATGTCCGGACGGAGCGCGAAGCCAGGGTTCTCCAACTCGAAGCGAGTCTTCAGCGTGCGCGATTGCGGGTCAAACTGCGGCAGCACTTCGGCCATGCTTGCGCGGAACTCGCGGCCCCGGTATCGGACCACGGCCAGAGCATGTGGCGTAAGAAACTCGCGGTCTTTCTCGAATACGTCGGCCAACACCCAGACATGGCTGAGGTCCGCGATCTGGTACAACTCGTTGCCTTTGTCGAAGCGCTGATCGGGCGAGATGGTTCGCGCGACGACGAAGCCGCTCGCGGGGGCCGTAATGCCCATCATGGACCCGGGTTCCCGGGTCCGCTCGAGTTCCTTGATTTGTGCTTCAGTCATGCCGAAGCTCCGCAGCGCGTCAAGTGCGAGCCGCACGTTGTTGCTGGACGTAGCACGCTGCGGGACCATGATCGACTGCGCCTGTTGCGTCTGGGCGCTCACTTGATTGGCATATAGGTAGTTTTGCTGCGCAGGCAGAAGGTCGCGCACGTAATACGATGCCAGCAGTTGGTCCTTCTTGACGAAGCTGCCGACCGTGTTCTGCCCGAGTTCGCGGACCCATCCGTCCGAGGCCGCCACGATGCGGTAGAGCCGGGCGTCATCGACGGCAATGCGGCCCGGCACTCGCAATAGATGCGAGAGGGGTGCTTTTTGCACTTCGGCGGTTCTTACACCGATCAACCGCTGCTCCGCATCGTCGATCTGGACCACACCTGGCGCGCGCGAAGAGCCCGATTCAGCGCTGCCGTGGGTCTCCTGGGCACGCGTTGGGACGAGGCGCATGCCACAAGAGGGGCAATCCCCCGGGTGGTCGGACCTGTACTGCGGGTGCATTGGGCAGGAGTAGTAAAGCACCTGCCCAACGGTGGACGGCGAATTGCCCGAGGATGGCTGCCGATTGGCGGTGTAACCGGCGATGAAAATGCCCACGGCTAGACAGAGGCTTGCCGTGATCTTCAGAGGCGACATAACATTTTGCTCTCTCTTACGCGCTGGCCGAGTGATCTAACCTACGTTCTCCGGCCCTCTTGTGCGCGCCGCTCGCTGCAGATCGCTGCTACTTGATCTCGAGCAGCTCGACCTCAAAGATCAGTGTGGCGTTCCCACCGATTGCCCCTGAACCTTCAGCTCCATAAGCTAGACCGGGGGGGATGACGAGTTGGTACTTTGAGCCCACGGACATCTGCTTCAGTCCCTCCTTCCAGCCCGGCAGGACGGACTTGACCACACGCGTGACAGGCTTCCCGGAGGTGTAGGTGCTGTCGAATTCCCTCCCGTCGATAAAGGTGCCCCGATATTGGAATACCACCGTATCGTCATCAGTAGGTTTCCTTCCTGTGGCGGCCTTAAGCACTTTGTACTGCAGCCCGCTGGGCAGGACGACGACACCTTCCTTCTTCTTGTTTGCAGCCAGATACTGGTCGCCTTTGATCGCGTTGTCGGCCGCCAGGAGCTTCACCTCGGCTTCGTTAGGCAGGTCTCCCCTTCGTCTGGCGAACTCCCTGCGCTTCAATTCGGCTCCAAGATCGGTCAGGACGGTGTGGATCTGGTCGTCCGTCATGAGCCCCTTAGCACCGGCCATGCCGTCCTTGAGACCCTGGCCGAAAATAGCCGGGTCCAACTCGACGGTGTTTTTGTGCAGTTGTCTACCCAGGTCTATGCCCATGGCATAGCTGAGCTTGTCCTTTTGAGTCTTCAACTCAGGTGCCTGCTGTGCCACAGCGACAGTCGAGACCAGCGCAACTGCAAATATCAACATCCCTCGCATACTCACAAATCCTCCATTGAATTGCATTCGATTACGAAACGGCCTGCCTACTCTCCCTCACGCTGCCAGCAGCCCCTACCCGCGGAATCAGTGCGGTCCGGCGCCTCCAGTTCAGCATTCCGCCCAGACTGGACGTTCCAACTCCAACAAGTTAGCACCGCAGCGGGCACGGACAGGGGCAGCGCACCAAGCCGCCCGGCGGTGAAGTTCAGGCTCCCGGATAGGCCGAGGGCCAGCAAGAACACACCCATGGAAGTACCTTCCCCGCTGCCAGGGTGATGTCCAGACCGTTCCCCCCCCCTTGTGCCTAGCTCTCTCTTCGGGAACCACTGAAACATGAGCTACCACTGAACCTTGCCCAGCAGCAGCATCTGCCGGCGCCAGCCAACTGCCGAACACGTTAGCCCACGTCCAAACGAGGCGCCTGCGCTGTTCGACTACCGCAGCGACGGAGCCAAGTCCGAACGGGATTGTCCGTCTTCATAGCAGCAACCCGCGCAAACAACCGGAAGAACTTGAACTAGACTCGAAAGTCTATAATACGCGGGTTGACTTCCAGACGCCACCGGATATTCAGTCCTGATGGTACTTTCAAGAGACGCCCAATCGGCTCCAGCACCCAGTCAAACACTTCCTCTTCGCCATTCCGGGATCCGCTGGCGGCGCATCCTAACCCCCAAGCGGCAGGCAACGAATCCCGCCAATTCTGCCGGAAGCTCCGCGGAGTTGCGCGGAAACAGGTGCGCCCTCGCAGAAGCGACGCCCTCGCACCACTTCACTGGCCTGGACAGGTCGAACTTCGCCAGAAAGCCGGGGAGAGACTGGCGGCCGGAGATGACGACCGGCCGGGCGGGAACTTGGAGCGGTTGAGCCAACTGACAGACGCCTAACAGGATTCCTTATAGTGACGAATAAAGTATGGATTACAGTTTACGGATGACATACGAAAGAAATACAACTAGTCCCGTCAAGTATCCCTCATATCGGCACGGACGCCCAGAACTTCAATCTGTTCAGGCCACAAACTGACCGTCTCTGGCCGTCGATAGCGCACGGCTGCAGGCGCTTGGAGTGGTTTGGTGACGGTGACGGAATCTGCCATTCGGCGTCAGAATTCCGTTGTGGTACTGCGGGAAGCGCCGTACTTCCACCCGTAAGTCACTGTAAATAAGGGTCTTTGCGCTATCGTTCAGAATTGTTGATTTACGGACATTAATATCTCATACTGTGAGCGGATTCTGCTTGACCGCCTTGTGCAATCGCGGTTATCGTACTTAGGGGTAGATTTAGGTTGGTACCTAAAGAATAGTATTTTCATGCTAGGTAGCGCGTGCATTGAGCGCAGGTGAGATGGAGAGGCAAGCTCAATGTGCGAACCGAGGAAACCCTAGACAATGGCGCCGCAGCGTTGCGGCGTGATTGCTTGGTCTGCGAGCTGAGTGTCGCTCGCATTTGAACAAACACGCGGGCGAACAACGCGGAAAGAATTGAGAAGGAGAAGCTAATGAACAGGCATAGGTATTTGCCTTTGGCGCTAATAACATGCGCATTGGCCTTTGGGGTGTTCCAGGGACGGGCGCAAACGTCGGCCCCGGCCGGAGCGATCCCAAAGAACCCAGTCGTCAACCCGGCTACGACGCCCCTCAAAAACTGTCAAAACGGCAAAATGAGGTGCGTCGATAGCGATTCCAGGTGGAAGGTTGCCATCCGGAACGCCAACAACAGAGCTGCCCACTTGAGGGTGACTCATGGAAAGGGGAACTGACACCATGAAGAAGCTACTTCTGGTTGCCCTGTTCCTGGCGCTCGGGACTCTGGCCTTTGGTCAGAAGGTCCCGGTCTGCAACGCTAACGCGACCCCGCCCGTCCTGCCGCCCAATTGCACGGATTACTTCGGTGTGGGCAACTGGGCGAACAGCCCGGTCCCCGGTGGTGCGATTGCCGGATTCACGCTGATCAACGGCGGATCCGGGTATAGCACCCCTGTCCTCGCGGTCGATGACCCGACCGGCGCAGGTTTTAACGCGGCTACCGCCGTTTTCACCGTCGATTCGACCGGTGTCGTCACCGCCATCACCGGCGCTGGCGGTGGTAACTACACCATGCCTCAGGTGACCATCGTGGACGTCGGCCCGAGCGGCACCCTTGCCGCTCCGACCTGCGACGGGCCTGGCCAGGTGGCTTGCGGTACGGGCGCCATCGCCACGGCCATTATTGGCCCTCCGTACGTCGGCGGCATGCTCAAGTTCCAGGACCCGTTGAAATCGCTCGTGATCGCAACTGCGGATACAACCACATTTGCGGGGTCCGATTTCTATGTGATCGGGCTGACGCAGTATAGCCAGAAAATGCACACCAGCCTGCCCCCGACGACGCTCAGGGGCTATTGCGAACTAGTCGCACCGGCTTACACCACCTGCAAGGCGGGACAGCCGTCCTATCTGGGACCGGTGCTACTCGCCCAGAAGAACCGTCCGGTTCGCGTCCTGTTCAAGAACTTACTTCCGACCGGCGCTGCCGGCAACCTCTTCATCCCCACGGACACCACGTACATGGGCGCGGGTGTGGATTCTAACGGCGTTGCCTACGCGCAGAATCGCGCGACCCTGCACCTGCACGGCGGCGCCACTCCCTGGATCAGCGACGGCACGCCACATCAGTGGACGGCCGCAGCCGGCGAGACTCAAGGCACCTTGAAGGGTTTGAGCACGGCCGACGTACCAGACATGTGGTTCGATCCGACGACGCACGCGATGGTACCAGCCGGTACGGCAGGCGCCACGAATAATCCCGGTCCCGGGGCCATGACGTTCTACTGGACCAACCAGCAGGGCGGCCGGTTGATGTTCTACCACGACCACGCCCTCGGTTTGACCCGCCTGAACGTGTACGCCGGCGAAGCGGCAGGCTACCTGCTGTACGACCCCGCGGAAGAAACAGCGCTGGCAGCCGCCACCGCTCCCGGCACCATCACCGCCGCCGGGGCCGATTTGGCGCACCTGATCCCGCTCGTCATCCAGGACAAGACCTTCGTGCCTGGAGCGGCCCAGTTGGCCGCATCGGATCCAACCTGGAACAACAATTTCGGAATTGCGAAGCCGGTTCCAGCCAGCGCCCCGGGCGATCTCTGGTTCCCGCACATTTACATGCCTAACCAGAACCCGTTTGACGAGTCGTTGGCCAACGGGTTCGGACGCTGGGACTACGGCGCCTGGTTCTTCCCGCCGATGACCAGCATGACGGCCGCGAATCCGCCCACTGCAGTCACGGTCAATTGCACTTCGAGCGCGTATCCGGGTGCGACGCCTGGCTCGTTCCTGACCATCGGCCCCACGCCCGCGTGCCCGAGTTGCGGCTGCCCGATCACCCCCAATCCGTCCGGCACGCCGGAAGGCTTCATGGATACCCCGGTGGTCAACGGCGTTGCCTTCCCGGTACTCCACGTTGCGCCCGCAGCCTACCGCTTCCAGATCCTGTCGGCCGGCAACGACCGTTCGTGGAATCTGTCGTGGTTCCAGGCTGACCCGCTGCAAGCCAATACGGACGTCCTGATGATGGCCGCGGCTCCCCCGTTCAAGGGATTGCCGATGCCGCTCTGCACCTCAATCAACCCCATCGCCGTCCCGCAGCTGGGACTCGGCCTGGTCGGGGCGCTCTTCGACGGGACCGGCAACCCGATCAACGGAACCGGTCTGCCTGCCAACTGCTGGCCGAACTACGGACCACTGCAGGGCATCCCCCAACCGCAAACCATGTGGGCTGCGGACGGCCGCGCCGGAGGATCTCCTGATCCCAGACTTGCTGGTCCACCATGGATCCAGATCGGCACCGAAGGCGGCCTGCTGCCCGCGCCGGCAGTGATCCCCGCGACCCCGATCAACTTCGAGCAGAACACCCGCAGTATCACGATCACCAGCGTGGCCATGCACGGCCTGTGGCTGGGACCGGCGGAACGCGCCGACGTGATCGTGGACTTCACTAAGTTCTCCGGCAAGACCCTGATCCTGTACAACGACGCGCCCGCACCCGCGCCGGCGTTTGACTCCCGCCTGGACTACTTCACGGGCGACGGAGACCAGACCCCGATCGGCGGCGCGCCCAACACCATCCAGGGCTACGGCCCCAACACCCGAACCGTCATGCAGGTCGTCGTGGACGGAAATGCGCCCAACACAGTGCCTTTCAACCTGAGCGCACTGAAGGCAGCGTTTGTCACCACCGCCACTCAGACGGGTCTGTTCAAGGCCACCCAGCCCCAGATCATCGTCCCCGAGGCCGCTTACAACTCGGCGTACAACACCGTTTCGAAGAACACCTACATGCCGATTACGGCGGACACGTTCACGTTCACGCCGACCTATGCGATGACCTTCGACCAGGCGCCCTGCGTCTCCACGATTCCTGGCGCAGTCTGCAACGTGCTCGATCAGAAAGCCATTCAGGAGCTCTTTACTCTTGACTACGGCCGCATGAACGCCACGCTCGGCACCGAAGTTCCGCTGACCACCTTCCAGACCCAGACGACAGTTCCCCTGGGCTATGTGGATTGGCCGACGGAGCTCATTCAGCAAGGCCAGACGCAGCTGTGGAAGATCACCCACAATGGCGTGGATAGCCACTTCATGCACTTCCACCTGTTCAACGTGCAGGTGGTCAACCGCGTGGGCTGGGACGGCTCGAACCGTCAACCGGACCCGAACGAACTGGGCTGGAAAGACACCGTTCGTATGAATCCGCTGGAAGACGTCCTGGTTGCCCTGCAACCCATCACGCCGACTCTCCCGTTCCCGCTTCCCGACAGCATCCGTCCCAACGACGTGACGATGCCAGTTGGCGTGGCCGACCCGAATGCGATCTCAGGACTTGACCCGAACAGCGGCAACGTAAGCCTCTCTCAGGTCAACCAACTCGTCAACTTCGGCTGGGAATATGTGTGGCACTGCCACATCCTGGGCCACGAAGAGAACGACATGATGCGGCCGATCATCTTCCAGGTGCCTCCGCCCGCGCCGAGCAACCTGACCGTCACTCCCATCGTCGGCAGCAACCATACGCTGACTTGGGTTGACAACTCCGCCAGTGAAACCAGCTTCACGATCCAGCGGAGCACGACCGCCAACTTTGCGCCGACCGACCCCGGCTACGTTCAGTGGCAGGTGAGTACGGCCGCCGCGGCCCCGGGCTTCAACACGAAGGCCCACGGACAAAACGTAACCGTTACCGACACGACGGGCACGCCGGGCGCCAACTACATCTACAGAGTCCGGGCCGATGACAGCTTCGCACCGCTGAACGTGCCGTCGCCAACCGCGCCGACATTCCAGCAGGCGGCCATGTCGTCCGCGTGGACCGTTGAGACGTTCACTCCGGCAGTGTTGCTCACCCCGACGCCGGGAAGCGTACTGCCGACCAATTCGGCCACCTTTACCTGGACCCTCGGATCCGGTTTGTCCGCCACCTACCTCTACGTCGGCTCGACGGGAGTGGGCAGCAGCAACCTGTACCTCGGAACTCCGGGCATCGCGACCACTGCTACCGTGAACGGTCTCCCCATGGGGAGCACCATCTACGTGCGGCTGTACTCAGTGATCAACGGCACGCCGGGCTTCACCGACTACACCTACACAACAGCGCTGTTCGCACTCCTGACGCCAGCCAATGGCAGCACCGTGGCGAGCAGAAGCGTCGGCTTCACCTGGGCCGGCGGACCAACAGTTACGCAGTGGACCCTCTGGCTTGGCACGAGCGTCGGGACATCCAACCTCTCGGCTTCCGCCTACACCGGAGCCACCACGAATGCGGTCAGAGTTCTGCCGAATAGCGTGCTCTCGGGCACGACTGTTTATGTGCGGCTCTTCGCCCTTGTCGGTGGCGTCAACCGCTCGCTGGATTACACCTTCAGATACGTTGCGCCGACAGCTCCAACGCTCACGGCGCCAGTTGCAGGTTCGTTGTTAGGGGCCACGGCCACCTTCAACTGGACTGCTGCGACCGGCGGCACGGTGTCCAACTACTACCTGTATATCGGCACCACAGGCGCAGGCAGCTTCAATGTCTCCGCCAACATGTACTCCCCGACCACCTTCACGGCGACGAGGGGCGGCTTGCCGGTGGTTCCAACGCTCTACGTTCGCATTCAGGCGATCGTCAGCGGCGTGACCGTCTACACGGACTACACCTTCAGAAGGCAGTAGCCCAATCCTTCCTGGTTACCATGCGCGGGCTTCGAGCCTCGCGCATGGTAACCCGGAGCACAGTAGCTTAACTCATGAGCGCCCGGGGCCAGGAACCTAGTTCTTTCCCCGGGCGCTCAACTTTTGCAACTGCGGACTCCTTCCAACTGCCGCAAAATCCGCAAATTCGGCCGAACGGGCCGAATCAAGTCAATGTGGCCTTGAGGCATTCGGTGGCAGGTTTTATGCTTGCCCATCCGTGCAACAAGCAGCACGGAGTTGAGCGCTTGTATGACGTCTAGGAGGTACTGGCTCAGGTCCAGGGCGATGCTGGGGATGACGCCACCGAGGAAGTCAGGGAGTCGCGAGAGCGAATGTGGCAACTCATCCAAACGGATGGCCGACGAATTGCGGATAACAATCGCGCAGGCACGGCGCACAGGTAGAGTCCGACGCTGGCGTGAAGTTCGCGGCGCTGGTTTCTGACCTAAAGGAGGCTGGCCGTCAAGTAGATCCAAATCGGTTAGTGTTGCGTTTTCCATCAGATTACTCAATGTTCTTGCACAATTCACACATGGCCGGTGCCGCTGGTGAGGCTGAAGAGTATGCACTTCTTGAACAGGTGTTACCGGTGAGCTCGCTCAAGGGCCGCCATCGAGTCTCTGGTCTGTTTATGCATCCCAATCGAAGTTTTTGCCGCCACGAGTCAGGAGCCTACGGTCATGGGTGCAGCGACCATGAGGCCAAACGTGGCACGCAGTCCTCACACCGAATTCAAAGCACTACGCGGTTGACATTTGCCATACGGCAGGATTAACATACATTAGGATTGTAAAGTCCTGATGAAGTAGCCGGATCAAAGCCAGCAGTCCCTGTTATCAAACTGACGGCATCCGTCCACCATCGCCTACAAACCCACAGGCCAAGTAGGGGCCGATCTGGTCGATTCAATACAGGGTGTTAGAAATCAGCCAATGGGACTGAGAGGGGCGAAGCCTGCCCACTCGCTCTTGCCCCATTGCCTGGTCTCCCCCCGGAATCGGACGTATCCCATGGTCGAGAGGCGCGGCTGTTCCGAACCACTGTTGGAACGCAAGTCCAGTCTGCCGTCAGCCCTTGAACGTTAGGCACTCGCAAGCGGCGTTGCCAGCGCCAGAAGCGCACTGGCAGGGATCGCACTTCTCGACTGGTCGCGATCGCCAAGCCGTGCGACGGAATTCAAGCAACGCGCCCTTTCAGGCTGGGAGGGCGTCCCCAAACGAAAATGCCAGCCGGACTCCGTGGTCCCGCTCAGGCGGATACCGAGCAACTCACTTTCGAGGTCTTGTCAGTTATGACATTAGTGCGCCGAAGAGAAAAGATGATCAGCATCCGGCTTTCGGACGAGGAATTCATCAAGGTGACAGAAGCCTGCAAGGCCACGGGAGCACGGAGCATCAGCGATCTTGCGAGGGACGCCATGCGGCGTCTAGTAGCAGGGGTCCCATGCAGAGGTGGAGCAAGTGAAGACGGTTTAAGTGCGCGGCTAGAAAACCTCGACCAGAAGCTGAATCGCTTGCAGGAACAGGTTTCGAAGCTAGCCCTTCAGGCCGGAAGAGGTGAACAATGAACTCGAAAAATGGCTGCTTGCGGGCGCAGCAATTGCGAAGAGCGGCAGCAACCGGTGCCTACGCCGTTCTGACACTGTGTCTTACGGCGATTTGCGCCCTCGGACAGACGCCGGCTGAAGATCCGATGCGATCTACCTATGTATTGGGCCAAGGCGACCAGATCCTCGTACGCGTGCTCGACATGGACGAAATGGGCCGGGATCCCTACCAGATTGACATGCGCGGCAACGTAAGCCTGCCGATGGCCGGCCGAGTCCACGCGGGCGGTCTGAGCCCGGAGGAATTAGAGAATGCGATTGCCGAGAAGCTCAAGAAGTTTCTGAAGAATCCCGAGGTCAGCGTGACGGTGCAGGAGATGCGGAGCCAGCCAGTTAGCGTTCTGGGCGAGGTGAAGTCGCCCGGCGTATATCAATTGAGAGGAGAGAAGACACTCCTTGAGGTGGTCAGTCTAGCGGGTGGGCTAAATGTCGAGGCGGGCTACTCAATCCGGATTGCGCGCAAACAGGAATGGGGCAAGATCCCGCTGCCGGGCTCTCACCCCGACGAGAGCGGCCAGTACTATGTGGCGGAGGTCGGAGTCAAGGACCTCATGGAGGCGCGGACCCCGGAGAAGAACATCCCGGTGAAACCAACTGACGTCGTAACTGTTCCAAAGGGCGAACTCGTGTACGTGCTCGGCGCAGTGAAGAAGAGCGGCGGCTTTGTACTGGGGTCCCATGAACGCACAACCGTGCTCCAGGCGCTGACTCTGGCGGAAGGACTAGACTCATACGCCAAGAGCCGCAACGCCAAAATCCTGAGAAAGACGGGGGCAGAAGATCAACGCATGGAAATCGCAGTCAATTTAGCGAAGATCCTCAGCGGCGGATCACCCGACGTACCGCTGCAAAGCGAAGACATCCTCTTTGTCCCCGTGAATGGCACCAGGCGGGCGCTCACGAGGACCGCCGAACTCACTATCGGTTTGGGTGCGGCAGCAATCTATCGAATTCCCTAACGGAACCGGCGCCAGAATTGGAGATATCATAACGTGCAAAACACAATTCAGCCTAACGGGAATGACCGTGTCCCAGCGACGAGTTTGGTACCCAAGGACGTTCCCTTCTCCGCGATCGAACCCCAACCGTACGGGAATCAGAGGGCGTACGGATATAGACCGCCGACAGGTGGTGACGAAGAACAAGGCAGCCTTGTCGAATACTGGCGGACGCTTCAACGCCGCCGAGGCACCCTGATTGTCATTGCCTCGCTGGGGCTCTTCCTGGGCATTCTTGTCACTCTTCCCCAGGCGCAAGTGTATGAAGCCAAAACCACATTGGAAGTTCTGGAGTTGAACGACAACTTCATGAACACCAAGGACGTGAGCCAGTTCGACCAAGGCGGTCGTTCCAACGAAATAGCGGACATCCAGACTCAGATCAAACTGCTCGATAGTGAGAGCTTAAAAGACCGCACGCTGGCGGGACTGGGGTACAAGAAGCCGACCCCCCGCGAAGCGTCTCAGTCTCTGCTGGAGCGCATGTTGTCCTTGCGTGGCCTCGAGACGAAGGATTCACGGAACAGCAGGCTGCAAATGGCTTCCAAAGAAACCAAGGTCAAGGCGAGTGGGCAGACCCGTGTGATCGAAATCGTCGTTAGCAATACCAGCCCCGAAGTGGCAGCGGAGTACGCCAACAGGCTGACCCAAGAGTTCATCGAACAGAACATGGAAGCCCGCTGGCAGATGACGCAGCGCACTGGCGAGTTCCTGACCAAACAACTGGACGAGATGAAGGTCAAACTGGAGCGCAGCGACGACGCGTTGCAGGAGTACGCCCGGCGCAGCGGACTGATCTTCACGGGGGAAAAGACGAACGTCAGCGAGGAGAAACTGCGTCAACTACAGGAAGAACTGACGAAAGCCCAAACCGACCGAGTGAACAAGCAGAGCCGATGGGAGATGGCGTCCAGCGCCCCAGTAGACTCCCTACCAGACATACTGAACGACCCCAGCCTCCGAGACTACCAAGGGCGCCTCAGCGAGTTACGGCGGCAAGCGGCGGAACTGTCGGAAACCTACACTTCTGAAAACGCAAAACTGCGCCGAATAGACGCCCAGATGGCGGCCCTGCAGAAAAGCCTCAGCAACCAGAGAGTAGACATTCTGAGGCGCATAAAGAATGAATATGACGAAGCGAACCGCCGCGAGCAGCTGCTGACGTCGGCGTATGCCGCACAAACCGGCGTGGTTACCGACCAGAGCGAAAAGGCGATCCAATACAACATCCTGAAGCGCGAAGTGGACTCCAACCGGCAGATCTACGACTCGATGCTCCAGCACATGAAAGAAGCAAGCGTGGCCAGCGCGCTACGGGCCAGCAACGTGAGAGTCATCGATCCGGCCAAAGTTCCGACGAAGCCGAGCCGGCCGAGCGTACCGCTCAACGCCGCGCTGGGGCTGCTGGCGGGTGGCTTTTTCGGGATCGCCTTCATAGTGCTGACAGACCGGGCGGACCGAACGATCCAGGAGCCGGCTGATATCGCGCTTTACCTGAACTTGCGGGAGCTGGGTTTGATCCCCGCCGATTCCTCAGCGGCCAAACGTGGGAGAGGGTACTTCTACTCCAAGAAAACTTCGAAACAGATCGGTGATGGGACGAAGGAACCGGCGCGACTGGGGCTGGTCACCTACCAGGACAAATCAAGCCTACTGGCTGAGAGCTTCCGGGCAGCTCTAGCCAGCATTCTCTTCACAAAATCGAGCAGCCGTCCCCCCCGAACCTTCGTAGTGACCAGTCCAAGTGCGTCCGAGGGCAAGACGACCGTCGTCTGCAATCTGGCTATCTCAATAGCGGAAACGGGACAGCGGGTGCTGCTAGTGGACGCCGACACGCGCAAGCCCAGGGTTCACGAAATCTTCGACCTGAGCAACGAGATAGGGCTGACGACTCTGCTACAAGCTCGCAAGCCAGCGGACATTTTGCATGGAAATCGAACTGGCGAATTGCAAGCAGGAGCAGATACAAATACAACGACTCAATTGAACGGGGTTTCCTCCGAGGCGAAGGAAACGGACTCAGGCCGGGAATACCTGGCGGCCGTGCACGAGACGGCAGTCCCCAACCTGAGCATTCTCTCCGCAGGGCCGTATGCATCGGGAGCGACCAATTTGCTCTACTCTCCGCGCCTGCAGGAATGCATCACGCAGTTCCTGTGTGATTTCGACATGGTCATTTTCGATACGCCCCCAATGTTGACTATCGTCGATGCCCGCGTGATTACGAGGCACACCGACGGGGTAGTGCTGGTGGTGCGCGCAGGCAAGACAACACGCGACGCGGCAGTAGCGGCGCAGTCCCGACTACGCGAGGACGGCGTTCATATTGTCGGAACAATCATGAACGATTGGAATCCGAAGCGGTCACCTGGTGGCTACTACGGCTACTACAACGGTTACCACGGCTATGCAAAGGGCAAATACGGGTACGGATACGGACATGGTGAAACCAGGAAGGAAGACTAACGTTTCAGGCGATTGAACAAACCAGCCACTCAGGACAGGGAAAGGAACCAGCGAGCCGGTTGAATTCCACCCAATCGCACATGCCCGATGGGGAGCATGAACTCTCGAGTTCATTACACCAAAGGGCCTGTGCGGCCAATTCGTATGCAGGACTATCGGGAATCAGCAGAGAAGCAGTCCCGGCCGAAATAGGCAAAGGCCGGCCCTGATTACTGCAGTCGAAGGGTGACGGCGGTCAAGATTTGCAGTGATGACACAGGGGCACCGGCCACCCTCACCCCCTCCAGACACCGGCACAGAATCTTCGGCCCGGGCAAGGGGATCTGCTGTCGAACAGTCTCAAGTGCAGATCGCCCCGGCATCCTGGTTCATTTCAGGTTCGATCGGGACCGGCGGTTTGGCGCCAAACGGATGACGCGGAAGGACTTCGCAGCCAGAATCGGGCAGGGGGAAAAATCTACGCAGATCCCTCAAGTAGCTGAGAACCGACTGACGGGCACGGATGAGCTGGGACTTCCTGAGCTTGAGAGCGCTCAGGAATCGAGAACGGTCCACGAATGAATGGCCAGCTAGAATGAGGCGGGTTAGTTCGCCCCCTTCGTTTCCAGCCGTTTCGAGGGTGGGCTCTTGGCCGGTCCTCTCATCGTCGAGGAGTTGGGTGCCGATGTCGCGAATACGGGCGAGGCACCATTCAATGGAAGCCAGTTCGACAGTGAGGTTGTACTCCACAACGTCTTTTGGCTGGATGCGACGCACGAAATATGCGACCAGCTCTTCGGAAACTTCAAGATTTTCGTTCTGCGGAACGACAGACGGGGTGGCCTGGCGGCCTTGATTGAGGTCATCCTGAGCCGACTGCGGCTTGCGTTGAGTGGTTTTGGGGCCTGCGGACTTCGCGCCGCGGACGCGAGCCTGACCGGATTGAGATAGTGGCATGATTCCTGGTTTCAACTTTCGAGCGAGTTTATGTTTGTCTGGCCAGATGCGGCCAGCGTCACTCGCCACTGAGAATAGTGCAGCCGGTGTAAAGGGCCAGAGCTACACGAATCTCGTAAACCATTGATAAAACGGCACAAATATATTCCTAATACCGGCTAACGCAATTCGGCGAGATCCTCTGTCCGAGGCCGGAATCATTCAAGCAAAGCAGGTAAGCGCAGAAGTGAGCCATCCGAGAGTCTCTCGACCAGGGCGATGGACCAACGGTTTGGCGGCCGAAATGGGCGGGCCGATTTTGGCTGGCAACCCCAAATCATTACCCGTGGGATCGGAAGATTGGGTTGCCGAAGGAGGAACCAGGAGGGCGTTTGTCACATCAGAAAATGATCGACCCGTGCCCAATCAAAGGGCTGGTTTGACGTGCAACCAAGAGCCGAAGAGAGATTGGCCACGCATGCCGATTGCCAGGATGACGTTGCTGAACGAGGTGGTCCATGGACTCTAGACACGATTTACGCGTATGGTGGCTCCCACTACTGATCTTGTGGGCTTTAGGCGGCATTTCTAACGCGCTGGCTCAGCCTCGCCAGGAAGGATCGGTTTCGGTAAGAGACTTCGGCGCCAAAGGAGACGGGGTTACGGACGATCGGGCAGCGATTCAAGCTGCAATCGATTCGGCCAAGACCGGCGCCGTATACTTCCCACCCGCTCCCAAAGGGTATCTGATCGCTCCCGCCCCGGGCAAAAAGACATTTCTCGAGCTTCGGTCGAACGTGCAACTCATTGGTGAAGGCGATCCCGTGATAAGGGTAGCAGGTTCTTCGGGCCCTTACGATTCCGTAATCTACGCAGGGCTGTGCGACTATTGCGTGATTCAGGATCTGACGATCGACTCCAATATAATGCTGAACCCGATCAAAGACAAGGCTGAGCTATACGCACACGGTCGGTTCGAGATTGCCTTCGGCGCCGGTCAGCACATTCGGGTCGAGCGCGTCACAATTGAGAATTCCAGTTCGGTCAATTCCATCGTCGCCGGCGTCCCGGCTAGGGATATCAGTGTCACACACTGCACCTTCAAATTGATCGGAGACGATCCAAATCACATCGCTCATGATTACTCAGCGCTGTACATCCATGGCATTGGGGCGACCATCGAAGGCAACAGCTTCACAGCGGCTCGACGGGGTGCACCCGCGGCTGTTACTGCAATTGAGACGCATGGATCACGAATGTTGATCTCCGGTAATGTGGTCACTGATTTCGCCGCAGGAATGAATGTGACTGGCATAGCGCCATTCGACAGTGTCGAGAATGTTGTCCGCGGCAATACGATCACGGGGGCGATGGTAGGAATTGAGGTCTGGTCTAACGCCTATGCGGGCCATTCAAGCGGCTACGGGATAAATGGCCTCACAATTACTGACAACAAGATCGTACTCAACCAGACAAGCTACACCGGGCTGAAACTGGGTGAGATGGCAGCCGCAGGAATCGCAGTGCAGCCGAACGCAAACCTGCCGATCGCACACGTAGATATAACGAACAACAAGGTTTCCTTTGACCTCGAGAATTCCACTCGACCGGCGAATACTGCCTCAATGGGTATCGGCTGGTGGTCATCAGTTGGGCAGACGGCGGAGGGCTTTCTAATTGAAGGGAACACCATCGAAAACGCACCTCTTGCCGGAATTCGATTAGCAGCAGAATTAAAACACTGTAAAATCAGAAACAATACCATTAAGAACGCTGGCTCCTCCCTCGACCAAGCCATTCCCATCGGGTATAAAACCCCCATCTTCATTGCCGGCACGCCTGCAACCGAGGTCGAAATCGCGGACAATCACATTCTGGATAGCTTGGAGCCATCACGAATGCGGACGGCGCTCCTGCTCACAACCCTAAAAGGGGTGTCTTCTGGTTTGAGATTACATAATAACTCGGTTTCTATATATGCAATGGACAAGACATCATTCAAATCGCACGTATATATTCTTGACGACAATACCATGCCGCTTCTAACAGAAGACTGGGATGATTTTGCCGCGCCGACAAGAAGAGTCGCCCCAGGCTCAACGGTGCGAGACTCGAAAAATGCCACATCGTGGAAAGTCAGCCCGCAGGGAGGGCTGTCGAGGCAACCGTGAATGCAGGAACCATGAGCCGCATAAGCGCTCAGGTGCCAGCGTTCTCAGCTCACGCGGGCCCACGCCAATTCGGTGTGAAAACAACCGACCTGAAAATCACTAATAATTCGCACACCCTCTTTATGCTCGGTTGGTGCAGGAGGTAAACACCGCATCCAACGATAGGTCAAACGTCCCAACCATGTCGAGGCTCATAATTGTGAGAAATGCCGGGGTGTTGATGGTCAGCGACGTCCTGGTGAGGGTGCTTCCGGCGATCGCGGTGGTGCTGGTGGCTCGCTCGTTGGGACCCCGGGCCTATGGGATCCTCAGCGTGGCGATCGCTCTTTCGAGCATTTTGGCTTATCTGTCAGACCTCGGGCTAACGCACCTAACGGTACGGAACCTAACGCACCCGAATGCGGACCCAGGTAGAATCCTGGGCACCATCTTCAAGGTCCGTCTAGCCTTAGTTGCGCTCGTCACGCTCGCCAGTCTGGCAGGTATCGTGACTATGTATCCAGAGCCAGAGCAACGTGACGTGATGCTGGCTGTGGTCTTGCCAAGCATTTGCGGTGTAGCGATGCAGGGCTTTGCTGCCAGCTACTTCTGGGCCACCCAGGAATTGCACATCACTGCGGCGGTCAGAACCGCCAGCCAGGTGTTTTCCACGGTTGCTCTCGTTTCCGCATTCTTCCTCCGCTGGCCAGTTCGCAGCGTAGCCGCCGTGTACGGCACATCCTCACTCTTCGTTGGCGTCGCGTGCCTGATACTAGTGAGAAGACGAGCACCGAAAATGATTGGCTGGGACGCGGGGCTCTTAAAAGGCCTGACGTCCTTCACGATCGGAGGAATTACTGGCATCGCGCTACCGCAGCTTGGACCGATCATCATGGAGCGGGTTACCGCGGCCACCGAGGTTGGCTACTTTGCTGCAGCGAGTCGCGTGCCAGGGCTCTTGTATTCCATTCCCGGATCCCTCGCAATGGCGTGGTACCCTCAGTTGTTCCAAGCGGGCTCGCGCGATCCGGCAGCGCACTTTTCACTCTCCGTTGACCAACTGAAACTAAACCTTATTCTGAGCTTTGGACTGTCGCTCCCCGTTGCCCTCTATTCGAACCTGCTGGTGCGGTTGGCACTCGGCACGTCGTGGGTGGAGCACACGGCTCCGATCTTGTCCCTGCTGTGTTGGATGGTCGTGCTAAACAGTTTAAGCGCACCGTTCGCGGATGCGCTGACGACGAAGGGTATGCAAGGCCGAAGGGCATGGGTCTATGTTGCGGCCCTAGCGGCAGGCTGTATTCTGTTCACCGTGCTCGCCGCCAAGTTCGGCGCGCTCGGGGCAGCTGCCGCAGCCGTAACTACGCAAACTCTGTTGAGCATCGGGCTTGTACTCGTCAACCCCTCTGGCCTTGCGCTGCTCTCGGAGTCAGGCAAGCGCTTCCTTCGCCCCGTGGCACTGGCCTCATTCTCCGCGTGGTGCATTCGAGCGGTGCTGGCGGAAACCCTCCTATCGGCGGCACTGAGCGTGACTGCCTTCTTTCTTGTGGCTGTCGCCTCGGATGGCGAGCTTCGCGCGATGACGAAGAGAGTCGCCGAGATTGCCTATGCAAAGTGGAGGTACTCATGCTCAACTCATTGAGGCATTCCGTCATTGTCCCGCTCTACAATAAGGCGCCGTATATTGCCAGAGCGATTCGCTCCGTGCTGGCACAGGACTTCGAGGATTATGAGCTGATCATTGTTGACGATGGGTCCACCGATGATGGCGCTCGCATTGTAAGGGAGCAATTCGAGGATCCACGCATTCGTCTCATTTCGCAACGAAATGCTGGGGTGGGGGCGGCCAGAAATCGCGGCATTGCTGAAATGCGGGGCGAGATCGCTTCGTTTCTGGATGCGGATGACGAATGGTGGCCCAGTCATCTCCGGGATCTTGCGGAAGTGGCGACTGTCTATCCTGAGGCCGGCCTGATAGCAACAGGCTATCGCTCCCTTTACTCGCGTGGTCTAGGAATAGATAGGACCATCGACCGTTCATCGCTATCACTGATCCCAGATTATTATCAGTTTGCGACGACCGGCTATGCTATCAACATGTCGTCGTGTGGTGCGAGAAACTGGCTGCTTGCGCGTGGCGTCAAGTTCAGAGAAGGTGTCCCAGTTGGTGAGGACACTGAGTTCTATCTACAAGCAGCACTCTATTCGCCCATGGCCTACCATCCGCGAGTCTCTGCAGTTTACGACCGCAACGTGGTGGGCAGCGCCATGGCGAGCGCCGCTTGGTCTGCTGAACTGCCGCTCGCCGCCGCGAGCCTCATCCAGATGCTCCGTGAACGAGTCGTTTCCCCAAACCTCGAGGGGTCCGCCCGGGCGTACCTTGCGTGGATGATCGAATATCACGCGCTGGCCGGCTTAGGTGCAGGAAACAGAACCGAAGCTCTGACTGCACTTCGTAACGGACAGTTCCAACCCATCTCCGACAAATCCAAGCGGCGGTTGCATCGTCTCGAACTTGTCGTCCAAGTGACGCCATCGCTGCTCTGCAAACTCGGCGTACGGTTCCGGCAATCGAGGTGGGGTCTCAGCCTAGCGAATGTCTTCTCCGATTTGGGCGCGCAGCAGGCTCAATCGAGCGCGGTTCGTGCGACCGCCCGCCGAAACAACAGTCCTCCCATAATGGCCTGATCGGAGCGTGGGCATGAAAACAACAGTTTCCAGATCGGATCGAACTCGCGGGCGAATATCTACCACTCGCCCTCCATTGCGTAACCTGGATTCCCCAATTCGGGCGCTGTGGGAGCCGAAGCCCGGCGGGCAGAAGCCGGTAATGAAGGCTCGGATTAAGGGCATCGTTTCCATTGCCAGCTACTACACGAGAAACTAATTTATACATTTGTGGGTAGTCGGCCCGCACATTCATTTATTTTGGTAACCGCTGATATGCTACACACTCAACCGGCTCCGTTTCAAGACTCGGGCCTATCTCTGCCATGGACGCACAGCCGCGATTCAATAACAATCGCACTAGCAATACTTGTTGGAATACTTTCAATCCCCGCGTGGGGGTTCTCAGATGATCGCTCATGGTGGCCTATCATCGCATTTGGCACGACGATCGCATCCTTGTATCTCATTTATAGCTTACATACTTGCGGCTTTGAATGGCAATCCGGGCCAATCGCGTATATATCTCTTCTTTGGCTATATCATTTTCCACTGACCATTGTGACAGCATTAGGGCTGGAAGTTGATCCACGTTTAGCCGACGCTGTTTCTATTTGGCTGAGTAGCAGCAACTGGTATCGCGCTTCGGCATACAGCTGCGCATGCGTGGCATGCTTTGTGCTGGGCTGCATGTTCGCTCGGCGTAGCTGGGGGGGGCAGTGCAGTGTTGAGCTTAGTCCGAAATTTCGGTTTTACGTAATAGGAGTATTGATAGCTATAGTTGCCGCAGTCAATTTAGCCAAACTGTTCATGATTAACGGAGGCTTAGGTGTTTTCTCTTCATCATATAGTAGCCTATACGGAACATTATTTAAGAGCGAGTTTTCGATCACGTGTTATATGGTCACGATCGGGGCAATTGTTGCCATCCTGAATAGCAACAAGAGTAATCGTTGGCTACCGATTCTGTTGCAGTGTCTGCTGACCGCCGTGGTACTTATGACTGGAGCGCGTCAATATGCCCTAGTTGGTGCTTTGGTTTTCGCCGTAATTGCCGCAAAAGGAGGCCTACGCGTCAGGCCAATTTTTGTAGTCTGCGGTGGGTTGTTGGTGTTGGTGCTCATTACCTTAGTTAGCGCGAGAAGGAACGCCGGCATGCTTTCTTCTACCGGGAGCGCGGACAACCTTCCACTGACTGCGGCCCTCTCTGAAATGGGCGGCACACTGGAAACTGCCAGCCTGGTAATCGGTTGGATCGATGAGAGTGACTCGCTGGTGTGGGGCGGCGGTTATTGGCTTCCTATCGAGCGTGGCCTCGGTCTTATCATCCCGGATTTGCGGAAAGATCTTGAAACCGACCCACGCGCCCTCAGCGAGGTATTAGCGTCAAGGACCTCGGGACTTGGCGGCTCAGCCGTGGCCGAGTCCTTCTACAACTTCGGATTTGCCGGCGTTGTGGTGTTCGCCGCTTTCGGCTGTGCATTGGCATATATGGGATCAAAGGCACGTACTCCAACCAGTCTGACTTTGGAAGGCGTACTCCTGTACGCCCTCACCCATGAAGTCCGCAATTGGTTCCTCAGCGTACCCGCTATGATTGCACTGGGAGCGATTCCAATACTGCTCGCCTTCTGTTTTCGCGGCGGGAGAGACGACGCCCTCCTCAGACGCCTCCAACTCCAAGAGAAAGCCACAACGAGCGCGGACTAGCGGTTGGCTGGCGAATGGTGGTGCCCTGAATGAAGCCAGTGCGAATTCTCCATGTGTTGGGGGCGATGAACGTCGGGGGCGTCGAGACGTGGCTGATGCACGTGTTGCGGGGGATCGACCGCGAAAGGTTCCAGATCGACATCCTCGTGCACAGCGAACAGGAGGCAGCCTACGACCGTGAAGTCCTCGCGCTCGGGTCGAGGGTTTTCCGATGTTCCCACACGACAACCCCGGGGTTATACTCCTGGCAGTTTCTCCAGGTTCTGAAGCGTTCCGGACCTTTCGACGTGCTGCATAGCCACGTGCATCACTTTAGCGGGCTTGTCCTGGCCCTTGGAAGGATTGCCGGTATACCGGTACGAATTGCACAGAGCCACAGCGACACGACGGCCGCCGAGTCGAGGGCGGGAATTGTAAGGCGGATGTATCTTAACTCCATGGAGCGGCTGATTCGTGCCCAATGCACCCATGGATTTGCGGTGAGCGACGAGGCGGCGAAAGCGCTGTTTGGGAGCAACTGGCGCCAGGACAAACGGCTCAGCGTGCTCTACTGCGGTATTGATTTGGCTCCATTTCGGGCTCCTGTCGATTCGGCCACGGTGCGGGCCGAATTCGGCTTTTCCCCGGAGGACGTGATCTTCGGCCACGCGGGGCGTTTCTCCCCGGTGAAGAACCACCGCTTTCTGTTGGAGGCCGCCGCCTGCATCGCAGCCAGGGAGCCTAGGGCGAAGTTCTTGCTGGTTGGCGATGGCCCGCTGCGCGCGGCGATCGAAGCGCAGGCCGTGAGTCTCGGGTTGAAAGACAAGATTGTCTTCAGCGGCATGCGATCCGACATCCCGAGGCTTCTGATTGGCGCCATGGATGTATTTCTTTTGCCGTCCCTCCACGAGGGCCTGCCCATAGTCAGTATGGAATCTCAAGCCGCGGGTCTACCTTGTTTGGCTTCCGAGGCGCTGACGCAAGAAGCCATCGTGAATCCCGCACTGTTCCGCCGGCTTCCGCTGTCTGCCGGCCCGAGCGAGTGGGCTCGCGTTGCGTGTGAAATCGCGGAGCAGCCGCAGCTCGACCGGGGTGGGGCTGTGGCCATCCTCGACGGCAGCCGTTTTGACATCAGGCAAGGTATTCAGGAGATGTGCGACATCTATCTCGGACTCGGGAGGACGCCGGCACCGATCGAGGCTGGTGAAAGCGAGTGAGACCCAATACAGGCTGCCGGCAGGAGGGGATTCCGGATGCCGGTTGACTACCGACTCTGGAGGGCAGATTTGGATGTTGAATGGGTGGGATGCGAAGCCGAAGCACACAGAAGCTGAGCGAAGCAGGCGGGTTGACAACCTGCCCCACATGGCGGTGTCCCCCATGGGCGGCGGGCCCGACATGCGGATAGCAACCTGCGCCCGTGCGGATATCAACCTACGGCCGATTGGCAATCGGCTTTGGCACTGGACCACTCAAAGTCTTGCGGCACTGCGGCGAGACCGGCCGTCACGGGGTTGTTCTCGATGTACCGCGCGATCCGCTGGAACTCCGGCGTGTTGCGCACGAGACGATCGTAGCTCTCGTCCTGTGAGAAGGCTTGACCGGTGAGTCCCAACATGCGGTTGCGTTCCCTGGCGGTGAAGCGCTTCAGCGATTGCATCAGCTTGGAGACCGCCACCAGAGGAGTGATCAGAAGGTGAACGTGGTTTGGCATGACGACAAACGCGTGGAGGCGATAGGTTTTTAGATCGCGGCAGCGAATGGAATCCGTCACCATTTGCGCGATCTCAGGCAGGCGCAGGAAGCACGGGCCGGTGCACATTCCGTCGAGCAGACGGTCCAGGGCCACGAATGCCTGTCCGGAAGCGATTGACGGGGGGAAGTTGCGGTTTGGCGGGAGGCTGCCATGCAGGCACCATGTGAGGAAGGTAGCCTGGCCCGTGGAATGATAGTGCGGTAGCCGACGGACGTGGAGGGTGGGCACGAAAGGAATGTGGGGACTTGGAGGGAGCCCTCTCACGGGAATAGGCTGGCCTGGAATTAGTTGGTGCGGAAGTAGGGAGGCAGGAAAGAGAGTAAGCAGGCCGATTGCCAATCGGCCGCAGGTTAACAACCTGCCCCACATACGGAAAGCAGCCTGACCCCCTTGCATCTGCTTGCCGGCCGGAGAATGCAGAGACTGCCGGCTTGCCCGGGGGACCCGCGCGTACTTGGGGTTCGCTCCACGGCGGAGCAGTCAGCTGAATGCGGTCTCGCACAGCGGCCGTGGGTGCGCACAGTGGAACGGAGATGAGTTGGAAGTAACAGTCGCTCTAGAAGCCCGATACTCGATCGCTCCAGACGGATCCGTGTGGTCTCAGTTCGGTATGGCGCGGCCGTTCTGGGAGAGGTACCTGAGCGTCTTCGACAAAGTCACAATCCTCGCCCGAGCGACCAGGATCGAGCGGGTTCCCGAGGGGTCGTCGCAGGTTACAGGGGACGGCATCGAGTTCCGCGGGTTGCCGGATTACCAGGGGCCCTGGCAGTACATTAGAACCTACTCGAAGCTTCGCGCCGCGCTGCGCGAAGCCCTTCCGCCAGAAGGCGCGGTCATACTTCGAGTTCCATCGCAGATCGCGAACCTGGCAGAACCCGAACTTCAACGCACGAGCCGTCCCATTGCATTGGAACTCGTGGGGGATCCGCACGAGGTCTTCGCCCCAGGTGTTATTTCGCATCCGTTGCGCAGTTTCTTTCGCTGGCATTTCTCCAGCAAGTTGCTCGCTCAGTGCAACCGGGCCGTTGGGGTCGCCTACGTTACCAGTGAGACTCTGCAGCGCCGGTATCCGACGCGAGGCATGCAGGCGAGTGTGTCGGACGTCGAACTCGGCGCAGAAGCGCTTAAGGACGGAACCTTCTGGATTCACTATTCAAGCATTGAATTGGACGAAGCCAGCATCTCCACCAGCGTGCACGCGCCCAGGAATTCGAACTCCTATCAACTGGTCACCGTGGGCTCGCTGGCCCAGCTTTACAAGGGAACGGACATTCTGATCGACGCTGTTGCGAGATGCGTTAACGCGGGGATGGACATTCAGGTCGTGGTTGTCGGAGACGGGAAGTATCGCCCGGAACTGATGAAACAGGCGGAGCAGGCCGGCATGGCAGCGCGCATCCGTTTCGCAGGGCATGTTCCGGCGGGCGAGGCCGTCCGCAAGATCCTGGATGAGTCGGATCTGTTTGTCCTGCCGTCGCGCACAGAGGGCTTGCCGCGAGCGATGATCGAGGCGATGGCGCGAGGGCTGCCGTGCATCGGCTCGGCGGTGGGCGGAATCCCCGAACTGCTTGCTCAGACGGAGCTTGTGCCACCTAACGATGCGGCGGCACTCGCGCAGAAGATCGGAGAGATCCTGGAGAATCCCGGCCGGCGGGAAGCCATGTCGATCCGGAATCTGACCAAGTCCATGGAGTACAAGAAGAGCGTTCTGGCCGAGCGACGACGCCAGTTTTACGAATATGTCCGCAGCCGCACAGAACGCTGGCAGGCGGAGCGAAAGAGTTAGATGCGGGTACTCCAGGTAGTCAAAACCTCCGACGGCGCGGACTGGGCGGCGGCGCAAGCCGCCGAACTCGTCAAGCTCGGAGTGACGGTTCACGTCGCGCTGCCGAGGGCGGAGGGCCGCACGGTCCAGGCGTGGACGCAGGCCGGAGCCGTGATTCACGTCACCCCCACCGATTTGTCTGTCCGGCGCCCCTGGTTGTCCTTCGAAACGATGCGGGGACTGCGCGATCTGATCGCAAACATTCATCCCGATCTGATCCATAGCCATTTTGTCAGTTCAACGATGCTGATCCGGCTCGCTCTCGGCAAGCACCACCCAACCCCACGCCTGTTCCAAGTCCCAGGGCCTCTGCACATGGAGCACTCGTTCTGGCGGAACGCGGAGTTGGCTACGGCGGGATCCGGGGATTCCTGGATAGCTTCCAGCCGCTGCATCAGGGAGCTGTACCGCAAGGCGGGAGTCCCGGCCCAGAGGCTCTACCTCAGCTACTACGGAACCTCGATTGGCACGTTCGCGACCGTGAGATCGGGTCTACTGCGCACTCGCTTTGCCATCGGTGAAGAGAAGAAGATCGTCGGCAACGCCAACTTCATCTATCCGCCCAAGTACTACCTGGGCCAGCGCATCGGGCTCAAGGCGCACGAAGACGTGATCGATGCGCTTGGAATGATCGCACGACAGCGCTCCGACGTCGTCGGTGTGCTGATTGGGGGAACCTTCGCAGGCTCAGAGTCCTATGAACGCCGCCTCCGGGCGCGGGCCCGTGAGGCTGGGGGGCGGATCGTGATGACGGGGTATCTTCCGCCGGATGATATCCGGCGAATGTGGCCGGATTTCGACGTGGCTGTGCACGTTCCGATCTCTGAGAATTGCGGAGGCGTCTGCGAGCCGCTGCTGGCAGGGGTGCCGACGATCGCGAGTAGAACCGGAGGATTACCCGAAGTGGTTCTCGAAGGGGTTACGGGAAGGCTGGTCGGTGTTCGAAAGCCGGCGGAACTGGCGAGGGCAGTCATTGCTTCGCTAGACAATCTCGACGAGAGCCGCCGTCTCGCACAAAACGGCCAGAGACTGGTAAGAAGCATGTTCGATGTCCGCCGAACCGCGCAGGAAGTGTTTGAGGTTTACCGGCACATTCTGGATCCGACCTGCCACAGACCCGTCGAATTCGACTCGGAGGAATATGCGAGCAACTGGAATTCGCCAGGAGATATGGTAGAAAGCGAGTCACCCGCAGGCGCTACGCCCGGCAGCGGGGCGAGGTCCATCGGACTGAAGCGGGTTGAAGGGCAGGCGTGATGGGCAGAAGGGCCTTCGATTTCAGCGCGTCGTGTGCCGCCTTGCTGCTGCTCGCGCCCTTCCTTGTGGTGGTTGCTGCTCTGATCGCGCTTCGTATGGGACGGCCGGTGTTCTTCAGGCAGACCAGGATTGGGCGTGCGGGACGGGCATTCGAGTTCATCAAATTCCGGACGATGAGGGACGCACAGGGAGCGGACGGCCGGATGCTGCCGGACAGAGACCGGCTGACCGGCCTGGGCGATTTCTTACGAAAGTGGAGCATCGATGAACTACCGCAATTCTGGAATGTCCTGCGCGGGGAGATGAGCCTGGTAGGGCCGCGGCCGCTGCTGCCCGAATACCTGCCCAGATACTCGGAGCGTCAGAACCGGCGGCACGAGGTCAAGCCGGGGCTCACGGGCTGGGCTCAGGTGAATGGGCGGAATACCTTGAGCTGGGAAGAGAAATTCGAATTGGATGTCTGGTACGTAGAGCACCGGTGTTTCGGGCTGGACTGCCGCATCCTGTGGCTGACCGTTGTTCAGGTGCTGCGGCACAAAGGGATCTCGGCCAGCGGACACGCGACCATGCCCGAGTTCCTAGGCAGCATCGCCAGGAGCGAGCCGCACCGATGAGGGTGGTGGTGTTTGGGGCGGGCGGCCACGGGAAGGTCGCGCTTGAATGCTGCCGCTCGAACTATCCCAATGCTGAGATTGTGGTCGCGGATGACCGGGAGGAGCGCTGGGGCAGCGAGTTCAGCGGGCACCCTGTCATAGGCGGGCGGGCAACAGTCTCGACCGACTTCGTGGGATGGTCGTTTCATGTTGCGGTTGGGGAGAACCGCACGCGCGGAGCACTATTCGCGCTGTTCAAACTCGCCGGATTGACTCCCTTGACCCTGGTTCATCCAAGCGCAATTGTCTCTGTCTCGGCCGGCATTGGCGCGGGGACTCTAGTCATGCCGAGAGTAGTCATAAATGCCGGAGCCCGAATCGGCGAGGACTGTATCTTGAATACCGGCGCGATCGTGGAGCATGATTGCGAAATCGGCGATCACGCGCATCTCTCACCAGGGACCGTGTTGGGGGGCGGAGTGCACGTCGGCCCCTTCGCGCATGTTGGTCTCGGGGCGGTGATCCTTCCAGGGGCCGAGGTAGGCGAGGGCGCGATGGTCGGAGCTGGCGCCGTCGTGTTGAGACGGGTCGAAGCCGGCGCAAGAGTTGTTGGCGTTCCGGCCAGGGAGTTGCGATGAAGAGAGTCCTTTTGTCGGTGCCGCACATGGCGGGAACCGAGATGGCCTACGTTGAGGATGCCTTCCGGACCAACTGGCTTTCAACCGTCGGGGCGAACCTGATGGAGTTCGAAAAGGCGGTGGAGCAGTGGTGCGGGTTGCCGGGCGTGGCGCTGGCCAGCGGGACGGCCGGCATTCACTTAGCACTCAAACTGCTCGGCGCAGGCCAGGGAGATGAGGTCTTCTGTCAATCGCTGACCTTCGCCGCGAGCACGAATCCAATTCGATACCAGGGTGCGGAGCCGGTCTTCATCGACAGTGAGCGGAGAACCTGGAACATGGATGCGCAGGTGCTCCGGGAGGCACTCCAGGCGCGGGCCAGCATCGGGCGACTCCCGAAATGCGTTGAAGTCGTGCACCTGTTCGGCCAGTGCGCCGAAATGGACGACATCCTGAGTGTGTGCGGAGAGTACGGAGTGCCGGTGCTGGAGGATGCCGCGGAGGCGATCGGGGCTACCTATCGAGGCCGGCCGGCCGGGACCATGGGGGCGGTGGGCGTGTACTCGTTCAACGGTAACAAGCTGTTGACTACGACCAGCGGAGGCATGCTGGTTTCGCGCAACGAAGCCTGGGTGGAGAAGGCGCGATTCTGGTCGCAACAGTCGAGGGACCCCGGAATCGCGTACGAGCATTCGGAACTGGGCTATAACTACCGGATGAGCAACGTCCTGGCTGGTATCGGACGGGGGCAGATGGAGGTTCTTGATTTGCGAGTGGCCCAAAGGCGGGCGATCGCCTGCCGCTACCGCGATGCGTTCGCCGACCTGCCCGGATTGACGTGGATGCCGGAACCGGCGGATCAGTTCTCGACCCATTGGTTGAGCGTGTTTCTGGTGAACGAGGAGCGATTCGGGTGTTCCCGAGATGGCATGATCCGCGCCTTGGATTCGGCTGGGGTGGAGAGCCGGCCGGTTTGGAAGCCCATGCACCTGCAGCCTGTGTTCGCCAGTTGCGAAAAGTTCGGCGGCAACGTGGCGGAAGATCTGTTCCGGAGAGGCATTTGCCTACCGAGTTCGAGCAGCCTGTCGATGGAGGATCAACTCCGCGTGGTGAATGCGGTGAGGACAGCGGCAGGGGCTGGGGCCCTGAGCGCGCTTGAGGATGTGGCTGAGACCCGCCGGGTGTGAGGCGGCGCACGGTACTAGATTCGTTGTTCGCAGCGGACCTTTTCCATGGAGTGCGGGCGGACGGCACTCAATAAAGCCAGCGTTTCCAGGTAGTTCAGCAGGAGACATGCGGCGCAAGCCTTAGCTGAGCGATCGGCGGCAGTTCAGAACGCGCGGTCAGTGATGCGAACGCTTTCCAACCGCGACCAGGAAGGGAAGTTGAGAGCTAGCGGGAGTTTACTGCGAGCTGGCGTAGCGCGCCCTTTCCTCATCGCATAAGTCCTTTCAGGTTCGTGGGTTGGATGGTTGTGCTGCCATTTGTTTTTGTATTACCCTGTATAGAAGATTTCTATCGACG
>CAIVVT010000295.1 GCA_903909435.1 uncultured Acidobacteriia bacterium | reverse complement strand
TCCGGCTGGTAACGCGGCCTTGCGCGTCCTTGACCGGGTGACACAGTCGACAAGCTGCCTGGGTCGTGCGGCCCGCTCCGGTGCCGTCGAGCGCCAGGCCGAGGAAGGCTGTTTCATCGAACACCTTGTTGCACTTGGCTAGTTTCAATGTCGCGACCAGGCAGCGGCGGATCACATCCGGATCGAGGCGTTCGGTGAAGTAGGCCAGGGCGTCGTCGCCGAAGCTGCGCTCCAGTCCGAGTGCGGTTCGGTCGGCGGAGCGCACCAGCCACTCCAGCCGGTTGGCGCTGTTCAAGCGCAACAGGGCGCCCAGCACCAGCGCCCAAGCGAGGTTGGAGGCGGGGATCTCGGGCTGCATGCGGCCGTCGCCCGGCCGGTTCAGGAAAGGTTTCAAGGCAAGATTAAAGCAGGCGTAATGGAAGATCGACTGGAGGGATGGTCCCTTCACAGGCCCTTCTGCTTGCGCCAAAGCACCAGCAGTTCGGCGTTGGCGCTGAGCATGTCTTTGATGGCGTCCTGCAAAGCGCGGCCAGCGTCCACCTGGCGGCGAACCTCATCGACCCACTCTGGGGGAATGCGTTCGACGCGGCGCTTGCCGCCGGACATAAAGGTGAGAAACCAGATCGGATGGCCCGGGTCCTCGGCGGAGGCGCAATGGCAATTGGGGCGGCCGCAGCGCCGGTGGGTTTCGGTGAGGCAGCCAGGAAGCAAATCGTCGGGCAATTGAAACTGGCGCGCGACGAGATGCTTGCGTTGGCGGAGGCGAGAAGCCTCGGGGCCTTTGGGCTCGACCTTCATCTGCACGTAATGATACATGCAGATCAGAGCCGAAGCAAGCCCTCTGTGCGAATTCGAAAATAGACCATTTGGGAGACGCCCGGCCGCACCTAGCAACTCGCCTAAGGATTCAGCGGGTTACCAGAGTCGGCCTAGTATTGATTCCGAAGCTGCTGCGCGTTTGGCGCGTAGATTGGTGGCACTCCCCAGGGCTTGCTGCCAGCCGCGCCGTTTACCAGACCGTAGACAATAGGAACAATGGCCGGCAAGCAGACCCATCCCCCCGTCGCGGCGGTTCACCCGCACGTCATCACCCAGCACGGCGAAGCGCGCGTAGACGATTACTTCTGGCTTCGCGACAAGGAGAACCCGGAGGTGCGCGCGCACCTGGAAGCCGAGAATGCCTGGACCGCGGAGTGGATGGCGGACACCGCACCGCTGCAGGAGCAGATCTACCGCGAAATGGTCGGCCGCATCCAGGAAACCGATTCGTCCGCCCCGCTGCGCAGCGGTGACTGGTTGTACTACAGCCGGACCGCCGCCGGAGCGCAGTACCGCATCTATTGCCGCAAACCAGCGGGTTTCGACCGGCTGGACGCCGGTGACCAGCCGGCCGGTCCAGCCGTCGCGGCCGCGGACGGCGACGGTGAAGTGATCCTGCTGGACGCGAACCAGGCGGCCGCTGGCTTCGCCTACTTCCAACTCGGCGTCTTCGCTCCCAGCCCCGACCACACGCTTCTGGCATACTCTATCGACACGGAGGGAGATGAGGACTTCACGGTCTTCTTCAAAGACCTCCGCAGCGGGGAACTACTGCCGGATCACATCGCCAACACCTACTACTCGCTGGAGTGGGCCGCCGACAACCGAACCGTGTTCTACAACGTTCTGGACGAGGCCCGCCGCCCATACAAGGTGTTTCGTCACACACTGGGCACGGACACGCCGAGCGATGTCGAGGTCTATCACGAACCCGACGAGCGCTTCGAAGTGGACATCGACCGCACCCGCGACCGTGCGTATCTGTTGCTTGAAATCCACAGCCATACGACCTCGGAGACGCGCTTTCTGCCGGCTGGCGAGCCCACCGGCGCGTTCCTGCCTATCGTCGAACGCGTCCAGGGCGTCGAAATGGACGTCGCCCATCACGCCGGGCGCTGGTACATCCGTACCAGCGACGCTGCGCCCAATTTCCGTTTGGTTTCGGCGTCCGTCGGGAACTCCGCCAAAGCGAATTGGCGGGAGGAGATCGCGGCCCGGATCGACGCCACCATTGAAGCTGTCGACGCGTTTTCGGGCTTTCTCGTCATCAGCGAGCGCTTCAATGCCCTGCCGCAGGTCCGCATCCGGGAATTCGGCACCGGCGAGGAACACCTGGTGCAACTGCCCGATCCCGTCTACACCGTGGAGGCGGAGCCCGGGGGCGACTACGCCACACCCATGCTCCGTTTGACCTACTCCTCTTTGACCACGCCGGAGACGGCCTACGACTACGACATGGCCGGCCGCAGGCTGAGCGTGGTGAAGCGGGATGCCGTCCTCGGCGGCTTCGACCGGGAGAACTACGCGACAGAAAGGATTGAGGCCCAGTCGGCGGACGGGACGACGATCCCCATCTCCCTGCTGTACCGCAAGGGGTTGCGCCGGGATAGCTCGAATCCGGCGTTGCTCTATGGTTACGGCTCCTACGGAATCAGCATCGACGCCAGCTTCTCGCAGGTCCGGCTGTCGCTGGTGGACCGCGGATTCGTCTATGCCATCGCGCACATCCGGGGCGGCGGCGATCTGGGCAAGAGCTGGCACGAAGCCGGCCGCATGTTGAACAAAAAGAATACCTTTCAAGATTTCATAGCAGCCGCGGAAGTGCTGATCGAGGCGGGCTTCACCAACTCGAAGCGGCTGGGCATCATGGGCGGCAGCGCGGGCGGATTGCTGATCGGCGCGGTGCTGAACCTGCGCCCCGATCTGTTCGGAGCGGCCGTGGCGAAGGTGCCGTTCGTGGATGTGCTCAGCACGATGTCCGACGCCACGCTGCCGCTCACGGTTGGCGAGTACGAGGAGTGGGGCAACCCGGATCTGTTGGAGCATTACCAGCGCATCAGGTCGTACTCACCCTACGACAACGTGCGCCCGGCCCAGTACCCGCAGGTGCTGGTGACGGCCGGTCTGAACGACCCGCGCGTCAGCTATTGGGAGCCCGCCAAGTGGGTGGCCAAGCTGCGGGCGCTGAACCCGGACGCAACAGTGCTGCTGAAGACCAACCTGGGCGCCGGTCATTTCGGCGCGTCTGGCCGCTACGAGCGTTACCGCGAGAGCGCATTTGACTACGCCTTCCTGGTGAAGACGCTGGGATCGGCCGGCTGAGTGCAGCAGCTCCTTCAGGCTAGCGCGTCTTTCCCGGCCACGCGATTTCGACTCCGCCGAGCGCCATGCGGCCCGGCATCACTACCCCCGCGATTTCCTGGTAATCGGCATTGGTCAGGTTGGTTAGTTGCAGGAATGGCCGCAAGTGGCCCGTCGAACGCGCCGCATACACGTCCCAGACCGCGTAGGCGTTTTTGCCCAGGCGCTGCATCACACCCACCCGCGTGCGAGCCGCGATATGGCCGGGCAGCGTGCCCGTCCAGCCGGCCGTCGCACTGTGAGACGGGTAATTGAAGGCGTAGCGCGACTGCAAATCGTTTGCCGGCTGACCCGAGCCGTGCAGTGCGGAGTAGCTCAGGTCGAGCACCGACTCATGCAGGCGCAGGGCCGCCGAGGTTTCGACACCCGTGAAGTTCAGCCGGTCCACATTCAACGCTTGCCAGATGCTGGTTGGCGACGAGCGCGCGTAGTCGATCACGTCGCGGTCGCGCCGATTGAACAACGTCGCCTGCAGCCGGATACGCTCCGTGAGGCGATAATCCGCTCCGCCTTCGTAGCTCCAGGCGCGCTCCGGCCGCAGGTTCGGATTACCCCGGTTGGCGGGGTCGTGATAGTACAGGTCGGTGTAACTCGGGAGCCGGAAGGCGTGGCTGACGCCGCCCCGGAACTTCAACTTCGAACTGGCCCAGTAGCCGACCGCCAGCGAGGGCGAGATCTCTCCTGGCATCCCGTGAACCACCTCGTCGCGCACTCCGGCGGAGAACGAGAAGCGCTTCAACACCCTCACGTCGAGTGAAACGTATGACGCCGCGCGCCTGCGGTCGTGATGGCCCAGGTTCGAGGAATCGATGCTGTCGCCGAAGCCCTCCGCGCCGTAGAACAGCGTGGCCGAACCGCCCAGTGGTTCGCGCCGGCGAACGGCCGCTTGCCAACTTTCGGTGACGTGGCGGTTGGTGTAAATCCACGGTTGGTCGCGGAAGAGCACGAACAGATCGCTGTTGCGGCGATAGCCCAATTCCGCCTCGGTTCGATCCCACAGATTCTGCCGGACGTCCGCGTTCCAGGTCTTGGTCCGCTCCCAGGACGGGTAATTGCCGTAAAACTGGTCGGCTCCAAAGTCCCGGTCGGCGAAGCCCAGATCCACCGCGGTGGCGCCCGGCGCCCACTTGTAAAGCGTGGTCGAGCCGAAGCCGAGATCGCGATAGTCGCGGTCGAAACGGAAGCCCGAGGAGAAATCGCGCGAGAAACTGAGTTGTTCGCTGAGTTGACCCAGCACGCCCGCGAGCGAGCCGCCTTCGGCATTCGTGCCGGCGCTGCCGATTGCCGACCGGAAGCGGAATTCGGTGCTTTCCGGAGGGGTTGTGACGATGTTTACCACGCCGCCCACCGCATCGGAGCCGTACAGCGACGAGCCTGCGCCACGCAGGATCTCGACCGATTGCACCTCGTTGAGCGGCGTCGTGAGGTTCAGATTGTGGTGCGCCGTTTGGGCATCGTTGACCCGCATCCCATTGATCAACACCAGCGTCTGGCCAGTGGAAGAGCCGCGAATCGACAGGTCGGCCTGGGTTCCACCGGGCGAGCGTTGCCGCAGATCGAGCGACGGGTCGAGCTTGAGCGCATCGACCACGTTCCCAAACAACAGCGACTGAGCCCGGACGGGCACCTGGTCAACGGCTCGATCCGCCTCGTCGAGCGGGATCGCCTCATACGTGCCGGTCACGATGATGGCGTCCTTGCGTTCCGGAGCAGTCGTTTGGGACGGCGTTTGCGTTTGAGCGCCCAGAGCGCCCGCGAACAGCAGGTAGTAAAGGTATTTCATTCAACGGGCAGGGCGGAAAGGAAGATCTTCACCGGCCTTTTCGCCTCAAGCTTCATTCTCTCAGACAAATTCGCTGTGCCGTCGAGGGTGGCGCGGTACGGGTTGCGAGCGGCTTCGAAGATGCGCGGCGCGGGCTTTTGCGATGCGTCTTTCGCCATGTGAATCAGGTTGAAGGTCGCGCCGCCGGTCTGCCGGGCGAGACTCTCAAACATGCCGCGCCGCTCCCCCGACATGTAGATCGGGAAAATCGACACGCCGCGTTTACGCGCAAGCTCAACCACCTGATGCTCGGTCGCAAAGTTGTTGCCCTCATAGCCCGCCGTCAAAAGCAGCAGGACGCGGCGGTAGGTCGCATGGTCGAAGCCATCTCCAATTGCCGCCGCCAGGGCGTCCAGCACCTTGGGCTGGTTACCGTAGCGCAGCTTCGAAATGGAGTCCTTCAAGATCCTGCGGGAGGAGGTGAAGTCCTGAATCAGTTGGGCCGTGTCGTCGAAGCTCACCACCGCCATAGCCTCCGGCTCGGCGATTTGATCGATCAGATCGTAAGCCAGGGACTGCACCAGCGAGCCGGCCAGACCGCTGTCGAGCAGCAGCATCACGTCTACCGTTTCCTTAGGTTTCGTCAGTTCAGTCACGGTGCGGGTCGCCTTGCCGTCGGTAATCACAATCTCGGAAGCTTGCAGATCTCTGATCGGATTCCCTGTTTTCGCGTCCACGGCGCTCATCAGCACGTGCAACTGCGCTGCGCAGGAGATTGGAATCGAGGCCAGCAGGAGACCGAGGATGAAGGGCCGCATGATTTCTCATCCTCGCCTAACCGCAGCCTGCGCGCCATGTACGCTGAGATAAGCCGCACCGCTTCCGGAGGCGAGGATCGACTTGGGTTCCTTCTGGCAACTGCTCCTCAGCAACCGTAACTACCGCGCACTCTGGCTCGGCCAGACCGTGAGCGAGATCGGCGATCACTTCAACTCGATCGCCGTGCTGAGCCTGGCTCTGCACCTCACTGGCTCCGGCGCGGCGCTGGGGCTGGTGATGATCGCTCGCGTGCTGCCCGCAGTGCTGGCCGGACCGGTTGCAGGCGTGGTGCTGGACCGCATGGACCGCCGGAAAGTGATGCTGTTGAGCGACGCGATCCGCGCGGTGGTCGCACTCGCGCACGTGCTGCTGCTGACGTGGCGGCTGCCGTGGCTGCTATACCTTTTGAGCGGCCTGCTCACCTTCGCTTCGCCATTTTTCACCAGCGGGCGCTCGGCCCTCCTGCCGCGCATCGCGAGGCCCGAGGAGCTACACACGGCAAACGCCCTGACGCAGACCACCTCGTGGCTGACGCTCGCCATCGGCACCATGCTGGGCGGGCTGAGCACGGCGCAGTTCGGCTATCGCGGGGCATTTGTTTTCAACGCCTTCTCCTTTGTGGCCAGTGCAGTTGCGATCTGGTTCTTGCGGTCGCCGGAAGGCGATTTCCGGCCAGAGCCCCGGACCGGAGCGGCCGTGCGCGATTCGCACTGGCAGCTGTTCCGTGAAGGGCTGGCCTATATGGGGCGGCACCCTCTGCTGCTCGGCATCGGGTTGTTACAGATCGGCTGGTCGTCGGGCGGGGGTGCGGCCCAAGTGCTATTCACGCTGTTTGGGGAAGTTGTCTTCAAACGCGGGTCCACCGGCACGGGACTGATCTGGAGCGCGGCGGGCGCCGGACTGGTGATCGGCGGGGTTTTCGCCCACCGCATCGGCCAGCGCCTCAACTTCGAGCAATACAAGCACGCGGTCACGCTCTCGTTCCTCGGGATGGGTCTCTCCTACGTGGGCTTCAGCCTGATGCCGACCATCTGGGGCGCCATGTTCTTCATCGGCCTGTCGCGCGTGGCCATGGGGACCAACTCTGTACTGAACCGGACGATCCTGTTGACGTGTGTGCCGGACGGGCTGCGCGGACGGGTTTTCACCAGCGTGGACGCGCTGCTGCACGCCAGTATGATGCTTTCGATGGGCTTGGCGGGCATCGCATCCATGACGTATTCTCCACGGCAAATCGGCGTTGTGGCGGGGCTTTTGACGGCATCCACGGCGGTCTTCTGGGCGTGGGCGAACGCGGCGGGCAAATTGGTGGAGCCGGAGCGTTCCGGCGTTCCCAACGAGGAAGAACACCATCCCGTCACTCCTGCCTGACGGTTGAGAAGCTCTCCGGCCCCCGCAACTCGTCAGGCCCGCAGGCTGCAAAAGTTAGCTGCTGACGCCCATGGAATCGGCTTATAATCACGACATCCATCCGCGCTCGGACACGGTGCGGGGACTCGGCAGAAGGGGATTGCAAATAGATGAAAAGACGCCTGTTCGCACTCGGGTCGTTTCTGACCCTAATGTTGCTACCCAGCCTGGGTGCAGCCAATCTGAGCGGGAAATGGAAGGGCGACCTGCAGGGCCCGGACGGCAACGCGCTCGAGATCAACTTCGATTTCAAAGTCGATGGCGAGAAGCTAACCGGCACGGTGACCAACACTTACGGCGAAGAGCAGATCACCGACGGCGTGGTGAAAGGCGACGAAATCTCGTTCATCATCCTGGCGGGGGGAGGCCAGTTCAAGCTCACCTACAAAGGCAAGGTGGACGGCGAGAACATCAAGTTCCACGTCGTCATCGGCGAGATGGGTGAAGGTGATCTGGTCGCTAAACGCGTGAGCTGAAAGGCCGGCTCCCACGCTTCAGGCGCGGGGTTGGTGGCGGCTGGTCCCGCTTGTGGACTCCCAGAGGAACGATTCGTCGATGGCGTCCACACTCGTGGTGCCAGCGAGCCCCATCGTCATTGCCAGTTCGGCCCACAGGATCTCGACGACGCGGGCCACTCCCGCGGCGCCGGCCACCGCCAGTCCGTGCAGGAACGGCCGCCCCACGGCCACCGCGTCCGCGCCCAGTGCCAAGGCCTTGAAGACGTCCGAGCCGCGCCGGACGCCGCCGTCAAAGAGCACGGGTTTTGCTCCGGCCACCCGCCGCACAATGTGCGGAAGCACTTCAATTGCGGCCGGTACGGTGTCCATGCTGCGCCCGCCATGATTCGACACGTAGATCGCATCCGCACCGTGGCGCAGAGCCTGTTCGGCCGCGTCCGGGTGCAGCAGTCCTTTGACGATCACCGGCATCCTGGTTACGCTTTTGATCCACTCGATGTCTTTGGCCGTCACATCCGGCGCGCGCACTACGGAGTAGATGTCGCGTCCGCCAGGGCGGTGCGGCGCGCTGGCGAGAGCCGCGCCAAGGGAGAGCAAATTGGCCCGTGCGAGGCCGGGTGGCAGGGAGAAACCGGCGCGCAATTCGCGGTCTCGCGGCCCGTTTACCGGTACGTCCACGGTAACCACCAGCGCTTCGTAGCCCGCTGTTTCCGCGCGCTGAATCAACTCGCGCGTAAAGGCGCGGTCGGGGTTCACGTAGAGCTGAAACCACAGCGGCTGGGACGTGGCCGCGGCCGTGTCTTCGAGCGTGACGGTGGCGAAGCACGGCGCGATGAATGTGACTCCGGCCCGGGTGGCGCCCAGCAGCGCCTCAAGTTCGCCCTCCGGGTGGAATAGCTTCTGGTAGGCGCAGGGCGCTAGCAGCAGCGGGCTTTCGTGCTGACGGCCGAACAGCGTGACGGCCGTACTGATCCGGCTGACGTCCACCAGACCGCGCGGCAGCAGGCGAAGTCGCTCCAGGGCGTTGCGGTTCTCGCGCAGGGTCGTTTCGTCGGCCACGCCCGCGGTCAGATACTCGTAGGCCATCGCAGAGAGGCGGCTCTTCGAGAGTTGCTCGAATTCGTCCAGGCTGCGAATGGAGTCGAGATCGAGGTCGTCGTGGTTGGCGGGGGGCTTGTCGTCGCGCATTCGAATCTATTGTCCCCCGAAGGCTCCCGGAGCGGAGCCACGACCGTGAGGGAGTGGTGACACTAGCAAGCGCAATGCCTACATGCTTTCCGAATGGGTGTGCCGGGTCGTTGATACCACCACTCCCTGCCGGTCGTGGCTCCGATTCGAATCACATTTCGCGGCGGTTTTCGAGTGACTTCGACATCGTCACTTCGTCGGCGTATTCCAGGTCGCTGCCGACCGGGATACCCATGGCGATGCGGGTTGCTCGGACCCCGAGCGGCTTCAGCAGTCGCGCCAGATAGACCGCCGTGGCCTCGCCCTCCACGGTCGGGTTGGTAGCCAGAATGATCTCCTGCACGGTGTCGTCCCGCAACCGGTTGAGCAGTTCCTTGATGTGCAACTGCTCCGGTCCGATGCCGCGCAGCGGGCTGATGGAGCCATGCAGCACGTGGTACAGACCTTCGAAAGTTCGTGTGGTTTCAATCGGCAGGATGTTCGGCGCCTCTTCGACGACGCAGATCTTGGACTGGTCGCGGTGCGGGTCCCGGCAGTATGGGCAAAGTTCGCCGTCACTGATGTTGCCGCAGACGGTGCATAATCCGAGCTTGTCCTTCACATCGGTGAGTGCGAGCACGAGGCGGTCCACGTCTTCCCGGGAGGCCCGGAGCAGGTAGAACGCGATGCGCTGCGCGGACTTCTGTCCGATGCCTGGCAGACGCTTCACCTCGGCGATCAGGCGGGCAAGTGGTTCGGCAAAATCGGGCATGTCTTAGATCTTCCCAGCGGGGCGGCGCTCCAGCGCCGCGTGGGGCCCTCAGGCCACGCTCCGGAAAGGCATGTGGGCGCTGGAGAGCCCACGCGGCTCTGGAGAGCCGCCCCACCCTGCTCAAGAAACTAGATCAGGCCCGGAGGCAGGCCCATTCCGCCCAACATGCCCGAAGTCTTCTTCTGGCTTTCTTCGTCCACCTTGCGCGCGGCTTCGTTGAACGCGGCCTGGACCATGTCCTGCAGCATCTCGGCGTCGCCTGCGGCTTCCGGGTCGATCTTCACGCCGAGACAGTTCTTCTGGCCGTCCAGTTGCACGGTCACCATGCCGCCGCCGGAGGACGCTTCGACGCGAATCGCGGCGATCTCTTCCGCGAGACGGGCCTGCATCTGCTGCGCCTGTTTCATCATGGACTGCATGTTCATTCCGCCGGGGAATTTCATTGTGTGATTACTCCTTCAGGTCGCGCACGCCGCGAACCTTGCTGTCGGGGAATAGCTTCTGAAAATGCTGGACTTCGGGACTCGCCAAGGCACGCTCGGAGGCGGCGTCGGCCTGCGGACACGACGCGGACGCACCAGGGCTTCCGGACGCGCCGGAGCCCTCAGTGAGCGTGATGGTGACCTTAACCGGGCGTCCCGCCGCCTGCGCCACGACTTTCTCGAAATCCGCACCGCGCAGCCCCATCGCGTGCTGCTTCGTGGTGACGAACTCGACTCCGCCGGGCGTCTCTACCAGTTCCGAATTGCGGAGCGCGTCGAGCGCCATGCGCGCCGTCTTTTGCTCCAGCAGCGCCGCCAATTTATCCCGTAAAGTACCGCCAACCGGCGCGGGGGCGACCGGTGCTGGCGCGGCGGGCAGGCGGCCGTAAGACGGCGCCGCCACGGGCCGAGCGGCGGGGTAGGGGGCCGGGGCGCTGCGCGCGGTGAATTGGGCGGGTGCGCCGACGCGGGGTTTTTCCGACGCCTGCAATTCGCGCAGAGCGTCCTCGATTGGCTTCAGGCGGCCGGCGTGAACCAGTCGCAGCAGCCCGAGTTCAAGGTGCAGGCGCGGTTGCAGCGAGTATTGCAGCTGCCCGTAGATGTCGATGGCGAGCTGCAGCCAGCGCGTCAGATCCTCTTCGGTGAACTTGGCCGCGATCTCGCGGAGGTGGCTCTGCTCGATGTCCCCGGCGGCGATCAACCGGGTGGGCTTGCCGTCGGCGCAGGCGATCTTGGCGACCGTCAAATTGCGGAAATAGCGGGCCAGTTCGCGGCAGAAATGCTGGAAGTTCTTGCCCGAGCGCTCAAGTTCGGCGACGATTTCGAGCATCTCGGCGGTCGATTCCGCCTCCAAGGCATGGGCGATGCGCGACAGCGACTCCAGCGAGTACATGCCGAGCAAGTCGCGGACGGCTTCGCCGGTGAGAGAAGCGCCACAGCACGCAATGGCCTGATCGAGCGCCGAGAGCGAATCGCGAACGCTGCCCTCGCCCGCCTGCGCCAGAACTGCCAGCGCCTCGGGCTCGGCCGCAATGCCTTCTTCGCGGCAGATGAACTCCATCCGCGAAACGACATCCGCGAATTCAACGGAACGGAAGCTAAACTGCTGGCAGCGCGATGCAATCGTGGTGGGGATCTTGTGCGATTCGGTCGTACAAAGGATGAAAACAGCCCATTCCGGCGGCTCTTCCAGAGTCTTCAGCAGCGCGTTGAAAGCCTCGTTCGTAATCTGGTGGGCTTCGTCAACGATGAAAACCTTGTAGCGGTCTCGCGACGGGCGATAGCGGACGTTTTCGCGCAACTCGCGCATCTCGTTGATGCCGCGGTTGGACGCCGCGTCGATCTCGATCACGTCGGGCGCGTTGCCCTGTGCTACTTCGAGGCAGGAGGAGCACTTTCCGCAGGGAGTCGCGGTGGGGCCCTCAACGCAGTTCAGGCAGAGCGCCATGATCCGCGCGATGGTCGTTTTGCCCGTCCCGCGCTGGCCCGCGAAGATGTAGCCGTGGGCGATACGGTTGCGGGCGATGGCGTTCGAAAGGGTAGTTCGGACGTGTTCCTGCCCGATCAACTCGTCGAAGCTCTGGGGGCGATACTTGCGGGCGATGACCTGATACATGCGGGGAGGCGCGAATTACGCCAGACTCCGGGAGATCCGCGGCACACGGGGTGAACTACTACCGTTGCTTCCTTCCGGACCTGGCGGGGTTCGCAGCGTCCCGTTGCACGGAGCCCGGAGCCTGACTCCTCATATGCTAACACGCCGGTCCGTCCGGACCTCGCCGGCGTACCGTAACTCCAAGAGCAGGCGTGGCTTTTCGGTCGCGGGGAGCCGCCGGTGCAGGCGCCGCAGTTGATTGGCAGGCAGCCGGGAAATGGTTGCTCCTACAATCAAAGAGATGATAAAAGCTCTCATATTCGATCTGGGCCGTGTGCTGGTGAACGTGGACTATGACATGGGTCACTCGCGAATGGCCGCGCTATCCGGATTGCGGGCCGAGGAAGTCCGTGAGCGGCTGCAAAGTTCGCGTCTGGCCTACGCTTTCGAAAGCGGATTGATGCCTTCGAGCGAGTTTGCCGCCCGCGTTTCGGACCTGATGGGAGTCTCCCCCTCGTTGGAGGAGTTTGAGGAGATCTGGTACTCGGTCTTTCATGAGGGGCCGATCATCCCGGAGGAGTTCATAGCTGGACTGCGTGAACGCTACCGGCTGGTTCTGCTCTCCAACACCAACGCGATGCACTACGAACTGCTGGAGCAGCGCCTGCCGGTTTTGAAGCACTTCGACGCCTACACGCTCAGCTATAAATTGGGCGCGCAGAAACCGTCCCCGACGATCTACCGCGATGCAATCGTCAAAGCGGGATGCGAGCCCGGCGAGTGCTTCTATACGGATGACATCGCGGAGTACATCGACGGAGGGAGGGCTGCGGGCATTCAGGCGGCCCAGTTTAGAGGCTTCGGGCGACTCAGGTCAGACCTGAGCGCGGCTGGCGTGGTGGCTTGACGGTTTGAGCGTGGGTCCACTGGACCACCGCCGATTCGACCAACTACAACAAGACCGCGTCGAAATCGCCGTCGCCTGCCTCTTCGTCGTCAGAATCGGGCGCGGCAACGGGAGCCGGCGGCAATCCCGGCGTCGCCTTCAGAAAAGCCAGCAATAGCTGCGGAGAAGAGTCGAATAGCGAATTCAGCAGGTGGCTCACGGCGTGTCCGCGAATCACGTCGCGCTCAACGAGGGCGGCGTAGACAAAGTGACGCCCGGTCTTGCGCCGGCTGACTAGTTGTTTCCTGGCGAGCCGCTCGAGCATCGTCATTACCGTGGTGTAGGCCAGGGGACGGCTGCCGGTCAGCGCTTCCTGGACGGTACGTACGTTCGATTCCCCAACCCGCCAGAGTACGCTCAGGCACTCCAGTTCAAGGGGTGGCGGAATCTCACGCGGGCCGCGCCTGGACATCGTACTATCGGGCTCCCGTTTTGTCGCCCAGCGCGGCCAGCAAAGCCGAGCCGATCGCCGTGGACTGTTTCGGTCGTGGGGGCGCGCTTTCCCGCGCCTTGGCGGAACTGGCTGCGGTGGCGCTCGGGGCTGCCGCGGGCTGTTCATTCAGGAAAGTCTTTTTGTCAAGGACCTGACGCTCCAGGGCGGGGTTATATCCGGCCCACTCGGCTCCAGGGTCGCGGTCGCGTTCCAGGCTGGAGAGCATCGTGGCCATCTTCGAATCGAGATTGTCGATCTGCGCGAGCAGCAAGGCCTCCAGGAAAACCGGGAGTTTGGGGGAGCCGAACTCAATCTGGCCGTGGTGGCCCAGGATCATGTGCTCCAACAACATACGGAGTTTCGGAGGGAAGTCCGGCAGGCCGCGCAGTTTCTCTTCGATCATCTGCACGCCCATCACGATATGGCCCAGCAATTGCCCCGAGGTGGAATAGGAAAAGCTGCGGGCGTAATTCAACTCGTCGATTTTGCCGATGTCATGGAGGATGGTGCCGGCGAGCAGCAGGTCGAGATCCACGGGGTATCCGGCGGTGCAATAGTGCTGGCCGACGCGACGCGCTATCTCGCACATAGACAACACGTGTTCGAGCAGGCCGCCGAGCCAGGCGTGGTGGATCGACTTGGCCGCCGGGGCGGTGCGGAACCCCTGGGCGATTCTCGGGTCGGCGAAGATCGCATTCAGCAGGGCTTTCAGGTGCGGGTCATGCAGTCCGGCGATTGTCGCCTCCAACTCGGACCACATTTCGCTTGCATCGCGTTTCGAAGCAGGCAGGAAATCCTTCAGCTCGACTTCGTCGTCCTGGGCCTTCTTCAGCCTGTGCAGGATCAGTTGCTGCTTGCCCTGATACTCCTGGATCTCACCTTCGACGCGGATGAAGTCGTCGCGCTCGAAAACAACGCTGGCCGTCTCGACGTTGTCCCACATACGGGCGTCGATTTCGCCGCTGCTGTCCATGAGCGTAAGGCTCATGTACTTCTTACCGGTCTTGCCTTCGCGCACGTCCTTGGACTGCACGAGGAACAGGCCGCCATTTGCCCTACCCGCCTTCAGGTCGGCCACGGTGGGAGATTTCATACTACTTGGGACTCCAACTCTCCACGGGTTCTCACCCGGCCCTCCCGCGATTCAAGCTTGGAAGGTTAAGCCGCTTACCGGCTTGAAGATTTCTGTTCGATCTTGGTTGACGTGCCAGGGATCGGGATCGACCACAGCAGCCGCTTTTTGTGCTTCCGCAGGGCCACTTCTTCCTTGGAAACGGTCTCCGGCTTCAGCATGGCTGGATCCTGCCAGCGGGTGTCCGCGCCGGATGCGGCGCCGGTATCCGCGAAGCCGTCGCGGATTTCCAGGAACGCCTGCGAGCGCAGCGAAGTGAGGTACTCGCGGATCTTAGGCTGGTACAGCGGCATGTAGAGCCGCTCCTTGATCTCGTTTTCGACATCTTCGAGGGAGGCCTGGCCTTCCTTGACGTGCTCGTCTACACGCAGGATCTCGAAACCGGCAGGGACGCGGATCGGATCGGCGACGAAACCCTTGGCCTTGTCCCACACCGCGGCCTCCATGTCCGGCCGCAAGTCGCCCTTCTTCCAACCGCCCAGATCGCCGCCCTGCTTTGCAGACAGCGCGTCGGAGTTGTCACGGACCAGGTCGCCAAAGCGTTCGCCCTTGCGAGCGCGGGTCACGATGTCCTTGGCCTTCTTCTCGGCTTGCGCGATTCCGGCCGCATCCTTGCCTTCGATGCCGATCAGAATCTCGCGCAGGTAGACCTGCTCCTGCCGCACGAACGTGGTCTTGTTCTTTTCGTAGTACTCGACGATCTTTTCGCGCGGGACGCTGATCTTGCTGCCCACCTCGGAGCCGATGACGCGCTGCGTAAGAAGCTGATTCTTCATGTCCTGCTTGAAGTCTTCGAAGCTCTTCCCAACGTTGTCCTTGATCCACTGCTGGAACTTGTCCGGGTCGGCGATCTTGTTCTCCAACTGGATTTCGGCCAGGCGTTTGGAGACCTCGGTATCGACCTTGATATCGAGATCCTTGCCGCGCTGGATCAGCAGCAGCGAGTCGATTCGATCGCGCAGCAGATCCTTTTCGCGCTCCAGCATGGCTGTACGCATCTGGGCTGGAGTAACGCCGCGCTGCAGCATCTCGGCTTCGTTTTCCTTGCGAAGCCGGTCCAATTCAGAGCGAGTCACGATATCGCCATTGACCTTGGCGACGATCTGTTCGATCACGACAACGTCTGCCGCGGACAAAGCTACGGCGGAGGCCAGCAAGAGAGAGCAGGCTCTCAGGGCGCAAATGCTCATAAGTACCATTATCAACAACTGGGGACGCCTACGGCGACCTGCTTTAGTACGACGATTGCCGAGGGGGGCCGGAAAACCGGCTTGGGGGTCTGGTGTGTCCCGCTGACACAGGATGCGCGAAGGTTGACACAGGCGGCATCGGCTGGTAGCTTTGAAGGTTCACGGGCAGTAGTCGTCTGTTCGCAGACAGGCGGCGAAGCAGGGACAGGAAAGTATCGTCCCGCTCCGGCGCGTCGGAAGCTGTGGCTCTTGGCCGACGATGAATCAACCATATTTCATTGTTGTTCTCGCACACTCCCTGCACGGGCGCATACGGCGTTTTCACGTCGATCAGAAGATCATCTTCACGGTCCTGGGTTTGGCCCTGCTCGGTTGTTTCACCCTGTTCGGAATGGTTTCCAGCTACATCCGTATGGCCTGGAAGGTGTCTCAATACAATCAGTTGCGGGCTCAGACCGAAATCCTCAGGACGCGCTACCAGAACCTGCTGAACGAAACCCGTCAGACCACCGACCAAATGGCCCGGCTGCAACTGCTGGCCAGCGAGGTCACGATGTCGTTCGGTATCAAACGAAACGCAGCCGGGGGGGGCGACGCGCGAGCGCCGCAGTTCAGTGAAGAGCGGGTTTCCGACAAGGCCCTGGCGCCGACGTATACCGAGTCGTTGAACGAGTACAATTTGCTGAAATCGGCGAACTTGAACGTGTTCGGGAGCAGTTTTTCACGCCGCTTCATGCTGAACACCACACCTTCGCTTTGGCCCGTGACAGGCCGGCTCTTGAGCGGATACGGCAAGCGCGACGATCCGTTCGCCGGCGCTCAGATTTTTCATACGGGCGTGGACATTTCCGCTGCCCAGGGCACGCCGGTCCGGGTCACCGCGGATGGCATCGTGGTTTCGGCCGAGTGGTACGGCGGCTACGGCAAGCTGATTATCGTAGACCACGGGCACGGGATGCGAACGTATTACGCTCACCTCTCGCGGATGGACGTGTTGCCGGGACAAGAGGTTCATTTGGGGCAGATCATCGCCGCGACTGGCGCTACCGGCCGCGTCACAGCGCCCCACCTGCACTACGAAGTGCGCATCGGCGGCAACGCAATCAACCCCCACAGCTACCTGGACCACAGCCTCACCATCCCGGAAACGCACCGCGAATTCGGCTTCTAAGTCTCCCCGCGGCCGCAGCTTTCCGCACAAACTTGAACTTTAGGTCCGGTCGCGCTGTAAAATGAGCCCAATGCGAATCTGGGCTTTGTTCTGCTTGTGCGCGCTGGGTGCCGCCGCGCACGATAGTCCTCGCGCTTTGCCGCGGATGATCTTCACGGCCAGGAATTTTCTGGCCTCTTTGACGCCTGAGCAGCGCGATCGAGTGGTCTTCCGCTTTGAGGACGAGGAGCGATTCTTCTGGCACTACATCCCTTCGGCCGACATTCCTGGGCGTTACGGACGCCCGCGCAACGGGCTGACTCTAAAGGAGATGAGCCCGCACCAGAGGGCTCTGGCGGCGGCCCTCCTGAGTGCCGGGCTGAGCCAGCAGGGCTACATTAAGGCCACCACGATCATGAGTCTGGAAGACATCCTCCGGATCATGGAAAACGATACGAAAAGCAGGCGGGACCCGGAGCGCTATCACTTCAGCCTCTTCGGCGAGCCTACGGAGGCCGGACCGTGGGCTTACCGCATTGAGGGTCACCACGTGAGTCTGCATTTCACTGTGGCGCACGGGCGTGTCGTCGGGAATCCGACCTTTTTCGGCTCGAATCCGGCCGAGGTTCGCGAAGGACCCCGCAAGGGCCTTCGGGTGCTAGGTGCCGAGGAGGACAAGGCGCGGGCATTGCTCGAAGCGTTGACACCGGCCCAACTTAAGGCCTGCATCGTGGCGGCGGAGGCCTATCCGGATATCCTGACGGAACGCACACGTAAAGCCGCGTTGGAAGGCCAGCCGAGCGGCCTGTCCGCCTCGAAACTGACACCGGCGCAGCGGAAGCTGCTGGACGTCTTGCTGGACGAGTACGTGGACAACCTGCCCGGCGAATTGGCGGCACAGCGACAGGCGCGCATCCGTGAAGCCGGAGACAGGCTCTGGTTTGCCTGGGCAGGTGTCGTCGAGCGGGGCGGCCCGCACTACTACCGGATCCAGTCGCCGACGTTTCTGGTTGAATACGATAACACCCAAAACGGGGCCAACCACATCCATTCGGTATGGCGGGATTTCGAGGACGACTTTGGAGTGGACCTGTTGGCCGAGCACTACCGCACCGCGCCGCCGGGCCACGGACACGAGCCAGCGAAGCCGCCGGCGCAGTAGCCATCCCCACGAATGCTAAGATGGCGGCCATGGACCTGTGGCAGCCTGGCGCGGAGTGCATTTCGCGGCGCCGGATGCTCCTGGCCACATGCAGTGCCGGCGCATTGCTTGCCGCCTCCGCCCGCCTGGTGAGCGCGGCCACCGAGAAAGGCGAGATTCTACCAGCCGATTGGCGCCGCTACGCCGATCCTTCCACTGAGTTTGAGATTCTGCGGCTGACCCAGCCCACCTATTCGAGCCACCTGCCGGAGCCGCCCGGTCGAGCCGTTGCCCGGCGCGGCGAATTCGTCATCCTGGCCACGGACCGCAGCGGCACGCTGCAACTCCAGAGGATGGACTTGAAGTCCGGGCAAAGCCGCGTGCTCACCGCAGCGGCCCACCTCAATTCAAGTGCTTTCGCGCTGTCTGGAGACGATCACACGGCCTATTACCTGGATGGCGCCGGGCTCTACTCGGTAGTGCTGGGGAGTTTGCGGATTACTCCGCTGTGGGAGGCTCCGGCTCCGCTGGACGGAACTTCCTCACTCGCGCCAAGCGAAGACGGGACCTCGCTCTGGTTCGCCGTGAATTCCGGCAGTAACGCACTGATGAAGTTGCGCCTGGGATCGAAATCCCAAGCCGAGCAAGTGCTACGGCACGACGTCCCGATTATTGAACCCGTGCCCAATCCCCGCCGCGCGCTGGTGGTTTGGCGCTGCGGCGACGGGTCAGCCTGGCTCTGCGAGCAGGACGGCGGGAACAAACGCCGGCTGGACATTCCGCCGGGCAAGGTGCTGCAGATCATGTGGAGCGCCGATGGACAGGGGGTTCTGTACCTGCACGACCCAGTCGTGCAGGGCGAGGCGGTGTCCATCCGCGAGCAGGAAGTGGATAGCAGAGCCGACCGGCTGATTGCGAAGACCAGCCAGTTCGGCTGCTTCACGAGAAACGCCAACGCGACCGTGTTTGCGGGAGCCAGTCGCAGCAAAGCTTCACCCTACGCGCTACTGCTGCTGCGCATCACACGCCGCGAATTGACCCTCTGCGAACACCGCTCGCACGATGCTTCGGCCTCGGCAATCGCGTTCTCGCCCGACAGCCAGCGGTTGTTTTTCCAGGGGGACCGGGAAGGGCAGCCGGCGGTTTATTCGATAAAGCTGGAACGGCTGGTGGAGAAGACAGAGAGTTGAGGTTGGCAGGGCGGCGCCGCCTCACCAAGCCTCATTCAACGAGTCTTAGCGTAGTTCGCCCAGTTTGGCGGGCTTGAGAGTCCAGCCTTGCAGGCGGCCCAGTTCGAGCAGATGCGCTCCCGAGAAGCCCTCGGGGTGGATCACCCAATTGAAAGGCTTGTGCGGGTCGCTGGCGAAGTAGGGCTCGAATCCGATCTGGCCCCGAGCCACCCGCACGGCGGCGCCTGGTTCCAAGATGCTGCCCGCGAGCGTGGCGGCGAAGTCAGGCAGCGAGAGCGTATCAGCGCCGATGAAGACCACGTTCGGCAGGCGATGGGTGCGGGCTACGAAATCAGCCGCATCGCGCTTCGCACTTTCGAAAGCTGGCGCAGGGATGGAGGGCCTGGCGTAAGTTGTCGCGCCCGCTGAGGACGGCCCGTCCACATATTGCGGAGCGAGACCCAGCAATGCAACGAGCATGTCCGCGGGTGAAAGCGTCTGGCCTTGCACTGTCCCAAACACGATTTTGTCGTGAAGTTGTCGCGCGATCGCCTGGTTGTCAACCACGGGTGGAAGCGAACTCGCGTAGATGCCCGACAGGTCCTTGGCGGTCACGAACCGCACATCAGCCTGCGTCTTCATGTGCTGTACGAAATGCCGCAGCACCCCATAGCAACGCTCCGATTCCGCTTCGGTCCGGCGGTGCGGCTTCACCCAGGCTTCACGACTCGGATTGGCGCCGTGTGAGAAGTTCGCCGCATCCCAGAACTCGGTGGTCACAAACTCGTTGGGATGGTAGTAAATGCTGATGACTCCGCCACCCTGGGTGGCAAGCCGTGCGACCGCGGCGTCGAAAGTAGCGTATGCCGCCTTATCTTCCGCGCCCTTGTCCAACTCCGCCCTGAACATGTTCCGACCCATGTGGAAAACGTGCAGTAACCCGCCGTACCAGAACGGCTGCTCGTTCAATCCAACCTGGTCGCCTTCGTCGAGATAGACCGGCACGCCGAGTTTGCGCAGAGCGGGATTGCTTTGTGGGCCCCACGAACTGCCCGGCTGACCGTAGCAGACCGGCTGAGTCCCGAACACGCGCCTGACATCGGCGACGCCCGCGCTCTCACGCCGCTCAAACTCCTCTACGCCTTCGAGGAATCCCAGTGGAGCCAGATACTCTGACGGCGTCGGATGCACGCTGTGCCAGTTTGAGTGATATCCGATGGCGTGTTTCGAGAGGGCTTCAATCACGTCCCGCCGTCCGCGGCTTTCCAGCACGCGGGCCTTCTCTCCCACCACTTTGAATGTGGCCTGCACGCCTTCGGCCGTCAGGTCCGTTGCGATACGCAGTGCAGCGTCGTCGGAGGCAGGTTCGATGTAATCTTCGGTATCGAACCACAGCACCACGTAGACCGGAGGCCGGGCCTGCAGGCAGGCCGTGGCGAGGAAAAGGCACAGCAAGAAGGTTCGAATCATAAGATGGCTATCATACCTTGATTGGCGAGCGGCTCTCGCGAAGTGGGCCAGCGCTCCAGAACAGCCCGGACAGTTCCCGCGTCCGCATTGAGTAGTTCCGGAGCGGGGCCTGGTGGCCCCACGCGGCGCTGGAGCTCCGTCCCACAGCGCTAACGCCTTAGTTCAGCGGGAACAGCGCTCTCAATTCGGCAATGCTCGGACGGCGGCCGTACTCGCACAGTTCAAAAGACTCGACGTGGGTCACGTTTGCGGCCGCGCTGCCGAGTTCCTCCTGCAATGTCTTGCGTGCCGCATCGGTTAACTCACGGTCACGGATCTTCCCGAGCCACGCTTCCCGCGCTTTGACGTCCTTGGGGACGGAGTCGAGTTCGTGATCCACCCAGGGAAGCCACTCGTAGAATTGGGAGATGTGCGCGTCGAGCGCATGGATCTTCTGCTGCCACACGCTGTCGATAGAGACGACGACGTCGGGCCGGAAGGGCGCGGGCTTTTGGAACCCATCCGAGTAGTACAGGAATACCGGGTTGTTCTCGAGCGGCGCCGTATCTGCGACCACGTTCGGGACTACAACCATGTAAGCCGCGTCCTGGACTAGCACGCCGGTGTAGCGATGATCGGGGTGGTAGTCGTTGGGCCGCGGCGCCAGCACGATATCGGCTTTCCACTCGCGGATTGCGCGAATTACCTGGCGGCGAACTTCGAGCGACGGCATCAATTCCCCGTCATGGTTGTCCAGAATCTGGTATTCCGCGATGCCCAGGCGGCGGGCCGACTCCTGGGCCTCCAGGTAGCGGCGTTTTGCCAGCGGCGCACCGGCGATGGTCTGATGCCCCGCGTCGCCGTTGGTCAGTGCCAGGAATTTGACGCGGTGGCCCGCACGTGCGAGTTTGGCGGCCGTGCCGCCGAATTGGATGTCGCAATCGTCTGGATGCGCGCCAATCGCGATGATGCGCAACTTTGGAGTCTGGGCAGGAGCCGATGTCGTGGCGGCGAAGGCGATGATGGCGAGCGCCGCAGTCCGCACGGAGTTTCGCAGGAGTATTCCCATAAGACCTCTAATCTATCTGATCTGAAGGGCCCGGCTGGCAGGCGCGGACAGCAGAACCCTGTGCCGGGCGTTTCTGGACGGACGCGCCTGGGTGCTACTTCCGCTCCCGCTCCGGCTTGCCAAGCTTCAACGGATGATGCTTGTAGTTTCGCGCTTGTTCGTAGACCTCATGCAAGTCGGAACCCGTGAAGGCCAGTGCGATGCTGCCGCCGACAAGCAGAGGAACGGTGATCACCAGGAACATCAAAAACGCTACGCTCTTGGCGGTCTCGCGCTCCACGCCAAGCACCGTGTGCAAGGAGAGGAAGGCGACCAACTGGAACACGCCAATGTTGCTGGGCGCGCCAGGTACGATGGTGCCCAGGCGCACGATCAGCAGCACGGTCACAGCGGCTGTCCAGTCGAGACCCAACTGATAGCTGGCCATCAAGGCATACACTGGCACGACCTGTAGCCCGAGGTAGACCACGCTCGCGAAGCAGCCCTCGAAGGAGGAAGGCGAGCGTGCCATCAGGTGCAGCCCTTCGACGATCATCAGCAACGACTCCGACCAGCGGTGGCCGGTGGTGACGTGGTGGGCGAAGCGCTTATTGAGCACCGCAAAAAGGACGAGTGTGCCGAGCACGATCACCAACCCCACGAGTACGGCGACTCCAACCTCCACGCGATTCGGCAGGTGCCCATGCCGCAAAATCCAATAGAAGCCAGCCACAAGAATGATCCCGTCGATCAGCCGTTCGATCATCGCGGCGGAAAAGACCTTTGGGAAGGGAAGATGATTCCAGTGGGCCAGCAGGTAGCAGCGCACGATTTCGCCGCTTTTTAAGGGCAGAACCTCGTTCGCAAACAGGCCAATATAGACTGCTTGCACCGTGCGCCAATACGGAACCCGGGCGACCGGCTTCAGCAGGGCGTTCCAGCGCCAGGACTGAACCAGGTACACCAGAAAATCGAAGCAGCAGGCCAGGGCGATCCACCACCAATGAACGGCCCGCAACCTCGGGATCTCGGTCCGCCACGCGAAGTTGTGGTAGACCCACCATAAACAAATGGCCGAAATCAGGTACGTGACCCACTTCAGCGGGTCTCGTTTTTGCTTGCTGCTATTCGGTTCGACCGCTGTCGCCATCAATCTACTAGTTTAAGAGGTCGGGCCCCCTCACTCGGTGGGTGGTCGTCAGAATTCCCCAGAATTTGCCTTTTCCAGCCAGCTTTAGTCAAGATCGCCGCACAATCGTCGATTCCCGCACGAGCAACTCAGGCACCAGAGTGTAGTTGATCGGTCCCGGACTGTTTTCCCGGCCCTCCAGTCGAGCGATTAACAACTGCGCCCCAACCCGTCCCATCTCATAGGCAGGCTGAGCGACGACAGTCAATCTGGGTTGGATCACGTCGCCGAAAGGCACGTCGTCGAACATCGCGAGCGCCACGTCTTCCGGGCAGCGTAAACCGAGTTCGTGGATCGCCTTGAGCGCACCGAAGCCCATCATCGCGTTGGAGGCGAACAGCGCGCTAGGCGGATCGTGCTCGAGCAGCATTTCTTTGGCTAGACGGTAACCGCTCTCGAGCCGGAAATCGCCGTGCCGCACCAGCCTGGGATCGCCGCTGATACCTGCCTCCGCCAGCGCCTGATTGAAGCCGGCCAAGCGGGTTTCGGCTGTGAACAAACCAACGGAACCCGACAAATACCCGACCCGGTGGTGACCACGCGACAACAGGTGTTGCATGCACATTCGCGCCCCGCGAGCGTTGTCCGAGCAAACCAGGTCCAGAGCGATATTTGGCACTTTTCGGTCGATGCACACAATCGGCAGACCCGAGGCTTGAAATTGCTCGACGTGGTTCAGATCTTCGCGGGCGGAAGCCACCGTCAACAGCAACCCGTCCACCTTGCGAGCGCGCAGCATAGACAAGGCGTGCCGTTCTCGCTCGGGATTGTCGTCGGTATTCAAAGTGATCAGCAGGTAGCCGCTCTCCATCGCGGCATCCTCGGCGCCTCGCACCACCTGCGGGAAAAACGGGTTCGTGATGTCGGAGATCACTAGCCCCAGGGTCTTTGTCTGCCGCGTTTTCAGGCTGCGGGCGATTTGATTAGGGTGATAATCCAGCCCGCGCATCGCCTCTTCGACCCGGCGGCGCAACTCGGCGCGTACCGTAGCTGACCCGGCCAGGACATTCGACACTGTTCCGACGGAAACTTTCGCTTGGCGGGCGACTTCACGAATTGTAACCATGCGCCCGACACTCTACCAGAACTGGAGGCGTCTCGATGAGGCATTGTGCGGGACGTGCGTAGCAAGCCTGAATCCTCGTACGATTTCCTGCATCCGCTTAATCCATGCCGAAGAATGAGGACTTCTCAAAGACCTTCGCTGCGCTGCGCGCCATCCTGCTGGCTCACAAGGACCAGTTGAGCATCACGCAGGATCGTCAGGATCACTTCTCCACCGATGCGCTGCGGGTGCGTTACAGAGGCAAGCCCGTCATGTTCGGCGCCGTGCGTACAGGCAAGAACTACGTGAGTTTCCACTTCATGCCGGTGTACATGAACCCGCAATTGCAGAAGCGGATATCACCGGAACTTAGGCAGCGCATGCAGGGCAAGGCCTGCTTCAATTTCAAGACGCCCGACGAGGAACTGTTCCGCCAACTCGCCGAGCTGACCGCTGCCGGACTCAGGTCTTTCGCCGAGAACTCAGCGGGCTGGCCCGGGATCGAGATTGCAGAAACCCCACGCCCTTGAGCGCGAACTAGCCGGCGTTACTCGCGGACGCGCAGTTGAATGCCCAGTTCGCGCAACTGACGCGGGTTAGCGGGCGAGGGAGCCTCGCTCATCAGGTCAGTTCCCTTGGCGGTCTTGGGGAATGGGATCACGTCGCGGATCGACGGTTCACCGGCCAGCAGCATCACCAGGCGGTCAAGTCCCAGCGCCATGCCGCCGTGTGGCGGGGCGCCGAAAGTGAGTGCTTCCAGCAGATAGCCGAACTTGCCGTTGGCCTCTTCGCGCGACATCCCGATTGCGTCGAAGACCCGCGCCTGCACGTCCTGGCGGTGAATACGAATCGACCCGCTGCCTAACTCCGTGCCGTTCAGAACGACGTCGTAACTCCGCGCGCGGCAATTTGCCGGATCATTGGTCAGCTTGTCGATATCCTCATCATGCGGCGAGGTGAATGGGTGGTGTGCCGCAGCCCAGCGGGTCTCCTCGGCATCCCATTCGAACATCGGGAATTCCAGAACCCAAACGAACTTGAAAACCTTGGGGTCCAGCAGTTTGTGCCGGTCGCTGAACTTCTGCGCCGCGAACAGCCGCAACTGGCCGCACGCTTGAAACACCGTTTCCGCCGGACGATGCCCCTGCGGCTCCGACGGCCAGCCGGCCAGGAACAAAAGGTCGCTCTCGCCAACACCCACACGCTCGCGGACCTTTTCCATCGCCTCCGGATAGTCGCGGTCCAGGCGCTTGGCATCGTCGTAAACGCGCAGGCCGCGCTCCTGTCCGTAGGCCTTCAGATCATCGCGCTCCTTGCGGGAGACGACGCCGGTGTTCGGGATGTGGATCGCAACGAGCGGCAGTCCGGCGGCCGTCAGATTCGCCTCGGCCGGGAAGAGATCTTCGACTGGCCAGAAGCGTGGTAGCCGCATGTCAGGTTTGTCGATGCCATAGCTCCGCATCGCTTCGGCGTAGGTGATGCGCGGGAACGGCCGCTCGACCGCAAAGCCCGCCACGGCGCAGATCTTCTCGATCAAGGGCTCGATCACTTCGAAGACCTGCTCTTCCTGGGGGAAGGACATCTCGATGTCGATCTGGGTGAACTCGGGCTGGCGGTCGGCGCGCAGGTCCTCATCGCGGAAGCAGCGCACGATCTGAAAATAGCGCTCGTAGCCGCTCACCATCAGCAGTTGCTTGAAGATCTGCGGCGACTGCGGAAGGGCATAGAACATGCCGTTCTGAATGCGCGAGGGCACCAAGAAGTCGCGTGCGCCTTCGGGCGTAGTTTTGCACAGGAACGGAGTTTCGATCTCCAAAAAGCCCTGGTCGTATAGAGTCTTTCTGGCCGCCAGCGAGATCTGTGACCGCAGGATGATATTGCGCTGCATGTGAGGCCGGCGCAGATCGACGTAGCGGTACTTCAGTCGTACATCCTCGCTGACGTCGATGTGCTCTTCCATGGGAAACGGCGGCGTCTCGCTGGTGTTCAGGATAAGGACCCGTTCGGCGACGACTTCGACTTCGCCGGTGGCGATGCCGGGATTGACGTTATCGGCGGAGCGCCGTTCCACCGTGCCCTCGATGCCGATCACGAATTCGGAGCGCAGAGTCTCGGCGCGGCTGTGAATCGCAGCATCGGATTCGGCCCGGAAGACGATTTGAGTCACTCCTTCACGGTCGCGGAGGTGGATGAAGATCACGCCGCCCAGGTCGCGGCGGCGATACACCCAACCCATCAGTACGACTTTCTGTCCGTCGTCGGAGGCGCGCAATTGCCCGCAATTGTGCGTGCGGCGCAGATCGCCCAGGAAGTCGAGAGTAATTTCTTGTGCCATTTGGTTCTTTTGCGATAAATCCAACAGCCGGACCCGCGCTCGGCAAAGCAAAACGCCGGCAGCAGCGACGGGGGCAATCGGGAGTCTTTCCAGTGTAACGCGGCCAAGCTGTCCAATCTATCTTCCAGGCGCGGCAAGGACCAGGGGAGGAGACAGCCGGATCAGCGGTCTGACGCCGCCCTGCGATGCGATCAATACAGCAACTTGAGTGCGAACTGGATCAATCGCGGCGCTCCGGCTTCGAGAATTCGGCCGAAATTGGGCGATGCCAGATCGTTCACCGGCAGGCCGAAATTGGCGTGGTTCATGACGTTGAACGACTCGGCGCGGAACTGCAGGCTGGCCTTCTCCCGCACGGGGAAGTTCCGGACGAGAGAGACATCCGCGTTGAGGATGCCCGCCCCGCGGCAGGTGTTGCGCCCTTCATTGCCGAATTGGCCGGCTTCCGCCACCGCGTTTAAGCGCCGGAAATCCGACGCCGCGACCCACTGCTGGGGCGAGTGCGGTCCGTCGGTGCAACTCGCCACCTGGTCAGGTTTGCTGGAGAACGTGCCGGCTACCGGCGGGATCGGCGCCTGCAACGAGACGTTCCTGGAATCGTAAACGGTAAACGGCGTGGACGAGGCGAGGGAGACGATCCCGTTCACCTGCCAGCCGTTGAGCAGTGCTCGCGTGAGGCGGCGGGAGGAGCGTAACCAGGGAATCTCCAACATCCCGTTGGCGACCAGCCTGTGCCGTGCATCGAACAGCGACGGCCCGTGCTCGGCTTTTAAGTCGAAAGGGTTCTGCGCCAGGTCCATCTCTCCCGAAACCAGAATCGGAGCGGGTCCCGCGATGTGCAGGCTCGATACGTAGTCGAGTGCCTTCGCGAAGGTGTAGGAAGCGGTGAACCCGGAACCGTTGTGGAATTGGCGCGAAAGGCTGGCTTGCGCGGAGTGGTAGGTGGAACTGGTGGAGTCTGTCACGAGCGCCACGTAGCCCAGAGAGCACGGGGCGCTGGCACTCGGACAGCCGGCGTATATGCGGCGTCGGCCCGCATTTCCAGCGGTTGCGCCCTGTGCATACACGGCTGGGTCGGCCTCGACAAAACGCGGTAACCGGGTGCCTTTCGTTCCGACATAGCGCAAGTCGAGGACCTGCCGCCCCAGCCTGCGTTGGATGGAGAGGTTCCAATCCTGCGCGTACGGGGGCCGCAGGTCGTTCCCGATGGTGAACAGGTTCGTAGGGTTCGTAAACACACCCGTGGTGAAAGTCGATGTCCCAAGCGGCTGAGCGAAATTGACGTTGTTTCCGGTCACCTGCCGCATGGTGACCCACGGGGCCGATTGGGTCGCAACGCGCAGCGGTCCGCCGACGCCATTCGCGATAGTGTCGTAGAAAATGGAATAGCACGTCCGAATCGCCCACTTGCCGGTCCCGTCCGGGTCCCACGCCATTCCGACGCGCGGCATGACGCCTTTGTAGTAGGTGGGCGCGATCGTGCTGGGTACGCCCGGGTCGCCGGGGAACAGGATTCCGAGGGGCGCTTTCGGGTTCACCACGGATTGCCGCCCAGGGGCGAAGGCGTTCAAGCGGTTGTTGATCTCGCTGAAGGGCGTGCTGATTTCGTAGCGGGCGCCGTAGTTCAAAGTGAATCTATTTGAGATGCGCCATTCGTCCTGCGCATAGAACGCGAGGTCCCAGCTCCGCAGGCCGCGATAGAAGTCACCGCCGCCCTGTGTGAAAGTGCTGGGCGTACCCAACAGGAAGTTGGCGAACGGATCGTTCGCCGGGGTGCTTGTGAAGTTGTAGACACCGTTGGCGTAATGGCCCTGGACCGAGTTCACCTGAGTGCGCCGGATCAGCGCGCCAAACTTGAAGCTGTGCCGGGCGGTAGTGAGCGCCAGGGAATCCTGAAACTCGAAATCGTTCTGCGTGGTGTCACGCGGACCGATGGCGGGGTCGCCCATGTTGGAATAGCCGTTCACGATGATGAAAGGCGCGCCCTTCGCCATGGCCGTGGTCGTGTCGTAGCCAAAGCCAAGCCCTGCCGGCGACAGCCCACTCAGCCGGCTCTCTAGAAAAATGAAATCGCGGAAGAACGACCCGCGGAATGAGTTGATCGTGCTTCCGGCAACGTGCGTCTCCGCAATGCTGAAAAGCTGCGTGCGCGTGTTGTTCTCGACCGGGAATCCGGGCAGATCCGAACCCAGGATGGAAAACGGGTCGCGTGTATAGCCGCGCGAAAAAGTGTATCTCGCCGAAGCCGTATCTGCTGCTCCAAGAACGTAATCGAACTTGCCACCGGCTTGGTCGGTGTCGTTCGCGAGGGGCTGGGTGGAGGAGAAGAACGAGGGCGAGATGTGGCCCAGCGGATAGTACTTCAGCAGGCTCTTGGCCAGTGGGTTGATCTGGGAAGAGGGGAGAATTCCGCCCGGGTACAACTGGCCAGTGACTGTGTTGGTGAGTGGAGTCTTGTTGGCGGAGAAGTCGCCCGAGCGCTGCGCGGTCGTTGGCACCGAGTCGCCGCGCGTGATGCCCTGCCGGTTGCGGAAGCCCTCGTAATAGCCGAAGTAAAACAGCCGGTTGCGGCGGATCGGACCGCCCGTCGTCGCGCCGAACTGATTCTGCTTGAGCGGTTCCGTCCGGCCAACGAAGTAGTTGCGCGTGTCGAGCCGGTCGTTGCGCAGGAAATCGTAGAGTGCTCCGTGAATGTCGTTGCCGCCCGAGCGCGTCACAACGCTGGTGTTTCCGCCGCTGGTACCGCCGTACTCCGCTGGCGCGGTGTGCGTGAGGATCTTGAATTCGTCGATCGCGTCCACCGGCGGCTTCAACCCGATCCCGCCGTCGATCCGGTTCACCACACGGGCCCCATCCACCAGGTAGTTGTTCGACTCGGGGCGCTGCCCATTGACGATGTAGGCGTGGCCCTCGCGCCGCTGGCCACCCTGCTCGGTCAACCCGCTGGTCATCGGGACGACGCCAAGCTGTAGCAGGCCGAGTTGCGAGAAGTTACGGCCATTCAGCGGCAGGTCCGTGACTTCGCGGTCCGACACCACGCTACCGAGCACATTCGAACTCGTCTGCACCAGTTCCTGAGAAGCTTCCACCTGCACTGCCGTAATTGCCGCGGCGATCTCCAGGGTGATGTTGAGGCGCACTGTCTGATTGACGTTCAGACGAACGGATGCCTGCTTGAACGGGGCAAACTGGTCCTTCTCGACGGTCACGGTGTACTCGCCCACCGGAAGGACCGGAAATGCGTAGGTCCCTTCCGCTGTGGTCAACTGTTTCCGGACAAGACCTGTCCGCGCATTGGCTAAAGTGACGGTGGCGTTCGGAATTGCCGCCTGCAATTTGTCCGTGACCAGCCCTTCCAGGACAGCACTTGGATCCTGGGCGCGCATCATAGCGGCACACAGCAGCATCCAAAGCAGCGATTTCTGAATTCCCAAGCGACTCGGTTCCTGACTGTTCGCTGATTGACGTTTCACCGCTGTGTGAATACGGGCGAACGAGATGATATACCTACTTGACTGGCGGGCGCAGAATGAGCTCGACTCCCCTGGACGGGCCCGATCCTTTGTATTTTAGGGTGGGGTTACGTCCCGCGCAATAATCTGTAACCACTAGCACACACCAGCACAACCTCGCGATGAATCCGACGCCGATTAGGAGAAAAGGCGCTGTTCGGATGGGCGTTGTGTTTCAACTGGTCCCAGGCTCGAGTTGTTCCCGTCAACGCGGGATCAACTAATACTTTTGTATTAATAGTTTCAGCCAATTGAACTGTACTTACTTCTCCTGTTAATATCGCCCCACTACTGGGACTTTCCATATGAAAAACTTTGGCCTCGTTGCCGCACTCTCCGTGTGTCTGGTTGCACACGCACAAGATCCGACCGGCGTTTTGGAAGGGCGGATCCTCGATCCCTCCAGCGCGGGCGTACCGCAGGCGGTCGTGACCGCACGGAATCCGCGCACCGGCTTCTCCGCGGTTCAGCCTACGGCGAAAGACGGGTCATTCCATTTCGCTTTCCTGCCAGTCGGTGACTATGAATTGGGCGTCGCCGCAACTGGATTCGCTCCCTACCGGGCCGAGCAGGTGCATCTAGATATTAACCGCACCGTCCGCATTCCGGTCCACCTTGAGATCGCCGGCACCCGGAGCGAAGTGAAGGTGACGGCCGACGGCGCAACCGTGGACTTGGGATCGACGCTGGGCAACGTCGTTTCCGGGCAGGAGGCGACCGATCTGCCGCTGAACGGACGCACATTCACTCAGCTCGGCTTGCTGCAGCCCGGCGTTGCCCCAATGACTGCGGGGCTGGCCGAGTCGGGTGGCTCGCTCCGCAGTGGCCAGGCGTATGCAGTGAACGGGCAGCGGCCCGAGTCGAACGGCTATGTTCTCGACGGTGTTTCCAATGTGAACAGCGTCGATGGCGGGTTCGCCCTGCGGACGCCCGTGGACGCGATCTCGGAGTTCCGCATTCTCACCTCCAACGCCCCGGCCGAGTACGGTGGGACCAGCGGCGCGACCACCACGGTCGTCACACGCTCCGGCGGGAATGAGTTCCACGGAGCGGTCTACGAGTTCCTGCGCAACAACGATTTGGACGCGCGCAACTTCTTCGCGCCCACTACCGAGCCGCTGCACCAGAATCAGTTCGGCGCAACGGTAGGCGGCCCGCTGCGCAAGAACAAGGACTTCTTCTTTGCCTACTACGAGGGCCTACGCGACCGGGAAGGCAAAACGAAAGCCGCGATCGTGCCCACGCCAGCCGAGCGCATGGGTGATTTCAGCGGTCTGACCGATCCGCAGAGCGGCCATGCCGTCCCGCTTATCAACTACTTTGCGGGCGGACCGGTGCCCGGAGGCATCCTGCCCGCCTACATGCTCAGCCCCGTTTCAGCCAAGAACCTGGGTTTCTATCCGCTGGGGAACCTCTCGCCCTCGCTGTATGCTTCAACGCAAATGCTGACCAACAACGGCGATCAGGGCGGCCTCCGGCTGGACCACTATTTCGGCAATGGCGATCAGTTCTTCGCCCGCTACGCGACGTCAAGCAGCCACTCCGTCGACCCGCTCTCCATCAGTGGCGCGGATGTCCCGGGTTTCCCCGTAGGCAACGACGGACGTACCCACTCCGTAGCGCTGTCGCACACCCACTTGTACTCGCCGCGAACCGTGCAGACGGTGAAGGCTGCGTTCTTTCGCAACGCCTTCCTGTTCGGGCAGCGGCTGAATCAGACTGACCCGAGTACGCTGGGTTTCGACTATAAGCCGACGCTCGGGGTTGCGTCCGGTCCGCCGTACCTGATCGTGAGCGGCTACGCCAGCGTCGGAGACCCGATAACCGGCCCGCGCAACACGTATCAGAATACTTACCAGGGCAGCTACTCGCTGGTGCACAACGCCAGCCGGCACACCTACAAGTTCGGCACAGAATATACCCGCAACCAGATTAACCTGGTCTACGGCATCGCGACGAACGGCTTCTTCGTTTTCGCACCTTTCCCTTTTAGTGATTCATTTGCGAGTTTCCTCACCGGCCAGTCGGTTACGTTCTTCCAGGGAGGCGGCCAGTTCGACCGCGGTCTGAGAAACTTTATGGCGGCTGGGTACGCACAAGACGAGTGGCGTCTGACCCCGCGCCTGACTCTGAATTACGGACTGCGCTATGAAGTGAACACGCCCTACAGCGAGATTCGCAATCGTCTGAACGAGTGGGCCCCGGGCCGGCAATCCAGCGTGTACTCAAACGCGCCTGCCGGCTTGCTGTTCCCTGGCGACCCCGGCGTTGCCGACGGGATTGCCCGCGTCTACCACAAGGGCTTGATGCCGCGCATCGGGCTGGCTTGGGATCCGACGGGAGACGGGAGGACGACCGTGCGCGCTGCCTACGGCATCTTCTACGACTCGTTCACAAACGGCGAGGGCGGCCCGCTGCAAGCTCCGGTCAGCGCGCTGCCCTGGACCCAGGCCGTACAGGTGCCGGGGCCCGGGTTCGATATTGCCAACCCGTGGGGCAGCCAGGCGCCGCCCTTCGCGAATTTGTCGTTCGCCCGGCCCGCCACCATACTGACCGTCGACCAGGCCATGCGGCCGCCCTACGCTCAGGATTGGAACGTCTCGGTGCAACGGGTAATTGCCCACGACTACCTGCTGGACGTGCGCTACGTCGGCAACAAGGGCACCCGCCTGCCGCGATTGATTGAGGCGAATCCGCCGGTCTTTGGCCCCGGTTCTACGTCCCAGAACATCGACCAGCGCCGCATCCACGCGGATTGCCCCGCCGCCGGTGGAGCCTGCGCCTACGCCTCCGTCGGGCTGATCAGCAACGAAGCCAACTCCACCTACCACGCGCTCCAGGCAGCCCTGTCGCGTCATTTCTCCAGCGGACTTGGCTTTCAGGTCTCTTACTGGTTCTCGAAGAGTCTCGACGGCGTGTCCTCCTTCAACGTGTCCGGTTCAGCGCCGCGCCTGGTGGCGGGCGAGAACGATCTGGCGCAGAACCCGTTCAACCTTGCGGCGGAGCACGGACCGTCGCTCTTCGACGCGAGGCAGCGGCTGGCGGTCAGCGGAAGCTACGAACTTCCAAATTGGAAGCGGGCGAACAAAGCCGCAGCCATGCTCGTGAACGGCTGGCAGGTGAACGCCATCGGCAGTTTCTCGAGCGGTACGCCGTTCACGGTTTACGACAGCGCGAACGTCTCGCAGCAAGGTAGTGCGCCCGAAATCTCAGGTTTCTACTCAAGCCGCCCGAACCTGGTGAGCGATCCCAATGCCGGACCTCATACTCCGGATCAATGGGTGAGCCGCAGCGCGTTCCAACGTCTGGATTCGGTGGCGCAAGCCGGCCAGTTTGGCAATGAAGGCCGCAACGCAGTGCGCGGACCAGGGCTGGCGAATGTGGATATCTCATTGCTGAAGAACTTCCCGCTGGGGGAGAGTCGCCGGCTGCAATTCAGGGCGGAAGGCTTCAATATTGCCAACCACGCCAACTTCTATCTTCCGGAAGTGGACATTGCTTCGCCTGATTTCGGGCGCATTTTGCAGAGCAGCGCTCCGAGGCTGTTCCAACTCGCGCTCAAGCTGATTTACTGATCGGGCGGCCCCCGCCTGAATGGGCGAAGCGCGTTTCCCGTTGCATGTATTGCTGCGAAGAGGACAATTAGAACACCATGGCCAACGACAATCCGAAGCCGGCTATGAAGAAGAAGATGGAGCCTATGTTCCTGCCGGGAGTGGAGAATGACCCCAAGCCGGGATCGTTCACCGACAGCATCCGCATGATGCAGAATGCCGGTGCGGAGTATCCGCAGATCTGGCACATGTTCGCTTTTCACCCGAAGGCGACGAATCATCTGGCGCGGTTCACTCAGGAGATCATGCGCGAGCCCGCACCTATCAGCCCAGGCATCCGGGAGTTAATTGCGGCCTACACGTCGTATCGCAACGACTGCCCGTTTTGACTGAAGTCACACGCCGCGGTCGCGGCGGAACTTCTGGGCAGCGAGGCATTAGTCTGGGCGGTACTGGGGGATCTCGAAAGCTCGGGGCTGGACGAGCAGCACAAGGCGTTGTTCCGCTTCATCGATAAGGTGAATCACGACTCGCCGCGGATTACAGCAGCGGACATGCAGCCCTTGTATCAAGCCGGATGGGAGGACGAAGCGATCTACTTCGCCATCACCGTATGCGCGTTGTTCAACTTCTACAATCGCTGGATCGACGCGAGCGGGGTGCACGCGCTCTCGGACGAGGCGCACCGGATGGGAGGGAAACGCTCTGCCGCGCATGGCTACTCTCGCGACTGAGCGCAGTGGGGCGGCGCTCCAAAGCCGCCCCACCATTCCCGGCACGAGGGAGGCATGACTAGCCACAACCCCGGCTGGCGCGTTGTGGCTGCCGCCTACTTCGGCGTGATGGTGGGTTTCGGCTCGCTGCTGGTCTTCACGTTCGGCATCTTCCTGAAGCCGCTCAGCGTGGAGTTCGGGTGGAGCCGCGAGGCTATCTCGGCGGCGTTCGGCTTGGCCGCGCTCACCGTGGCGGTCGGTTCGCCGCCACTGGGGCACCTGCTGGACCGCTTCGAACCGCGCAAAATCGTGCTCCCCTGCATGGCCGTGTTTGGTACCGCGTTCGGCTCGCTGAGCCTGTTGACACCGAGCCTGGTGCACCTCTACGCGACATTCGTCGTGATAGGGATCGTCGGCAACGGCACCACGCAGATGGGCTACTCGCGCGCGGTATCCACATGGTTCGATCACCGGCGCGGCCTGGCGCTTTCACTTGTCATGGCCGGTGTGGGCACCGGCGCGATGCTCTTCCCGCCGCTGGCACAACGGCTGATATCCAGTTTTGGCTGGCGCTTCGCGTACGCCGTGTTGGGCGGCCTGATCCTCCTGTTCGGCATTCCGCTGACCGCACTCTTTGTGCGCGAGAGGCCGCGCGAACGGACTGCCGTGGACCACTCGCTGGCGGGCTTCACAGTCGCTGCGGGTCTGCGCTCCCGCGCGTTTTGGATCATCGTGGCGACGCTCTTCCTGGGGTCGATGAGCGTCAACGGCGCGATCACTCACCTTTCGCCGCTTCTGACAGACCGGGGCATTTCCGCAGGTACGGCCGCGCTCGCCGCATCCACGCTGGGCTTGGCGAGTTTCTGTGGACGCCTGGTCACCGGATACCTGCTCGATCGCTTCTTCGCTCCGCGAGTCGGTCTGTCGTTGCTGGTCGGGACTTCGGCGGGCATAGCGCTGCTCGCCGCGGCCCGATCGGCGCCAGTCGGACTGTTAGCTGCGGCGTTGATAGGATTCGGGCTCGGCGGGGAAGCCGACATCACGCCTTACTTGCTGACGCGCTATTTCGGCCTGCGTTCGTTCTCGACGCTATACGGCTTCACCTGGACGGCCTACGCCATTGCCGGAGCGATCGGTCCCGTGGTGATGGGCCGGGCGTTTGACGCGACAGGCTCCTACACGGCCCTACTGTCCCTGCTGGCTGGCGCCACGCTGGTGTCCGCCAGCCTGTTCGCTTTCCTCCCGAGCTACCCGCGCGCGGATCGCGCTTGAGACGGCGTTTGAAGACTCCGCCGGGGCGTCGATGCAAGTCGATCATCCTCGTCCAAACGGCGTAAGCGTGGCCTGTCCGCAGTCGTCGACCCCATCACGCGATAGAATTCCTTCGTGCGTACACTTGCTCTTCTCGCCCTCGCCGCCCTCGCCCTGCCGGCCCAATCCGTCCGCCAGGCGCCAGGACGCAATCTCTGGATTCTCGACACCGGTTCGTCGTCCTACGTCATCGGAGTGAACTCCGCCGGCGCCCTCGTGCCCGTCCACTGGGGTGGACGAGCCACGAACTTCGAAGATTTTGCATTGATCCCGTTGTCGAACGGGATTTCCTCGTTTGAGTCGCCGGAAGATATGACGCCTGACGAGTTCCCAGCCTTCGGCGGGCTCAGGTTTGTCGAGCCCTGCTTGAAAGCAACGCTGCCAAACGGTGTACGCGACGCCGCGCTGAAGTTCGATTCGGCGCACATCGACGGCAACCGGCTGGAAGCGATCCTGAGGGACATCAAAGGCGGACTCCGCGTCACGCTTGTTTATGAGGTGTTTCCGGGCTCCGGCGTGCTGCGGCGGCAGGCGATTGTCGAAAACACGAGTGCCGCGAACGTGGTCATCGAGAATCTGCAATCGGGTGTGATGGAAGTTCCGCCCAGCGTTGATTACCGGCTCACTTACTCGGCCGGTCGCTGGGCCGGTGAGTGGCAATTGCAGCAGGAAATTCTGGCTCAAGGCAAGAAGATCCTGGAGAGCCGTGAAGGGACCACCAGCCACCGCATGAACCCCTGGTTCGCATTGGATGCGGGCGCCGCGACGGAAACTTCGGGTGAAGTCTGGTACGGCGCGTTGGGCTGGTCGGGCAATTGGAAGGTGACTGCGGAACGCGTTCACGACGGCCGCACGCGCGTGACTGCCGGCTACAACGATTTCGATTTTTCGTGGCCGCTCAAGCCCGGCGAAAAGCTGGCTTCCCCGTGGCTGTACCTGGGCTACTCGCGGCACGGCTTCGGCGAGATGTCGCGCACCATGCACATGTTCGAGCGGGAGAACCTGCTGCAGGGCGGTGCTGCGAAACTGCGCCCGGTGCTCTACAACTCCTGGGAAGCAACAACCTTCGACGTGACAGAAGACGGCCAGAAGACCCTGGCCGACAAAGCGGCCAAACTGGGCGTCGAACTGTACGTGATTGACGATGGGTGGTTCGGAGCGCGCAACACCGATCACGCCGGTCTTGGCGACTGGGTCGTCAATCCGAAAAAATTCCCGAACGGGCTGAAGCCGCTAATCGATCACGTGCACGGACTGAATATGAAATTCGGCTTCTGGGTGGAACCTGAGATGGTGAACCCGGATTCTGACCTCTACCGCGCGCATCCCGATTGGGCCATGCACTTCCCGGGTCGCCCGCGTACCGAGGCTCGCAATCAACTGGTCCTGAACATGGCGCGCGACGATGTGAGGGATCACATCTTCGGCGTGCTCGACGGATTGCTCACCGACAACGCAATCGATTTCGTGAAGTGGGATATGAACCGGCCCTTCGGCGAACCCGGCTGGGAAAATGTGCCCGAAGCCGAGCAGCGCGAGATCTGGGTCAAGTTCGTCCGCAACATGTACAACATCATGGATCGATTGCGGGCACGGCATCCGGGAGTGGAGTTTGAAGGATGTTCGGGCGGTGGCGGCCGCATCGACCTGGAACTGATGCGACGCGTCGAGGAGTTCTGGACATCGGACAACACGGAGGCCTTCGATCGCCTCAAGATCCAGGAAGGTTACAGCTACATTTACGCGACCAAGTCGATGATGGCATGGGTCACCGATGTGCCGAACATGAACGGCCGCACGACCCCGCTGCGCTACCGCTATCTGGTGGCGATGCAGGGCTCACTCGGTATCGGCGGCAACCTGAACAAATGGCCGGACGCCGACATGACCTACTCGTCAAAGATGGTCGAAATTTACAAGTGGATCCGCAAGACCGTGCAGGAGGGCGCGCTGTACCGTCTCGCCTCGCCGCGCGGCACCAACGGTCTGTCGTCCACGTCTTACGTCGCACAGGATGGCAACCAGGCCTGCCTGTTCGCGTTCAGGGACCACCAGCAGTATCTGCGCATGCTGCCGGCGCTGCGCTTCCAAGGACTCAAGGGTGACTCCCGCTACCGGGTACGCGTGGTCGAGGGGGCCTTCGACCAGAAGACCGGCACCGTGCTTTCGGGCGACTACCTAATGCAGCACGGCGTGACACCCGAGTTGACAGGCGATTACGACGGCGGGCTGCTGGTTCTGGAACGCGTGCCGTAGTTTGGTTGACAAAGTAGGGCGGTGGCAAACGCTTGCGGACCGCCCTTTCTGTTCCCGGACAACTGAGCTTGGCCTCACAATAGGCTTGAAAATGTCTCCGATCTGCGAAGCTATGGGGCTCGGTGTAACCTACTCGGCGGAGTCGGCTCCTGTATGCGCGCTGACGGGCATCGACTTGAGCCTCCGCCCGGGAGAGATTTGGGGCGTGCTTGGACCGTCCGGATCCGGCAAAAGCACCCTTGGCTTGGCGCTTGCGGGGCTGTTGCCTGAAACTGCGCGGATCACTGGCAGCATCACGCTGGCAGGACACAGAATCGGCCGTCCAGCCGATTGGGATTCGTTACGGGGGCGAGTGGTCACGTATGTCTCGCAGGAGCCAGGCCTGGCGCTGAACCCGGTCCTCCGCGCCGTGACACAGGTACGCGACTCAGGGTTGTGCGCTCTGGGCATGAATCGCAAGGATGCCGACCGCGCGGCGCGCCAGGCGCTGGAGCGTGCCGGGCTCGTCAACCACGACTTGCAGCAAGCCTACCCGCACGAATTGAGCGGTGGGCAGCGACAACGCGTTCTGCTGGCTCGCGCCTTCCTGCTGGGCTCGCAACTGGTTGTCGCCGACGAGCCGACCTCTGCACTTGACGCCGTCGCGCAGAGTGAGATTCTGCGGCTATTCGTGGAGCTACGGGCGAGTGGATCGGCGGTCCTCCTGATTACACACAACCCGGCCATCTTGCGCGGTCTCGCTCAGCAGACGGTTCGGATCGAGTGCGGGCGGATCGTTTCCCGCAGCTCGCTCCCCAACGGGGAGGGTGCCGCGTGAACCCGCTGCTTACCGCAACGAACATCGAGAAAAGGCACGTTTCCCGCGGTTTCTTTGGCCAGCAGCGTGACCCTGTCCTGCGCGGCGTAGATGTAGCGATCGACTCAGGTGAGTGGGTGGTGCTCACCGGGAAGTCAGGCTGCGGGAAAACGACCCTCGCCCGGATTCTGGCCGGCCTGGATCGCGCGGATCGGGGAGTGATTGAATTGAACGGGAGTCCCGCCAGCGGGAAGGAATTGAAAAACCGGGTTTGCTGGATTCCCCAAGACCCCGGGCGAAGCCTGAACCCGCGTTTTACAGCCCTCGAGGCCATCTCCGAGCCGGTCGAAATCAGGCAACTGCCTGCGGGGCGAGTGTTCGCCGCAGCCGAGCAAGCGGAGTTCGACCCGGCCCTACTCGGGCGTAGGATTTGGGAACTGAGTGGAGGCCAGAAGGCACGCGCAGCCATCGCGCGCGCCCTGACGGTCGAGCCCGCTCTGCTGATCCTGGACGAGTCGCTGGTGGCATTGGATATCCCGCTGCAGGAGCAGATTCTTACCACGTTGAGCGAACTGAGCGATCTCGCTTGCCTGTTCATCGCGCACGACACGGCTCTGCTGGAGGAGTCCGGGAGCCGGATGTTGTTGATGGACGGAGGGAAGCTCGCAGGGACAGAGTCGCCTGCGTGGCAGGCATGGCGGGCAGTGCTGCAGGATTGGCGGGGTCAGGAATGAGGTTTCTGGTCTTCGTCATGCGACGGCTGTCGGCCACTGCCTTGACGCTTGCGGCGGTTTCGGTTTTGAGCTTTTCGCTACTCTCGCTGGCGCCTGGAGACTTCTTCGACGACATGCGTTTGAGCCCCCAGATGTCCGAGCAGATGGCGGCCAGGCTGAAGTCCCAATACGGACTGGATCGGGGCTTTGTGGAGCGCTATTCGGCATGGTGCCGCTCGGCGTGGAAGGGCGAGTTCGGGGTGTCGATGGCGCAGGGGCGGCCCGCTTCCGAGGTACTGAAGCCGAAGCTGAAAAACACGCTGGCCCTGGGCGGGCTGTCTATCTTTGTCGCTTGGCTGGCGGCGATCCCCTTTGGATTCCTGGCTGCGGTACGCCGCGGGAGTTGGGTGGACCGCTGCGTGCAGGCCACGACGGCGACCGCACTGGCATTCCCCGAAATCGTTTTTGGCACACTGCTGCTGATCGTCGCGTCCAAGTTCGGCTGGCTCCGCTCCGACGAAGTGTTCCTGGAGGATGCCTCGCTTTGGGAACTGCTGAAGCGGATGGCTTTGCCGGGCACAGTCCTGGCGTTCGCGGCTTTCCCGGTGATCGTGCGGCATCTGCGCTCGGCTCTGATCGAGGCGGCCCGGTCGCCCTTCGTGCGCGAAGCGCGTTCGGCGGGCATCCGCGGCCGGAGGCTGTGGGTCGGGCAGATTCTGCCGGCGGCGGCGAACCCGATCATTACGCTGCTGGGGCTGTCGGCGGCGGGGTTGATCGGCGGATCTGTGATCGCCGAGTCGCTGTTCAGTTGGCCTGGTGCGGGGCCGCTGTTTATCGAGGCTATCACCGCGCGCGACGCTCACATCGTGCTCGATCTCGCCCTGGCCAGCGCCGCGCTCCTCGCCACGGCGAACTTTCTCAGCGAGATCTGCCTCTACATCGCCGATCCAAGGTTGAGGTCCGAAGGCGGGCCGAGGCCATGAGGTGGCGTCTCAGGACAGGCTTGCCGGTGGCTTACCTTGTGGTTCTGGCGTTTTCCATGGTGCTGGCCCCGGTTCTCACCATGCATTCTCCGGAGATTCAGTATCGCGTCGCGCCGTGCGCCGCACCGTCGGGCCGTTTCCTTCTGGGTACCGACGAGTTGGGCCGGGACGTGTGGTCGCGCCTGCTCTACGGGGGGCGCGTCTCGCTGGGCGCGGGCCTATTGGCCGCTAGTCTTTCGGTGTGCATTGGGCTGCTGGCAGGGGCCTCGGCAGGCCTGTCGAGAGGACTTCTCCGGCGCCTGGTGCTGGCTTTGGCGGAGCTCTTCTTGTCGGTCCCCTGGCTGTATTTGCTACTGGCAATCCGTGCGTTCTTGCCTCTTACGCTGAGTCCGGCGCAGGTGCTGCTGCTGTTGAGCACGGTAATTGGCGCCGCCGGCTGGGCTCGCCCGGGAAGGTTGATCACGCAAAAGGCCGCAGAGGTGCGTGAGCGCGAGTACGTCGAGGTGGCCGAAAACCTTGGGGCCGGGCGCTGGCACCTGATCCGGCGGCATTTGCTGCCGGAATTATTGCCTCTCGCGCTGACGCAGTTTCTGCTGCTGCTGCCGGGCTACGTCTTAGCCGAGGTGACCCTCACGTTCTTCGGATTGGGCGTGGGAGAGCCGGCCGCGAGTTGGGGTAACTTGTTGGCTCCATTGAGGCATCCGGCGGTGGTGGGCTGTCTGCAACTGGCGAGTCCGCTGCCGCTGCTCGCGGCATTGGTGCTGGCCTGTGAGCTTCTGAGCGGTCACGGGCGCGGCGACTATTAAGGACAAGCTTGCCCGGATTGTGGTTAGAATCAATCGACGTGGTGATTGATTCGGGCCGCGAATTCCGCCGTCTCCCCGCAGGGTGCGCCAAGCGCGATGGCCGAGCCAGGCCCGCATGGTCGCCAGTACTCGACGTGGTATGGGGGCGGGCTTTGCCGCTGGTAGCCGGCGCGCTGGCGTTGGTACTCCTGAGGTACCTGGGCGGCTGCGGCGCGCACACTGCGAATGGCCGGGGCGGGCGTTTGGTCTACATGCAGCGCGGAGAACCACGCACGTTCAATCCAATGTACGCCCTGGATGATGCCTCGCACGAAGTCATCTGGCGGATGCATGCGGATCTGATCCACATTAACCGAGAAACGCAGAAAACCGAGCCAGCCCTGGCGGAGTCCTGGAGCGCCCTCCCGGGAGGAACGGGCTTCCGGCTGAACCTGCGGCGCAATGTGCGTTTTTCCGACGGCCAGCCCTTCGACGCGGACGACGTGCTGTTCACGTTTCAAGCACATCTCGATGCCAGTGTGAACTCGGCGCAGCGCGAGTTGCTGCTGGTTCAAAGTCGTCCGATTCAGGTCAGGAAAATCGATCGTTACACGGTCGAATTTGACCTCGGAGGTCCATACGGGCCGGCGGAGAGGATTTTTGACAGCATCGCAATCCTGCCTCGCCATCTGCTCGAACACTCCTACAAAAGCGGCCAACTGCCGGGACAATGGGGGCTTGCCACAGCACCGCCGGCAATGGCCGGTCTCGGCCCGTTTCGACTTAAGAACTACCGGTCCGGGGAAGGGCTGGTACTGGAACGGAATCCCTACTACTGGAAGCAAGACAGCAAGGGTGCGACGTTGCCGTATCTCAACGAGATACTATTCCGGCAAGTCGGAAACGAGGAAGGCCAGGTGCTCCGGTTCCTGGGCGGCGAGGGCGACCTGCTGAACCGCGTTAGCGCGAAGAGCTTCGCCCTGCTCGAAAACGACGCCAAGGCGCGCCATTTGGACTTGCGGGACCTGGGCGCAGGGCCGGAGTACGTCTTCCTGTTCTTCAACTTAAACCCTGCGAATTCAGTTCCGGCAAGCGTAGCTGGAAAGCAGGTTTGGTTTCGCGATGCTCGATTCAGACGCGCTGTCTCGCTCGCGATCGACCGCGAGGCGATGGTGCGGTTAGTCTACGGGGGACGGGCGACGCCGCTCGCCACACACGTCACGCCGGGCATTCGAATGTGGACCAATTCGAAGATCCCGCCGCCCGTCCGATCTGTGGCCGATGCCCGCAAGCTGCTGGCCGAAGCGGGATTCAGGGTCGCAGACAACCAGCCGTTGAGAGATAGGGACGGCCGCGCGGTGGAGTTTACGATCCTGGTCAGTTCCAGCAATCAGCAAAGAGCCCAGATGGCCGCGATGCTGCAACAGGACTTAAAGGAGTTGGGGATCAACTCACAGGTAGCCCCGCTTGAGCGCCAGACAGTACAGGATCGCGTGTTGAGGTCAAAGAACTATGAAGTTTGCCTCTTCGGTTTGGCCTTTGGCGACGCTGACCCTGGGTCGGAGATGAACGTCTGGCCTTCCAGCGGGCCAACGCACGTTTGGGCTCCGTCCCAACAGCAGCCGGGCTCGGACTGGGAAGCCGAAATAGATCGACTGATGCGCCAGCAGATGGCGACGGAAGGCTATGGCGCCAGAAAGCGGCTTTACGATCAGGTGCAGGAAATTGAGGCGCGCGAAACCCCAATCGTCAGCCTGCTGAGTCCCAACGTGCTGGTCGTGGCTCGACGCGGCGTAGGCAACTTCCGGCCGGCGGTGCTGGATCATTACACCTTGTGGAATGCGGAGGAGCTCTTTTTGGGGCCCGAAGCGGGAGCAGCGAAGTGAGCGTCGTGGACCCGCGAGACAGATTCGAGCAGGTGTCAGACGAAGCGCTGGTTGCAAAGTGCCGTAAGCACGACGAGGCTGCGTGGAACGCACTTGTCGAACGTTATAAGGGGTTGGTCTACTCCATACCCATTCGCTTCAGGGTCCCGGCGGAAGACGCGGCGGACATTTTTCAGAGCGTGTGGCTGGACCTGTACTCCGAACTGGATCGGCTGCGTGAACCAGCGGCCTTGCGCGGCTGGCTGCTCTCCACCACAAGTCATAAATGCTTGCACTGGAAGGAGCGCGAGAATCGGCGCGCCGGGCAGGCGCTGGGCCGGGAAGTGCATTTTGATATCGCGGATGCTCGCCCGCTGGTCAATGAGATAGGAATTGAAGCAGAAAAGGACCAATTGGTCCGGGATGCATTCCGGTCGATTCCGGATCGGTGCAAAAGGATGCTGAAGATGTTGTTCTTCGAGCAACCACCACGACCGTACTTGGAGGTGGCGAAGAAACTTGGACTGGCGGAAGGGTCCATTGGATTCATCCGCGGACGCTGTCTTGGCAAGCTCAAGAAGGCGCTGCAGCAGCGTGGCTTCTGACCATGAAGGGGATTAATTCATGAGTGCCTCGGAACGGAACCAGTTTACGCCGGAAGCCTGGCTGGAGGCTGCTTCGACGGGCGGAGCGGCGGCGGTGAACGCCGCGGATATTCCGGAGGACAGGCGGTCAGAACTGCTTGAACGGCTGGTGGTGGAGATCGCTCAGGAAGTGTTTGCCGATAGCGCGCGGGCTGAGAAACTGGCCGACGCGTGCGACGCCCTGGCCGACCTGATCCAGGGCGACGAATCGGAAGGCAAGGCTGTGCGCGTCCGCGGGCACATGCAGTTTGCTCGCAACAAGCACGAGCAGGCCGTCGCGCACTACGAACGAGCCGTTGGGCTGTTTCAGGCTGCCGGGAGCCGGGTGGAAGAAGCCCGCACGATGTCGAGCGGTCTGCAGTCTCTCATCTACCTGGGACGTTACGAGCAGGCCGAGGCTTGGAGCGAAACGGCGAGACGGGTTTTTGAGGAGGTTTCCGACGATTTGCGATTGGCCCGGCTGCACAGCAACCGCGGCAACATCCTGTACCGCCAGGACCGCTATCGGGAAGCTCTGTCAACGTACGAACTGGCGCGGCAGGAGTTGGAGCGCATCGGAAATGCCCGTGATGTAGCCTCCGTGATCACCAACATGGCCACCGTGCTCATCAGCATGGGGCAATTTGATGAGGCCCTGCTGGCTTACGGCGAAGCTAGGAATAAATGCAACGAGGCGGGCTTGAGCCGAATGGCAGCGGCCGCCGACTACAACATCGCCTACATGTACTACCTGCGGGGCGATTACCTACGCGCCATTGAGATCTACCGGCACACAAGGTTGCTGTGCGCTAAACTGGCGGATCCCTACCACGAAGCGCTGTGCGACCTGGATGAGGCGGAACTGTACCTGGAATTGAACCTGAGCCGCGAAGGCGCCCGCCTGGCACGTCAGGCGGCGGCGCAATTCATGGCTCTGGGGATGAACTACGAGCGAGCTAAGGCGATGGTCAGCGAAGCTGTCAGCTTGCATCACGTGGGCGCGGGGAAATCCGGCCGGGCACTGATGCGGCAGGCGCGGGAGATCCTCTCGCGGGAGAGCAACCGACTCTGGCCGTCGCTTATCGACCTTTATCTGGCGATCTCCTACCTCAGCGACGATCAGACGGCCATGGCCGGCAAGCTGGCCAATAAGGCCAGCACGCACTTGTCGAAAGGCGGGCTTGCGGGCAAGTCGGCTCTCTGCGACTTGGTTCGCGCAAGAGTCCGGCTGCGCTCCGGGAAGGTGCTCGAAGCACGGGCACTGTGTCAGGGAGTCCTGAACGTACCACCCCAAGAGCGTCTGCCATCCATCGACTACCTGGCGTGGTTCACGCTGGGCGAGGTTGAGGAACACCAGGGTCACTGGATGCAGGCCTGGGACGCTTGGCAGAAAACACGCGAAGCTGTCGATCGCCTGCGCAACAGCCTGGGCGGGGAAGATCTTCGCATTTCGTTCCTGAAGGACAAGGTTGAGGTCTACGAGAATCTGATCTGGCTCTGGATGAGCCATGTTTCCGGGTCAGGAGTAGGCCCGACTCCACGTGAAGTTCTGGCCCTCCTCCAGGAGGCCAAGTCCAGGAGTCTGGCCGACTTGCTGGATACGGCTTCGCCTGAGGGACTGAGACCCGCGAGCGATCCGGCTTCGGGATTGCGATTGGAATTGGCTAGCCTGTACCGGCGCATAGAATCCGCAATGCTGGGAAGCAACGCCAGCGAATCTGAGATTCGGAATCTGACGCGTCAGGCAAGAGATACCGAAGACAAGCTGACACAGCGGTTGGGCGAACAGCGCCGGGCGCTGAATCCCTCGAAAGGCGAACGCCGGCACATACTGCCTGGGGCTTTCGTTTCGGCCGCGCACGACGTGCAACCCGCAATGCCGAAGGATTCTCAGTTGGTGGAGTTCTTCGCAGTTCGAGGCAGGTACGTGGCCGCCCTGGTCAGCCAGCGCCGGATTGAGTTTGTCGAACTGGGGCCGATTGACACAGTGGCGGAGAAGGTCCGTCTAGCCCGTTTTCAGCTGTCGAAGTTCCGTCTCGGCAAAGACTATCTGGAGCGGTTCGCGCCCCGCTTGCGAGATGCGATCCAGACCCACTTCAGGGGGCTCTATGAGGAACTCTTCCGCCCATTGCGAAAAAAGCTCCGTGAAGAGCATCTCGTCATAGCTCCCTACGGCATACTGCATCAATTGCCGTTTCACGCGCTGCACGACGGGGACTGCTGCCTGATCGACGAGTTCACAATGTCCTACGCCCCCAGTGGCGGTGTTCTGGCCGCCTGCCTGCGGCGTCCAGTCAGCCAGGCGCGTGGGAATCTAGTATTTGGAATAGCGGATGCGCGAAGTCCGTCCATCGAAATCGAGGCGCGCGCAGTAGCCGGTCTCCTGGACTCCTCCGAGCTTTTCCTGACCGAAGAAGCCACCGAAGAGCGCCTTCGGCTGGCCGCCCCACAGACCCGAATCCTGCACATTGCCACGCATGGGTTTTTCAGGCGCGACAATCCCTTGTTCTCAGCAATCCGGCTGGGCGACGGGTTCTTAAGCCTGTTTGATCTCTACCGGCTCGACCTGAGGGCGGACTTGGTGACCCTTAGCGGTTGTAGCACCGGCTTGAGCACGGTGGTCGGTGGAGACGAGTTGTTGGGGCTGACTCGGGGCTTGCTGCACGCGGGAGCACGCGCGGTGTTGCTCAGCCTGTGGGACGTGCAGGACGAGAGCACGGCTGAGTACATGACGGCGTTTTACCGGCTGATGTCGGAGGGCCAGACAGCTGCCACGGCCTCTCAAAGTGCCTTGCGAAACTTGCGAAATAAGTATGATCACCCGTACTACTGGGCTCCATTTTGCCTGGTCGGCGATTGGAAGGTAAGTACCCTGGCGCCAAACGCTCATTAGCGCTCAAAAATCGACCTAAAGCTATATCAAGAGGGACTCCAGCGGTCCCTACTTTAGTGCTGGAGTACGCATGCCCGTGCGTGATGCGACAGTGCTGCGGCAGGACTCGACGGTAGTTCGGCGATGTAAGGTGAACAAGGTCTGCAGATGGGCGTTTGCCGGTGCGCGGATAGCTTGACGGTTTCGTGGGTTTAGGGAGTTTCGGGTTTCTCTCAGGGACCTTGGATTTGGAAGGATCGAAGCGTTTTGCGTGTCCGTTTTGAGTGGGACCGCCAGTTCTTGGGCCACGTGGGCGAGGATTGGCAAGCCGGATGACCGGTTTGGTCGCAGTGAGGGGCGAAGTATCAATGTCGTTGCCAGATTCTCGCGAAAGAAGAAAGGGTTCAGCATACATGCATCATCTCGAAACAACAGATTGGATTGATTACGTAAGGGGTGTCATGACTGCTGAGAAAGCACGTTACGCAGCCGAACACTTGAAGGAGGGTTGCCCGAGTTGTGAGGACGCTGCGGGTTGGTTGCTTCGTCTGAACGAATCGGCTGCTCGCGAGGTGCAGGTACCGGACGACCTGGTCAAAGTGGCCAAGGCAATCATGCAGGCAAGAACTCGGGAGACTGAGGATCTGACGCGAGCGGCCTTGCGCCGGTTGAAGGCAGTGTTGAAATACGACAGCATGCTCGATCTGCAGCCGGCGGGGGCGAGATCGCTTCCGCTCGGATGTGGCACGCGCATGCTGCTCTTCCGCGCTGGTGAGTACTCCGTGGATTTGCGGTTGGAAGCAGAGCCGGAGCACGTGAACTGGACATTGGTGGGTCAATTATCAAATGACGATAACCCATCCGACGAAATGTCCAATCTGCCAGTGCTCGTAATGGCAGGTAAGAAAGTGGTTGGAAAGACGTTCAGCAACGAGTTCGGCGAATTTATACTGCCGGACCTGCCGCGTCAACGATTGCACCTCTGCGTGCCTCTGGCCGCTGAAGGGCAGCAAATCGATCTGGCGCTCAACCGATTCCAAGAAACTACTGATCAGGACAGAAACTAGGGGACTATTATGTTGCGGCGGAAATCGGAAAAAACTACGAAAGGAAGCTGGATGACCCGGTTAGCGGGTCTTGTAAGCTTTCTAGCTCTAATCAGTTGGCCGGCACTGGCTGGGACCGACTATATCCTGGAGGTTAATGGTAATAGTGACAGTCTGCAAGCGGTGGTGACTTCTAATCAGAACTTCACCCTGCAGCGCCTGCTTTTCACCAGTCCTACTCGCACAGTCGGAGTCGTTTCGGTCACAGGTGCGTCGGCCTCATCCAACCTGGTAAGTCCGATGGCGCAAGTCGCCAGCGGCTTTAGCTTGTGGCCGGATACACACCTTCCAGGCGTGCCCGCTCAAGTCCCGACCTTTAGTAAGGGGATTACTAGTTTGCAGGCGTGGTTGCTTTCGTTGCAGAACGCCCAGCAAAAGACGAATTCGTATCTTACCCAATCGGCCTTCAATGTCGTGAACAGTTCCTACGGCAAGAAGGGCGCGGGTGTGACCGTTGCGGTAATCGATACTGCCGTTGATCCGACGCACCCGGCCCTCGCGGGCAAACTGTTGCCGGCTGTGGATTGTGTTGGCAGCGCAAACTGCGGTGGCAATGTCCTCTCCATCCTGGCGGATCCACTGCTCGATCAGAGCACCGTGATCATCCTGGACCAAAGCACAGTCATTATTCTGGACCAAAGTACAGTGATTATCCTGGACCAAAGTACGGTGATCATTCTCGACGGCAACAGCGCCACGGGCTTGCAGGGTAAACAACTCCCCGGCGACCTCGGTCATGGGACAATGGTTGCCAGTCTGATCAGCGCAACGGCGCCCGGCGCCAAGATCCTCCCGATCCGCGCATTTAATGCCGACGGCTCCTCGAACCTCAGCGATGTCCTTGCGGCGATCTACTACGCAGTGAACAGCGGCGCGAAAGTCATCAACATGAGCTTCAGCCTCGACACGCCCTCCGACGCACTGACCAATGCGATCAACTACGCTAGCTCGCAAGGCGTAGTGTGCGTTGCCTCCACAGCAAACTCAAGCTCCAACAAGGTCGTCTATCCGGCGGCTTACGGAGGGTCCCTGCAAAACGTACTTGGTGTGGGGTCGGTGGATTCGCTATTCGGCCTGTTCCGCAGCGGCTTCAGCGGCTACGGCCAGCCCAGCGTCGATGTTTATGCCCCCGGCGAGAATCTGATTGCCGCATACCCAGGCAACCACTACGCCGTAGCGTCCGGGACCTCCTTTGCAACGGCCGTCGCGTCTGGAGTTGCGGCCATCGTGGAGTCTGGCAAGTCCACCACGCAGGATAATTTGAACGACTTCGTGAACGCGCTAACGCAAACAGGTACTCCGGTCTTTTTCCCTTATGATGGAACCAGAGTCGTTAACGCAAAGACTGCTTTGAAGACCCTCAATTAGGCTGAGTCTGGGTTGATCGTCTGCGGAATTCCGGCGAAGGGCACTACAGCCTTTCGCCGGATTTCTTGCGTCATGGACCCAACCACATACTGCACTTTGAGATGCTGTTTGTTCGGCTGGAAAGAAGCACGTAGAGCCCATGTCTCCCGGAGGTGGCGTGGAGTTAACGTAGAGCCGTTCGGCTGAGGAAATGGTGGCCAGGGACGGACTTGAACCGCCGACGCCGGCCTTTTCAGGGCCGCGCTCTACCAACTGAGCTACCTGGCCAATTCCCTTCACCTAAGATACCAGATTCGCTAATCGCTGCGCGCGGGGGACTCAGCCTGATTCATGAGAGAAAGATGCGCGGAACGCACTCCTTAGACTGGAGAACCAGCGCGGTTCCATGCGAATTGCCCCGCTTATCTTGATGTCGGTGTTGCTTCCCGGTGCCGCAGAGGCGGCACGTCCTGGCAGCGCCGTAGAATACCTCGGGGGCACACTCATCACACTGAGCCCTAGAACCATGGGCTGGCTGATAACCACCGATCCTGAATCGCTAGTATTCAACACGCGGAAAAGCATGATCCGCGTGCCTTATGACCGGATTAACCAGCTTGAGTATGGGCAGCAGGTGAATCGCCGCGTCTGGGAGGCCATCCTGCTGTCGCCGCTCCTCGTACTGCTGAAAAAGCGGGATCATTTCGTGACCATTGGCTTCGAGTTGGAAGGCGGGCAGCAACAAGCACTCCTCTTCAGGGTTGATAAGGCCGACCTGCGAGGGCTCCTGGTTAGCATTGAGGCTCGCACCGGGCGTAAGATCACGTACCAGGATGACGAATCGAGAAAGGCAGGGAAGTAGGTGCTGCGGCGAATTCTGACACCCTCTGCGCTGTTCGCGGCGGCACTAGCGGCAGCGCAGGCACCGAGTCCGCCGGCCGGTGCGTTAATCTCTCTCGAGCAAATTGCGGCAGTCAAACGGGTGTACGTCGAGAAGTTCTCCGGAGGGGTCGGCGCGGATCAGATTCGCGACATGGTGATTGCGGCGATCGAGCGCACGAAGCTCTTTGTCCTGACGGAGAACCCTGAGCGCGCGGACACCCTCCTGCGGGGTAGTGCCGAAGACCTGGTCTACACCGAGACCTTCCAGAGTTCCGACGGCATCACCGCGAGGTTATCGCCCTCATTGGGGAGTGGTTCCGGGACGAGCAAGAATAGTGCGAGGTTGTCTGCCGGCGTCTCACTTGGCGACAACGAATCGGTACACAGACAGGAGCGTAGGCATGAGGCGTCTGCTTCGGTGCGTCTAGTCAGCCGGGAAGGCGACGTTATTTGGTCAACCAGCCAGGAAAGTCAGGGCGCCAAGTTCCGGAGTGCTGCCTCTGACGTGGCCGAACGCATCGGACGACAGTTAGCGGGGGACTATACCAAGTCTAGGGAGTTGAAGCCGAAGGCTGTCAGCGGTCGGCAAGAGGAGTGACAACTTGCCGGGATTGGCCATCACGGGAATCCTGGAAAACTGGCTAACGAGTTGATTCGAATCATTCCTTTCGGGTTTTGTTCTGTCCTAGTGCATTCTGGCCGCGGACTCGGTGTCCCAGAGGAGGTCGATCTACTTTTCTGGTTTGCGGGTGCTATGCTCGTCTTTTTAGGAGGTCGCCGTGGCTACCCCGCAAATAGCATCGAAGCGCCAATCATACCCTGACATTCCTGTTAGCGCTAAGGCTCATCGCCTTCGGTCGGGCGTGAGCATCGATTCCATCTGTGAACGCACCAAGATCAGCCGTTACTTTCTGGAAGCAATTGAAGAACGCGCCTACCACCTCCTGCCAGGCGGTATTTTCGACGTCAATTACATCCGGCAATACTCTGAGTCGGTTGGCTGTAGCGCAGATCTGCTGCTTGCGGACTATCGTTCTGTTTCGCAGCGCTCGGGCCCAGGGAGGGAGGGGGCCGCGGCGGCGCGCAGAACTTCCAGGAGTTGGTGGCGGAGTCTTCTGCTTCACATCAACGTGTGAGCGTGCCGTATCCTGAATCTGACTGGACGGTGCGCTTCTGCGAGTGCAGTGAGCCATGAAGATGGTCTGGCTGGGCGAAAGTGGCCGATTTGTTCGACATGCTCTAAAGGTACTGGGAATTAGTGCCGATAGACTTCTTAGGAGGCCCGAGTTAAGCGCAAGACACGCCGGGACAACTTCTATGCGTATCGACAACAATGACCTTTCCGGCATCAATTCATCCGCAACAAGCGAAAGTCAAAAAGCCCGATCGGCGAACGAGCAAGACGCCGTCGCGGTCAAACAGCATCAGGTAGGTGCTAACCAGGACGAGGTCCACCTTTCCAGCGTTGCCGGTCATCTCAGTGATGGCAGCATCGCGACAGACCGTTACGACTCAGCCGAGCGCTCAGCCAGAATCGAACACCTGACCAAACTGGTGCAGAGTGGCAAGTACGAGCCTGATCCTGGCACGGTAGCCGATTCGATGATTCGCGACATGCACTCCAGTACCGACTTGCCCTAGTCCTCTCGAAGTTCGCAGATTTACCAGATGATCTTTGCCCGGCAGTCACACGCCGCGAGAAACCGCGCAAGTCGGGTGGACAGCCGGTGTTGCCATGATTGGGGAGTTTGATCGAAGAGGCTGGTATTCTCCCGTGGACTCGGAACCCGCCCTGGTGCCCCAAGCTGATGAGGAGAATTGATGTTACAAAAGGGCCGTTCAGTGGAGAAACTCCACCAACAGCGGCAGCCATCGCTGGCTGAGGGTATCGAGGCAGCGCTTGTTTCACTCTTGGATGCGGAACTCAATTTGCGCAATCTGAGAACGGATCGCCGGACCCTCGCATTTGCGTCTTTAGCGACGGCTGCCGCCACTGTGGAGTCATTGAAAGCAGCGCTGGCCGGGTTGGAACGTGGAACCTGGGTTGCAGCCGAATTGAGGCATCGCATGTGGCAAGTCCACTGCGCCGTTGGACGGGTGGGTATCCTCTATGCCGCCGCGAAGGAGTTCCACTCCGGCTTGAACCGCGCCCGCCAAGGCGAGACGGCGGTGTATGACGCGTCTGGCGGGAGTCGCCATCTGCCAGAACCACCCGCCCGTTCGCGCACGCTTGAAGCGAGAGGTTGAGACATGGGCAGCCTATTCACGGGACTGAGCATCGCGGCAAACTCGCTGGATGCCTTCCAACATGCCATTAACCTCGTCAGCACTAACGTTACGAATTCGTCAACTCCAGGCTATGCCAGGCAACAGGTTGTTCTGCAGGCCGAGAGCTACGACTCCTATTCTTCTGTTGGAGGCGGAGTTGGTTACGCGGGGACGGTGGATTCACGTGACCAATATGCGGAGCGAAGTGTGCAGCAAAGCGTAAGCCGGCAAGGCGAAGCAACCCAGCGGGCGAAAGATCTCACCCGTTTGGAACCGATACTCCCGATAGATGGCGCTTCCGGCATTTCTACGGCTCTTGATTCGTTCTTCAGGGCATTTTCGAGCCTGGCCACAGCGCCAAATGATACAACATCCCGACAGCTAGCCCTGGACCAGGCCCAGCAGGTGGTTCAGAGCTTCCACCAGGCTTCCGAAACACTGGACCAGGCCAAGCTAGGCACGCAGCAGGATCTTGCGGATCAGGTGAACCAGGTCACTACCCTTGCCGCGAGGATTGTCTCGATCAATAAACAGTACGAACAGAATTTCAACGCAGCGTCAGACCCGGGGCTAAACGCCCAACTAGCTCAGTCACTGGAGCAACTGTCGCAATACGCCGACCTCACGACCCTCAAGCAAGACAACGGAACGGTCATGGTTTACGCGGGACAGGCCCTGCTGGTAAACGGAGACAAATCCATGCCTCTGAAATACGTTTTTGGTTCAGGGGTATTGCAGGATGCGCAAGGCAACGACGCGTCCACATCGCTGCGGTCGGGCAGCCTCGTTGCGTTGCTGGATCAGGCGAACAACGTCGAGCCCACCCTGGAAACGAATCTGAACCTGATGGCACAAGGCTTTGCCGATAGGGTCAACAGCACGTTACAGGCAGGAGTTGACCAGACGGGCAACGCCCCTGTTGAAGGTCTCTTCAGCTACACAGCGGCGACTATCCCAGCTCCGCCAGCTGTTACAGCCTATCCTGCCCCGCACGCTGCGAAGACAATATCTGTGAATCCGCTTCAACCTTCCGAACTGGCGCTGGCGGATCCTTCGGCCCCAGGTGGGAACGCTCTCGCGGTCCAAGTAGCGAACATCCAGAATGCTGCCCTTGTGGGCGGAGCCACTCTCACACAGTTCTACGGGAATCTCGCGGCGCAGCTCGGGCAGAGCTTATCCAATGCGAAGAATGATCAGACCACGGCAGAGAGCCTGACGGCCCAATCGCAATCGTTACGCAGCGATCTCCAGGGCGTCAGCCTCGACCAGGAGGCGATCAATCTGCTTGAGTTTCAGCGCAGCTACGACGCGACATCCCAGTTCGTCAAAGTCATCAACCAGTTGACTCAGGACTTGATTGCGATGCTGCAGTAGCACGCTAGCGCGAGTTGCCTTGAGGAGATCAGGAAGCCATGGATCTGTACATTACGAATACAACAGACGCGCAAATGCTCGCCCAGTTGCGCAACCTGAACGCGACGATGAACGATGCGCAGCGTCAGGTCGCGAGTGGGAAAAGGGTACAGGTACCGTCGGACTCGCCCGCCGATGTGCAGACGATCGTGCAGAACCTGACGGACTTGTCGCGGGTGCAGCAGAGCCGGGCCAATCTATCGAAGTTGAACTCGGAAGTAGGCATGGCAAGTGCTGTCCTCGAGAGTGCTGCGAACCTGATGGACAGCGCACGCTCGATCGGGGCTCAGGGTGCAAGTTCAACCACCGGCGCCTCAACGCTTACGCTCCTGGCGGCACAAGTTCAGGACATCGAAATGCAAATGGCGGGAATCAGCGCTTCGGTAAACGCAGGGCGCTACCTCTTTTCTGGTGACGCGGATACTACGGCTCCCTATTCCATCGACTTCTCCATCGTTCCGCCCTCGGTACCAGCCACGAGTCCGCCGACAGCCCCGTTCGCTTCGACTACTGTGCCAATTCCGCAGGCTACCCGAATGGGTCTGGACTCGATGGGGAACACCTTCCCCATCGCCATGACTGCTAAGGACATCTTCGACAACACAGCAGCGGGACAAAGCGTCTTGCAGTCGCTTGAAGATCTGCGACTGGGGTTGTTGGCGGGCAATCTCGGAGAAATCAACACGGCCAATGCCGACCTGGCCACGTCAGCCACCCATCTGGGCAGCGTTCAGACCTTCTATGGAACTGCCGAGAGTACGATCTCGTCGGCCCTCGACCTTGCTTCGAAATCAGAACTGACGCTTCAGACGCAGCAGTCGGACTTGACCAGCGCCGACATGGCCCGGGCGATAACCGTGGAACAGACCGCTCAGACGCAGCAGCAAGCACTACTGTCAATGCGTGCAAAAATGCCGCGCGGATCGTTGTTCGACTTGCTTGGATGATCTACGACGGAGAAACGCGCGGTTTCGGTCATTCGGAAGTTCCAAGGCGAAATGACGTTGAGATGCAGCTTTCACCCAGCCCCCTGGGTTCACGCTGCCAGGCGTTGAGCTGGTCACGGTGTCAGGCCGGGTTCGAACGTATCCGCGAATAACGGGAACCCCGCCGAACCCGGCCGCCTGTGGCCTTTGCGGGGTTGGCCGGTCAAAATATGATCGCCACTTTGGCAGATTGATCCAGTTCTTGGCTGGCGAAATCAGAATCGCATTTATAGTCCATATTTTTGGCTCGTCAGAAGAAATCGTGGGTGGACTCCGGTTCGGGTAGCTTGCCAAGTGAGTGGTAGAGAGCAAGTTCGAGGACGTGGTAGGTGTGGAAGCCGTACGATTTTCTCATGGTGACTTTGGCTAACGGGAGGCGCGTCTGTGTCTGCAAAGTCGTTCCGTAGGCTTAGCCAGATGCTTAGCTGGATGGCGCCAGCTCAAGTCAGAGGTGTTGTCGAGGCCGCGGGAATGACGGTAAAGGATACGCATTCGGTTGCAGCAGGATTGAACGACAGAGCGATCAACTTGCCCGAGGGCGCATCTGGCGAATCGCGCCTGG
>CAIVVT010000294.1 GCA_903909435.1 uncultured Acidobacteriia bacterium | reverse complement strand
CCCTCGGGCGAGCGGTCCGCGTACACCCGCGCGTAGGGGGTCTTTGTCGGCATGGGAGCCGCCAGGGCTTTCGAGATCTTGTCGTCTTTGAAGCACAGCGCCCATTCTTCAAGCAGCGAGATGTCGGGGCGCTGGAGCGCGGCCTGCCAGGCAGCGCCGTTGCCTTCGTGCAGAGTCTCGCGGAGCGGGATGCCCGCTTGCCGGATGATGCCGGTCTGGTCCCCGAAACTCATGAAGATGCCGTCGCCTGGGTGGTATTCGGATTGGAGGTACTTCACCGCGCGGCCGGTCCAATAACGGCGGTCCTGCGAGTTGCGCTCCGCCTCCATATAGCAGGCCATGTTGCCGCCGCGCGGATACATGGCCCATGGGCTGATGGCGAGGAGCAACAACAAAACAGCCGCGACTTTCTGCGGTTTGCCGCCCGGCAGCAGAGCGACCAGAGCGGCGATGCCCAGACACGCCAGCGGCATCGCGTTCAAACCGTAGCGCAAGTTGTAGTAGCTGTTCGGGAAGAGCCCCGGCACGAAGATGGGCGTGCCGCCGGAGTAGAGGCTCAACACGTAGAACATGGCCACTGTGAAGAACAGAATTGCCGCCCACCAGGCCCGTTTGAAGACCGCGACCAACAATCCCAGCGCACCCGCATAAAGCAACGGCGCGCCGAGGCACAGCGCGGCGGCGGTGCGGTAGTAGAGCAAGCCCTTGCGCAAGTCGTGGTCGCCCGGGTAACGGAAGCCGCCGGCGTCCACGTAGCGCTGATTGATGGCAATCGCGGAGTACGGCCCGTTGTAAAACTCCAGGGCGTTGCCAAACAGAATCTGGTTGTGCGCGAGCCAGTACAACGGGCAGATCCCGGCTATGCCGCAGAACAGCACGGTTTTCCAGACCCGGCGTTCTCCAGACAGGGCCAGAACGCAGAGCGCGCCCACGGGCAGCAGGCCCCAGGCCTCGTAGCGCGCCATGGTGCCGAGCGTGGCGAACAAACCCGCCAACGCGGCCCCGCCCCAGGATTGCGTGTCGCGCAAGCGCGCCAGCGCCCAGAACAGCCCGAGCACACAACACAGCGAGACCGGCTCGGTCATTGGGATGGCCTGCTGGAAAAGCAGATTGGGGTTCAGAGTCCAGGCCAGCAAGCCGGCCCAGGCCGGTACGGAGCCGAACAGCCGCCGGAGCCCGTGGAACAGGAACAGTCCGGCGCAGACGAAGCCGATGGCCGCGCCCAGCGCTCCGCCGACGCCGCTGCGGTAGAGCGCATCGATTTGCACGAAGGGCAGCATCAGCAGGTGCGGCAGCGGTAGCCACACGGTGCCGATCTGCTCGTAGCCGGGAGTGCGGCTGTCGAAGATACGGCGGACGATGTTCTGGTGGGCCTCGCCGTCGCCGTACCAGAGCGTCCAGCCGTGCCAGGCGACGAAAGCGATGGCCAATGCGCTGGCGGCCATCAGCAGGAGGGCCGCACGGGGCTCAAAACGCGGTGAGCGCGCGGAACTCTTGGAAGCGGACTTCGATTTCATCACGGGTGAGCGTCCGGAAGCGGTCCGGGCCAAACTCCTCGCAGCAGAAGCTGCCCATCACGCAACCATAAACCACGGCGCGAGCCAGTTCCATCCCCGACACCGCGCCGCCGTCGAGCCGGACGCGCCGGGAAGCCAGGTAGCCGATGAAGCCGCCGGCAAAGCAGTCGCCCGCGCCGGTGGGATCCTTCAGATGTTCCAGGATGATGCCGGGGATGTTGGAATAGCCGTCCTCGTGGAACAGAGTGGCGCCGTACTCGCCGCGCTTGATGACCAGGATGCTCGGGCCCATGGCGCGAATGACAGCGGCGGCGCGCTTCAGGTTCTTCTCACCCGAGAGCAAGCGCGCCTCGGAGTCGTTTATCAGGAGGAAGTTCCACTGCTTCAGTGTCTCCAGCAACTCAGGCCGGAAGTCGTTGATCCAGTAATCCATGGTGTCGCCGCCGACGAGCATGGGGGCGGCCATCTGGGAGCAGACACTGCGCTGGAGCGACGGCTGGATGTTGCCCAGCATCAGGTAGGGTTCGTGGCGGTAGGACTCGGGTAGCTTGGGGTCGAAGCCGCCGAAGACGTTCAGGTCGGTCTGCAGAGTCTCGCGGCTGTTCATGTCCTCGGAGTAGACTCCGCGCCAGTAGAAGGTCTTGCCGGGAGCGCGTTCGACTCCGGCGATATCAATGCCGCGGGAAGTCAGAAAGTCGAGGTCTGCCTGGGCGAAATCTTCGCCGACGATGCCGACGATTCGAACCGGGGTGAAGAAGCTCGCCGCCAGCGAGATGTAAGTGCAGGCGCCACCGAGAATGCGCTCGTGACTACCGGCGGGGGTGGTGACTCCGTCGTATGCGACCGAGCCGACGACAACTAGGGACATGCTGCCATTGTACGAAGTCGCAAGGAGCGGGGACCGCGAAAGGGGATGCGAGATGGAAGTTGAACCCTTGTCAGCGCGGTGGGGCAGGCTGATAACCTGCGCGGCGGATGCCTGCCTGCCGAGGCCTCGCGCCAAACTCCGAGTTGGCCGATTGCCAATCGGCCGCAGCTTACCAAGCTGCCCCACAATAACGCCAACCGCAATTCTGAGATCCTGGAAGAACGCGCATGGAAATTATCCGACGGTGGCTGCTGCCCTCGATTATCGATGCCCTCACCCTGATCCTGCAGGCCTACCTGTACCGCTTTCTGCGAGAGACGGGATGGGTGAGCAGATCCGTGCTGCGCCGCCGGGCGCTGCAATGCGTTTACTACGCGCTGGTGGCATACATGGTGCTGATCGTGCCCACACTCGTGGCCCCCAGCATGGCTCTGTTCAGTTCCCGGGTTTTGACCTGGCTGCTGGCGGCGACCATGTTGTGGATGGTGGTTCTGATCAGCGGCGGGACGTGGGTGAGCCTGCACCGGAGGATGACGCGACGAGCGGGGACGATGAATCACGGCCGGCGTGCATTCCTGCGGGCCGCGGCCGCCACGCTGGCTATCGCACCCTGCGCGATCGTGACGGCGGGCCTATTCCGTGCACGCTCCGGGCCGAGGTTGAAAGAGGTCAACCTCCGCATCCCGGGCCTGCATCCCGACTTGAACGGCATCCGCATTTCGCAACTCACGGACATCCACTACGGGCCGTTCTTCGGCAAGCGCGAACTCGAATGGGCCGTCGCCATCGCGAACGAGACCAATCCGCATCTGGCGCTGATCACGGGTGACCTGATTACGCGGAGGGGGGACGACCTGCAGGGTTGCCTGGGTATCCTGAAAGCCGTGCACGGCGAAGCGGGCGTGTGGGCCTGCCACGGCAACCACGAACAATACGCCGGAGTCGAAAGCGAAGCGACGATCATCGGAGAACGTCAGGGCTTCCATTTTCTGCGCGGGAGCAACGAGGTGCTTCGATTCGGGCAGGCGAAGCTGAACCTGGCGGGCGTGGACTATCAGCTCTTCGGTGCGGAGCCGTTGGCCGGCGCGGAAGAGCTGCTGGCTGGCGATGCGGTGAATTTGCTTTTGTCGCACACGCCTGCCGCCTTCGACCGGGCCGCCGAGCTGGGATTCGATCTTACGATCTCCGGCCATACGCACGGAGGGCAGGTGACTCTGCCGCTGGGGAATGAGAACCTGACTTTTGCGCGAGGTTTTACGCCCTACATCCGGGGCGTATATGAGCGAGCAGGCAAGCAATTGTACGTGAGTTGCGGATTGGGCACCGTGGGCGTGCCGGTCCGGCTCGGAGCGGACCCTGAAGTTACCCTGATTCGTCTATGCGCCACCTGATTCTGACGGACATTCACGGCAACATCGACGCGCTGGAAGCGGTGCTGCGCGACGCGTCGGGCGAGTACGACGAAGTGGTCTGCTGCGGCGACCTGGTGGGGTATGGGGCGGGTCCGAGTGCGGTGATCGAGTGGGTCCGTCAAGAGGCCGCTTACATCGTGCGCGGCAACCACGACCGGGCGGTATGGGAGGAAGGCCTCAAAGAAACCTTCAATGACGCGGCGCAGGCTGCGATCGATTGGTGTTTGAGTGAGATCGACCCGGCCGATATCGAGTGGCTGAGTCAGCTGCCGGCCGGTCCCCTGTGGCCGTATGACTTCGGACTGGCGCACGGCTCGCCTCGGGACGAGGACGAGTATATTGCCTACACCCACGACATTATCGGGCTGGAGCGGGAGTTTCAACGCAGCCTGCTGTTCTTCGGGCACACGCACCTGCAAGGCGGGTGGCAGTGGGGGCCCGAGGGGATACGATCGGTGACGGGCCCGACGGCCCGGGAATCGCAGAAGGCGCAGGAGGTCATTCCTGATTTCTTTTACCTGATCAACCCGGGGTCAGTGGGACAGCCGCGCGACCGCGACCCGCGTGCGGCCTACGCAGTTTGGGACTCGGAACGGCAACTGGTGTTTCTGCGGCGGGTGCCCTACGACATTCGAGCCGCTCAAAAGAGAAT
>CAIVVT010000293.1 GCA_903909435.1 uncultured Acidobacteriia bacterium | reverse complement strand
CTGCCGACGCCGGTGGCCCGGAACCCCTGCGGGTAGCCCACTTTAAGGACCAGCGGCGAAGCCATGGCCGGCGCGTTGGAATCTGGGTTCGGGTTCCGGTTGAAGGTCCAGGCCGTATAGGCTTCCCAATCCTTGAGGCCCGTCCGGTCGGTCCAGGAGCCGAGGGGGTTCCAGGAGCCATAGGCGGTAAAGGGCGCGCCCTGCGGCGGCTGCGCGGTGACGACAATGCCCCAGCCGTTGCCGAACCAGCCCGCTTCGGTCGAGGGAATCGGAGTCGCATAGGTGCTGTCGGGATAGCAGGAGTGCACGATCCAGATGCCTGCGGTGTTTGGATCGAGGGGAACCCCCACCACGAACTTGGCTTGCACGCTCTGGACTCCGGTGTGCGCGTCCCCAATCTGGTGCGCACTTGGGCCGGTACGGACCCAGGCGGATCCGCTCCAGGCCCACACGCCGCCGCCCTGCTCGGGCAGAGATTCGACCGCGGACGTGCCCTCGATCTCATACGACATGCCGAACGAGGTGATCTGGCTCGGGACGCCCGCGACGGAGAGTGCACCGGAGGCGCCGGCAATATATAGGTCGCGGGTCAAAGCCAGAGCTTCGGCGGCCCGCGCGTTGCGGCCGTCGGCGGCATAGCAAGAGATTCGGACGAACTTGCCGGGGTAATTCTTGAGATCGACGCCGAGGGTCGCGCCGGTATGCCGCGCGGAAACGGGCTGGCGCAAGGTGCGGACGGTGAGCAGGACGGAGGGCTCCTCCACGATCACCAGCGAGGTGGCGTCGATGGCGTAGGTCCAGGCGTTGCCCACCGTGATCGACGAAGTACCTAGGCCACCCGCATTTGCGGTAATCGATTGCGTCTGCGGGGTGCCGATGCCTGCGATAGTGCGCAGCGTCTTGCCAACCAGTGCACCAGCCGTGAAATTCCAGAGAGGGTCGGAAACCACCAGCCCGGCGACGGTAATCAAAGAGCGCACGCACACCCAGTCATTGATCTGGATATCTGGCGTGGACGCGAAGGTCAGGGTGCTCGCGGTGTTGCCGGTAATCAGGAAGTTCCTGACTCGGGTGTCTGCATCCGAAGCGACGACGGAAGCGATGCGCCCGGTGAGCGCCAGCCCCGTGAACGGCGTGCCCGTGAAAGTCACGGTTGCCGTCGTGGCGGTCGCGCTGGCCTGGCCCACAGCCACGCCGTTGTGGAAGCACAGCGCGACGTCGGCTTCGAGGTGATCGAAGCCCGGGTCCGGGGCACTCTCGCCATACGGAGTGAACGCGGACAGCACGACGCTTCCCGGAGTGCCTGAGGCTTCCGCTTGCAGGGTGAGCCGCTGGGCTGTCTGTCCGGCAAACAGGCAGTATCCGCTCACGGTGCCAGGCCAGGACGTGACGGTGAGCGTGGCGGTGTTGGTGGCAGTTCCGGAGGGAATATCGACCCGCACCACATTCGACAGCGGTGACAACAGGCCCGCGGCATCCTTGGCCGCCAGCGCCAGGTAGTACGATTGCCCACCGGGCACCGTGCCGCCCGTTGCAGCCGTAGCGGCCGGAGGCACCACCAGTGGGGCTTGGGCGAGCGCGGAGAACTGGTTGACGATCAGTTCGCCGGTGGCACTGATGCGCACCGACTTGGAGCCGTCGGCATTCGACGTGTAGACCGTGCCCAGGCCGAATGTCTTGTAGCCTGTGGGCAACACCGCATCGGATGCGGCGGCATCCTGGTTCGCGGTCCACTGCAGCGGCGTTCTCGACGATTGCGCGATGCGGCGGTTGGTCGAATCCTGTGACACCGCCCGGCCATAGCCCAGGCCGTACCACTTGTCCTCGTGCCAGGAGACCGTGATTTTCGCGTCTTCCCAATTGGTGGTCGGCTGAATCGCGGTAACGCGGCACACGCGGTTGTTGATGCCCAGGCGCGCGGAGTTGAGCAGGACGAGATGCCCGACCCGCAGGTGCTCGCCCTTGAAGGTCGTTTGGAACGAGAACGCCCGCGTGCCCCGGCCATCGCCCGCTTCGTTGCCAAGCAGCGATTTGGCGAGCAGCAGCCGCAGCTGGCACAGCGCCT
>CAIVVT010000292.1 GCA_903909435.1 uncultured Acidobacteriia bacterium | reverse complement strand
TGGGTACACTCTGTCATAGCGAAAGCCGCCTCCCTGCGGAACGTAACTGTAGCCTGGAAACTCAGTTATGCCCCAGCTGGCGGCTTCTTGCTACTCGCTGTGTGAGAAATCGCGGCTAGGCCTGCAAGCCGATGGTAACCTGGCGCTTGCCGGACTGGCGCCGCGGTATCGACTCCACGGGCAGGATCTCCACGTGGACCCCCGCTCCAAACGCCTTGGCAAGCTCGGAGCGCAGCAGGGTCTGGCTATGCTCCGAGAGCGAACCGCTCAACACCACGGAGATCACGATCAGGTCAAGGCGTTTTTGTTCGGCCTGGAACTCGCGTACTTCCTTGATGTCCTTCATCAGGTGGGGGATCAACTCGCCAGGTACGATACGCCCGTCCGGAGCGCGCAGCAGTTCCAGCGTGCGGCCCTCCACGTTCTTCAACAGGGGGAGTCCGCGCCCACACGAGCAAGGCGCATCGGAAAACCACCCGACATCGCCGATCCTGTAGCGAATGAACAGCATCCCGTCGTTGTGCAAATCCGTGATCAATAGTTCTGATGGCGATTGATTGGTATCCGCCTCAGTCTCCACTATCAGATTCTCCGCGTGTACATGCAACCCTTCGTGCCGGTCGCACTCGGCGCCGATCGACATGAACTCCCGGGAACCGTAAGTATTGAACAAGGGAGCCCCAAGAGCCCGGGCAACCAGTTCCCGGGTTGGTGCAAAAACCGGCTCTGCGGCGGCAATTACACCATTGATCTCATTCAGCCGGAGGTTGTGGTCGATAAGGAAATGACAGAACTGTTCGAGACTCGACACGTATCCGACCACCGCGGTCGGACGGAACCCGTGGGCCGATTCGTAAATCCGCTGCCAGAGTTCCGCAGTCTGCAGAAACGTGCTGAAGACCAGTTCGCGCCGCATGAGCCGGTAGAGATCCGTTTTTGTCCGCTTAAATGCGGAGGGAGTTCCAATGGGCGCGCCCCAGAGGTAAAGCGTCTTCTCGCCGGTAGCCGCCCCTGCCCAGGCGTAGGCGCGAGCCGTGGCTGCGCTGCGCCAATCATAACTGCCCATGCCGACGTAGAAGCGGGCAGGCACGCCTGACGAACCGCCTGTGGCGTGTGCGAACACCTTCCCGGTGTGCCCGACCGGTCGCAAACGCTCCCGGTTCTCGTTCAACTCCTCGCGGGACAGCGGTGGCAACTGGCGGAAATCGCCGATGCTGCGGATGTCCTCGCGCCGAATGCCGGCGGCTTTGTACTTCTCCTGGTAATAGGGCACTTTCTCGAAAGCCAGATCCAGCAGCAGCGACGCTTCCTGCCACTGAAAATCGCTAATCTGCCGGGACGACCACCACTGGCTGCTCTCCAGGAAGCTGCGCCTCAGCGGGTATGCGCGGCCACGTGCCCGATAATAGAGCGGAATTAACGCTCCTTCCAGCAATCGGCTATATGCAGTCATTCTTCGTTCACTGCTTCTCTTGGAAGCCACGCCCAGTATAGCGCTGGCCCAGGCCGCACTAGTTCGAGACGTCTGTCCAACAACCTTGCCGATGCTAGCGGACCGCTACTCTGACCGTGAGGTAGACTCCTGCGACAATTGCCAGGCACAAAGCAACCGTTCTCCCCCCCACCACTGGCAGAGAGGGCTCGACAGGCATCCGATTCTCACGCCGCGCAATCTCGGCTAGAACAACACCCAGTCCAATCAGCAGGTACAGGGGCAAAGTGTAAGTCCTGGACAGAAACCAGGCGGCGGTCAAGAACGCGATCAGGCTGAGCCTGACCATCTCCGCGTAACGGCTCAGTTGCTCATTAAGCTCATCAATGGGAGCCAGATTGACTAGCTGATTGAGTTCCCACACGGTGAGCAGGATTATCGCCATCCATACAACGAATCCGACGAACCCCAATTCCGCAAAGCAGAGGACATAGGAATTGTGCGCAGTGATGGGATTGAAGTCCGTGAAGAAGCGATAGCCTACGCCGAAGAAGGGATGTGATTTGAGCAGTTCCAATCCAACCGACCAGGCTTCGAACCGATCGATGATTGACTCGTCTTTCGTTAGGCGACCGCCCGCGATGTTGATTGCCACCAAGCCAAGCACGGTGCCGCCGGTCATCAGACCGGCCAGCATGCCGCCGACCCGCCTTCTCAGCCAAAAAACCGCCATCACGATCAGAGCCAGTGCCGCTCCCCGGGAATGGGTGAGGTAAACGCACCACAGCATAAAGGAACTAGGCACCAGGAAGAGGGCGACGTTCCTGAATGGAGACCGGCTCTTCCAAGCGATGAACATCAAGGGAATCGCCATCAAGATGCCCTGTGCGAGATCGTTCGGATCGGCGAAGAATCCCATGCCGCGGACACGCTCCAGGAAACTCCATTCTTCTTCTGAGACCTGCTCCATCCGCTGCTGCAGAACGTACAATTCTCTGAACTCACCTGACCCGTAGTAGTAGGCATACGTTGCTTGGAGGGCGACGATAAAGCAAGCTGTCGCGATCGCAAACAACAGCCAACGCAGTTTGGGCAGCGAGTTCACCGTGACAATCACGGCAAAAAAGTAAATCGGGACGATCATGAACTCGTCCATCGCCTCAAGCGCTCCCCCTACCCAACGCAGTGCGATGATTCTGGACAGGATGAGCACGAGTGTGAAGATCAGGACGAGCGGCGCCTGGCGGGCTTTGAAGCTAAGGCGACTGAGCGGCAGATAGCCTGCAGTACACAGGAGGCAGAGAACTCCCAGCACCAGCATGGGGCGATATGGGATGAATGCCGGATTGGTATCGAACGGACGAACGAAAACCGCGAAGGTATAAATCAGAAGCATTACGAACGGCATTACTGATGGAGTCCTCTCACTTGGTTGGATGCTTCCGGCGTCTTAAAGGGGGAGTATAGCCTGTCGGCGCAGCGAGTCGATGACAAGGTACATTTCCCATGCGGTCGTGTAGCGATGTCTCCACCCGCGGCGCTCGCACTCCCCCGCAATTAACTTGAAAAGTTGGTCCAATCCGCCCCCCAACAACATCGAGGAGTTCTTCTCCTGCGTGCCATGCGTGAACAGCTTCAGGAAGACGTGATTTCCAAGCCTCGGCGCATATTCGAACCACAACTTCACCCGGCTCTGGTCGGGATGGTTCTGCCCCGCCAATTCACCGTTCTCCAGACGGGGAAGACCGTTCCGGTTCCCCGTCCAGCGCACCGCCAGCGGGCCTTGGATCAGCATCAGATCGCCCTCGACGCCACCGCCCACAGCAACAGGGATGCCAGTATCGTGAGACTTCGGCTGCTGCGGGTCGTCCTTGGCCCAGTAGATCGAATTCACGGTTCGCGTTTGGGCGGGTGACGGGGCGGATGGAAGAGTGAAATCGGCGTAGCAGCCCAGTTCGCGCAACAGGATCAGTTCGTTGTTCAGGCCACACCAGCGCCCATCAGGCAAGGAGTTGTCCAACGCCCAATTCCCGTGGATGAAACCAAACTTCAACTGATCGTTGCGTTTCCGAAGAAACCCGTGGCGTTGGTGAAGCACCTCAAGAAATCGTCCGGTCCGGTCGATGAACTGCCCCGGGGTATCGTGGTCGTGGTGCAGATGCACTTCAATATCGCCGATCCCACCGTGGACGATAGACTCAAGCGCCGCCAGCAGGGATACACGGTATTCTTCCTCGGGGTAGAAGAAGCTGTACTTTGGCGCAACGCCCTGGCTATCGGCATGGCGGGACGTGATCTCCGGCCATTTGTTGACCCACAGGGCAACACGCTGGCGGGCGACCTCTTCATCGGTGTTCTTCCAATAGGGCTCGAAGTGATCCGTGATGGTGATCCATACGGTCTTTGCTTCGGAGTCGGACCGCAGACGGTTCTGCCAAGCCGAGCGGAGATATCCCGGTAGCCAGATCTGTGCGTTTCGAGGCAGTATCATTGTGGAACGGCCGCAATTCCCCGCATGCTCAGGCCAGAGCGCGGGACGGAAGCCAGCACTCATGATTATCGTGCATTAAGCCGAAACGTTCACTATTCAAGAGCGCGAACCGGGGAAGGCGTCCTGCGCATTCCATTCCTGCTATCCCCTGGACGAATTCACTTCTTCGACTGGTGGTGATAAGTGCCCCGTGGACTCAGATGACGCGGCTAACGCATCTTGGCTAGGTCAGGAAGCGGGATGGTGCTGACGTCGGCTCGCGGACGGCCGTCGAAAGCTCATTCCTGTGATCTGAGCAGCAGTTGCATCAACCGATGCGGTTTAGGCAAGTACTTCGTTCAGAATTCACCCGCAGGGGCGTGGAGCGCGCGTTCTCCACAATTCGACTGTCGCCGCTGAACCACGGAGTACCGAACACTCAGCCCCCCATTGGGCTGGATGACAGCATGCAACGGTGGCCGCGCTTTTGGACAGATTCAACCACCACCAACTCGCCTCGCTCGTGGAGCGCCGAGTCCATGCGAAAAGGACCGGCCGGCGTTACGAACTGGCTGAGGAGCCCCATGCCGCGTGAAGTTGAAGCGACTGGCGCCAGGGTAGTGAGTGAGTGCAGACTGCTGGCAGTACACGGTGAAGGGGCCTCGCGAAACTGCTTTAAGGCCCCTACCAGCCGCCAGCAAACCGGCTATTCCTGCAGGTCCATACCGGTCGCATCGCTGCGTACGGCGCTCAACTGGCTCCAGTACTTCGTCTGCAGCCCATTTCTATAGGCGGCAAGCGATGCATGGGCGGCGGCAGCACGGGCACCGAGTACCTGTTCCGCCAGCATGACACCTTTGCTCAGCCGAACTCCGCCTTGGCGCAAAAAGACCGAATCGCATTCAAACCCGAAGACGGAAACCGCGGGTAGGGGAATGGCGTAGTTGTCCGGCAGACCTAACTGCTGAAATGGGAAGCTGGAAGCCCAGTCCGTGTGGTATCCAACCAGAAAGTTGGAGATGTTCACCGAAACCTGAGCATGGGTGACGCAGTTGCCGGCAGGGATGGAATAACGCTGGCGAAGCATACCGGTCAGCAGGGCAGCTGCCTGGACCTGCGCAGGCTTGACCGTCGCCTCTAGTTGACCCGGCAACGTTTCGGTTTCGAATGAAATGCCTAGAAAACTCTGGTTCAAACTCAGGTACAACCAGTGTGGATCTGCCCAGACCGAATTGCCGGCGTGGTTGGCTGCATCGGCTTCCCGGACTACCCGGTAAACCCGTCCGAATCGGTCGATGAGGAAGTTGTAAGAGCGCTTAAGCCGCACCGCGGCGAGCAGCGACTGAGCGATGCGCTTCAGCGATGAGTTGTGCCTGGATTCGAACGGAGCCTGCGGGGACTCCGTGGTGTGAAACACGATGCCCGCGGGCACGAAGCGACGTTCGCCCACGATGTCATTCGGACGCGATGCAGAAAACACAAGGTATGACCTTGTGCGGTTGGCGACGGAAAACCGGTTTTCGATCCGAAGTCCGTTGCTATAGGTCTCGAAGGCGTCCGTCTTGTCTACCAACCAGATCTCGGGCTGCGGCGCCACTCGAACCGCTGCCGTTCCATGCCGATCTTCCGCATTCCGCCAGAGTCCGATTCCCTCGGAGGGTCTGGTCCATGGCGACGGCCTCTGGACTTCGATTACAAGCAGCACAACCAACCACGAAAGAAGCAACCACGACCTGTACGAGCGCCTGTGCTGCTTCTTGGGTAGAGACATCACTCCGCGCAAGAAACGCAACCGCTGGACCGGGCTGGTGATCGATCCCGCAAGCCACTCGACAAAGGGGCGCGCTGGACGATTCGCCTGCCTCTCGTTCGAAATGCGAGTGCCGATTTCTATCAGATACTGGCGAATACTTGGGGACAATTTCGGCGTTCCGGTAGTGCCTAATAACAGTGTGGCGGAGCTTACTGAAATTCTCTGAACGTTCAAGTTGGTGTGTGAGAAGATTCCCAGACCGATCGTACTAGACCTTCGAAGACGTACCAAATCCGAGCAGCGCACAAGCGGCATTCGAGCGTGCGATTGGATTCTTTTGCTTTTCAGGAGATCGATTCATGAGCAGTAATGAACAGACCTGCACTCAACCCATAGGACTCGATGTCGGCACCAGTCGCATTGTCGTAGCAAGGCGTGAGGGCAAGAAGTATCAATTCGAGGCGCAGCTCAATGCCTTCATCACCTTGCCCTATTCCAAGCTGACCCACAGCCTGCTGCAACGGGAAGAGGTCTTTCACGAGGTGGAGGGTGAGGAGATCGTCGTAGCCGGAAACGACGCGCAGAGATTTGCTGAAGTCTTTCACGTAGAAACCCGGCGCCCCATGCGACGTGGCGTGCTCAATCCTCAGGAACCACACAGCCTGGCCGTAGTACGCCGTCTCATTACCAAGCTACTCGGGAACGCGAGTGAGGGAGCGCGGGTGCTCTTTAGCGTTCCGGCGGCGGTGGACCACCAGGAAGATGGGCTCTCTTATCACGAAGTTTCCATAGGGCAGATCCTCAAAGCGTTGGGATATGCAGCCGATCCTATTGAGGAGGGTCTGGCCGTCGTCTTCAGCGAATTGGCCGGGTCCAACTATTCAGGCTTTGGAATCTCCTGCGGCAGTGGATTGTGCAACGTGTGCCTGGCAGTCCTGTCGGTACCGGTCATCAGCTTCAGTATTCCGAAGGCAGGCGATTTTATCGACTCCCACGCGTCGGCGGTTACGGGCGAACGAGCCACCCGACTGCGGGTTCAGAAGGAGCTATCTTTCCATATGAACGGCTTCGGGGGCGACCGGGTGCAGAATGCGCTGACGGTCTATCACGACGACGTGATCCACACGCTGACCAGCGCCATGCGCTCTAAGATCGCGACCGCGCAACAACTTCCCAAACTCCACAGACCCGTTCCGGTGGTGCTGAGTGGAGGCACGGCCATGCCGAAGGGCTTCTTGGACCGCTTCATCGCCGCCCTGCATACGCTGGATTTCCCAGTTCGCATCTCCGAAGTCAGGCTCTCCGACGATCCGCTCAATGCGACCGCACGCGGCGCGCTGATGGCCGCGCTCGCCAGCGACCGTACTTATGCCAACGCTGCGGTTGCCTGAGGCCAAACAGGCACCTGGAAGTCGTCCGAGTAGATCGGTGCCGGATGCTCCCGTTGAGCGCTGATCGGTCCTGCCGGCCATTCAGACTCTACCGGGTGCGGGGCGAGCAGTGGCGACCACTCTGAATCGGGAAGACCGAGCACCCACCATCGTTCACGGAATCAGCAGGCGCAGCGTCCACACCGATGGGGCATCGTCCGTGGGTAGCTAAGAGGCGGCATTCGCCGAGCGGTTCAGTTTGCAGGCCGCTGGTGCCCCGCCGGAAAGGACCGGAATCAGGCGCTCATGCTGAACCTCATGTTCGATTCTGCGCACACCTCGGAATAGGCTCCAGAGAACGCAAGCAGACTGCCGGAGGAGCCGGCGAGATCGAGTTCTTTCCAAGCGTCTCGAAGTGGTCGCAGGGTTTCGGCGGCTTCGATCAAGGGCTGTTCCAATTGCTGGCTCTGCGCTTGAACCAAACGGTCAGCTACGAACCCATAGAGTTGCTGCAGGCTCCGGGCCAATTCACCTCCCTGCCGAAGATCGAGCGAGCGGGACAACTCCCCCAACAAGCCAAGTGCTTTGGCGATCGATCGCCCTCTTGCTGTCCGGTTCCCCGACAAAAGGCTCTGGCGGGCCTCCAATACGCTGGCGACCAGGTGGTCGAGCATAATGCCAACTAGTTCAATGGGATTAGCGCAGAGCACCTGCTGTTCCAATTGCGCCGCATAGGGATTTGCAATCATCGTTTGTTCCTCTCAAACTCCACCGCTGTCTGAGTCGCGAAAGCGCCGCCGAGTTCTAGCGCGTGCTGCGCACGGCGTCTTCCGACAGTCGCAGCAGGTACTCCGCCGGAATCTGCCGGACGACCTCTTTCGTCTCTTTGTTCACCAATCGGATGATCGGACGGCCCGACTCAGGGTCTGAAGCGAAGGTCAGTTCGTCTGAGCCGCCGAAGACCCCGCTTTGATTGACCGACTTGACTGCTTGGATCAAGCGAGCCTGTTCTGCGCGTTCGCGCGGGGAGAGCACCTGCCCTGGCGTCTGCGCGGTGTTCAGATAGAGGCCGAGCACACTAATGCTGTTGAGATCCACGTTCTACCTCCTGGGCAGCCGCACCTGCCACAATCCTCATATCGGAGGCGCTGGACGGGACTTGAGGCAGTGTTTGAGGCGAGAGTAGAAGACTAGCCGTCCCAGGCCATGACGGCAGGGGCAAAAGACTTGAGGAGAGACGAGAATCTCAGGACAGGTTGAGGACGTCCATAGTGACGCCAGACTGCTGCTGAATTTTCTCCTGTAGGAGCGTGATAGCGTAAATCAGTTGCTCGGGGCGCGGGGGACAGCCGGGAACGTACACATCGACCGGGATAACCTGATTCACGGGGATCAGCGCGTAATTGCTGAACACGCCCGTCGAAGTCGCGCAAGCACCCATGGAGATAACCCAGCGCGGTTCGGGCATCTGCTGGTACAACTGGCGGACGACCGGGGCCATCTTGTTCGATACGCGTCCTGCGATGATCATCAGGTCGCTCTGACGCGGACTCCCTCGGAACACTTCAGCCCCGAAGCGAGCGATGTCGAAACGCGAGGCGGTCATCGCCATCATCTCGATGGCACAACAAGCCAAGCCAAATGTCATCGGCCAGATCGAGTTCTTGCGGGCCCAGTTGATGGCCTTGTCCACAGTAGTCAACAAAAAACTGTCGGCGAAATCGTCAGTTCCTTCGGAGTCAATTCGCGTGTATAGGTTGGCGGGTGGATCGCCAAGGCGAATCTGATTCTCGCGGATAGTAGATTCCATAGCCCCTCAGAGGAAATTATGGCATGAATTGGAGTCCAGTTCAGCGCGCACATACGCCACTTGAGCTAGCCTTGACAGATCATTAAGGGCGCTTGGGCCGCGGCCGCCGATCCCTCGAACTGGTCTCGGGCAGCGAAAAGGGAGAGGGACCAAGCAACCCGAGCTGGCGCTCGCCTGAAGGGCTAGGGCGGCGGCGGGTAAGGGATTACCGCCGTACTGGGTAGAATGAGTTATCCAAAGGATTCAAGTGAGCGAACCACTGCCCAAAGATCTGTTAGACGGCTTGTGCCAGGAATTCAACGTTGACCGCGAGTATTGGGATATCTGGGGCAATCACCATCAGGCTTCAGCGGAATGCAAAGCGGCAATTCTGTCGTCGCTTGGACTGGACAGTTCCAGCGCAAGCCGGCTTCGTTCCTCGGCGGACGCCTTGGCTGCGCGTCGCTGGACGCGCGGCTTGGCGCCGGTGCTTGTCTTATCCGTGAGCGAAGTCGCGCCGGTGGCTGCGGTCACCGTGCCCAACGCATCGCTCAAAGCGGGCCAGGTGACGCTCAGCCTGCGCTGGGAAGACAACACGATCGACTCGCTCACTTATCCTCTCAGCCCGTTGCAGCCAACGGGAACGTGCGTTGTGGAGGACAGGGGCTACTCTTCTTTCGATCTGAAGCTGCCGGGGTCTCTCCGGATCGGTTACCACGAACTTTCCGCGTTGGTGGTGGGGCCTGGCGGCAGTACGGTCCGCTCGGTGTGCCGGCTGATAGTGGCTCCTGATAAGGCCTGGCTGCCGGCCAGTTTGGATTGTGACCGAAAGCTTGCGGGATTGGCGGTCAGTCTGTTCGGCGTGCGTTCGCGTACCAATTGGGGAATCGGCGATTTTACCGACTTGCGCCGATTGACGAGTTGGGCCTCGCGCGCGCTCGGCGTCTCGTTCCTCGGACTAAACCCGCTCCACGTCCTGCACAACCGCGAGCCGTACAATATCAGCCCTTATCTTCCGCTCTCGGCCTACTTCCGCAATCCGATCTACCTGGATGTTGAGGCGATTGAGGATTTCAAAGCCTGTCCTGCGGCCCAGCGGATCGTGCAGGGCGAGGCCTTTCAGGCCGAACTGGCATCGTTGAGGAGCGCCGAGCAGGTTTGTTATGAAGAAGTCGCGAGGATGAAGCTAGGTATCCTGCGCTTGTCCTTCCGGCGTTTCCTGCGTGACGAGTGGAGCAAGGGGACCGAGCGAGCCCGGAGGTTCGATGGGTGGCGCGCGAAGCAGGGAGATTTGCTGGAGCGCTTCTCGGTTTACTGCGCTTTGGACGAGGTGCTGCATCTCCAGGATCGCGAGCTCTGGATCTGGCCCGACTGGCCCGAAGCGTACCGCTCGCCAGATAGTCCGAAAGTCCATCAGTTCGCCGAGGCACACTGGCGGCGGGTGTTGTTCCACCAGTGGATGCAATGGCAGGTGGACCTGCAACTCGAAGCGGCCCAAAAGGATGCGCAAGCGGCGGGCATGGAGATCGGGCTTTACCATGATCTAGCGTTGGCAACTGATCGCTGCGGAGCCGATTTGTGGGCGCACCGCCGTTTCTACGCCACCGGCTGCCGGGTAGGCTCGCCGCCGGATGGATTTGCGACGGAGGGTCAGGATTGGGCTTTTCCCCCGCCCAACTCGGCCGCCCTGCGGGAGGACGGCTACCGGCTTTTCATCGAGAGCATCCGGCGCAACAGCCGCCACGGCGGCGCGCTGCGCATCGACCATTTCATGCGCTTTTTCCGGCTGTTCTGGATTCCGGACGGCTTCGCGGCGAAAGACGGCACGTACGTAAATGAACACTGGATCGACCTGATGCGCATCCTTGCCTTAGAGAGCGTGCGGGGGGAGTTCCTGGTCGTGGGCGAGGATCTGGGGACCGTTCCAGATGCCTTGCGCGCAGCCATGGATCGCTTCAGGATTCTCAGTTACAAGCTGTTTTACTTCGAAAGGGGTATGGACGGCGAACCGAAACGCGTTCAGGACTACGCCCGTCAAGCTCTGGTCTCATCGACGACGCACGACCTTCCCACACTTGCGGGCTTCTGGGCAGGGAGAGACATCGAAGCGAGGCGTGCTGCGGGAATGCTCCCAGACGCCGCTCAACTCCGTCGTCAGCAAGAGGAACGGCGCATAGACAAGGGACGACTGCTGCACGCGTTGATCCGCGATGGCTTCCTACCCCAGGATTTTCCGCGCGCTGCCGCCGACTGGACCGAACTCACCGGCGACTTGCACAACGCGGTCATCGGCTACCTGGCATCGACGCCCTCCATGCTGCTGCTGCTCAATCAGGAAGACCTGACGAAAGAAACGGAGCAGCAGAATCTCCCCGGTACTACCTGGCAGTACCCGAACTGGAAGCGCAAGATGCGCTACACCCTCGAGGAACTGGACGATTGTCCCAAGGCCGGGGACTTTGCGCGGATGTTCCGCGGTTGGCTGTCACGGACCAGTCGTCTGAACTCGGCTCAAGGTTGACGCGTCAAAATCTCGATAATCTCCGCGTATTTTCAGGCGGCCGCCGCTTGAGTGTGCAACGCTTGCCCAGCGCTTGCGATAATAGTCCGTACGCAGCAAGTGTCTTAATTTCAATACAGTTACGGGGGCAGCGTGAGAGAGCCGATCATTGAAGCCCGGCAAGTGGAGAAGTTCTACGGCCAGCCTGGGGGGAATCGCATCCAGGTGATCGCGCCGCTAGACATGAGCGTTTACCCCGGCGAGATCGTTGCGTTGCTGGGCCCCTCCGGATCAGGCAAGTCCACCTTGCTGCGCATGTTGACTGGTCTGGCCACTCCCACCGGAGGCCAGGTTCTGTGGCACAACAAGCCACTCCATGGGCCCTGCGAGAACGTCTCGATTGTGTTTCAGAGTTTCGCCCTTTTTCCATGGCTCACCGTGCTCGAGAATGTCGAAGCGCCGTTAAAGGCGCGTGGAATCGACGCTGTGAAACGCCGCAAGCGCAGCCTGAAGATGCTCGATACGGTCGGTCTGGACGGGTTTGAATCCGCCTACCCCAAGGAACTGTCCGGCGGCATGAAGCAACGTGTCGGCTTTGCCCGCGCGCTCGTCGTTCAACCCGAAGTGCTGTTCATGGACGAGCCCTTCTCTGCACTCGACGTGCTCACCGCGGAGAACCTCCGCAGCGAGCTGTTGGAGCTATGGGAAGACAAGAAAATCGACACCCAGTCGGTCTTCATCGTCACGCACAATATTGAGGAAGCGATCCTGCTCGCGGATCGCATCGTCGTTTTAGGCAAGAACCCCGCCCGCATCCGTACCGATTTCCGCGTCGAACTGCCACGGCCTCGCGATCGCAAGTCGCCGGCCTTCACCATCCTTGTGGACTACGTTTACAAAGTCCTGACTAAGCCCGATGCCGGCTCCGATTTCCAACTCGCCCCGACCACCACCACGCCCATCCTCACCCGCGAGCGGCCTAAGTACCAGATGCTTCCGCACGCGCGCCCCGGAGGAATCGCCGGGTTCCTGGAGATCCTCTCAGACCATGGCGGCCACGCCGACATCTACCATTTGGCGGATGACCTGATGTTCGAAATCGACGACATGCTGCCCACGGTTGAGGCGGCAGTCCTGCTTGGTTACCTGACCTTGTTTGAAGGCGACTCGGAGATCACCTCCGAAGGACAGGCGTTTGTGGAAGCCGACATCCTGGCGCGTAAGGATCTGTTCCGTGCCGCCGCGCTTGAGCGGGCTTCGCTGATCAAGCAGATACGTCGTTCGCTCGAAACCAAAGCTGATCGCACGCTACCGGACGAATTCTTCCTCGACCTTCTGGAAGAGCATTTCAGCCAGGAGGAGGCGAAACTGCAGATTGAGACGGCCATCAACTGGGGCCGATACGCCGAGTTGTTCGATTACGACAGCAAGCGTGAGCGCTTCTTCATGCCGGAAGAAGTGGCTGCGCCAACCGAGGAGAACTCCGAAGAAAACGAGGTCGGGCACGGCCTATGAGCACGCTGCCGCACGCGCTGAAGAGCGAGCGAACTTGGCCCTTCTTCCTCGACGCCATCGTGCTGGGCGGCGTAATCGGCACGGTATACCTGATGATGGTGGTCGGGCGCTACTGGTTTGGCGCCATCGTGCCGGCCGCGGAGATTTCGCGCTCCCCTCGCGCAATCCCGATGTACACCGTCTACTCGTTGGTGCGCATGACCGCGGCCTACGTCCTCAGCCTTGTTTTCGCCGTTGCGTACGGTTACGTCGCGGCCTATAACAAACGTCTGCAGGCCGCTATGCTGGCGACGCTCGACATCCTCCAATCGATTCCGGTCTTGAGTTTCCTGCCCGGGGTGATGCTGGCCATGGTCTCGCTATTTCCGACGCGCCAGTTAGGGGTCGAGATCGGCTCGGTTATCCTTATCTTCACCGGTCAGGTGTGGAACATGGCCTTCAGCTTCTATGCTTCATTGAAGGCCATTCCCAAAGAGCTGCGCGAAGCTTCACGCATTTATCGCTTCAGCCGCCTGCAGGAATTCCTCCAACTTGAATTGCCCTACGGCACCATCGGACTGGTGTGGAACTCGATGGTATCGGTCGCCGGCGGGTGGTTCTTCCTGATGGCCTGCGAGATGTTCGTGCTCGGCAAGCGCGACTTCCGTTTGCCGGGCCTGGGTTCGTACCTCCAATCGGCCGCCAGCGACGGCGATACGCAGGGCATCGTGTGGGGTCTGGCCGCAATGATCGCCGTGATCGTGATGATCGATCAGGTTGTCTGGCGCCCGGTCATCGCCTGGGCCGACAAGTTCAAGATGGAGCAGGTGGAAAGCGCCTCGGTCGCCGAATCGCCGATTCTGCATTTCCTGCAAAACTCGCCCCTCCTCACCCGCCTCACCAGCCAGACGCTGGCTCCACTGGCCGAGCGAATGTACCTCCACGCCGCCCAACGCCATCAGGAGAAGCCATTCAAAATGAGCGACGCACGCCGCGGCAGGGTCGTGCGCTGGATCGTCAGCGGTCTGCTGGTCGGGTTGATCATGTACGCGGTCGTCCAGGCTTTTCTGACACTGCGCGGTGTGACGTCGACCGAACTACTGACGACGGTGGAGTCCGCCGGCGCGACGTTCCTGCGCGTACTGGTGGCCCTTGTGCTGGGATCGGCCTGGACCATCCCGGCTGGCGTCGCCATTGGGTTCAATCCCAAGCTCGCGCGCATCGCCCAGCCACTGGCTCAGATCGCCGCCTCCGTGCCCGCTACAGCGCTGTTCCCAGTGGTTCTGCTGGCGCTGATCAGCGTGGGCGGAGGTCTCAAGGTCGGGTCGATTCTACTGATGCTACTCGGCACACAATGGTACATCCTGTTCAACGTGATCGCCGGCGCGATGGCCATCCCGTCGGAATTCCGCGAGGTCTCGGAGATCTTCCGCTTCAATCGCCTGGACCGCTGGCGCACGGTAATTCTGCCCGGGATCTTTCCGTACTTGTTGACCGGACTGGTGACGGCCAGCGGTGGCGCGTGGAACGCCAGCATCGTCGCAGAGTATTTCCACTTCAAGGGCCAGGTGCTGTCCACCTTCGGGCTCGGCTCGCTCATCAGTTCGGCCACGGACGCGGGCAACTTCTCGCTGCTGCTGCTCTCGACCGTCGTAATGGCGACGCTGGTGGTCAGCGTAAATCGCCTGCTCTGGAGGCCACTCTACCGGATCGCGGAACAGCGGTACAAATTGGAACCGTAAGATCGAACTTCGTTCGAAATCAGTGCTCTCCAATTCCCTCGAGCTAACGGACCGGCAGAAGGTTCAGGCTCGCCGCACTGCACTCCCCAGCGCTCGCACCGCACGCGCGAGCGGAGAGGTCCTTGTTCAGGCAGATTCGGACTTCCTGAAGTTCGTTGTCCTTGTAACAGGAGGTCCGAAACGCTGCTGGAGGAAAGCTCGGATTCGCGGCTGCGAGTTTAGCCTCGACTTCGGCAGGGCTTAGTTGCAGCGCCTGAGACGGCTGATCCAGATCGGCCGGCACGGTCACGGATTCGCGCGCTTTGCGGAGGGCTGAGAAGTAGTCATCCGCGTTCAAACCGCTGCAGCTGCCATGCGCCGTCCATTCGTGCTGGATCAACGCCTCGGTGGGAACGTACTTCAGGGTAGCGTCGATGATAGCTTGCGAGAGAGTTCCGGCCGAGCCGCAGTTCTCAGGCCCGCGCGAAGATTCGCCTTGCGGCCACAGCCCGTGGACGATGAAGCCAACGCGGCGACCCGGGCCACATTCGCGCGGGTCCTTAACGCCTTGGGGCTGGTCGCAGAAGTCCGGCGCGTAGGACAGCACCAGCAGGTAGTAGGAGAACTGTCCAGGGGGAGTGGGCTTCTTCTTGTGAGACGCGACAGCCGCGCCGCCCGGCAGCAGAAAGCAGACCAGCAGGATCGCGAGGAAGGGGTTGCGATGGAGCGTTGCCATTCGAGTATTGTCCACCCAAAAGCGCTTCATTTGTGAGGGGAAAGTTCGCTCTTTTGGAGGGCAATTTGCACAAAAAGCCAGGGCCAGGGGAGCCAACCACGCCACGTGCCAGCGGCTCTGCGGCGCGTCTCGACGCTGAGGGGGAAGTAGTTCTACACTTCCGGCTTAGGCGTCATGGCGGTGCTGGGCGGGAGCACCGGCGGCTTGATCAGTCGCGCCGGAATGGCACCAGTGAGCGAGTGCAAGTAGGTTGTAATTGAGACTACTTCCTCCGGGCTGAGGCGTTTGCCGAGCTGATACTCGGCCATCTGATCGACCGCGTCTTCCAGTCTGGCCACCTTGCCGTTGTGGAAATACGGCCCGGTCTTTTCGACATTGCGCAGTGATGGAACCTTGAAGATCATCCGGTCCGCTTCCTGCCGCGTGACCTTGAACCGGCCCGGGTCGGTGGAGTCAGGATACGGCTTGACGTTGCCCAGTTTCTGGTAAAGATTCCCACCGAGCAAGGCCCCGGCGTGGCACGTTCCGCAACCAGCCCTGTAGAAGACGTTGAACCCGGCTTTCTCTGCCGGGGTAAGCGCCGCTGAATCGCCTTTCACAAACTTGTCCCAGCGTGCTGGCGTCAGCAGTTTCCGCTCGAACGTGCCAATCGCGATAGCGGCATTTTCGAAGGTCACCGGATCGTTCTCAGCGGGGAATGCCCGCTTAAACGCGCTCACGTACGCTGGCATTGATTTCAAGACCCGGACCACTTGTTTGTCGGACGCCATGGCCATCTCCACGGGATTCAGTACCGGCCCCCTGGCCTGCGCCTCAACATCCGCCGCCCGGCCATCCCAAAATTGAACGAAGTGGGCGGCGGCGTTGTAAACAGTGGGAGAGTTTCTGTCGCCGTGCTGGTTCAGATAGCCTTCTGAAGTTGGCCTGTGATCGACACCGTACCCGTCAAGTTGATGACAGCTGTTGCAGGAAATCGTCTGGCTCCTGGAGAGACGCGTCTCAAAATAGAGCATCCTCCCCAGTTCCACTCGCAGCTCCTCGGCTCCTCCGGCACTTGTCCGAAGCGCTTCAGGCAGCGGCTTGAACATCCTCAGCTTTGCCGCGTCAACAGTTTGGAATACCGTTGTCTGCCTACTGCAACCTGTCAAGAAGAGGATCGAGAACAGGGCGGCTGGAACAACCGCTGCTTGAATGCTAAATATCGCTGCGCCCTTGCTGTGCGGCCGCAATTAGAACCTCGCAGTCCGAAACACTGTAATCATATGCGGCGACGAGACGAATGGAAATGGTAATTTTCTTAATGAATCTGGAGGCGAAGCGCCTTGGTATCAAGGCACTTCGAGGAGTTCAGCAGGCAATCAGAGGTTACGCTGCTCAATGGTGGGACGATGACAGTTCGGCAAGCGGGGCCTCAAAGCGAAGCCCCACGTGATGCCGGTTTTCAACTCCGTCTGCGAACCGGAACCTGGGCGAATTGGCCGACGAGCCATGTCTCTGCGGACTCTTCGAATTCGCCCAGTCGATTCCGCTAAGGACTGCGTTACGGCCGGTGCAGCACCGGCAATGAAGTGATCCCGCCGGACCCATCGACGCGCAGGCCGAGGCCGGTAATCTGCACCGACGACGGGGCGCTGAATTCGATAATCCCGCGATTGCCCGCAGTGATGGGGAAGGACGTTCCCAGAAGGAATGCGGTGTGGCCGCCAGCAGGCACCGAGATGCGCTGGGAAGCTAATTGCTTGGCACCGTTGCCCCAAACCGTCGCAATCACACTGGCGGCATTCCCCAGTGTGAGGTTCGTCAGAGCCACGCCAGTGGCGCTGGAGCTGATGCTGTCATAGGGCAGGATGAAGGTAGAGGTGAAGGCCGATTCCAAGGGTATGGTCCCCTCGGACTGCACTCCCTGCGGAGACGTGTAATGGAATACACCGTAACCGGTGAGGTTGCCGATGCTGCTGATGTCAGCCCACCCGGTGGTTTCCAGCGATGCGCCGGTGTCACTGTCGATGAGTAGCGTGTCGTTCGGGGCGATGGTTCCGGAGACCGTTGAACCAGTCGAAACCGTGACACCGCTAGTCTGAGTCAAGGTCACGGGCAACTGCAGTGCAACGCCATTATTGGACCAGAACTGGACCGTTACCGGCACTGCCGTTACAGAGTTGTTAATCAGGTAGATCGAGGTCTTCCAGCCCCCACCTGAGGCGACCTGGGAAATCACGCCGGATCGCATCGCACTGGGAGGGGTGATGGTCACATTGAACTGCTGCGATACGGCGGTATTGAAGGCATCCGTCACTAGGACCGTGAAGGTGGATAGACCCGTCGCTGTGGGTATTCCGCTGATGACGCCGTTGCTCGAGAGGCTCACTCCTGTTGGGAGACTACCACTCGCCAGGGTCCACACATAGGGTGGGACACCGCCGGTCGCGGCCAGAGTTTGCGTGTAAGTGGAATTGATCATCCCGTTGGGCAAAGTAGGCTGCGTTGAAATCGTCAACGGGGAGATGGCGGCTTGGATCGTCAGGGTGAAAGTTGCGAACGCGTGCGTGCCCACGTTATCGGTGACCTGCACAAAGAATGTGGCGGTGCCAGACGTGGTCGGCTTGCCGGTGATGGTGCCCAGCGAAGGGTTCAAAGTCAGGCCGTCCGGCAGCGTGCCGCTCAGCACCAACCAGGTATAGGGAGAGGTCCCGCCGCTGGCTATCAGTATGTTTGCATAGGGCGTTCCCACTACCCCTGGGGTCAGCGGGGTGGTTGTTGCAATGGCGAGTGGGGCGCCAGCGCTCGACTTCACTGAGACTGCGAGGGAAGCCAGAAGCATCATGGCGGTCAAGGCATGTCCGGCTAGGGACTTATTCAGCAATTTCATACGGCCTCATCCTAACAACAAAATTAGTCCAGGCTGCGTTTCGGCTGCCCGGTTGCTATTTAATGGTAACCTCGATTCCCATCGGGATTGTGGCCCCTCTGTCGCCGCAAGCTCAAATCCCCCTGTGGGAGATCACCTTGAAACTACATCACGAACCAATCCGCTGCCCATCTCGAATCTCGTCCGAGCCGCGTTTGACAACGAAATCACCGGCGCTCAATGGGCCTTGCACTTCGACCCAGTCGCCGTCCTTCGCACCCTTCGTCACCGTCACCCACTCTGCGGTGCCCTGTTTGACGCGGATCACGAAAACCTTTTCCGTCGTCGTCACCACAGCCGTCGCAGGCACGAATAATCCCGGCGCAGCGCGTTTAACGGGCCAGACTACCTCAGCGTACATCCCGGGAGCCAGAGCACCTATCCCATTTTGGACGTCGGCCTCCACGGCCATGGTGCGAGTCTTGGCATCGAGCGACTTCGCCACTCGGGCAATCACGCCAAAGTACTGCTTGCCTGGCTGAGCCGGCACGGTAAACCCAACGCGTGCGCCGAAGGAGATGCCAGCCACGTTTGTCTCTGGGACTGCCACCGTCAGGCGCAACCGTGCGACTTGCTCCAATTCTAGAAGCGGCTCCGAAGTTGGGGTGGCTAAAGCGCCAGGGTGAAGGCGGCGGGCAGTCACCACTCCTGCGAAGGGCGCACGCAGATCCAGATATGCTTCGAGTTCCTTCAGCGCATCGACTTGTGCCTTGGCGGCCGCTTCGGCGCGCTCCATGCCGTCGCATTGCCACCGCGCCGCTTCCAGCGCTTGGCTTGCCTGCACTACGTCGTTCTCGGCCACGGCCCCCGGCGTTTTCGCCGCCTGCTTCAGCCTTCCCAGTAGCGATTCCGCCGCCGCCCGCTTGGCGCTGGCCTCGGCCCGCTGTGCGGCCGCTCCCAACGCTCTGGCCTCAGCATCTGCCCGCTGCGCTTTCATCTCAGGTGCGGATAGTCTGGCCAGCAGGTCCCCCTGCTTCACCACGCTGCCCCGGTCAACTTCGACACTTTCTACAAACCCGCTGACGCGAGCGTGCATTGCGACCTTCTCCCAAGGTTCCAATTCGGCGGGCAATCGCACTGTGTTCCGGGGCGTTCGCGACGCGACCTGCACGGTTTCGATCTTCTGCGCGCAGGCCGTGCCTGCAATCCCAAGCAAAAGCAGAATCCTGAGAACTGTCATCGTTTCACCTGTTGCCGGATGAGGTGGGGCACCGGCCACACCCTTGGCCCCGGAACTCGTGCCTGCATCATCGTCCAGCCTGCTTTGCATCGAACCATTCACTCGCCGGATCGTCGGGGTCCAGCGACGCTGACCGGCTCTGGCTCCGGCCCAGGAGAATCGGATAGAACACCGGAACGGCAGTCAGCGTGGCTAGGGTAGCCAGAATCAACCCGCCCACGACTGCCCGGCCCAATGGTGCGGTCTGTGCACCAGCTTCGCCCAGTCCCAGAGCCACAGGCAACATGCCGGCAATCATCGCTGTCGCGGTCATCAGCACGGCTCGCAACCGCTCCGGTGCGGCAACTCGCACGGCCTCGTGCGCTGTAGCGCCTGACCTGCGCTCCGCCTCGGCGAACGTGCACAGCAGAATGGAATTCGCCGTCGCGATGCCTGTCGCCATGATCGCGCCCAGGAAACTCTGGATATTCAGTGAAGTGCCGGTCAACCACAAAGCTCCGAAGGCGCCCAACAGCACCGCGGGGGCGGGCGTCAACGCGATCAGCGCCACGCGGAAGTCCTGGAAGAAGGTGGCCAACAGCAGCAGAATCGCGAGCAGTGAAGCCCCCAGCCCGTAGGCTAACGCGCTTGATGTCTCGTCAAGTGCGGGGATCTGGCCGCGCAAGCTCACCGTCGCCCCGCGGGGCGGCGCACCCGCCTTGGACACCGCTGCTCGAATCGCGCTGGACGCCTCGCCCAGGGTGAGCCCGTGCACATTCGCCACCAGGCTGACCACGCGCTGCATGTTATAGCGCTCTATCAGTCCGAAGACTTTGCCCGTCTTGACCTCGGCCACATCACCCAGCAGTGGCCGCGCGGACCCATCCTCCATCACCGGCAGGCTCTTCAGGTCCTCCGGAGAGGCCATGCGATTCTGCGGGATCTCGACTTGAATCTGAAATGCATTTCCACTCGCCGGATCACGCCAGTAATTTGGCTCGACGAAGCGGCTGGACGAGGTGGCCGCCACCATCGACTTGGCGACTCGCGAGAGCGTCAGGCCGAATTGTCCGGCCCTCATACGGTCAACCGACACATCCACCGACGGGTAGTCGAGCGACTGCGCATACTGCAAGTCGCGCAGAAACGGCAGTTTCTTTAGCTCGATTTCGATCTTCTCGGCGTGAGCCCGGCTCTGCGGAAGGCTCGGGCCCTGGACGGCAACCTCGACGGGAGCGGCCGCACCGAAACCCATTACCTGCCCGATCATGTCGCCGGGTTCGAAAAGCACTTTCGCCCGAGGCATCTCGTTGGCAAAGCGCCGCCTTAGACGCTCGCGCAGAGCCTCGCCGCGCAGCTTCGCCCCGGGAGTGAGCGCGACTTTTAGCACAGCTTCGTGCGGCCCCCCGGTAAACAGGTAGATCAAGTTGATGGGATAGCTGGGCGGCTGCACGCCGATGAACGCGGTTGAAATCTGCACCCCGCCGCTGCCCACTTCATTGCGGATGATGTCGAGCGCCTGGAGCGTGACCAATTCCGTGCGTTCAATGCGTGTGCCGTCGGCCGCACGCAATCGCATCTGGATGATCTCCTCTCCCGCACGGGGGAACACCTCGCGGCCCAGGTGCGGGAAGATCAGTGCGACCAGCGCCGCAGCGCCCACCAAGTAAGCCGTCGCTACGATCCAGCGGTAGCGCAACGCGCCGTCCACGTAGCGCCTGTAGCCGCGCTTCAACCGTCCAGCCTGGCTGCTCTGCTCGTGGCCGCGCAAGGCCCAGGTCGAGAGCACAGGCACTAACGAACTCGACAGAACGTAACTTGCCACCATCGCCAACCCCACAGCCAGTGCTAGCGGTACGAACAACTGGCGCACCACGCCCGTCATGAAGTAGGCCGGTGCGAAGACCGCCAGCATTGAAACCATCGAGAGCAGTCGAGCGGTCGCTGTCCGGCTGCACGCTTCCATCACTGCCCTCGCGCGGTTGACTCCAGTCGTCAGGTGCGAGTGGATGTTCTCGATTTCGACCGTCGCCTCGTCCACTAGCACGCCCACCGCCAGCGCCAGTCCGGCCAGCGTCATGATATTGATGGTTTGCCCAAGTGCCCACAGGCACACCACCGCGGTGAGCAGTGCCGCCGGGATGGTCACGACGACGATCAGTGCGCCGCGCCAATTGCGGAGGAACAGCAGCACCGCAAGTGCCGTCAAAATGGCTCCTAACAGGGACTCATTCACCAGGTTCCGGAGCGCGGCGGCAACGTAGCCCGACTGGTCGAATTCGAGCGTTACGCTGACGTCCTCCGGCACCACTTTGCGCATGTCGGGCAGCGCGGCTTTCACGCGCTCTATCACGCGCAGTGCCGAGGCGTCGGCGCGCTTCGTCACCTGGATATAAACCGTGCGCTTACCGTTCACGTGCGCGTAGCCTGTGATGATGTCGGTGCCGCTTTCCACCACCGCAATGTCGCGCAGATACACCGCCGGAGCCGAGCCGGGACGCAGGGGCGCATCCAACAATTCGTCCAGCTTTCCGCCCAGCACTGCATTGGTAGAGGCGATGTAGTTGACATCACCCATGCGCAAATTGCCAGCGGGCAAGACTGTGGACGCGCGATTCACGGCGGTGATCGCTTCCTCCGGTGAGATACGGTATTGCCGCAGTTTGTCGGGGTTCAGCCTGACGACGATCGTGCGCTGGTTGCCGCCGAAGGGAGGTGGCGCGGACACGCCTTCGAGCGTCGCGAACAGCGGCCGCACACGATTCAGAGCGATGTCTTGCATCTCGGCCGGCAGTCGCATGGGGGATGCGAAAACCAGTTGGCCGATGGGCACGCTACCCGCATCGAAGCGGGTGATGAAGGGCGGCACGGTCCCAGGCGGCATGAAGGCGCGGGCGCGATTGACATAGCCCACTACTTCGGCCATCGCCTGGCTCATGTCCGTTCCGGGATGGAAAACCAGTTTCATCAGGGCAGCGCCCTGAATGCTCTTGGACTCGACGTGTTCAATGCCCGTGATGTAGAGGAAGTGGTACTCGAAGTAGTAGGTGATGAAGCCTTCCATCTGCGCCGGGTCCATGCCTCCGTACGGCTGCGCGACGTACACGGTTGGCGAACCGACGTTCGGGAAAATATCCGCTGGCATACGCCGGATTGCAATCCACGCGAAGGCTGCTATTGCGAGCACGGCCACTAGAACCGTGATCGGCCGACGCAAGGAGAAGAGTACCAGTCTCATCGTGAGGGCCTATTTCACTGCATCCAGAAACGGCTGCAAGTCTCCGCGCGCGGTGGCAACGCCCAACTGCATGCGCCAGACGTTGAGCTTCGCCAGCGCTTCGTCGATTTCCGCCTGGAGCAGCAAGCGTTGCGCCTCCGCCACTTCGAGCAGCGGCGCCAAGCCGCTCTTATAGCGCGCTTGGGACTGGTCTATGGCGCTGCGGGCGGCATCCGCTTGAACCGGGGCCAACGCGGCCAGTTTCCGCGCGGCGTCGAGTTGTGCCAAAGCCCGCTCCGCTTGCGCAGAAAGATCCTGCTTTATCCGGTTCAGCCGTGCTGTCTCCGCCATAGCCCGGTGACCTTCTGCTTCGCGCTGCGCACGAACTTGTGGCTGGTCGAGAAACGGGAAAAGCACAGAGAATCCCAATCCCCAGTTGTAGTAGTTAGAGCCCAGTCCGTTCGCCCCACCCATCGATGCTCCGTCCGCGGTGAAGCCGGTTCCACGCGCGTAGAGCGAACTCTGCAGGAAGAATCTCGGCGCGTAGGACTTAGCGAGTTCTTTGCGACGGGCTTCGGCCTCGTCCACGGCAGCCCGCTGCTCCGCCATCGCGGGATGCGCCAGCAGGACGGAAAATGCGGTGATTTCACGGGCAACAGCGGGCTGTTCAGCCAGTTTCCCCGCGACCGGGGCCACGGTCTCCGACGGATCGCCAGTCAACTGCGCCACCGCCACGCGTGACGTCTTGGCGGCCAGTTCGGCCTGTACCACCTGCGCTTCCGCTGCCGCGCGCTCGGCGGTCGCACGCGCCAGGTCCGAGCCCGGTTTCAACCCGGCGTCGGACAGTGCGCGCACACTCGTCTCCAACGCTCGTGCCCTTTCGAGCGAGGCCTGCGCCCGATTGACCGTTGCGTCTGCCGCCAACACCGTGAGAAACGCATCCGCCGCCGCAGCCTCCACCTCGAATCGGGTGCGTGCAACCGCTTTCTCCGCTTTCGCGAGGGACGCCTGCGCGGAGGTTACGTGCGCCTCGCGCTGGCCGAGGTCGAACGGTTCCCAGCTCACCAGGAATCCTGCCGTTGAGCCCCAGGCACTGGTGCCGGCGTTTTGGAGATGGATCGGTCCGGAGATGGGCGAGGTGACTGAGTTTGGCAGCAATAACCCGGGCACGTTGTTGTCCGTGGCTCGATTGAACTGGAGCACCGATTGGGCTTTCGGCAGAAAGACCGTGCGAGCTTCCCGCACACCGGCCGCCGCCGCTGCGGATTGCTCCAGCGACACCGCGACTCCCGGATACCTGCTTCCGGCACGCTCGACTACCTCGCGCAGTGTCCACTGGGCGCACAACAACCCGGCAGACAGGGGGAGACTCGCCAGGATAAGAAATGCACGCAAGAACATGTGACGCTGAACGAACTCCTACTCCCGGCTGATGCCCCGCTTACTTCGCCGGACGAATTTGACCAAGTGTAACGTATGTTCGGTCGGGACCTCGGTCTCAATCCGGCGTAAAGCCTCCTCCTGTTTCAGGTTGGAACGGTAAAGCAGTTGGTAGGCGGCCTTGAGTGGTTCGGTATCGGCCCGCGTGAACCCGGCCCGGCGTAAGCCTACCTTGTTTAGCCCATTCGGCGTAATATATAAGCCGCCATACAGAAAATAAGGCGGCGCATCCATATTCACTCTGACGCCACCGGCAATCATCGCCAGCCGCCCGATTTTCGAAAACTGGTGGATCGCAATCTCTCCCGATACGAATACCTGGTCTTCGATCTCAACGTAGCCCGCTATTAGTGAGCAGCTCGCGATCACTGTCCCTGACCCAATCACGCAATTGTGCGCGATGTGGCCCGACGTCATGATGTAGTTATCGTTGCCTAGAACCGTTTCCGACTCGGGTGCCGTACCTCGTGAGATCGTGAAATGTTCGCGAATGCGATTGCCATTACCGATCTTCAAATAGCTACGTGCTCCGCTGAAGTTCTTGTCCAGCGGGTCGGTGCCGAGCACGGTGCCCGCTGAAATCTCGTTCCGCTCGCCCAAGGTCGTCCAGCGCTTGATGTATACGTACGGCTCAAGCAGGCAGCGCGGCCCCAGCACCACGTCCTGTTCCACTACGCAATACTCGCCGATACGGCATTGCGGACCGATTTGCGCCTCGGAATGCACGACGGCAGTGGGAGCGACGTAAGCCGACGCGTCAACTGGCATAAACTTCTATCGTACAAGCCTCATCATGAAAGTCATCGAGATCGCCGAATGGTTAGGCCTTCCCTACGAGGGAGAGGCGAATAGAAACGTCGAGCAGGCCGCGCCGATCGAGTCCGCCGGTCCCGCGGAAATCGCCTTCGCCCAGCCGCGTAAAGCCCGGCGCGAAGTGGAGGACTCGCACGCCGGCTGCATCATCGTAACTCTGGAGTTTGACAACGCGGCGGGGCGCACAATCATCCGCTGCAAGGACCCCCGTGCGACTTTCGCGAAGATCGTCGCGCGTCTGCATCCGCCCAAGCGGCCGGAACCTGGCATCCACGAGTCTGCGGTGGTTTCGCCTTCGGTGCGGTTCGGAGACGGGGTTTCCGTCGGTCCCTTGGCCGTCATCTCGGACCACGTTGAGATCGGAGATCACACGACAATCGGGGCGCATTGCTCCATCGGGACAGGCGCGCGCATCGGACCGGATTGCACCCTCCATGCGGCAGTGACCATTTACGAGCGGACCGAGGTGGGAGCACGCACGATCTTGCATTCGGGCGTCGTCCTGGGCGCGGACGGCTTCGGGTTCAACCGGACCAGCAGCGGCTACGAGAAATTCCCGCAGATCGGCCGCGTCGTAGTGGGCAGTGACGTGGAACTTGGCGCGAATGTGACCGTGGACCGCGCCGCGCTGGGAGCAACCACCATCGGCGACGGGTCGAAGTTCGACAACATGGTGCACGTCGGCCACAACTGCACCATCGGCCGCAACGTGATCATTGTCGCCCAGACGGGTGTGGCCGGTGGGTCGGTGATTGAGGACTGGTGCGTCATCGGAGGCCAAGTCGGCATCGGGGACAACGTTCGCATCAAGAGTGGAGCAATCCTGGGGTCGAAGAGCGGCGTGTTGACGGGCAAGATCCTACCGGGCGACGGACAGGTTTACTGGGGGGTTCCAGCGCGGCCGCTAAAGGAGTATTTGGAGACGCTGGCGTTACAGGGCCGGCTTAAGGAGATGAAGGCTGCCCTCGATTCGCTGTTGAAGTTGGTGCCGCACATCGATAAGACCTGACGTCAGCCGCCTTTGATCGGCCAGGGCGGGTGCATTTGTTTCCGAAATACCACGAGGGCCGGAGCGCTAGCTCCGGCCCTCGTGCGTTTCGATAGGGTAAGTTCAGCGTGCGGCGAGCAGAGCACGCAGATGGCGTGCCCGTTCTGGCGAGCGCAACTGGCGCAGCGCTTTAGCCTCGATCTGGCGAATCCGTTCCCGTGTAACATCGAACTGCTGGCCGATCTCTTCCAGTGTGTGTTCGCGGTCACAGCCTATGCCGAAACGGAGCCGAATCACCTTCTCTTCTTTCGGAGAAAGCGTTTTCAGAATTGCAGCCGTTTCTTCGCGGATGTTCGAGTCGATCACGGAATCAACCGGAGAAGCGACCCAACGGTCTTCGATCAGATCTCCAAGAGCGGACTCACCGTCGCGGCCGACGGGCGTTTCCAGCGAGACTGGATCTCGCGAGATAGTCTTGAGCTTCTGGACCTTTTCCACCGGAATGTCCATCCGCCGGCTAATTTCTTCGTTTGTAGGAGAACGCCCGAGTTCCTTTTCAAGTTCGCGCGTGGCGCGCAGAAACTTGTTCATGGACTCGTTCATATGGACCGGAATGCGGATCGTCCTGGACTGGTCGGCGATGGCGCGTGTGATCGCCTGACGAATCCACCAGGTCGCGTAGGTCGAGAACTTGTAGCCGCGGCGATATTCGAATTTGTCTGCCGCGCGCATGAGGCCGATATTACCCTCCTGAATTAAATCAAGAAGATGCAGCCCGCGATTAACGTATTTCTTAGCCACCGAAACGACCAGGCGGAGATTGGCCTCGACCAGGTCTTTCTTTGCGCGCTCCGCTTCATGCTCGCCCTGGCGGATGATGTGCGTGGTATGCCGGAGGGCGATGAGCGTTGCGCCCGCAGTGTTTTCCCGTTTACGAATCTCGCGCTTGAGTTCGCGGATCCGTGCCTGATTGTCATCTTTGCGGAGTTCATGGCGGCGAATCTCAGATTCGATACGGGCCATTTCCTCCACCGCTTTTTCAATTGCAGTAGAGAACAGCCGCCACTTCGGGTTCTGCCAGGGGAATCGGCGGATGGCGACCGAGGTTTCGACGGCGGACCGATACAATTTGACTTGTGCCTTCTTCCTGAGCTTGCGGTTGGACGCCGGAGTAGCCTCGAGCTTCTCCACACTCTTCTGGAGACGTTTGTAGACTTCTCCGAAGGCCGCGAACTGTTCCTGTAGGTCTTTGAGCCGCTTGTCGAAGGCTGGAGTTCCTTCCTCGACATCGCCCAGATCGACCCAATCTTCCAAATCAACTTCCTGGCTATGAATGCGCGCAGCCAGGTCGGCGATGTGCATCTGAACCAGCGCAGAACGGCTGATCGCCTTCTGCATACGAAGTTTGCCCCGCTCCATCTTGCGGGCAAGATCGACCTCACCTTCGCGGGTTAATAGAGGGACTGCGCCCATTTCGCGCAAATACACGCGAACAGGGTCGTCGGTATAGATGGACTCCTCGACCTGCTGTGCGGCGTGGAAGTCTTCTTCCTGTACATCCTCTGGATGGAAGAAATTAGCATCCTCGTCGAACGACAGAGCAAGGCCATCTGGCGCGTCGGTAAGAAACTGATCCTCGAATTGATCCACTAAAACAACCTCCCAGACGGGGGATGAACCGCTCTAACTAAGTCAGGTCTCTCGGCGCGCGGCTCCAGAAATCCAGGCACTGCCAGTGGGGAAGACCCGCTCTGTAAGCCGAAAAGAGACAGCCTACTCCAAGCCATACCCGGCTGCCGGGATTTGGCAATACGTTCTGGGGCAGGGGCTGAGTGCAGGGCGGAAAGACGCTCCGAATCAGGATAGCACGGTTCCGCACCAATTGTTACTGCTCATTCTTTTGGATGCGCAATCAGCCCGATTGTTCCAACCAAATTCAAACCTCGCAGTAAAGCCTTCAATGGCAAGGTCTTATGGCTGCATCCCCTTCAGCTTCATCATGTCCTTCAACTCCGTGAAGAAAGCCTCGACATCCTGAAAGTCCCGGTATACCGAGGCGAACCGGACGTAGGCGATCTTGTCCAAACCTGCGAGGCTGCGCATAAGGAACTCACCGATTTCAGTTGTGCTGATTTCCCGCTCGGCTTTCTCGGAAAGGATTCCCTCTACCTCATCGACCAGATTTGCGAGATTCGCCATACTCACTGGACGCTTCTCACATGCTTTCAGCAACCCCGCGAGGACCTTCTGCCGCTCAAATTTCTCCCTGCGTCCGTCCTTCTTGACGACCATGTAGGGAATTTCATCGATTCTTTCATATGTCGTAAATCGGCGCAGGCACTGGAGGCACTCTCGGCGGCGGCGAATCGCGTCGCCTTCCTTGCTTTCGCGGCTATCAATCACCCGGTCTTCCCTAAAATCGCAGAAAGGGCAGTTCACAAGTCCTCCACCAATAGACGGCTAATCCTGTCTCGCAGTTACCCTCCTCCGGATCCACAGCACCTCGAAGCAAAGGAGTCAATTACGACAAGAGGCACATTTGGCATAGGTGAATGGACACGGCACCGAAATCGTCAACTTGGCGACGGGTTGTCCGCCGTGAATTCGAGAGGAAACTCAACACATTTAGCTCGGAGGCTTCTCCTCCGTACCGGCGCGTCAGATCTAGTCTGCCACCTAGACGGCCTTTGTACCAATCGACTTGGCTTGTAGGAACTGCAGCAGGTAGTCGGGACCACCCGCCTTAGAATCGGTGCCGGACATGTTAAACCCGCCGAAGGGATGGCAACCCACCATGGCCCCCGTGCACTTGCGATTGATGTACAGATTGCCGACGAAAAACCGATCCTTCGCCGCTTCTATTTTGACCGGATCATTCGTGAACGCCGCGCCGGTAAGCCCATACTCCGTGTCGTTGGCGAGTTCCAGCGCATGGTCGAAATCGTGCGCACGAGTCACTGCCAGAACAGGTCCGAAGATCTCTTCCTGGAAGATTCGAGCTTTGGGATCAACGTCTGCGATGACGGTCGGCTGAATGAAGTAGCCCTCGCCTGGTGCGGCTGCGCCACCTGCGAGCAAACGCCCTTCCGTTTTGCCGATACGGATGTAGTCGAGTATGGTCTGACGCGAGCGCTCGCTGATTACGGGACCCATGTAGTATTGCGGGTCATCCGCCCGGCCGACTTGAATCGCCGCCACCTTGGGCAAGAGCCGTTCGAGGAATGCGTCGTACACACCGTCCACTACAATCGCCCGTGAGCAAGCCGAGCACTTCTGCCCCTGGTAGCCAAACGCGGAGGCGAGCACCGCTTGCACGGCTGCGTCCAGATCGCAATTGTCGTCCACCACAATCGCGTCCTTGCCACCCATCTCTGCAGCTACGCGTTTGATCCAGATTTGGCCCTTCTGGGGCTTGGCTGCAAGTTCGTTGATGCGCAGGCCAACCTCGCGCGAACCGGTAAAGGAGATGAAGCGGGCGCGGGGGTGTTGGACAAGGATGTCGCCCACCTCGCTACCGTTGCCAACGAGCAAGGTATAAACCCCGGTCGGAAATCCGGCTTCCGCCAACACCTCGGCAAACTTCGCGGCGACCGTCGGTGCATCGCTGGACGGCTTAACCACCACGGTATTGCCCGCAACCAACGCGGCTACAGCCATGCCGGCCAGGATCGCCAGCGGAAAATTCCAGGGTGGAATGATGATACCCACGCCCAAAGGCAGGTAGCGCAGTTCGTCGTGTTCGCCGGGCAATTGCGCCAAAGGGTCCGGAGTGGCCCATTTCTTCATTTGTAGGGCGTAGTAGTCCAGGAAGTCGATTGCTTCGCAGGTGTCGGCCTCGGCCTCCGGCCAACTCTTGCCCGCCTCAAAGACGAGCCAAGCATCAAACTCGAACTTTCGCCGCCGCAGAATCCCGGCGGCAGTCTGAACCAACTCAATGCGCTGCGCCGCCGGAGTCCTGGCCCAGGGCTGGAACGCGTCGTCCGCCACGCACACCGCCTTCGCAGCTAAAGTGGCATTGGCCTTGTGGTGCAGTCCCACCGTCTCGGTGGGCTTTGATGGATTCACCGACTTCAGCAGATCGCCCGTGCGGAAGGTCTCGCCCCCGATGAGCAGGTCATACTCCCGGCCAAACTCCGCACGCACGACCGCGAGCGCGGCTAGCATCGCTTCGACGTTCTCAGGTTTGGAAAAGTCGGCAGCAGGTTCGTTACGGAACTCCCAGAGCCGAACGGGCATCAGCCCTCCACCATCTTGCGGCCCCGCTCAATCATGTCGGCGGCGTCGTCGGCCATTTTGCGGCCTCTGTCGAACAGCTCTTTGCCCTTTTCGAGCAGATCGTGGCTGGATTCGCTAAGCGCGTCCGTGCCCTGTTCTACCTGCCTGCGGATCTGGCGGCGAGTTACGCGGCCCGACGCGGGAGCAAAAAGTAGAGCCAGGGTCGCGCCAACTGCGGTGCCGGCGATGAACCAAGTGGCCTTGCTGGTGTAGTCTTCGGAGTACATAGTTAAGAGCGAGCCTCCCATAACCTATTCTAGCCGAGGTGCCCATGGGTCCGACCGAAGATGCTGAATTAGTTCCGGTGATGGATCATGGAATCCCGCTCGGAGTGCCGCTGGTCGTAGCAACCGGGCTCCAGAGCTTGCTTCGCGGATTCGGGATTGAAGCCGTAGTCTCCGGCTATCGGGCCGAACCCGTGTTGCCCTTCCGGCTGCTGGTTTCCTCAGCCGAAGTCGAAAGAGCCAGTCAGGTGATTGCAGAAGCGCTGTCCGGGGGCGCGGCGGCTGCCGATGAAGCTGAACTTGCGGGCGAGGCGGCTGGAGACATTCCACCTGATGGGATGAATCTGGGTTGGAAAGGGGTACTCTAAAGCGGAGGTCTAAATGATTCCATCCGATTCAGTCGATCTGGTGCCTGTCCTGCAAGCGGACGGAACACCGCTAGAGGTGACCGAAATGGAGGCCGCCTCCCTGCTGAGCCTTTTGGCCGCCAACGGAATCGAAGCCGTGATTGACGGCGCCGAGATGATGCCGAACTTGCCATATCGCATCCAGGTCCCATCGGACCAGGCCAAGCAGGCTGCGGAGATCATCGCAGAGGCCCGTGCGGCAGGCTCCGAAGGAGCGGAAGAAGCGGAGCGCGCGGGCGAGGTTTCGGGCGACGTAGCTCCCGCTGAGTGACAGCTTGCACAGCGATGCCGGGCGCCTGGCTCGAACTCAGCCTCGACCCGGGCGAACTTGCCGAGGTTTTAGTAGCCCTCCCATGCTGGCGGTAGTGAGAATCCGTCCGGGTGGCCTTCCACTTCGATCCACCGCTCACTGCTGCGAACGACTACCAGACCTTGCAAGTCGGTTCTCAGCACGACCGCGCGCCGCTGTTCCAGCGATTTAAGCGTGACCGGGTTGGGATGCCCGAAGTTGTTCTCGTACCCAGCGGAAATCATGGCCAGCGACGGCTTCAGCATATCCAGGAACCGCGGCAGGGACGAGTTCCTGCTCCCGTGATGAGCCACCTTCAGGATGTCCGCCTGACCAGCGTAGCCCGACTCCAGCATTAACGCCTCGGTGCGGCGGTCCATGTCCCCGGTTAACAGCAGCGAATGCCGCCCGTAGCTCGCGCGCACAACCAGAGACGCTTCGTTCTTGTCGCGAGGGCTGAGGTTCGGCGTTGGCGCAAACACCTCCCAGCGAACGCCACCGAACTGGATCACCTCGCCCCGGTGCAGGCTCCGCACCTTGCTCCCGGCTGCACGGGCCAGGCCGGCTATGCGGCGCCAGTCCTTATCGTCGACATCGAAGGCGCCCCAAACTTCGCTCGGGTGGAAGTTATTAAGCACTGCCTCGGCACCGCCCGCGTGGTCGGCGTGCGCATGGCTGATCATCAGCACATCGAGATTGCGCAACCCGCGGCGCCACAGGTACGGCGAGACGACGTCTTCCCCCGTATCGAAAGAGGAATCCCGGGGCTTGCGTTTGCGCCCGAACGTCTGGACGCCGCCAGTATCCACAAGCATGGCTCCGCCAGACGGCAAACCCAATAGGATGCTGTCCCCCTGGCCGACGTCGATCATGGCGATTTCAAGGGAACCGCTTTGAATCGAGGAGTGAAATGGATGGATGGCGATCACGATCAACACCGCCAGAGAGGCTAAGGCACTCGGAAGCGCCCAGCATGATTGCCTGCGCAGCCCTACACAGAAACACGTGAGAAGCAGGCAGAACAGCGCTAGCGAGGCGAGCGGTGGGTCCGGCACCCGCCAATTGGGCTCCCAGCGCGCATGTGTCGTAGCGGCCCACTGAGAGCCTTTCAGCATCCACAACGCGACGGTCGCCAGGAAGTGCCAGTTCGTTGCGACGGCCGCAAAGCCGAGCGGGATGGCCAGCGAGACGAGCGGGACAATGATGATGTTGGCCGTCAGGCCGGTGATGGAAAGGCGGTGGAAGTAGAGGATCATCGGCATAGCCAGCATCCACTGCACACACGCCGACAAGAGCATCAACTGGAGGCTAAACAGCAAAATTCCGCCACTCCACCGGGCGGCGCGGACAACCCAGGTCAAGGGCACTCGCGCCAGGGCCGAAATGGTCTCGGCAATCAGCAGCAATTCGGTCCGGATCGCCGCTACGCGCGGCTCCAACTTGGGCACCACTGCGGGGCGGGAGAGGCTGCGGAGCGCAGTGCGCCAGGGACGAAGCCAGCGTGAGTTCAGCGGTTCGTCAATTGCGCCCATCGCCGCGACCGAGAGGAATGTCAACTGGAAGCTGGCGTCAAACAACTCATCCGGCGCCACGACCACGAACCCGATCGCCACAGCCGCCAACAGGTTCAGCAGGCGCGGCGTACGGTAGAAGAACTTCGCGCCCACAAAAAGCGTGAAGCCCGCGGCCGCACGTAACACCGGAGCGCTGCCCCCCGCGGCCAGGGCATAGACCCATCCGACCAGGGCGGCGACAATAAGCAGCGGTCGCTCCCCGGATTTCGCGATTTTGAGCCAATAGAGCAGCAGTGCAGTGACGAAGGTGATCTGGCTACCCGAGATCACAAGGGCGTGATAGGTGCCGGTCCGGCGCCAATCTTGCGTCCAGACGTCCCGGATGCCAGAACCGTCGCCAAGCAATAGTCCGCGCATCATGCCGCGAGCATAGTCGTCGTTCGCGTACAGGCGGTCCAAAGCATCGAGCCCCGACTGTCGCAGGCGCCCCAGCGCCGCAGCCCACGCCGGACCGCACCGCCCAGGGATGACTGCATAAGTTGCCGCATTAGCGGAGACGGTCCAGAAGATGCTCTGCCGCGCCAGGTAGCTGGCAAAGTCGAACGAGCCGGGGTTGCGATACGAGCGCGGAGCGCGAACCTCCCCTTCCATAGAGACGTAAGTTCCGATCACCGGCAGGGGCGGCAGTGGACCATCTTCCTTAGACGTGACCGAAGCGTAGATTGCGGCTCCCGGTTGAAGGACCAGTTTCACGTGCAGCCGGCCGTCGCGGTAGACACCGTTTTCAATCACGCACCCTTGCACCCTCTGTACCGCTCCGAGAACTACGGGGGCTGGCTCGGGGGCATGGGCGGTTTGCAGACCCGCGTCCAAGGCGCCCAATGCGCACAGCGCGAACAGTACAGGGACTGGCCGGAAGAGCCTCGACGTCCAACGCCAGGTCAACCCCGCGAAGGCCAGGAAAGCCGCAGCTGCCAGCGCTGCCTCGCCGGGCGCAACGCCGCCGGCCCGGGCCGCCAGGATGCCGGTGGCCAAAGCGAAGAACGGCAGGATGAGTGGGTCGCGCATGGCCCGTAGCCAACTTAGTGGCTTGCTCGCGCTCAACTTCTCAACGGTGGGGGCTCAGATGGGGTCTACGCGCCGGCAGGACTATCGCGCGATAGGAGATCGAGCGACAATCAGACGGTTTAGACGAGATGAAGGATGCCTTGACGCTATCGGCGGCAGGTCCCTAAACTGGGGGTGGGCTACAATTAGGATCGCAGGGAGAACTCGGAGACGACATGAAGTACGTGATCATTGCCGCAGTCATTTTCCTCGTGTTTGGCGGCGGCAAGAAGCTGTCCGATGTGGGCAAAGGCCTGGGCGAAGGAATTCGCAACTTCAAAGACGTCTTCAAAAGCGACGAGACTCCCTCAAAGGGAGAGGCAGAGTCTGAAAAGAAGCCTTGACCAGACCGCCGAGTTTATTGACCGCAGCGCTCCCGCAAAATAGCAAAAGCCCCACAGCCTAGGCTGTGGGGCTTCGCTTTTCAACTCTCCGGTCCGAGACCCGTCTGCCGGACTTTAGGGCTTTGCCTTCTTGGCCGGGACGATGGCGTCTTTCACAGCCTTCGCGACGCGGAACTTCACTACCTTCTTGGCGGCAATCTTGATCTTCTCGCCGGTGGCCGGGTTACGACCGATGCGCGCCTTGCGTTCCTGGCGGACGAGCCGTCCGATTCCGGGCAGAACGAACACGCCGTTCTTCTTGGTCTCGCGGACTGCGATTTCCGCGTATTTCTCAACGAACGCCTTGGCCTGCTTCTTCGAAATCTCGACGGCCTCGGCGAGTTCAGTAACGAATTGGGTCTGGGTCAGCTTTTTGACTTCGGCCATATTCTCTCCTTGGATCTTTATCTTCCCCGCTTGGGCCCGGGGAAAAATCCAGCGGACTATGGAGCCGCCTGGATCTTGCCTTGCTTACGCTTCACAAACAAAAGCGAACGCTTTTGTTAGGAGCCCATTCGGTCTCAATCATAAGGGAAGCGCGAGTGCGATAGCAAGGTAAGAATGCTCCAGAACCCTTGATTTTCCTATGCTTTCTCGGGATACGTGCGAAAAACTGTCGATTTTACGGGCGTTTGGCCGACTTGGCCGGCGAAGAGCCGCCCGAACGCCCGTACTAAGGGCACTTTGAGGCAGGCCCGACAGGTCTTCATCAAACAAAAGAAGGCCCGCCGCGGTGTGCGGCGGGCCTTCTGCCTGACCTGACGGGGACTGTTTAGTAGTCCATGTCCGGGCCGTGGCCGCCAGGGCCACCGGGGCCGGCCGGTTGCTTCTTCTCGGGGATCTCGCAGATCATCGCTTCGGTGGTCAGCATGAGGCCGCTGACCGAGGCGGCGTTCTGGAGAGCGGTACGCGTGACCTTGGCCGGGTCGATGACGCCGGCTTCGACCAGATCCTGGTACTCGTCAGTCGCAGCGTTGAAGCCGAAGTTGACGTTTGCGTTTGAGGTGACCTTTTCGACGACAATGGCGCCTTCGTAGCCGGCATTGCCGATGATCTGGCGCAAGGGTTCCTGGCAGGCGCGGCGGATGATATTGATGCCGATCTGCTCGTCGCCCTCGCCCTTCATGCCGTCCAGGGCCTTGGCAGCGCGCACCAGCGCGACGCCGCCGCCGGGGACGATGCCTTCTTCAACGGCCGCGCGAGTGGCGTGGAGCGCGTCTTCGACACGGGCCTTCTTTTCCTTCATCTCGGTCTCGGTGGCGGCACCGACCTTGATGACCGCAACGCCGCCAGCCAGCTTCGCGAGGCGCTCCTGGAGCTTCTCGCGGTCGTAGTCGGAGGTGGTTTCGTCGATCTGGGTGCGGAGCTGCTTCACGCGGCCCTCAATCGCCTTGTGCTCGCCGGCGCCTTCCACGATCGTGGTGTTGTCCTTGTCGATCGTGATGCGCTTGGCTTTGCCGAGGTCCTCGACGCGAACGCCTTCCAGCTTGATCCCGGTCTCTTCCATGATGGCCTTGCCACCAGTGAGGATCGCGATGTCTTCAAGCATGGCCTTGCGGCGATCGCCGAAGCCGGGCGCCTTGACGGCGGCGACGTTCAACGTGCCGCGCAGCTTGTTGACCACGAGGGTGGCCAGCGCTTCGCCTTCCACTTCCTCGGCGATGATGACCAGCGGACGGCCAGAACGGGCGATCTGCTCGAGTACGGGCAGAAGGTCCTTCATGTTGCTGATCTTCTTCTCGTGGATCAGGATGTAGGGATCCTCGAGAACGGCTTCCATGCGGTCCGGATCGGTGACGAAGTAGGGCGAAAGGTAGCCGCGGTCGAACTGCATGCCCTCAACGAGCTGGAGCTCGGTGTGCATGGTCTTGGACTCTTCAACCGTGATGACACCGTCTTTGCCGACCTTCTGCATTGCTTCGGCGATGGTGGAGCCGATTTCGGTGTCGCCATTGGCGGAAATGGTTCCGACCTGTGCGATCTTGGCGTTGTTCTCTACCTTGGTGGAGAGCTTTCCGACTTCCTCGACCACAACGGCGACGGCCTTCTCGATGCCGCGCTTCAGAGCCATCGGGTTGGCGCCGGCCGCAACGGCCTTCACGCCTTCGCGGTAGATGCATTGGGCCAGGATGGTGGCGGTGGTGGTACCGTCGCCAGCGACGTCGGAGGTCTTCGAAGCAACCTCTTTTACCATCTGCGCGCCCATGTTCTCGAGGGGATCCTTCAACTCGATTTCCTTGGCGACGGTGACGCCGTCCTTGGTAATCGTGGGGCCGCCGAACTTCTTCTCGAGGACGACGTTACGGCCCTTGGGTCCTAGGGTGACCTTCACCGCATCGGCTAGCTGGTTCACTCCGCGCAGGATCGCCTGGCGGGAATTTTCGCTATAAACAATCTGTTTTGCTGCCATGTTTCAAACTCCTAATGTTGGACGGGGAGCACTCGTTCGCGAGCGCCCTACTTTGCGACTGCGACCGGATCGAGCACGCCGAGCACTTCGTCTTCACGAAGGATCAGGTACTCTTCGCCGTCAAGCTTGATCTCGCTGCCGCTGTATTTGCCGAAAAGGATCCGGTCGCCGACCTTCACGTCAAGGCTGACCACCGTCCCATCCTCCAGGCGCTTTCCACGGCCAACGGCCATGACTTCCGCTTCCTGGGGCTTCTCTTTCGCCGTGTCGGGGATGATGATCCCGTTTTGCACGCTTTCTTTCTGCTCAATCCGGCGCACAACGAGCCGGTCGTACAGGGGACGAATTTGCATAATTTTCAGAACCTCCGGTTGGTTTCGATCCTGGAACTCAATTAGGGATCCAGCCTGGCTGATTTGCCGTTTGCCAGAGCCTGGTCGGCCCGAAGGCCGGACACCAGAACCCGGTCTGGCCGCTAACCAGACACGCCTACTGTATTAGCACACTCTGGCGAGGAGTGACAATATCTCTCTGCAAACATTTAAAAACAAAGGAAATATTTCTGTTGACTGGAAACGCGTCGGGCATCTCGCAACACTCGGCGCGAGGCGCATGGAAGAAAATATGAGTATTGTTCGCTAAAGATTCGACGGGCCAGTGCCGTGTGGCACGCAATGGCGATGCTATTCTGAAATCATGTTCCGGCGAGCCCGCTGGTTTCTGCTGCTCGCCATCCTGATCCTCAGCGTCGCGGTGGCGGCAATCTTCCTGCTGCGGCGTCAGGAACTCACTCGCCGCCGTCCCCAATCATCTCCACCCTTACCTGCCAACACCAGCGCTACCGCCGACATGTGGGAATGGGAGATTCGCCAGAACGATGTGCAAGTGCGCTTGCGCGCCCGCAGCTTCCGGCAGATCCACGAACCGTCCACGGTGCTTCTGAACGGGGTGCAGTTGGAGATCCGCAATACCACGGCAGGCACTTACGACCTGATCAACAGCGCTGCGGCCATCTTCGACCCGGCCAGCGGCCAGCTCTTCGCCGACGGAGCTGTGGAGATCCGGATGCGCTTGCCAATTGCCGGCGGCGACCCCCCGAAGAAGATGATCATCCACAGCTCCGGCGTAAACTACGACTCGAAATCGCAGAAGGCTTGGACCGAGCGGCACGCCACGTTTGAATTCGACGGGGGCGAGGGCGAGGGCGTCGGGGCGAGCTACGATCCGGGCGTCCACGCAATCCAGTTGGACACCGCGGTGAAGATGCACTGGAAGGGCAGGGGCGGCGGAGCGCCAATGGACCTCGACGCCGCGCACGCGACATACCGCGAGCAGGACCAACGAGTTCAACTCCGGGGGCCCGTGAAACTGAAGCGCGGAACCCTGAGCGTCGACGGCGGAGACACGCTTGTTGAGTTGGCCGAAGGCAAGATCGAGACCGTGGAGACCAGTCCCGCGCAAGGGACTGATGAGTTGCCAAAGCGTCGAGTCGATTTCGGGGCCCAGCATTTGAAGATCTGGTTCGACGACAACGACCTCATTCACAGAATGGAAGGGGTGGATGCGGCTCGCCTGGTGTCCAAAGACGCTAGCGGGGAGACGGTGATGACCGGCCAGCGGCTCGACCTGGATTTCGTCGCAGCGCAGCGTGAGAGCCAGTTGAGTCACGCATTGGCGACCGGCCAGGGCCGCATCGAATCGCATCCGGCGCTGCACCCTCAGACGGTGGACGATGACGCCGGCAAAGCCCCAGGCAAAGCGGGCGGACGAGACAAGCCTTCGTCGCAGCAGGGCCCCAAGATCCTGACCAGCGAGAAGCTTGAGCTGAACATGAAACCAGGCGGTCAGGAAATCGACGAGGCCCGCACTCTGACTCCTGGCCGGCTTGAGTTTCTCCCGGCTAAGCCGGGTGACCGTAAGCGCCAATTGGATGCCGAACGGATGACCGTATGGTACGGAAAGCAGAATATAATCCGCGATTTTCGAGCCAGCAAGGCGGTCACGAAGACCGAAACACCGGCCAAGCCGGTGCGCGGCGCCCAACCCAAGCCCCCGACCATCACACTGACCCGTAGCGATGAACTGGAGGCGCATTTCGATGCGCGCGGCCAGGTGACGGCGCTGGATCAAAGCGGAGGTTTTGAGTACGAGGAAGAGACAAGGCGAGCCAAGTCCGATACGGCGCAGATGGACGAGACCAACGGCGTAATCCTGCTGCGTGGCCGGGCCCGGGCCTGGGACGAGGCCGGATCGACGGATGCGGACGAGATCCGGATCGACCAGAAGTCGGGAACCACCTTCGCAAAAGGCAAGGTCGCCTCAACGCATCTGCCCGATCACAAAGATCCCAAGGATCTGAAGGCAACTAAGACCGCTAAAGACCCAGCCGATGGCGGCCTCATCGGAGGGGATCAGCCCTTGATGGCCCGCGCCGCGGAGATGACCAGTTGGGACCGGAACCACAAGCTCCGTTACACAGGTGATGCTGTGCTCTGGCAGGGCTCCACGCGCATCCAGGGACGGGAGGTCTTCATCGACCGGGAGGCTCAAAGGCTGGAAGCGCGCGGGGACGTGGTTACCCGCGTCGCCGATTCAAATTCGTCCGGAAGCCCCGATGCCGGCGCACCGGCGCAGACGGGGCAGGCCCAGGGCCAGCAAAAGAAGGCGGCCGCAGGCGGCACGGCGCGCGGCTTCTCAGTAGTCTCAGCGCCCGAGTTCACCTACGAAGGGAAGCTCAAGCAGGGCTTCTATCGTGACAATGTCCACTTGGAGCGTGCCGGACTGGACGTTCGCTCGCGCTATCTGAAGACCTTCTTCGAAGAGGTCCCGAAGCACGGCGGAGGGGCAGAAACACAACTGGAACACCTGGAGGCGGATGGGGCAGTGGAAATTCTGCAGAAGCCACCGGGCCGCGTCCGGCGCGGGCGTAGCGAACACGCCGAGTACTATCTGGGAGAAGAGCGGATGGTGCTGGCGGGCGGGCAGCCCGAAGCCAGCGACTCACAACGCGGCATAACCCGAGGACCGAAGATCACTTGGTTCTCGCGGGAAGACCGGATGCTGGTCGAGACCGCGGAAACCAAGGATCGCGTGTTGAGCAAGTCGGTCAAGGAGCCGAAGAAGTAGGAGTCCCGGGACGAAAAAAGAGGGCGGGCGCGGCGGTGCCCGCCCCGGGAGTTGCCTTCTGGCGAAGACCACGAAGCACTGAATGTGCTCCCGCATCAGGACGGGGGCGAACCGCCCACGATGCACCTTCCGGATCCCGGCCAGGGTGAGACCACAGGCGTAGTCAGAGCCGGTTACCAGACGAGGTTCCGCTGAAGCGCACCTACCCCAGTCACGGATGGCAAACCGCACGGCACCCGAGTCCCCCAATTGGACGGGGCAATAGGAACTCGAGGCCGCTCAGTTCTCCGCAACTTCGTCCCTTACTGTATTCGGGGAAGCGGGCGAAATGCGCGTCTGCTGGTAAAGGGCTGATAGTGGGAAGAAAAATATAGGATCGTCAAAAATCTCGACACTTGGGGGCGACCGTCGAGAATTGAGGATAATCGTTGACGTGGGTGCACACTCCAGCCGGGAGCCCGGCAACGTCCCGGTTCCGCGCGGCAGCCTGAGGGCCGCCGAGTTATCGAAATCCTACCAGGGCCGGCGGGTAGTAGACGGGGTTTCTGTTTCGGTCCAGACCGGTGAGGTCGTGGGCCTGTTAGGGCCGAACGGGGCAGGCAAAACCACGTCCTTCTACATCATTGTCGGGTTGATCACGCCCGACGCCGGACGCGTGTTCCTGGATGACCGGGATATCACAAACCTCGCCATGTACGAGCGCGCTCGAGTCGGCATCAGCTACCTCCCGCAGGAGGCTTCGGTCTTCCGCAAGCTCTCCGTGGAAGACAACCTGATGGCGATTCTGGAGACGCTGTCGTTGAACGGGCGTCAGCGCCGGGAACGCCTGGAAATGCTCCTGGAGCAGATGGGCCTCGAAAAGGTCCGCAAGAACAAAGGCTACATGCTCTCTGGTGGAGAGCGCCGCAGGGTCGAGATTGCGCGTTCACTCGTAATCCGGCCCCAATTCCTCCTTCTGGACGAGCCGTTCTCGGGGATAGACCCGATCCAGGTGCTTGAACTGCAGAAAATCATCGCCAACCTCAAACTGGGCGGCATAGGCATCCTGATCACGGATCACAACGTGCGGGAAACGCTGGCCGTGACGGACCGGGCCTATATCATCAACAACGGCCGGATCTTCCGCGCCGGCACTCCCGAACAGCTCGCTCTTGATGCGGAAGTCCGGAAAGTGTACCTTGGCGAGGGGTTCAGTTTCGGGCGCTAAGCCGGTGTCCGGCGAAAGGGCCGCCGTTAAACCTTTGATAGTGAAGCTCTTCTAGGCGCTTGAATCCGGCCGACGAGTGGTATCATTGACCACAGGATGAACCCGATCTCGCACAAACTGCAGATCGTTCTCAGGCAAAAGCAGATCCTGACCCCTGCCCTCATGCAGATGGTCCGGATACTCCAGCTCAATCGCCTGGAGTTGAAGGACATGATTGCCGAGGAGATCGCGCAGAACCCGCTACTTGAAGAGGTGGGCGAGGGCGGCGATGAGCTGACCCCCGCCGAACTCCAGGTGCTTCTGGAAACCCAGGATCGCGACCCCAATCAGGTGGACAACGAGCTCCTGAAGCTGACGAAGGACGCGCTTCAATCCGCCTACGAAACCGAAACAGACCCCGTTGAGCAGGCCGGCGCCAGCGCCGAGGCCGAGGTAGCCGCGATTGAACCCGTGGCTGACGCTGCACCAGGAGTTGAGGACGCGTTCGGCCAGGTCGATCTGGACGATTTCTTCCGCGATTTCAATGAGCCGGGTTTCCGCAGCCAGGCGGCCGACGATTCCGACAAGCCGGGTTTCGAGTTCTTCCTGTCTTCACCGGTAACGCTGACCTCGCACCTGATGAGCCAGTTGGCCATGATCGTGTTGCCCCCGGCGGTGCGGGATGCTGCAGACTCCATCATCGGGAATCTGGAGGATACCGGATACCTCTCCACGCCGATTGAGGAAATCGCCTCCCGGGATGGGTTGGCAGTGGGCGATCTGGAGGCCGCGCTGAAAGCGGTCCAAACGTGCGACCCTGCCGGCGTCGGAGCACGGTCTTTGCAGGAGTGTCTGCTGCTGCAACTGGAGAGCCGCAATGCAAAGGGCGGCGTGGCCTGGCAGATCGTCGAGAACCATCTCAAGCTCGTCGAATCCCGGAGCGTCAAGGAGTTGGCAAAACTCCTAGGACGTCCCCAGGAACACATCCAGATCGCACTGGAAGTCATCCGGAAGCTGGACCCGAAGCCGGGGCTGCGGTATTCCGGTCCGGGCGCGCGGGAAGTGGAGCCAGACGTCGAGATCTTCAAGGACGGCGATGTGTGGGTAGTCCAACTCTCCGACGAGGACGTCCCCCAATTGCGGCTGAACGGCAGCTATCGCCGCATGCTCGAGCCCGACAACAGTTCAGATAAGACGACGCGCAACTACGTTCGGGAGCGATTCAATTCGGCGCTCCAGCTCATTCGAAACATCGAGCAGCGGCGTCAGACGATCTTGCGAGTCTGCCAGGCCATCGTTCGACGGCAAGTCGAATTCCTGGAGCAGGGCGCCGACGCCTTGCGCCCGCTGATGATCAAGGAAGTCGCGGAAGAGGTGGGCGTCCACCCCTCCACGGTGAGCCGCGCGGTGTCGAGCAAGTATGTTCACACACCGCAAGGCGTGTTTGAGCTGCGGTATTTCTTCTCCGAGGCCGTGCAAGGGCCCTCTGGGGGTGGAATCCCGCTGCAGACTTTGAAGCGCATGGTCAAGAAGATGATTGACGAAGAAGACTCCGCAAAGCCCTTAACCGACGATCATATCGCCGCGCGTCTGAAGGAACTGGGCATCGACGTCACACGACGCACCGTCGCCAAGTACCGCGAGGACCTGCGGATCCCTTCCACACATCATCGCCGCGTGCGGAATTAAACGCTGGACAGACCGATTTGTCCGGTGTAATCGAGGAGAAAGGCACTCCATGAGAATCACCTTCACAGGAAAACAGGAGAAGTTGGCGCCAACCCAGGAGCGCAAGCTCGCAACCGCGTTCGCGCGGCTGTCGAAGCTCATCGAGCGCAATGGGGAGAAGGCCGCCCAGGTCGCTTTGTCCTCACAACGCCATCGACAAATGGCGGAAGTCCGCGTGAATTTCTACGATCAGACCATGATCGGTGAAGGCGCGGGTGTAGACCAGTTTACGGCGCTGATGGAAGCCGTGGAGAACGTCGAGCGACAGGCGCTGAAGAGCCGCGAGAAATGGCGCGACTCAAAGCGTGAAACGCCTACGCGCAAGGCACGCACTACCGGCGTGACCATAGCCGACGCGAGTCCGGCGCCAGCCAAAGCGGCTAAGGCCGCCAAGACGGCCAAGGCTCCGGCGAAAAAGCAGAAGGGCAAAGCGGCGTCGAAACCTGCCCAGGTCGTTCAGGCCTCCCGCGACGGCGGCAAGCCGATGACGGTGGACGAGGCGATGATGGCGCTCGAGGGCGGCCAGGACTACATCGCTTATCGGGACTCGGAAACCGATCGGGTGCGCGTGCTGATCCGCCGCCGCGACGGCAAAATCGATCTGGTGGAAGCGTGAGACGCTAGCGCATGGCAAAACGGCGGCGAGCCCCGGTTCCGATTGAAGAGACGGCGGCCAAGGGGCTTGGTGCGCGGCCCGAGCTTTTCATCATCACGGGAGTCAGCGGCTCCGGCAAGGGCACCGTACTGAAAACGCTGGAGGATCTGGGTTACTACGCCGTGGACAACCTCCCCATGGCGTTGCTTGAGACGTTCGCCCGGCTCGTGACCGAATCGGCCACCATCCGGCGCGCAGCCATCGTCGTTGACATCCGGGAAGGCGACCTGATCAGCAAGTTTCCGGAGATCTACGCCCGCTTGCGCCTGACTCTGCGGACCTGCCTGCTGTTTCTGGACGCCGACGACGAGGCTCTGGTACGGCGCTTCAGCGAGACGCGCCGTCCTCACCCGCTAGGGGCAGGCAGCGTGCTCTCGAACGTCCAGGCTGAACGGAAGCAGCTTGAGGCCATCCGCGACATGGCCGATCAGGTGATCGTCACCTCGGACTTAAGCTCGCCGCAGTTGCGCAAGATGATCGGGGAGGCGTTCTCGGCCACCAGCGACGCCTCACTCCGTATCGCCGTGGTGAGCTTCGGATTCCGGCACGGCGTCCCGCCCGAGAGCGACCTTGTCTGGGACGTTCGCTTCCTGCCCAATCCGAACTATGTGCCGGAGTTCAAGCCGCTTTCGGGCAAGAACGCCCGGGTCGCCCGCTACATTCGAGGGTTTGCCCAGACGGGCGAATTCCTGAAGCTCACCGAGGAAATGCTCGATTTCCTCCTGCCACACTACGTGGCGGAGGGCAAGGCGTATCTCACCATCGCATTCGGGTGTACCGGCGGGCGGCACCGGTCCGTCATGATGGCGGAGGAAATCGCCCACTATCTGCAAGATGCCGGCTACCCGGTGCGCATTTCGCATCGCGACATCGACAAGGAACCGAAATCGAAGTAGAGCAGGGCGCAAGGTCAGCCCGCTGAACCAGTGCCGTCCGCCATTGTGGAGTTCCATCCGGCTGGGCGTCGCATCCATTTGAAACAGCACTGTTAGAATCAAGTTAGAGACGTCTGGGTTCATGATTACTACGAGCAGTCTGGTTGACGAGATCCTCGAATTAAAGCGCGAACGAGGCGCGATGCTGCTCGCGCACCATTATCAGGAAAGCGAGATCCAGGAAGTCGCCGACGCCATTGGGGACAGTCTCGAGCTGGCCCGCAGGGCGCAGAGCTTCGACGGTCAGGTGATCGCCTTTTGCGGCGTCTGGTTCATGGCCGAGACGGCGAAACTGCTGAATCCGTCCAAGGTGGTCGTAGTCCCCGATCGCGACGCAGGCTGCAGTCTGGTGGACGCCTGCCCGGTGGACCAACTGCGCGCCTGGAAAGCCCGTAACCCAGGCCACGTGGTGGTCAGCTACATCAACACCAGCATCGAAGTGAAGGCCGAGAGCGATATCATCTGCACGTCCCGCAACGCCGTGGACGTGGTGAATTCGATTCCCGCCGGGCAGCCCATTCTGTTTCTACCCGACCTCAACCTAGGCAACTACGTGAAGCAGCAGACGGGGCGCGAGAACATGAAGATCTGGCAGGGGGCCTGCATCGTTCACGCCACGTTCCCGGCGCGCAGAGTGCTCAGTGCCCGCAGCGAGTACCCCAATGCGCTGGTCGCATCGCACCCCGAGTGCCCGGCTGAAGTGCTGCGGATGTCGGACTTTATCGGATCGACTTCGGCGATTATCGACTGGTGCGTCAAGCATTCCGCCTCGGAATTCATCGTGATGACCGAAAGCGGGGTGCGCCACTCGCTCGAAAAGCTCGCACCCGCCAAGCAGTTCCACTTCGTGGCCAACGAGAACTGCAACTGCAGCGAGTGTCCCTACATGAAGCGCAATACGCTTGAGAAGCTGCGCGACGCGCTATTGAATCTCGATCCCCGCGTGGAACTCTCCGCGGAGATCCTGGAACGGGCCCGCCTCCCGGTCGAACGGATGCTGGCGCTGCGTTAGGCGGGAGGCACACGCGCGATGAGCATGCCCGCCGCTCTGCCAGGTGCTTTGATCGACACATTCGGGAGAGTCCACGATAGCCTGCGCATCAGCGTTACGGATCGCTGCAATATCCGCTGTTCCTACTGCATGCCTGAGACGGGCGCCCCATTTCGCCCGCACTCCGAGATCCTCACCTACGAGGAGATCGAACGCTTCGTGCGCATCGCGGTCTCGCTCGGCGTGACGAAGGTACGCATCACGGGCGGCGAACCGTTGGTGAGAAAAGACCTCCCCGCGCTGGTCGCCATGTTGCGCCGGATCGACGGGTTGAGCGAGATGGCGCTGACCACCAACGGCGTGCTGCTGAAGCAGCAGGCGACTGCCCTGCACGCGGCGGGACTGCGGCGGTTGAACGTGCATCTCGATACGCTGGACCGCGAACGCTTCCTGCATATCGCGCGGCGCGACGATCTTGGCAACGTGCTGGACGGGCTGGCAGCGGCCAGGGAAGCCGGCTTCGATCCGATCAAAATAAATGCCGTGGCGCTGAAAGGGCTAACCGAGCCCGACATCGTGCCGCTGGCGCTGTTTGGGCGAAAGCACGACTTTGAGGTGCGCTTCATCGAGTTCATGCCGCTCGACGGTCAACATCTTTGGGATCGCTCCAAGGTCCTGACGATGGACGAGATCCTGGCCGTGCTGGAGCGCGAGGTCGGCCCGCTGGAGGCGATTCCGGACGCCGACCCTCGAGCGCCGGCGCTCGAATACCGCTACCAGGACGGCGGCGGACGTGTCGGTTTCATCGCCTCGGTCAGCCGGCCCTTCTGCCTCAATTGCAACCGCATCCGCCTCACCTCCGATGGCAGAATTCGCTACTGCCTGTTCGCCATGGAAGAGACGGACGTGAGAGAGTTGCTGCGGAACGGGTCGCCCGACAGCGAAGTGGCTCAGACGATCGCCTCCACCGTGCGCGGCAAATGGCTGGGACACGAAATCGCGAGTGCCGGCTTCGTCGCCCCTCCGCGCCCGATGTACTCTATCGGCGGATAGGGCCAGGCAATATGGAATTCGACGAGCCCGTTTCGATTCCTATCACCGGCGAATTCGACCTGCATACTTTTGCCCCACGCGACGTCAAAGCCGCCGTCGAGGCTTACCTGGAACAAGCATCCGCGATAGGATTAAAGGCGCTGCGGATCGTCCACGGCAAAGGCATCGGCGTACAGCGGGAAATCGTCAGGTCGGTTCTTTCGCACTCGCCCCTGGTCGCTGGTTTCAGGACCGCGCCGGAAGACGCCGGAGGATGGGGCGCGACGCTCGTCGACCTGAAGTAAGTGGCTCTCAGTTCTCGCGGCACGCCAGTTTAAGGTACAGTAGCCGGACGTAATCGGGACCGGCAATTCAGCAGGGAGAGGTCATGTCAAGCGGATTATCGCGTAGGTATTTTTTCTTTAGCTCGGCTGCCGCGCTGGCGGCTTCGAAGCTGGAAGCCAAGAGCACGCCGTCTCTCAAGCGGCTCGGTTACAAGTCGCCGAACGAGAAGTTGAACATCGCAGCCATCGGCGCCGGCGGCAAAGGGCACAGCGACATCACCGGCTGCGCGACCGAGAATATCGTTGCTTTTGCGGACCCAGACTGGAAGTCCGCGGCCAAGACTTTCACGGAGTTCCCGAACGCGAAGCAGTACAAAGACTACCGCCAGATGCTCGATAAAGAGCGCAACAACATCGACGCGGTGATTGTCGCCACGCCCGACCATACGCATGCCCCGGCGGCCATGTGGGCGATGGAGCGCGGGAAACACGTTTACTGCCAGAAGCCGCTGACACATACGGTCTTCGAAGCCCGTATGCTGGCCGATGCCGCGCGCAAGTACGGCGTGGCGACCCAGATGGGCAACCAGGGCCACTCCGGCGAGGGCACGCGCAAACTGTGCGAAATGATCTGGAACGGCGACATTGGCGCGGTGAAGGAAGTTCATGCCTGGACCAACCGGCCGATCTGGCCGCAGGGTATCGACCACCCGCTGCCCGAAGAGCCGGTGCCGCCGACGATGGATTGGGATGTCTGGCTCGGCACAGCAGCCACGCGCCCCTACAACAAGGAATATTGCCCGTTCAATTGGCGCGGCTGGTACGACTTTGGCTGCGGCGCGCTCGGCGATATGGCCTGCCACATCCTCGACTCGGTGAACTGGTCATTGCTGCTGGACGCGCCCATCAGCGTGGAGTGCATCAAAATCGAGGGCAAGAACCCGTACACGTTTCCGACCAAGTCGATCGTGAAGTTTGAGTTCGCCGCGCGCGGCAACATGCCGCCGGTGAACGTGTTCTGGTACGAAGGCGGGCTGAAACCACCGGTGCCGGAAGGCTTGCCGGCGGACGTCAAGCTCGGCGACATCGGCGATCCGAGCAATGGCAGCCTGTTCATCGGCGACAGGGGCTTCATCACGACCGGCACCTACGGCGACGGGACGCGTTTGGTGCCCGACGACAAGATGAAGGACTACAAGTTCCCGCAGAAGTTGCTGACCCGTTCGCCGGGCCACTACCGCGACTGGATTCGCGCCTGCAAGGGCGGCGATCCGGCTTGCTCGAACTTCAGTTACTCCGGTCCGTTCACCGAGTGGGTGGCGCTGGGTGTGATCGCACAGCGCAGCGAAGGCAAGTTGCAGTGGGATTCGGCCAAACTGAAGATCACCAACAACAGCGAAGCCAACAAGTTCGTCAAGCCCTACGTGCGGAAGGGCTGGAAGTATTAACTACCGTACTACCCCGCAGCAGAGTGTTGACCAGGTCCTGAGTCGCAGCAACCGCGTTTGAACACCGTGTTTGCAATTCCAGCTACGTGTGCGCGACGCGGTTTGGCGGAATTGGGCGGAATCCTAAACGGTAAGGACTTACGGTTTTCGAAATTAGCCCGTTTAGAATCAATAGCTTGGAAGTCAAAACCGTAAAGTGTTACGGTTTGGGCTTTTGAGGCGATTGAAGCGACGCCGCTATTCGCTTCATTCTGGCCCCTTCTAAGTCACTCCGCTGCAGGCCAAGTGGCCGACGGCCCCATTCAGCCTGCCTCCGTCATCGGCTTGTAGTCCCCGTGGCGTATCCTCCATAGTGAGATGCGCGCCCCTTTGTGTGTCAGACTTGCCGCCGTTGCTGCAATCGCCGTCATGACCCTCACTTCCCAAACGCACATTCTTGTCCACGGTCACCGCGGAGCGCGCGCGTTGCGGCCCGAGAACACGCTTCCCGCGTTCGAGTACGCCATCGGCCAGGGCGTCGACGTGCTCGAACTCGACATGGCCGTTACGCGAGACAACGTCGTCGTGATATCGCACGATCCGCACATGAACAGGTCGATCTGCCAGGGGCCGGAAGGCGGCGAGACTGCGATCCACAAGCTCACATTCCTCCAGGTCCGGCAGTGGGACTGTGGGGCACTCCAGCACCCGTCTTTCCCGAAGCAGCAACCCGTGCCCGGAACGAAAATGCCCACGCTCGAGGAGGTCTTCGACTTCGCCGCGGCGAGCCTCGTTCAATTCAATATCGAAACGAAAATCGATCCTCAAACTCCGGATCTGGCGCCGGACCCTGCCACTTTCGCCAAACTGGTTGTGGACCTGGTTCGCAAGCATGGGATGGAGCGGCGGGTCATCGTGCAGAGCTTCGACTTTCGCACGCTGAAAGAGGTGCGCAAGCTCGCTCCGAAACTCCGCCTGTCGGCGCTGTACAGCGGCCCGCCCAAATCGTTCGTCGCGATTGCCCAGGAGGCCGGGAGCGAAGGGAAGGCCGTGGAAATCGTCTCTCCCCAGTTCACCCTGGCGACGAATGAAGCGGTGCAGGCGGCGCACAGGGCGGGCATTCAGGTTGTCCCTTGGACCGCCAATAGTCCCGGGCAATGGCGCATGCTTGTCAATGCACAAGTGGACGCCATAATTAGTGACGATCCTGCGGAATTGATCGTTTGGCTGAAAGCTGCTGGACTAAGATAGTCATTCAATACACTAGCAACCAAACGGCGTCACCGTGCGTCTAATCGAGTTCCATTCCCGCTTGCATTCCCACTCAACATCCATTATTTCAGCGCTATAGCCCAATAGAACTATTTGCAATTTCGCAACCGTTTTCTCGCCTCCTGCGTACTTATAGGCAGCTAGCTAAAAATAGCAGAGAGGCAGGTAAGACAATGAGAAAACTTATGAATCGGAGTGTTCTAGGAGTGGTGTTCGGAGCGCTGTTAGTAGTGCGAGGCTTGCCGGCGAAGGATGTTTCGCTCGACGACAAAGTGCGGCATGAACTCAACATGCTGCCCTACTACGGCGTCTTCGATGCCATCGCCTACGAGGTAAATGGCAACGAGGTAACGCTCAGCGGCGCAGTGCATTACCCTGTGTTAGCTGCCGATGCCGTGAATGTCGTCAAAGGTATACCGGGCGTTACCAGCGTCTCGAATCAGATCGAAGTGCTGCCACTTTCGCGCTTCGATGACCAGATCAGGTTGGCAGCCTGGAAGACCGTGTATTCGTGGCCCACGATGTCGCGAGTAGCGTCCATGCCCCTCCCGCCGGTGCGGATCCTCGTGAAAAACGGAGATATCACGCTGGTTGGCAGCGTGCCGACGCAGGCCGACAAGGACGCTCTGAACATTCGTGTCAACGAGATTCCGAATGTGTTCTCGGTGAAGAATGAACTCGTTGTGAGCAAGAGCTAGGCAACTCAACCCTTGGCGCGCGGCGGCCGGCTCCGCTGCGCGCCTAACCCGTCGAAGAACGGGAGAGCCGCTTCAAGGCGGTCAAAAGAATTGAACCGGTGACGGCTTAGCTGACCACGCGTCACGGACTCCCTCAATACTCGCCGCACCTTGCACTTTGCCGCCTTCGGGAAACGGACCGGTTCCCGAAGGCGGCTCTTTTTCGCGCACCCAACAGAATCGCCAAACTGCCGCTCGGGTAGTGTCCGGACACGTGGAGAATTCCTGACGCCGGGGTGGCCGGATTCAGTAAAATCGGTGGTTCGCCAATGCTTCTCTACGCTCTTACCATTTTCCTGAGCGCGTTCCTGCTCTTCCAGGTTCAGCCCATGATCGCCAAGATGATTCTGCCGTGGTTTGGCGGAGGCGCGGCCGTCTGGGCAGCCTGCTTACTCTTCTTCCAATGCACCCTGTTGCTGGGCTACGGCTATTCGCACGGCATCGTGCGGCGGCTTAAGCTCAAGCAGCAGTGGATCCTGCACTCGGTCCTGATGGGCGCATGTCTGTTCCTTCTGCCCATCGTCCCCAGTGCCGCGTGGAAACCCGTCGGCTCGGCCGCCCCGGTCTGGCACATCCTCGGACTGCTCGGCGTGACGGTCGGCCTGCCCTATTTCCTGCTTTCCACCACCGGACCGCTGGTCCAGGCGTGGTTCGTCCAGGCCAGACCGGGCGCGAGTCCGTACCGTTTGTACGCGCTCTCGAATCTTGGCTCCATGCTCGCGCTGCTCAGCTACCCGGTACTGATCGAGCCGCTGCTCACGCTGCGGCATCAGGCAGTGATGTGGTCCGCCGGATTCGCTGCGTTTACGCTGCTGTGCAACTGGACGGGTTGGAAGAGCGTGACTGCCGCCGCCCCTGCGAACCAGCCGGCGCGGGCTGACGCGGAGGATGAACCTGCCGGCGATCCACCCACCTGGACTCTCCGCCTGTTCTGGGTTGCTCTGGCCGCCTGCCCGTCCACGCTGCTGCTCGCGCTCACCGGTCATATGACCATGGATCTGGCGCCGATGCCGTTTCTGTGGGTGCTGCCGCTGGCGATTTACCTGCTCAGTTTCATCCTTTGCTTCGACGCCTCGCGCTGGTATCTCCGCAAGACTTTCCTGGTGTTGCTGCCCGTCGCGCTGGCCGCAACCGCGTGGCTGATGGACAAATCGCCCGCCGACTTGCCCAATGTGTTCCTGCCCATAGCGGCGTTCTCGGCGGCTTTTTTCGTATGCTGCATGGTCTGCCACGGCGAACTGGCGAGGCTGAAGCCGCACCCGCGCTACCTGACCGGCTACTTTCTGATGCTCGCGGTAGGCGGTGCCATCGGCGGCATTTTCGTGGCCCTGATCTCACCCGCAATCTTCAACTCTTATTACGAATTCCCCATCTCCATCGGCCTTTGCGGCTTGCTGGCCGTCGCGGTTTTGTTCCGCGAGAAAGCCTGGGCCTTCCGGCGCGACCTGCTCGGCTGGCCCGCCATCGTCATCTTCACACTCACTGCTTTGCTGGTCGGCTACCTGGGACGCATGATGCGCGACAGCGTGAAGGACAGCCTGTTCGCGGGACGCAATTTCTATGGCGGCCTGAAGGTGCAGCAGTACGGCAAGTACTACGACTGGGAAGGCTACCGCAGCCTGGTCCACGGCTCCATCAACCACGGCGAACAGTACACGCACCCGGCTCGCCGTAAAATGCCAGTGACTTACTACTGCGCGGACACCGGCATCGGGCGCTACATGGCCGCGCGCGTCATCGGCTCCCCACAGCGGGTGGCGTTGATCGGCCTGGGGACCGGCACGCTGGCGGCGTACGCGCGCCCCGGCGATTTCTACCGCTATTACGAGATCAACCCGATGGTGCCGATCATCGCCAACACCTTCTTCACTTATCTAAAGGACGCCGATGCGCAGGTGGACATCCGCATGGGCGACGCGCGCCTTTCGCTTGAGCGCCAGGAACCTCAGAACTACGACCTGATCGCCGTCGATGCGTTTTCCAGCGACTCGATCCCGGTCCACCTCCTGACACGCGAGGCACTGCAACTCTACTTCAGGCACCTGACTCCGCAGGGCGTGCTGGCCGTGCACATTTCCAACCGCTACATCAACCTGGAGCCGGTCCTTGAGCGGGGCGCCGTCGCGCTCGGCAAGACCGCGCGCGTTTTTGAAACGGACGACAACGACGACCAGACCTGCTACGGGACCACCTGGGTGTTGCTGGCGTCGGATCAGGCGATCTTTCAACAGCAGGAGTTGAAAACCGGGAAGCCGCCAGCACCGGCTCCTTGGCTCAAGGTCTGGAGCGACGATTTCTCGAACGTCTACAAGCTGCTGCGAATCCGCCGCGATTGACGCGAGGCGGTGCCGGGTGCTTAAGCGGAGTCCTGCGCCAACGCTCTCTTCAGCGCCGAGGCAACTTCGCCGGGGTGAAACGGCTTGCTGACAAAGCCGTCCATCCCGGCTTGCGCGCAGGCGTTTCTGGTCTCGAGTTCGACGCTCGCCGTCAGCGCCACGATTGGCGTGGCCACTCCGAGTTTTCGAATCTCCCGTGTTGCCTGCAGCCCGTCTACACCTGGCATGTGCAGGTCCATCAGGATCACGTCGTACTGTGCGCCTTGAACGGCTGCGATGGCCGCACGTCCGTCACCGGCGATTTCGACCTGACAACCCAACTTCTCCAGCACGCTCTGCCCCACGCGCTGGTTGACCTTGTTGTCTTCAGCCAGCAGCACGCGCCATGCGGGTAGCCGCTCCCAGGTCGCTCCGCTAGCGCTTGAAGTGGCATTCGCGCTAGCCCCATCCGCACAGACAAACGGCACTTCGAGCGTGAACACCGTCCCCTGATTCGGGACGGACTCCACCCGGATCGAGCCTCCCATCATTTCCAGCAGGCGCCGGGAAATTGCCAGACCGAGACCTGTGCCTCCGTAGTTGCGCGCGATGCTGGAGTCCGCCTGGAGGAACTCCTGGAACAACAGACCGATGCGCTCAGGCGCGATGCCGATACCGCTGTCGCTGACGGTCAGCTCGAGTGTCGCGTGCGCGGCGTCGGCCGAGATCGGCCTCACCCCGATTCGCACCCATCCGGCCGGCGTGAACTTGATCGCATTGCCCACCAGGTTGAGCATCACCTGCCGCAGCCGGGTGGGGTCGCCCAGCAGCGTTTCCGGCACGTCCGGCGAAACGTCCAAGCTGATCTCCAGGTTCTTCCCGGCCGCCGCCGGCTTGAGCAGCCGAACCACCTGATCGAGCGTGCGGGTGAGGTGAAATGGAACGCTCTCCAACTCCAGCTTGCCCGCGTCGATACGCGAATAATCCAGGATGTCGTTCAGCAGCGCCAGCAGGCTCTCGGCGGATTCCTGGACCGTTTCGGCCATGCTCAACTGTTCCTCGTTGAGCCCGGAATCGAGCAGCAACCCCATCATCCCCAGCACGCCATTCATCGGCGTCCGGATCTCGTGGCTCATATTGGCGAGGAAGCGCGACTTCGCCACCGCCGCCGACTCGGCTGATTGCCGGGCCTGTTCCAACTCCGCCGCGGCCTTGCGCTCCTCTGTGACTTCGCGCAGCGTCATCATCCGCCCGACCCGCCGCTTCCCGCGCCGCACGTCGGCCATCCGCGCCGCGCAGACAAGCGTCGTCTCTCCCTGGCTGACGCAGACGTCGTCGGGGCCCTCCAATCCACCTTCCAGCACCTCGATCAGACCCGGATGCCCGGCCAGAACATCGGTGGCGTAATGCCCTTGCACCTGCTCCGCGCGGCAACCCAGCAGGGCCTCCGCAGCGGGATTCAGGTCGGCTATGCGGTCCTCAATGTCGAACACGATCACGCCGTGGACCATGCCCCGCACCACGCCCATCCAGGCGACCGGCACTATGCCCTGGAAGCGGTAGCGGTACAAGGCCCACCAGATACCCACTCCCGTGACCAGAAACGCGTGCGGTGTCAAGTCGATGTAGCGCAGCGGCTCGACGTCGAAGACATACAGCACGTTCGTCACCCACGGCAGCAGCATGGAGCCCAACAGCACGAACGACTGCCTGCGTTGTGCCGGATGGCGCGCGGCAAAGCGCAGCAGCAGAATCGCGGTGATCGTGACCAGCGCATAGCTGTAGGTAACGAAGACCCAGAACCCAGCCCCATAAACTCGCCCAACCGTCACTAAACTGCCGTTTTCAGCGAGCCAGATCCGCCGCCAGTAGAGGTGAGTGGTGGCACTGGTCCAGTGCATCAGGACCGTGGCGAGTGGCATCACAAATAGCGCCGCGACCCGCCAGCCGCGCCACGGCTTTCCAATATATGTGCGGGTCAGGAGGAACCAGAAGACGGGCACGACTGCAATCGCGGGAATCTCGAAGCCCCACCAGAAGACGCGCGCTTCGAGCGTCCCGCCGCGGTATTCCATCCCGCTGCTGAATGACCAGAAAGCGATGGAGAGCAGTGCGACGAAGAGGATTCGCGCTCCTGGGACACTGCGGTTCAGCCAGACGTAGATCGCCAGCAGGGCCACCGCGCCACCGGTTACCAGGGGCGATAGCCACAATACAGTTGGGACTTCCATAGGGCCGTATCCGTCCCGGGCAGGTTCGCTGCGGAGGCTCCCACTCGAGCTTATTCGGAAGCTCTCGCTGGCTATTCTCTCAGATGGGGCTGCCGGATGCTTCCCGAATGTGCCGCCGGGCTCGCGTCAGACGAGGTTTGGTTCGCCTGACGGTTCTGCGCTAGCGCGAGAATGAGAGCATGACCCGCGTGAGAATGGACAAGTGGCTGTGGGCCGCCCGCTTCTTCAAGACGCGCGCAATCGCCGCCCGGGCTTGTGACATGGGACGCATCAAGTCAAATGGGCACGACGCTAAACCCGCGCGCGATGTCCAGGCCGGCGACATGCTGCAGGTGAAGAACGACAGCGGGGACTTTCAGATCGAGGTGCTGGCGGTCAGCGAGATGCGGGGCCCGGCGGCGGTCGCACAAACGCTCTACCGCGAGACGGAGGCCAGCCGGGAACTGCGGCTGAAACTCGCGGCAGAACGAAAGGAATCCCCGAACTTCGAGGCATTGAGGGAAGGCCGGCCGTCGAAACGCGACCGCCGCGATCTCGACTATTTGCGCGGCAGAGCGTAGCGGCGGCGGTCTGGAGTTCGCAGTTCAGTCAACGCCTCATGACGCCACTTTTTGACAGCGCTTCATTGCCGCCCTCCGAGGAGCCGCTCGAAGAGGGTGCAGTGCTCCTGCGCGGCTTTGCGGCTGCCGAAGTGCAGACTCTGCTCGAAGCCGTCTCGCAGATCGCCATGGCTGCGCCGTTCCGCCACCTGGTTACGCCGGGCGGTTACACGATGTCCGTCGCGATGACGAATTGCGGTCGCGTCGGCTGGGTCTCCGACCGCGGCGGCTATCGCTACGACCCGTTGAATCCCGCTAGCGGGACGCCTTGGCCCGCCATGCCCGCGGCTTTTCTCGGTCTTGCTGCACGTGCAGCTGCCCAGGCCGGATTCACCGGCTACGATCCCGACGCGTGCCTGATCAACCGCTACGTCGCGGGCGCTAAACTGAGCCTGCACCAGGACCGCGATGAAGACGACGCCTGGGCGCCCATCGTCTCGGTCTCGCTGGGTCTGCCCGTCGTGTTTCTGTGGGGTGGCAAACGCCGCGCGGACCCCGTGCGCCGGTTGCGCCTGGAGAGCGGCGACGTGGTGGTGTGGGGCGGTCCCGCCCGGTTCGTTTACCACGGCGTCGCCCCGCTCAGGGACGGACTGCATCCGCTGACCGGCGCCATGCGCATCAACCTCACTTTTCGAAAGGTGTTCTGAACAGCGAGATCGGCCGTGCTATGCTGGCCGCCTGAAGTCATGCGAACTTACTCGTTAGCCACGTTCACGCTGCTGACGGTTGCAGCCTGTGCTCAAACACCGGCACCGGGACAGGCCGCCTTGGTCGAGGCGCCAAACACCGACACGCACTACGGTCTGTCGCCCGACTCAGTCCCGCAGGAGGGCGTTCCAACCGGCGAGATCAAGGGCCCCTTCACGCTGCCCAGCGAGGCCTATCCAGGCACGCAGCACACCTATTGGGTCTACGTCCCTGCCCAGTACGACCCGGCCGTTCCCGCCAGTCTCATGATCTACAACGACGGGCAGGCGTTCATGGCGCCGGATGGCGACGTCCGCGCGCAGGTCGTGATGGACAACCTGATCTTCCGCCGCGAGATCCCCGTGATGATCGCCGTCTTCATCAACCCCGGCCGCCGCCCCGACCAGCCTGAGCCGAATCCGGGCAACTGGGGCGATCCCGACACGAACCGGCGCACGGAATACAACACTCTCGACGACAAGTATGCCCGCGTGATCGTCGACGAGTTGCTGCCCGTGCTGTACAAGCGATACAACCTGTCGCAGGACCCCGAGCGCCACGGCATCGGCGGGTCCAGTTCCGGAGCGATCGCCGCTTTCACGGTCGCCTGGGAGCGGCCCAATCAGTTCCGCAAAGTGCTCAGCAACGTCGGCAGTTTTACCGACATCCGCGGCGGGCACGCCTATCCCGACATCATCCGCAAGACCGGGAAAAAACCGTTGCGCGTCTTCCTGGTCGATGGCCGGAACGACAATCGCGCGCTGCGCGTGGACGGCAGCTACGACCCGAATCGCGACTGGTTCTACCAGAACGTCCGGATGCAGCAGGCCCTCGCCGAAAAGGGCTACGACCTGAATTACTCATGGGGCATTCAGCGGCATGGGCAGAAGATGCTGCGGACGGTCTTTCCGGAGATGCTGCGCTGGCTGTGGCGCGATCACGGTGTTTCGACAGATCCGCACGATAGGACGGAGCGCTCGTTCCAGCCGCCCCGGCGAACACCGTAATCACGTGCCGCGGCGCCAGGTTTAGCCGCGCCCAATGAACGGCATCTTGGTCGCCATCACGGTCATGAACTGCACGTTCGCCTCGAGCGGCAGGTTAGCCATATAGAGAACCGCTTCCGCGACGTGACTCACATTGATACGCGGTTCGACCAGCATGGAACCGTTCGCCTGCGGCACCCCGGCGGTCATCCGGTGGGTCATCTCGGTGGCGGCGTTGCCGATGTCGATCTGGCTGCAGGCGATGTCGAACTCGCGGCAGTCGAGCGAAATCGACTTGGTCAGACCCGTGATGGCGTGTTTCGTCGCGGTGTAAGGCGCGGAGTTGGGACGCGGCGAGTGAGCCGAAATGGAACCGTTGTTGATGATGCGTCCGCCGCGCGGCCGCTGCGCCTTCATCAGCCGGATGGCCTGCTGAGCGCAGTAGAACGCACCCGTCAGGTTGACCGCGACCACGGCGTTCCACTGTTCGGGCGTCAACTCCTCGATGGGCACCGCCGGGGCGCCCGCGCCGGCGTTATTGAACAGCACGTCGAGCCGGCGGAAGCGCTCCTGAATTTGAGCGAATAATCGCAGCACGGAAGCGTGCTCAGTCACATCCGTTGGCACCGTCAGGACGCGGTCGTGATCGGCCTCCGAAAGCGCGGCGGTCTTCTCGAGCTCAGCGCTGCGGCGGCCGGCCAGCACCGTCGAATAGCCCGCATCGAGCAGCGCCAGGCTGACTGCCCGGCCAATGCCGCTCCCCGCGCCGGTCACCAATGCGATTCGACCCGATTGTGGCATGGTAGTTCCCATTGTCTCGCCACCGGAGTTGCACGGGGTGGAGGCGCGTCGTCACAAAGAGGCAAACCGTCACTTCTTTACGGTTTGCCTTTCAAGCTATTGATTCTAAATAGCCAATTTATTGAAGACCGTCAATCCTGACCGTTTCGATTCTCGGGCTCAAGTCGCACGCCGCCATCTATGACCAGTTTGCGGCAACAAATCCGGCGCTGGGTCGAACATTTCCTGCGCCGCGATCGTGAGCGGCTCCCCTCAAGCGAGCCTGGTCTTGCGGACCAACAACTCGCGGATTCGCTTGCCCGATGCGGACGGCTGCATTCACGGCGCGCCGCCACGCTTCTGCACGGTTCGAGCGCGACACTGCGACGCAATCTGTCGCCAACCGGAGCAACGGCCAAGCACTTCATCGATCCTTCCGAGGGCAAGGAGTGTGCTGCCTGACGCTGGCGCGAAGAGAGGGCTTTGATGCGCGCAATTGCCAGCGGATCCGGATGGGCGCTTTTGATGCTCTTGAGTGCGGCCGGACTGGCCCAACCGGCAAACTCCCCCAGGAAGCATCTGCTGATCCTGGGCGAGGAGAAGGACTATCGCCACGAGGCGGTCTCGCACGCCATGGCGACGATTGAACGGCCGGCCTCGAGGTGAAATTGCTGCGCGGCTTCCTTGCCTGGACTTGCCCCACTCTCTTCCCGCCTGGCTACCGCTCTTGCCGAAGTTGTAACGAGTTGGCCAGCCGCTCCCGCCCGGACGGCAAAAGCCGCTCATTAAGGACCTGACCGGGTTAATATATGTGAGCACAATCTCCAGCGGCTTCATAACCAGGAGGACCGCGTTGTCAGGAAGATGGTGAGCCAACAAGGACCTATATGAAACTCCCGATCGCCACTCTGGCTATGACCTTGCTCGCGACTGCCTTCGCGCAGGAATTACAGGTCGACATTCCGTACCAGAAGTTCACGCTGAACAATGGGCTGACGGTAATCGTCCATGAGGATCACAAAGCGCCGATCGTCGCGGTCAACATCTGGTACCACGTGGGCTCAAAGAACGAGAAACACGGCAAGACCGGATTCGCCCATTTGTTCGAGCACCTGATGTTCGGCGGCAGCGAGCACGTCAAGTCGCGGATCATCAACGCGTTCGAACAGGTTGGCGCAACCGATCTCAATGGCACAACCAACAACGATCGGACCAACTACTTCGAGACCGTGCCCGTATCGGCGCTGGACTATGCGCTCTTCATCGAATCCGACCGCATGGGCCACCTGCTTGGTTCCTTCGACAAGCAGACGCTGGACCTGCAGCGCGGCGTTGTGCAGAACGAGAAGCGCCAGGGTGAGAACGAGCCCTACGGACAGGTCGACAACCTCATGACGGAAAGCACCTTCCCGGCGGGCCATCCCTACTCGTGGACCGTAATCGGATCCATGGACGACCTCAGCGCCGCCTCGCTCGAAGACGTGAGCGAATGGTTCAAAACCTACTACGGGCCATCGAACGCGGTTCTCAGCCTCGCGGGCGACATTGACGCTAAGACCGCCCGCGAGAAAGTGGAGAAGTACTTCGGCGACCTGCCGGCCGGCCCGCCAGTGGCGCGTCACCAGTCCTGGATAGCCAAGCGGACGGGTATGCAGCGTCAGCAGTTGCAGGACCGCGTGCCGCAGGCGCGCATCTACAAGGTCTGGAATATCCCGCAGTATGGCGCAACCGACACCGATTACCTCGACCTGGTCAGCGATCTCCTGTCCCAGGGCAAGACCTCGCGGCTGTACAAGCGCTTGGTTTACGACGACCAGATAGCCACGAACGTGCAGGTCTACCTCGATGCGCGGGAGATTGCCGGCCAGTTCGTGATCTCGGCGACCGCCCGCCCAGGCGTGGAGCTTGCCAAAGTCGAGGTGGCCATCGATCAGGAGCTGTCCCGATTCATGGACAGCGGTCCCAGCCCCGAGGAACTCCAGCGGGTGAAGACCCAGTTCGTGGCCAATTTCGTCCGGGGGCTGGAGAGAGTGGGCGGCTTCGGCGGCAAGTCCGACGTCCTGGCCCAAAACGCCGTGTACACCGGCAACCCCGAAGCGTACAAGGCGTCCTTAGCCAATCATGCGAACGCCACCGCCGAGGATGTGCGTGCGACGGCCAAGCGCTGGCTCTCCGATGGCGTCTACGTGCTGGAGGTTCTCCCATTCGCCTCCTATCAAAGCGCCGGGGCGGGGGTCGACCGGTCGAAGCTTCCTGAGCCCGGCGCGCCACCGGCAGCGAAGCCTCCGAAGATCGAGCGGGCGACACTTTCCAACGGTTTGAAGATCATGCTGACCGAGCGCCACGAGTTGCCCCTGGTCAACCTCCGGCTGACGCTCGATGCCGGCTACGCCGCGGATCAGCTCGGTACGCCCGGTGTCGCGCGTCTAGCGTGCACCATGCTCACCAACGGGACCGCAACCCGCAGCGCGCTTCAAATCAGCGATGAATTGCGGCTCCTCGGTGCGCAGCTCAACGCCCACTCGACGCTCGACCGGTCCATCGTCGGCATGTCGGCACTGCGTACCAGGCTGGATGGCTCGCTCGCGCTCTTCGCCGATATCGTCATGAACCCCACGTTCCCCGCGCTCGATTTCGAGCGTGAGAAGAAGAACCTTCTGGCGGCGATCGAACAGGAGCAGGCGGAGCCGGTCACGATGGCCCTGCGCGTACTCCCGGCTTTGATTTATGGCAAATCGCACGCCTACGGGAACCCGCTCACCGGATCGGGGACCGCCGTGTCCGTGTCCAAAATCACCCGCGAGGATCTCGCCAGATTCCACCAGACCTGGTTCCACCCGAACAATGGAACGCTGATCGTTGTCGGCGATACCACGCTTGCGGAAATCAAAGCCAGTCTGGAACGGCAGTTTGCGAATTGGAAGCCGGCGTCGGTGCCGCAGAAGAACCTCAGCCGCACCGAACTGGCCTCCAGCCCGTCGGTCTATTTGATCGACCGGCCGGGCTCGGAACAGTCGCTGATTATTGCCGGGCATGTCGCGCCGCCCCGCAACAACCCCCAGGAGATCGCCGTCGGAGTCCTGAACGACATGATCGGCGGCACCTTCAGCTCCCGGTTGAATATGAATCTACGCGAGGACAAGCACTGGGCGTACGGATCCTTCAGCTTATTCTTCGACGCTAAGGGCCAGAGCCCGTTCATCGCGATCGCTCCCGTCCAGACCGACAAGAGCAAGGAGTCGATCGCCGAGATGAATCGGGAGCTGCACGAAATCGTCGCCTCCAGGCCGGTCACCGAGACTGAGTTGAAGAACTTGTTGTCGAATCGAATTCTGTCGCTGCCGGGGTCGCAGGAAACCAACGACGCCCTCGGCCAGGCTGAGCAGACCATCGCTGATTTCGGCTTCCCGGATGACTACTACGGCACCTACCCCGGCAAGTTAAAGGCCCTACGCACCGGCGACATCAACGACGCGGCGAAGTCGGTCGTGCATCCAGACAGCCTGATTTGGGTTGTGGTCGGAGACCGCGTGAAAATCGAGCAGGGCATTCGTGAACTCAACCTGGGCGAAATCAAGAGGATTGACGCCGACGGCAACCCGCTGCACTAAGACTCGGAGTCCAACCCGGATCAGGCCACCCCTTGAGCGAGGATGCGCGCCCGCATGCAGGCACTCTGCTCCGTGGGGATGTAGAGTATGAACACCTGCCCGGCTATAGTCCGTGAATCGACAGACGCTGGATCCGATCAGGGATGGCGGACGGTTGCCGGGTTGGCTATCTCAAGCAGTGGCAATTGACGGGGGAAACATGTCCAGGGAACTCGACCGCAGAGTGTTTCTCGGAGCCGCAGGCGTTGCGTTTACCAACACAACGCCTATGGCACAGGCGCATGACGAATCAGCCTCCAAGCCCGTTCGCCTCGGAGTGATCGGCGTCGGCGGCCGGGGAACGAACTTGCTCCAAATCGCTCTCGGACTAGGCGGGGTGGAAATTGCCGCGCTCTGCGATATCGACAAGCAACGGATCGCGGTAGGTCAGGATCTGGTAGTCAGTTCGGGCGGCAAGAAGCCAGAGGGCTACACGGGTGAGGAGGACTACAAAAAGCTCGTCGCGCGGGATGACTTGGACGCCGTGATCATCGCTACCCCTTGGGAGTTGCACACGCCGATGGGCGTCGCGTCCATGCGCGCCGGCAAGTACACGGCGATCGAAGTGCCTGCCGCACTGAACATCGAGCAGTGCTGGGAACTGGTCAACACCCAGGAATCGACCGGGGCGCCGTGCATGATGCTCGAAAACTGGAGCTTTCGCCGCGACAACCTGGCGGTTTTGAAGATGATCCGCGCCGGTCTGCTCGGCGAAATCAACCACTGCCACTGCGCCCACTCCCATGACTGCATAGAGGAATGGTGGTTCAAGAAAGACGGCACCCCGCGCTGGGGCGGCGAGCACTTGTTCACCCGCAATGCAGATCAGTACACGACGCATGCCCTGGGGCCCGTGCTGAGTTGGTTGGACCTGAACAATGGCGACTATCCGGCCTACCTCACATCCACGGCGACCCGGTCGATCAGCATTCCGGCGCACTACGCGAAGAAGTTCGGCCCGAACCACCCGTTGGCCAAACGGCAGTACAAGCAGGCCGACATCGTCACTTCCGTGTTCAAGACGATCAAGGGCAACACGATTGTCGTTAACTACGATATGCAATCACCACGGCCTTACGACAACCGATGGGAGATTTCAGGCACGAACGGCATTTACAACGAACAGCGCGCGTCGGTTTACATCGATGGCCGCAGTCCCAAGTTCGAACAGTGGGAGTCGTTTGCACCTTATCAGAAGGAGTTCGACCATTCCTGGTACAAGCGGCTCGACGCACTGGGCACCGGTCGAGTCAACAGCGAGATCGCGCACGGCGGTCCAGACTATATCGAACTCATGCTATTCCGCGACGCCTGCCGCGAGAAGAAACCGGTTCCCATCGACATCTACGACTCAGTGCTGCTGTGCGCCCACATTGAACTATCGGAGAAATCGATCGCCAACGGCAGCGCTCCGGTTGCATTCCCGGACTTCACGCGTGGCCGATGGAAGACGCGCAAGCCCTATTTTGCACTTGAGGGCTGAGGCTGGCCAGGATGCCGTCTCGAACTCCGAGGCGGCGGGACGACGGCATCGATCTGGTCTCCCCGAGGCCGCTGGGGTTGCTTTGATTCTGGGGCGGTCACGCGTCTCGATCCCAGCCGCTCTTTGCTCGTGCTGACGTTCAAGCCACCTTCTCCTGATGGCCTTGCCTACCTCAGTTCGCCAGGTGTGCCGATTGCCGGTGCCGGTCCGAATGATGCGCCACGGCGAGCCTGACCAATTGGACGTTGTCATCCCGGCATCGGCGCAAAATTGGCGCGGGACGCACCGGTGCGCGGCTATGGATGAGGGCGGGTGCGCATCATGCGGCACAAGCCAGGCGAGGTCTCCGGCGTCGTTGGTACTTCAGTTCAATCTTCGTCAGCGCGTCTACAGGGTGATCTTCTTCAACCGGATTCTCTGGTCGTCGAACTCGCCCAACCCCAACGACCCAGCGATCTCGATGTGCTCTACCTGGCAGTTCAGGAAGTGACTCGCTTCGTCGGGCTTCGACATCGCAATCGGCGCCATGCCCGCCGCAGCGCGCCTGGCATCGAGCACCTTCCAGCCCGTCTTGTCGAGGGCAACCGGGTCGGTCGCGAAGTACATCGTCTTATGTTCCCAGACGAACTCCGGGCGCGCGCCGGGGCCGCCGTGGTATGAGGCTTTCACGGCGTCGCAGATGTGCAGCACAGCCTTCTCGCGCAACACCGGCAGATTCACGACCGACGGGATGAAGATGCCGCAAGCGTTGGCGGTCGGTGTCTGATGGCTACGATAAACGTTGTTCACCATGCCGTGGGACATGTTCTTGAGTGCGATGGTCACACCGGCCGATTGGTGGTGCTTCAGAACTGGCAGATTGATGAATTTGTTGACTTGGCGCGTGATCGTTTTCGCAACGTAAGATCGGCGGAAATGGGGGTCGCTCCAGGTTTCGCCGGGCTTGATCAATGCCATTTCCATATAGTGGTCGCGGTCGTAGCCGTCCATGTCCAGTTGGGCTTCAGTGAACTTCGGCGAAGCGAATTCCATTCGGACGCCCTGCGGAACCCACTTGTCGATGCCCGCTTCCAGAAACTCGTCCCGGTAGCGGTTGAACACAATCACGTCTCTGCCGGAAACACCCGCTTGCTTGAGCCCGTCGAGAATCGAGTGCAGAACGGTGGCATCGGAGCAGAGCGTCGGCCCCCCGACTGGACTCACCTTGATCGCGACGACGTCACCCTTTTCGAAAAACGACCTCCACGCCTGGGTCCAGTCCGGCGCACCCGTCAGGACGGTCATCCCCTTTTCCAGCATCCGGCGGACCGGCTCCGGCTGGTATGCGCCATTAACGATCGCCCCCGGATGTTCCACGCCGACCACCAGCCCAGGGAACGGACCCGGCATGCCGAATTTGGACTTGGCGGCTCTGCTGTGCACCAATCCCAGCGTGGCGGCTCCGGCCATCGCGGCGTACTTGAAGATGTCACGGCGAGGGATGATCATAAGGGGATTGTATTGTAAAGTATTCCGGGTGCAAGGCCTAAACCTGTTTTATCCGGTTCGAGCACTGGAACGAGCCCCCGCCCCGAAGCTAGCGGTTACCATAGCGTGAGGTGTCATCGATGTCACATCTCGTAACAGCCGAGCAACTGCGCCGTGAAACGACCGGCCGAACACTGGTCCACCAGGCCTTGGACTACTGGGCAGAGCGGAGTCCCGATGCCACCGCAATCATCAATGCCACGCGCGGCAGCACGCTCACCTGGCGGCAGTTGCGGGATGCAAGCCTGGCCGTCGAGCAGAACTTGCGGCACTTGGGCTTCGGCAAAGGCGACTTCCTGGCAGCCTCCGTCCCGTTCCTGAGCGAGCACATCATCCTGGAATATGCCTGCTTCCGGGCCGGCGTGATTCACGCTCCGCTGGACTTGCGACTCGGCCCGGCAGAGGTGTTGCGTGAGGTGGCTTCGATCGGCGCACGCGGATACGCGCACTTGGGGAAGACCCCCTTGGCCGACTTTCGTGACCTCGCGAAAGCAGTCAAAGCGCATTGCCCCTCGGTCGAGCACCTCTTACAGTTCTCCGGCCCGGAGGAGTGCATCGAGGGTGCGATCCCGATTGCGAAACTGTTCGAACGGCCAAAATCGGTGCTTGCGCCGCTCGAGATTGAGCCCGGTGACGGCGTACAGGTGATTTTCACTTCCGGATCGACCGGATCACCCAAGCCCGCGCTGCTCTCCCATCGCGGCATCGTTTGCCAGAACCTCTGTCTCGGGACCGCCTTCGAGTTCGGCCCCGGACAACGCGTGCTGTTGAACCTGCCCGCCTCCCACGTCGGCGGGCAGGCCGAAATCCTGATGACAACATTGTTCAGTGGCGGGACCGCGGTGGTACTCGAGATCTACGACGCGGCCCTCTCGTTGGCGTCGATTTCCAAGTACAAGGTAACGCTGGTCGGACAAATCCCAGCGATGTTCCAAATGGAATGGCGGCTGGGGGCGTATGACGGCACGGACATCTCCAGCTTGCGCCGAGCCGTGTACGGGGGGCAGTCCGTGCCGCGAGCGTTCCTCGAAAAGATGCGCAGCATGGCGCCGCTGATCGGCACCGGGTTGGGTCTGACGGAAACGAGCGGCTTTGTGACCTACACTCCGCTGACGGGTTCAGTCGATGAGTTGGAAGGTACGCTCGGCCCTGCCGCTCCCGCTTACCCGATGAGCGTTCGGGGCCCCATGCGGGTGGATGGACAAGCGGGTGATGAACTCGCGGCCGGCGAAACCGGCGAGATTTGCTTCCGCGGCCCACAGTCCTTCCTGGGCTATGTAAACAACCCCGCCGCGACCGCACAGGTGCTTTCCTCCGACGGCTGGCTGTACACAGGCGACATGGGCAGCACGGACGAGCGCGGACTCCGGCTCGCCGGCCGGGCCAAGTGGGTGATCAAGACGGCAGGCTATCAGGTCTTTCCAGGCGATGTGGAGAGTCACTTCAGCGGCCTCGCCGACCAGGTTGCCAGCACCGGGGTGGTCGGCCACGAGCACGCATTGTGGGGCGAAGCGATGGTCGCGTTCGTGGAGAAACGGCCTGGCGCGGTTGTCACCGAGGCTGAACTCCGCCGCCATGCGCGCTCGCTCGCAGGCTACATGCGTCCGCTGCACTACGTCCTGCTTGAAACCGGCGAAATGCCGCTGAACCGCTCAGTTAAGGTCGACGTCCTGAAGCTGCAGGAGTTGGCGCGGGGGGAAGTTGCGAAGTTGAGGGAGCACGGGCGCTGGGACGGAGCAGGCGCAGTCCCGGAGTGAGCCGCCGGATACCCAGGCATTTCTCGACGTTGCGTAAATCTTGACCTGACTTTATTGGTTAACGTCACATGTCATAATCGGACCATGGATCGAGCCACCTGGGTAGACAAGCGCGAAGGCGATGCAATCCGCACGCAGATGCACTATGCGCGTCGCGGCGTAGTGACTGAGGAGATGCAGTATGTCGCTCTCCGCGAGCACCTTGCGCCGGAATTCGTCCGCGCTGAAGTGGCCCGCGGCCGGCTGATCATCCCCGCCAATATCCACCACATATGCCTGGAGCCGATGGCCATTGGCATCGCCTCGCGCTGCAAGATCAACTCGAATATCGGCAACTCGTCCACCACCTCGGATATCGAGGGCGAGCTCGAAAAGCTGAACTACTCCATCAAATACGGTGCCGATACCGTGATGGACCTCTCTACTGGCGGCGATATCGCCGAGATCCGCGGCGCCATCATTGGCGCCTCCAGCGTGCCCGTCGGGACCGTGCCGATATACGAGGCGCTGGCGCGAGTCCGCCGCATTGAAGACCTGACGCCGGCGGTGATGCTGGAAGTGATCGAGGAGCAGGCGGAACAGGGCGTGGACTATATGACCATCCACGCGGGCGTGCTGGTGCAGCACATTCCGCTGACCACCCGGCGCGTCACGGGTATCGTCAGCCGGGGAGGATCGATCTTAGCCGAGTGGATGGTCAAGAACCACCGGCAGAACTTCCTCTACGAGCATTTCACCGACATTTGCAAAATCTTCCAGAAGCACGACGTAAGCTTCTCGCTCGGTGATGGGTTGCGCCCAGGTTCGCTGGCCGATGCGAGCGACGAGGCGCAGTTTGCCGAACTTAAGACGCTCGGCGAGTTGACCAAGATCGCGTGGGAGTACGACGTCCAGACGATGATCGAAGGCCCTGGCCATGTCCCGATGGACCAGATTCAACTTCAGGTGGAGAAGGAAATGGAGTTGTGCTACGAGGCTCCGTTCTACACTCTGGGCCCATTGGTGACCGACTTCGCTCCTGGTTTCGACCATATCACCAGTGCGATCGGAGCGGCCATGATCGGCTGGTACGGTGCGTCGATGCTGTGCTATGTAACACCCAAAGAGCATCTCGGGCTGCCGAACAAAGAGGACGTGAAAGCTGGGATCATCGCGTACAAGATCGCGGCTCACGCCGCCGATATTGCCCGCAAACGCCCCGGTGCGCGCGACCGTGACGACGAACTATCCCGCGCTCGCTACAAGTTCGACTGGAACCGCCAGTTTGAACTGGCGCTGGATCCGGAAACGGCGCGGGCCTACCACGACGAGACACTGCCGCAAGAGGGTTTTAAGGATGCGCACTTCTGTTCCATGTGCGGCCCCAAGTTCTGCTCGATGAACATCTCCTCGAAGGTGGAAGAGTTCAGCGCAGCCGATGCGGCGAAGGTACTGAGCGGAGAGGCGCTGGCCGAGCAAGCGGGGTTGGTCAAGCTCTCGGGCGACTGAGGCTGCTGTCAGATAAACAGAAGACCGCTGCGGGCAACTCCGGGAGCTCGATAACTGCCGCGCGTGGCCTACCGGAAAACAGCATCGTCCCCATTCAAGGCGCCGTTTCGCTCACTTGGCAGATAGCGGCAAACTCGATCGCGCACTGTCATTCCCGGCCCGGCGCTGCTGTTCGCGGCCTTGCCGGTTCCCGGAATCCACGCAGAATCAGCCGAGCAACTTCTTCACCAGTCGAGCGAGTTCGACGAGATTCAGCGGCTTGGCCAGAACTGCGTTTGCTCCCAACAATTCAGCCGTTCTAAGAAACTGGCCGGCGAAGGCACCGGAAACGGCCAGGATTTTGAGGTCCTTGTGAGTCTTCCGGATTTCGTGAATCGTCTCGATGCCTTCCTGCTCGGGCATGACCAAGTCGAGGATCACCAAATCGGGTGCGACCACCTTCACTTTCTCCAGGGCGTCCAAACCGTCGCAGGCTTCGGCTGTCCGGTACCCGAGTTCGGTCAAGTAGTCCACGAGCAACTGCCGGATCGGCACCTCATCGTCAACGATCAGGATGCACTGCGTGGGCACACGTCCTCCCTAATGACCCTCGATCTGGCGCGATCTCGAGGTTACAACTTGTATTCAACCACGGAATGTCAGTTGCATCGCGCGAAATTATGACGGGCTCTTCAATAAGTAAACCGCTATTTCCGCATATAGATTAGGAAATCGGTAGATCCGGCGATTGCCGCTGAGGAATAGACGCTGTTCTACCAACCAGCCTTGCTCGCTCGCCAACTCCTCGAAGTCGAGCACCGTAAGGAAATGGATATTCGGGGAAGCATGCCAGGCGTGCGGGAACAGGCGCGTCTTTGGGGCGCGGCCGCTGATCAGGTGCGAGAACCGGACGCGCCAGTGGCCGAAGTTCGGGAAGGCGATAATGGCGTGGCTCCCAATCCGCAGCATTTCAGTCAGGACCTTCAATGGCTTGCGAGTCTCCTGAACGGTCTGGCTGAGGAGCACGTAGTCGAACGCCTTGTCGGGGTATTCGCGCAAGCTACCTTCAAGGTTTCCCTGGTAGACCGAAACGCCGCGCGCTATGGCGGCGTGAACCATCTCCGGATTCAGTTCGATGCCGCGAGCTTCAATCCCTTTGGACTCCTTGAGAAACGCGAGCAGCGCGCCGTCTCCGCAGCCCAGGTCGAGCACCTTGCTGGCCTGTGGAATCAGTTTGGAGATCAGGGCATAGTCGCGACGCCCGAGCACGTCTTGAACCTTCACCGCGCAGCCTCCAACTCACGTTCGCAGCGCGCGAGGAATCCCCTGACGATTCCGGTCTGGTGAGTGACGTCCACCAGAAAAGCATCATGCCCGTAGCTGGAACTCAACTCGCAGTACGTCACATCATGATTGCGGCTGCGCAGGGCGTTCACGATCTCGAGCGACTGGTAACTCGGATAAAGCCAGTCGGAGGTGAAACTGATCACGAGAAAGCGGCATTTGGCGCGCTCGAGAGATGCTCCAAGCGAACCGTAGCCGGCTGTCAGATCGAAGTAGTCCATCGCCTTAGTGATGTATAGGTAGGAATTCGCGTCAAATCTACCGACAAATTGCGAACCACGATACCGCAGATAGCTCTCGACCTCAAAATCCGCGTCAAAACCGTAGCTGAACTCCTCCCTGCCACGCAGTCTTCGCCCAAACTTCTCCCGCATCGAATCGTCGCTCATGTAGGTGATATGACCGACCATGCGGGCAACCGCCAATCCGCGTGCGGGCGGCTTGGATTCGTAGTAGGACCCGGCGTGAAAATCGGGGTCGGCAACGATGGCCTGGCGGCCTACCTCGTTAAAGGCGATCTGTTGTGCCGTGTGGCGACCGGTCGTCGCGATCGGTATGCAGGCGTAGACCGACTCTGGAAACGCAACGGCCCATTCCAGCGCTTGCATGCCTCCCATGGAGCCGCCGGAAACGGCCAGAAGTTGCGAGATACCCAGAGACTCGACGAGGCGGTGCTGCAACCGCACCATATCTCCGATCGTAATCACCGGAAAGCCCATGGCATAGGGTTTGCCGGTCGCCGGATCAGGCGAGGATGGACCCGTAGTCCCGCGGCACCCGCCCAAAACGTTCGAGCAAAGAACGAAATACCTGTCGGTGTCGAAGGCCTTGCCCGGGCCGATCATGCTGGACCACCACCCGTCCTTGCCGTCCTTATCGACGCCGGCCGCGTGCGCATCCCCGGTGAAGGCGTGCAATATCAGAATCGCGTTTGACTTGCGCTCGTTCAGGCGGCCGTAAGTTTCATACGCGACTGCAACGTCGCGCAGAACCTCGCCGCTGTCGAGGGAGAGCTCATCGATGCGGACAGTCTGCAATTCCGAAATCATGCGCTTCTTCTCAGTTTGCCCGAATTCAGGCGGAAGTACTCAATCCCCAGCCAGATAGTGGCTTTCCCGGGATGATTGGGAGTGCGAGTAAGTCCAGAGGCAATCAACGCTGGAAGGTGGCGGCGTACTGCTTGCCAGGAATGTGTTCGTGGCTTTCGACGAGCTTGAAGCCGTTGACTTCGATCTCCTTAACGACGTCCTCGAAGTCAAGTCGCATGTGCTCCAACGCCATGTTGCCCGTGCCCATTGCGTTGGGCCGCCGGTAGTAATCGATCACAACGAAGCGGCCTCCGGGTTTCAGGGCGCGACGCAGGCCGGCTAGCATTTCGGCAGGATAGTTGAAGTGGTGATAGACATGAACTGCCACCGCCACATCGCAACAGGCTTCAGGGAGCTTCGGGTCGTGCTCCGTGCCCAGCACGAACTCGACGTTCTTGAGACCCTGTTTTCCCCCGTAGGTCCTCGCGCGCGCCAGAAAGTCGTCGAAGATCTCTTCAGCATAGACCGTGCCGGATCCGCCAACGGCCTTGCTGAAAAAGGGCAGCATGATTCCAGCACCGGCACCGATATCGGCCACGCTCATTCCGGGCTTCAAATGGAGTGAATCCACAATCGCCTGGGCCTTCAACCGCTCCGGCCGATCCGGGTCGGAGAGCGAAACGGCTTGGGCCGCGCGCTTCTCGGGGGTCGAATAGTCTTGGTTGGCCTTCTGAGCCACCACGGTGGGAAGAAGTCCTGCGAGGAGGAGCAGAATCCGGATGGACGCCACCATCAGAGCCCCCTTTCAAGCGGCATGGCAAAAGGCGGATCGGACATGAAATCGAGTTCAGCCATGCGCGCCAGAGCTGCCCGCAGATTCGACTCGACGGTATTCTCGAGCGTAATCACGAAGGGCAGCGAGCGCCAGTCTTCGGCGGGCAATTGCAGCACCGCATCGATTCCGATGTGATACTCAGCCAGGATCGCGCTGAGCGCGGCGATGATGCCCGGCTGATCCTTCACGCGGAAGCGCAGGAACCACTCGCGGCTCTGCTCTCCAATATCGCGGGGCTCGGCTCCGGGGATGTCGGTGAAGCCGAAGGGAGACACGCGCTGCAGGCTGCCAAAGCGCAGATCGCGCGCCACTTGCATGAGGTCGCTCACAACCGCCACACCGGTCGGCAACGATCCCGCACCGCGCCCATAGTAAAACGTGTCAGCGCCAAACGCACCTTTGGCCCAGACGGCGTTGTAAGCACCCTGGACGCTACCCAGAACTGTAGTGAGGGGTATGAGTGCGGGCCTGACGGAAAGGAAGAGTCCATCGCCCTCATGACGTGCCGAGCAAAGCAGACGAATGGTACAGCCCAGTTGGTGCGCGTAGCGGAAGTCAATCGGGCTTACGCGGCGGATGCCCTCGGTCGCAATACTGGCTGGATCGATGCGCACTCCGAAGGCGATGGAAGCGAGCAGTGACAACTTGGAGCGTGCGTCGAAGCCATCGACATCAGCGGACGGATCGGCCTCGGCATACCCCAGGCGTTGGGCCTCGGCCAGAACCAGATCGAAGGCGGTGCCGTGCTTCTCCACCTCGGTGAGGATGTAGTTACAGGTACCGTTCAGGATGCCGAAGATCGTTTCGATACGGTCGCCGCAGATTCCTTCCCGCAACGCAGCGTGGATGGGGATGCCTCCGCACACGGAAGCCTCCATGGCGAGTTCGACACCTTTCGCCGCAGCGCGCCGCCAGATCTCGACGCCGTCCAGGGCAATCAGTTCCTTGTTCGCCGTCACGACGCTCTTGCCATTGGCAATTGCGCTCTCGACCACCTCGCGTGCAGCACCCGTACCACCGATCAACTCGGCTACGACGTCAATACCGGGATGGGCTGTAATTTCACGCCAGTCCTCGGTCACGAGCGCGTTTGAGATCGCGGCGGGCAAATTCTTGCTCTTTGCCGTGCGGCTGCAAACTGCCGCCACATTCAGGCGGAAGCCGAGCTTAGCGGCAATCTGGCCAGCGTTTTCCGCGAGAATAGTCAGTGCGCCAATTCCTACGTTGCCGAGGCCTACAATGCCAACATTCACGTCCTGCATAAAGAGCTATGATAGCAGCGCGTTCCGAGTATTACGCCGCTTCATATTCTGCCTATGCCTGTCAACATTCGCCGGCGCACAGAGGCAAGCTTCACCGCCCGTCGAAGATCCAACCGAGACACCCTTCCCAATTACACCTAAGCAAGTTGAGGACATCCTGAAGGCAGATCATCAACACAACTTAAGGGACCTTGAGCAAATGGCGAGGCTGATCGAAGAGGTTCAAACAGATGCGCGGAAGGACGCACATTACGTCGTCTCGGTCCGGAACATCAAAAAACTCGACCAAATTGAGAAACTGAGCAGGGCCATTCGCGAAAGGATGAAGCGCCAGTAGGCGGGCTGCCTGATATATTGATTTCGAGCCTCGCTATGCCTTCCATCCGAGAAAAAACACAACTGATGAGCGCCTCCGAGATCGACCGCACCATGGTTCGCCTGGCGCACGAAGTTCTCGAAAAGACGCCTGAGCTCCAGAACCTTGCGTTTATCGGTATCAAGCGCCGGGGAGTGCCCATGGCGCAGCGTCTGGCGAAGAACATCGAAGCGCTCGAAGGCTACAAGGTCCCGGTTGGGACGCTTGATATCAATCTCTACCGCGATGACCTGTCGGCTGTCGGTCCGCGACCCGTGGTCAGCGGGACGCAAATCGACTTCTCCGTGGTGGGGAAAGACGTGCTGCTCATGGACGACGTGCTTTACACGGGCCGCACGGTTCGCGCCGCGCTGGATGCGCTGTTTGAACTGGGCCGCCCGGCGCGCGTACAGCTGCTTGTACTGATCGATCGCGGCCATCGCGAACTGCCAATCGAGGCCCAGTACGTGGGGCGCAAAGTGCCTACCTCTTCGCGCGAGATCATTGAGGTGAAATATCAGGAGGTCGATGGTGTGGAGAAGGTCCTGCTCGTAGAAAAGGTGGACTAAAGCCGCCATGGCAACCGGATTGCTCGGCATCGAAAACTTTCCGCGACCGGACATCGAGCAACTGCTCGAGCGGGCGCGTAACTTTCAACCGAAGGAGAGCGGTAGCTATCCCCGCCTGACGAGTTGCGCGGGAAAGATGATAGTGAACCTTTTCTTCGAAAACTCCACCCGCACCCGTTCGAGTTTCGAGATCGCCGCCAGGCGCCTGGGCGCGGAGATGTTGTCGATCACGGCCTCCGGCTCGAGCGTCACCAAGGGTGAGTCGCTGGTGGATACGCTCAACACTCTGGTGGCCATGCGCCCGCAAGCGATTGTGATGCGCCACGGCGCTTCCGGCGCTCCGCACTTCCTGGCGCGGCACCTGACGACTCCGATCGTCAACGCCGGAGACGGCACGCACGAGCACCCGACCCAGGCGCTGCTGGACGCGCGCACGATTCTCGATAACAAAGGCGCGCTGGAGGGCTTGCGCGTGGCTATTATCGGGGATATCGCGCACAGCCGCGTGGCCCGCTCGAATATCTTCCTGCTGTCGAAATTCGGCGTGGACATCGTGCTTTGCGGACCACCCTCGCTGGTACCGCGAGAACTGGCCAGGATCGCTCCTGGAGTACGGCTGGAGCACGACATCCGCAAGGCCATACTCGGAGCGGACGTCATCATGATGCTGCGCGTGCAACTGGAACGGATCCACGAGCCGACTATGGACGCCAGCGAGTATTTCCAGTTTTACGGGCTGCGGCTCGAGCACCTGAGCCTGGCCAAACCCGACGTCATCGTGCTGCACCCCGGCCCGATCAACCGCGGACGGGAGATTTCGTCGGAAGTCGCGGACTCGCAGCGCTCGATGATCTTGAATCAGGTGGAAAACGGAATCGCGGTTCGCATGGCTGTTCTGGAAAGGGTATTACTCCAGTGAGACTCGTCATTCGCAACGGGCGGGTGATCTGCCCGTCATCCGGTTTCGACAACGTCGCGGACGTGCTGATTGAAGACGGCGTAATTGCCGCGGTTGGACAGAACCTTTCCATTTCCGGAGCGGAGACGCTGGACGCTACGGGGCTGGTCGTCGCGCCGGGCTTCATTGACATCCACGTGCACTTGAGGGAACCGGGCTTTGAACACGCGGAGACCATCGAAAGCGGATCGCGCGCGGCTGCGGCGGGAGGTTTCACGACTATCTGCTGCATGCCGAATACGATGCCGGTGAACGATTCGGCTACGGTGACCAGCTACATCATCGAGCGCGCGAGGCGGCATGCCATAGTCAACGTCTTCCCGATTGGTGCCATCACGAAAGGCAGCAAAGGGGAAGAACTTGCTGCCATCAGCTCGATGGCAGCGGCGGGCGCAGTTGCCATCAGCGACGATGGTCGTCCGGTAATGAATTCGCGTGTGATGCGCCGCGCCATGGAGACTGCGAGCGAAGTAGAAATCCCGGTCATCGACCATTGCGAAGATCTGCACCTGAGCGGCGACGGCGATATGCACGAGGGTCTGGATTCCGTGCGGCTAGGCTTGTCCGGCATCCCGAGCGCCGCCGAGGACGTCATGGTGGCCCGCGACATCCTACTGGCGGAACTGACTGGCGCGCGCTATCACGTGGCCCATATTTCCACGCGGCATGCGGTGAGCATGGTGGCATTCGCCAAGCAGCGCGGGTTGCCGGTCACGGCTGAAGCCACGCCGCACCACATCGCATTGCATACCGGCCTGATGCCGGCTTACGATTCGAACTACAAGATGAAGCCACCACTGCGCTCGGATCTGGATCTGGACGCGGTCGTGAATGGCCTGGTCAATGGCGCCATCGATTGTATCGCCACCGACCATGCTCCGCATGCGGGCGACGACAAGATGCAGGAGTTCGAAAAGTGCCCGTTCGGCATCATCGGGCTGGAAACGGCGTTAGGCACTGCGCTCGAAGTACTGGTCCATACCGGGAAACTGAGTTTGACCCGCCTGATCGCCTTGTTCACGTCCGAACCGGCTCGCGTGATTGGCTGGAAGGGCGAGCAGGCCCGTGGAGCGTTGCGGCTCGGATTCGTGGGCGACGCGACTCTGCTCGACCCGCAGCGTGCCTGGGTCTACGACGTAAACAAGAGCTTGTCGAAGAGCAAGAACTCGCCGTTTCACCAGCACACGTTCCAGGGTGGCCCAGTGGCCACGATCGTCGGCGGACAGGTCGTTTGGCGGCGCGACGGCTTCTAGCTCCGAGTGGGGCGGCCATAAAGCCGCCCTGCCCCGCATGCGCTAAGGTGGAAGAGTTCCCCAACCGCCAACTTGCCCGCATGAAACCCTCCCCTCTTTTGCACAGAAGCGCCCCAGCGCCGGAGTTGACTGCCCGGTGAACGAGCACCTCGCGCACGCCCTACTGGACGTTCTCATCTTCTGGACGTTGACCACGCCGCACGAGTTCGCGCATGCCTGGGTGGCCACGAAGTTGGGCGACGACACGCCCCGGCGTGACGGACGCGTCACCCTGAATCCGCTCGCGCATGTTGATTGGTTCGGCACCGTGATCATTCCGCTGGTCACATCTTTGATGGGCGGCGGTTTCCTCGGCTGGGGCAGGCCAGTCATGACGGACCCTCGCAAGTTACGCGGAGGCAAGTACGGCATGGCGCTGGTCGCGTTGGCGGGACCGATGAGCAACCTGGTTTTTGCCGGGGGCATCGTGGTCCTCGCGAACCTTCTGCCGAATGCCGTGGATATTCTGTTCCGCGCGGTCTACCTGAGCATTTATCTTGCGTTATTCAACCTGATCCCGCTGCCGCCCCTCGATGGCTCCAAAGTTCTGCTTGCGACGGGTTTCCCTGTTCGCTGGTACATCGAACTGTCGCGTTACGGCTTTTTGCTCTTGATGGTCCTGTTCTATTCGACCGGTCTCGGGCACTGGCTAGGTCAGGCAACGTTGACCAGCAGTTCGGCACTGTTCAGAACGCTGGTCATGCGGTTTTGAACTGTTGGCGCGCTGCACCACTGAACGCTACCGTCCGGTCGCGGCTATGATGTTCAGATATGAAGATCGCGCAGCGAACTTTTCTAGCCGCCTCCTTAAGCCTCTGTGCATTGTTGGCGCAGCCTCGCCCTCAGCCGGGTTCCGACCAACTCGAGCGGCAGAAGTACATCAAAGAGCACTACACTAAACACGAGTTCCTGATCCCGATGCGTGACGGCGTCCGCCTGTTTACGCAAGTCTTCACTCCGAAGGATGCTTCTCAAACTTACCCATTTCTGTTGAATCGCACGCCCTACACCGTTGGACCGTATGGTGACGACAATTACCCGTCGCAACTCGGGCCGGGACAGACTGAGCTCTTCGTGAAGGAGGGGTTTGTTTTCGTCCGGCAGGACGTTCGGGGCAAGGGTAAGAGCGAGGGCGTCTTCGTCCACGTCCGGCCGGTGAATCCCAACAAACAGTCGTCCAAGGACATCGACGAGCCATCGGATACCTACGACACGGTGGATTGGCTGGTGAAAAACATCCCGAACCACAACGGGAAAGCCGGAATCTATGGCATTTCCTACCCTGGGTTCTACGCGGCGATGGGCGCGATTGACGCGCACCCGGCGATGGTGGCCTCGTCGCCGCAAGCTCCAGTCACGGACTGGTTCATGGGTGACGATTTCCGCCACAACGGCGTGCTATTCCTGCCACACGCGTTCAACTTCCTGGGGGGCTTCGGACAGCCCAAGCAGCCCGATGGATTGAACGGCGGCATTTACGTGGAAATGCAGACTCCCGACGGCTACGATTTCTTCCGCCGGCTCGGACCGATTCAGAATGCCGATGAAAGGTACTTCCGCGGGCGTATCGAATACTGGCGTGAGCTGATCGAGCACGACGTGTACAACGAATATTGGCAGTCGCGCAATCCACGCCCGTTCCTCAAGAACATCAAGCCGGCCATGATGGCGGTCGGTGGATGGTACGACGCCGAGGATGTCTTCGGCCCACTGGGCGTTTACGCAGCCGCCAAGAAGCAGAGCCCGACTTCGTCCCTGATGATCGTCGAAGGTCCATGGGTGCACGGGGGGTGGTCGAGGGGCCTGGGGGACCGACTGGGAGAAGTTCAGTTCGACAGCGCGACTTCGAAGTACTTTCAGGAGAATATCGAATACCCGTTCTTCCTGTGGCATCTCAAGGCCAAGGGTGAGGGGGGCAAGCTTCCAGAAGCCTACGTCTTTGAAACCGGGCGTAACGAGTGGCACAAGTTGCCCGCTTGGCCACCCAAGGAAGCCAAACCCAAGACGCTGTACTTCCACTCGAGTGGGAAGCTGGGTTTTGAGAAGCCCGATGCGAACGGTGACGTGTTCGACGAGTACGTGAGCGACCCGAACAAGCCCGTACCGTTTACCCCTGAAATCACCACCGGCATGAGCTACAACTACATGGTGGAAGACCAGCGCTTCGCCTCAACCCGAACCGATGTGCTGACCTATGAAACCGAGCCGCTCGAAGCGGACTTCCGCATTGCCGGGCCATTGAAGGCTTCTCTATTCGTGTCCACAACGGGCACAGATTCCGACTTCATCGTCAAATTGATCGACGTGTACCCGGGCGACTATCCGGACCACGACGGCATCCCATGGAATCTGCACATGGGGGGCTACCAGCGGTTGCTGCGCGGCGAACCTTTCAGGGGTAAGTTCCGCAAGAGCTTCGAGAAGCCGGAACCGTTCGTTCCGGGGAAGCTGGATAAGGTGGAATTCGCGATGCCCGACCTCTTCCACACCTTCCGCCGTGGCCACCGCATCATGGTGCAGGTGCAGAGTTCTTGGTTCCCGCTGTGCGAATTGAACCCGCAGAAGTTCATGCATACGTACGAGGCCAAGGCAGCCGACTTCCAGAAGGCCACCGAGCGGGTGTTCCGCAGCGCGGACGCGCCTTCATCGCTGACGGTGTTGAGCCTCGAATAGTGGGTAATAGTAGGCATATGCCCGCTGGTGCGGAGCACGGTTCACCCGGCGCTCCGCACCAGCGCGGCGACGGGGACTCCGCCGACGGGGATCATGGTGAACAGCGGTGCTTTGCGGGCACGACCCCCCTTGATCGACGCGATGCGGATCACGCCCAGATCGCCCGAACCCTGGTTCAAGACCAGCGCGTATTGCTGGTCGGGCGTCACGACGATCGGGCCGGGTTGCACGCCGACGCCTGTGACGGCAACAACCTTCTGCGTTTCGATATCGAAGACGCTCACCGAACCAGCCCCTGGGTTTGAGACGAATAAGTAAGACGGAGCAGACGAGCACGCCATCTGGCCTGGTTTGCGGCCACTCAGGGATGTCTGCGCGACCTCGGTCTGATAGGGGTAGACAATTACAACCGCATCGCGCCCTTCACCGGTTATGAACAGCTGGCCGCCGTCGCCCGTAAAACAGAGATGATCGGGACGCAACGCCAAGGGAAGTTCCGTCATGATGCTTCTCGAGGTTGTGTCGAGCACGGAAAGCAGCGACTCGTTGCGCAGGGCCACCATGGCGACGCGCCCGTCCCAACGGAACCGGACGGCGGTAGCCTCCGCACCGAGTTTCACCGGCTCAAAGGCCTTCCCGGTCGCGAGATCGACGAACTGTGCCAGACCGCCTTCGAGACAGACGCAGGCCAGAGGCTTGTCCGGCGCAACATCGAAATCGATTGCACGGGCCGCCAGGCTCGTCTGTGCTACAGGCCGCAAGTTGCCGGCATTCCAGGCACGCAGTCGCGCGTCACCGGCCGAGGTCCAGATGATTCCACGGTGGTCTTTACGAACAACGGGATTCCCCATCCCGGCGATGACCCGGTTTACACTCTTCCTGATGACCAGATCGACCCGCTCCAGTATCGCGGTGCCGTCCTCCGTTTTGCCTCCAACGAAGGCAACGGCCTTACCGGGATCCGGGTGGGCAACCAAAAGGGAGGGCTGGCAGGAGAGCGGGATGCTGCCGTGGAGGGAAAACGACAGGAGATCAACGACGGCAATGGTGCGGTTGCCAGCGATTGCAACGTAGGCAAATCCCCGGTAGCCTTCGGCATGCTTGTCACCGCAGCCTGCAGCCAGGAGCCCTCCCGCCGCCAGGAAACCTCGTCGAGTCCAGACTTGCGCCTCAGCCATCGCAACAACTTACAGAAAGGCCATGGTTTTGATGCCGGATATGTCGAAAGGCTTGCGGCAGCGCATCTGCTTGCATTGCGCCTTGTCGTCAACCAGTACCATATAACTCTGTGCTTTCAGGAACTTGGCACGGTCCCGCTCGTCGCCACCGGGTGGCAAGCGGTCCTTTTTCATGCGTACGACCCACCGCAGTTCGTGCTCGTCGGTGGCGCGGCAGTACGGGCAGGTCAACCGCATGGTCTTCTTCGCCTGAGATTCCGTGTAGTACCGTTGTTCGTCCACTGTTGCGTTAACCCCCGACCATCATCTCACAGGGACCTCAGGGCGACGTCACAAAGTCATGCCCGGCGTATGAGGTCAGCCACAGGCCGGGCCCGACGCCGGCCGACTCAGCGCTGTCCTGCAGACTCGTAACATCTGTGAACTACTGCGGCAAGGGTATGAAGAATCAACGCTTTAGGAATAGATGCAGGTTTATTCATAGTCTGGGTATGCTACCCTCGAAGGGAGTTCGAGCTTCTGGCTCAAGCGCTCTGCCTGAGTAGCCCCACCAGCTAGCTCCCACCAAGTACGCAGGAGTTTTCCACAAGCCGCGATGAGTATCCGTTCCTTGTTTAGCCTGTTCTCCTCTGACCTGGCAATCGACCTGGGCACCGCCAACACGCTCGTCTTTGCTCGTGGCAAAGGGATCGTCGTGAACGAACCCTCGATTGTCGCGATCAACAAAAACAACGGCGAAGTCGAAGCGGTGGGTAAAGAGGCGAAAGAAATGGTCGGCCGTACGCCGGGCAACATTGTCGCCATCCGGCCCATGAAAGATGGGGTCATCGCCGATTTCAAGGTGACCGAGCGGATGCTGAACTACTTCATCCACAAGGCTCACGGCCGGAAAATGCTGGTTCACCCACGCATCGTGATTGGCGTTCCCAGCGAGATCACGCAGGTAGAAAAACGCGCGGTTATCGACTCGGCCTACCGGGCCAAGGCGAGCGAAGTGCACCTGGTCGAGCAAGCGATGGTGGCCGCAATCGGCGCGGGTTTGCCGATTACTGAGCCATCGGGGAATATGATCGTGGACATCGGCGGCGGCACTACCGACGTTGCGGTGATCTCCTTGTCGGGCATCGTCTATTCGCGTTCCGTCCGCATCGCCGGAAACGAGATGGACGACGCGATCATGCAGTTTTTGAAACGCAAGTATAACCTGCTGATCGGCGAACGCACCGCCGAGATGATCAAGATCACCATCGGCAGCGCGTTTCCGCTCGATAAGCCGATCACGATGGAAGTTAAGGGGCGCAATCTGATCGAAGGCGTGCCAAGAACTGTCGTGATCGGAGACGAAGAGATCCGCGAGGCGCTCTCCGAACCAGTCTCGACCATCATGAACGCAATCCGGGTCGCTCTGGAGCGGACACCACCGGAATTGAGCGCCGATATTAGTGATCGTGGCATCGTGCTGACCGGTGGCGGGGCGCTGTTGAAGAACCTGGATCGACGGATTCGCGAGGAAACGGGATTGCCGGTCTCGATCGCCGAGGATCCGCTGGCCTCGGTTGTACTCGGAACCGGGCGCATGTTAACCGACTTCAAACTGCTGTGCAGGATCGCGATCGAATAGTCGATCCCGGGGCTCCCGCCCGGCGCGGTTTCTTCTCATGGATGGGCTGTTCAGTAGATACCGGAACCTGAGCGCCTTGCTGCTTCTTCTGGCCGGGCAGTTGATATTGCTGGCCTGGCAGATCAAGAGCAACGGCGAGACCAGGCTGCTGCGTGTTTGGGCTGTGACTGCCGTGACGCCGATGGCCCGCGGTATGGAACTGACGCGGGACGGACTGGGCGGTTTTTTCGCGCGCTGGTTCATGGCCGGCAAATTGGAACAGGACAACGCCCAGTTACGGCGGCAGACCGCCCAACTTGAGATTAAGAACCAACTCCTGCAGGAACAGATGCAGCAGAGCGGCCGGGCGCAGGCTTTACTTGAGTTTCGCTCTCAGTTGCCTTCAAAGAGCCTGCCGTCGCGCATTATCGGCAGTGCCCCAGGTGTCCAGTCCGGGGTCTTCATTCTTGACCGCGGATCCCTTGAAGGTGTAAAGCGCGGCATGGCGGTGGTCACAGGGGAAGGGATCGTCGGGCAGGTTGTCGCTTCCTATCCAACCGCCTCTCTGATGATGCTGGCAAGCAGCCAGGGTTTCGCTGCGGGTGTGACCTCCCAAAAAAGCAGGACTCGCGGCCTGCTGAAGGGCGAGGGCGGGACTTGCCACATCTTCGGGATCCGGAACGAGCAACCGGTAGATAAGGATGAGTGGTTTTACACCAGCGGCGAAGATAGGATCTTCCCGCGCGGACTGCGCGTCGGGCAGGCGCGGGCAGTCAAGGACGGCGTTGACGGTAAAGAAATCGAGGTGCGGCCAATCGCCCTGGACGGCGATTTTGCTGAGGTTCTGATCCTGCTCGATGCCGTGCACGGCCAGATTCCCGAGCTGGCAACACCATCAAACCCTGATGTCCAGATTTTGGATGCGCCCGCGCCGGACCAAAATGGCCCAATGACGGACCCCGCGTCTCCCGCGACTCCCGGTGAAGCGCCGTCCGCGATGCGCACGGACGCGGACCGAATTCGGGACCACTACAAGCGGGTAGTGGAGTCGCAGAACTTCCAGGTTGGTACAACGCCGTATCGAGCCCCCGATTTTAACCGGCAGCCAGCCGCGGCGCCCCCTGCGCTCGCACCGGCCACGGGAGCCGTACCCGACAATCAGGCCGTTCCCGTCAAGCCGTCGCCGGAACCCGCCTCCGCGGCCAAAGTACCGGGACTGATATCACAACCGTCGCAGCGCCCCAAACCTCCCGCGCAGGACCGCCCGTGACGGAATTCAACGATTCCGTAGTTCATACCCCTCCCGGCCGCATGCGGGTGTGGAGCTTCCGTCCGTTCACCTGGGTGCTGCTGCCCGTGCTGGCGATCCTGTTTCAGGTCTACGTGCCGCGCTTTTTCAGCTTCCTTTCCTACCTGGAGCTACCGCTTCTGGTCACTGTATATTTTTCGATAATGCGCAGGCAGCCGCCGGCCGGGGCACTCACCGGCTGTTTGATCGGGCTGGCGCAGGATTCCCTGACCTTTATTCCGTTGGGGATGTACGGCATTGTGAAGACGGTGATCGGCTATTCGGCGGCCAGCGTCAGCCTGCGCTTCGATGTCGAAAACTCCGGCTTGCGCTACGTCATGAGCTTCGGTTTCTTCATCGCGCATCAGGTGTTGTTTTGGGCTTTGTCGCACATGCTGCTGGGCGCCCACGACGATTTCAAGCTGCCTCAAACCCTGATAGCCGCCTTTCTGAATGGGATCATCGCACTCCCACTGTTTCAGGTGTTCGATAAACTGAAGTCTGAGGCCCAATAGCGCCTCGGCGCTTCACACCCCGTGCCAAGAATCCAAGGAGACCGAGAACACGAGGCGCCCAAAGTGGTGCGTTTTGTCCACGACGAAACGTATTCCGGGGCGGCGAAAGTCGCCGTTTTCCAATACCTTACCGTCGCAGTCTTCATTTTCCTGCTCGTGGGCTACTGGGACTTGCAGGTGCGAAACGAGGGGCTTTACAACTCCAAAGCTCAGCAGAACCAGATCAAGTCTCTTCCGATGCCCGCACCCCGCGGCAGAATCCTCGACCGCGACGGCCGCGTGATTGTCGATAACCACGCGTCCTTCCGGCTGGTGCTGTCGCGAGAAGGGCTGCGGGACGATCACGTGGAACCGATCGCCCGCGGGCTGAATTTGGATGTCCAGGATTTCCAGGCCCGCGTACGCCGCTTTCAACGTCGCCCCAGTTATTTCACTATCCCCGTGAAGGAGGAGTTAACCTCGGGCGAGTTGGCCTTCGTCGAGTCTCATCGCAACGATCTCATGTTCCCCGAAATGGAACTCATCAAGTCCCAGTTCCGGCTCTATCCGAAAGACGGCATCGCCTCGCACCTCATTGGCTACGTCGGCGAGATCAGCGAGGCGGAGCTGAATTCCCAGGAGTGGGCGAACCACAACCCCGGCGACCTGATCGGCAAAATGGGCGTGGAGCGCTTCTACAATGACACGCTTACGGGGATAGACGGACAGCGTCAGGTGCGTGTGGACAACCGTATGAACACGCGTGAGGTTCTGGGGATGAAGCCCGCCGTTCCGGGCAAAGACCTGCGTCTGACCATCGACCTGGACCTACAGACCGTCGCTGAAATGGCGCTGGAAGGTAAACGCGGCGCCGTGATCGCCATCGCACCGGCAACGGGCGATATCCTGGCTTACGCCTCGGCGCCGGGATATGATCCGAATCTCTTCGTCGGCAGGATGAAATCGAGTGAGTTGAAGGGACTGCTCGAGGATCCCACAAAGCCGCTTTTCAATCGAGTAATTCAATCCCAGCTTGCACCTGGTTCGACTTTCAAACCTTTCGTCGCTTTGGCCGCCTTGGAGAGTGGGGCGATCGACGAGAACTTCAGTGTCCATTGCGCCGGTAGCGCCACGTTCTACGGCCGCGTGTTCAAGTGCCACAAGAAAGGCGGCCACGGGACGGTTAATCTGCACAGCGCCATCGCGCAGAGCTGCGATGTGTACTTCTACAACGTTGGCAGGATGACCGGCATCGACACCATAGCGAAATACGCTCAGATGGCCGGCCTTGGCAAGAAGACAGGCATTGACCTGCCCGGCGAGAAGGAAGGCGTGGTGCCTTCCTCGGCCTGGAAGATTCGCACGCAGCGCGAGAAATGGTACGAGGGTGAGACGATCAGCGTCGCCATCGGGCAGGGCGCCGTGACGGTCACCCCCCTGCAACTTGCTTATGCCTATAGCGGTTTGCTCAACAACGGCGTTTGGATGCGCCCGCACATCCTGGACGACGGCCATCCGCCACAGGTTGACCATACGGCTGATATCAACCCGCTCAATCTGGCGAAAGTCCTGGACGGGATGTGCGCCGTGGTCAACGAAGGCGGCACGGGCGCGGCGGTGCATATGAGCGACATCGTCCTATGCGGAAAAACCGGTACAGCGCAACGTGCCTCGAACGACCTTCTGAAGACCAAACTGGGTGAGGAAGCGTTCCGGGACGATGCCTGGTTCGTGGGCTTCGCGAGCCGGGAGAATCCTGAAATTGTCGTTGTGGCGTTGTACGAGAACGGCATGCACGGCCCACTTGCCGCGCCGATCGTGCGCGACGTGATTAAGGCCTTCTACGATAAGAAGGCCCGGCAGAAGCAGTCTGGCGCGCCGCAGAATCTGGCGGCCGCCGTTCGCGTCCCGGGGAGCGACCTCGCCTCGCCCGGATTGAGGTCACGCTGATTCCCCTCCAATTCGGCCGCTACCGCTTCTTGCGCGAGATCGATTGGCCCATGCTGCTGATCGCGCTGGCCATTTGTTCCCTCGGGATTCTCCAGATATATTCGGCGACCCATGCCACCGCATTTCGAAGCGCATGGATGAAGCAGTGCGTCTGGCTGGCTTGTGGCCTGTTCCTAATGTGGATTCTGGCGCGTGTGGACTACCACAACCTGCTCAGTCAGGTACCCATCCTGTACGGGATCACGCTGGCATTCCTGGCGTTGACCTTGGTGGTGGGCAGCTACGTCTGGGGTTCTAAGCGCTGGATTCCTCTTTTCTATGGCTTGCGATTCCAACCCTCTGAGCTTGGTAAACTGGTGATAGTATTACTGGTAGCCCGATACCTGTCCGAAATGCGAAGCGATCGGCTGGACTGGCGGGATTTATTGAAGCTCGGGATTGCGGTCGGCATTCCGGCCGGCTTAGTCTTGGCGGAGCCGGATCTGGGGACCACGTTGACATATATCCCCATCCTGGCAGTCGGTATTTTCTTTGGTGGCTTTCGCTGGCAGCACGCTCTCATGGTGCTGCTGGCCGCAGCGGTGTTATTGCCCGCTGGTTGGGTCTTGCTGAAGGATTATCAAAGGGCCCGGCTCGTCACTTTCCTCGATCCGATGAGGGACCCGATGGGCGCGGGGTATCAGGTAATCCAGTCGAAAATTGCCGTAGGCGCTGGAGGCATGTGGGGTGAGGGGGTCGCTCGAGGCTCGCAAACTCAGCTCCGGTTTCTGCCTGCGGCGCATACGGATTTCGTGATTTCGGCCTTTGCCGAAGAGCATGGTTTTGTTGGCATTCTAGTCCTGTTCGCGTTGTATTTTCTGCTATTGATGCAGATCGTGCAGAATGCACAAAAAGCGCCGGACCGGGCCGGGATGTTTATCTGTATGGGCGTCGGCTCGCTGCTCCTGTTCCACTTGCTGGTGAACGCAGGAATGGCCGTGGGCCGTATGCCGGTGACCGGCATTCCGCTCCCTCTAATGAGTTACGGAGGGTCGAGCATGATGTCGGTATTTGCAATGCTGGGGTTGGTCAACAATGTCCGGCTCCGGCGGTTCGGATCGTGAAGCGACTGTAGAGTCAAGTGCGGCCGGTTGGAAAGTCCACCCGGTGCCAAATGTCCGATCAAAGGGTTTGCCGAACGCGGCCGGCAAGTGCGCGCCGCGCCCCCAGAGAAGGCCGAGATGAGTAATCGCCTCGACTGGGAGGAACAACAGGTTTATTGACTGGACTGGGGCCGTCTCTGGATTCTGTTTCGCGAGATGCGCGGAGTTCAGATCAGGTCTCACAGGCACCCGGCTCGATTGCTCCTCGCCCCGCTCCACTCGGTGGTCGCTCACCGTAGCGGAGGTAGTTCATGCCGTCCAAGGAACTGGTCATAAGCCAGAACCGCCATGAGACCAAAGTTGCCATTCTCGAAGACGGGCAACTGGTCGAGATGTTCTTTCAGCGGGCCAACGAGTATTCGCTGGCCGGCAGCATTCACAAAGGGCGCGTCACGCGAGTGCTGCCCGGGATGCAATCCGCGTTCGTGGACCTGGGTCTAGAACGGGACTGTTTCCTTTATGTCTCAGACTTCTTTGAGGAGCACGGCGACGAGTTCGATCGTGTTGATGACCGGAGCCGCGACTCCCGCCCACGCGAGCGCGAACGGACCCGTGAGTCATACGACGCTTCTCCCGTCCTCGCCTTGCCGCCGGTGGCAAGCGCGGAACGGAGAATCGAAGAGCCGGCCGCGGTTGCGATTGTTCCACAAGTAGAAGCGGGGATCGAACCAGCGTCGACGGACAGTAACACGCCAGTGATTGGCGGAGCCGAGGGTCAGGGTGAAGCCCATCGTGACCGCCGCGGCAGACGTAGCCGTCGCAGACGCCGCGGCAGTCGAGGGTTCCCCGACTCCAAGTACGCTTCGCCGGCTGATGAACAATCGGCGGGGGCTACGGCCGAAGGCGAGGTTGAAGGCGAAGCGGAAGTCGAGGCGGAAGAGGTTCCCGCTGAATCCGCATTGCCGGAATCCGCACCCCAGCATTCCACGCAACATCACCAGCAGCAGACCTCGCAGCCTTCAGAGGAGTTCCTGCTGTTGCCCGGCGAGTCCCTTGCCAAGTACCGCCGCCAGTCGCCGCCACTCGCCGCAGCGCCGCCTGCCATCATTCCGGAAGCCTTCGAGGAGGAGCTCGATACAGAACCCCTGGCCGAGGACGAGGCGGAGGCTGAGGACGCCGCCGAAGCGATCCTGGATCGTGTGGACGAGATGGAAGAGCGGGCCGAAGCCGCTGCGTCGCAGGAGGACGAAGATCAGGTGCCATCGACCGAGTCAGGCCCGGACGAGCCCGAGGGGGAAGATGAGGAGATCGCATCCGGCGAGGCTACTGACGACGTCGAGCCGGCGCCCGCGCCTGAACCGGTCGAAGTTGTCGAAGAATCAGCTTCGGCATCGCTGGTCGCTGAACTTCCAGTCTCCGAATTGAAAGCGGCGAAACCAGCCGAGGTTTCAGTTCCGGATACTGCTGCGGAGACGGCAACTCCAGACCAGGAGTTGAACTCCGCAGTTCCCTGGGTAGAAGACGAAGTTACGACTGTCGCCGTGGAGGAGCCGGAAGTCGAGGGTGCTTCCGCGCCTGCCGATGAGGCTACTGTCGCGCAGGAGGAGGGCGCCGCGATCGAGTCAGCCGACCAGGAAGACGCCGAAACGGAATCCTCTGAGCTTGGGGACGCCACCACCCCGGTACCGGAGGGAGAGGAATCCTCGGCCACGCTGCGCACGCAGGCCGGCCGCATGGCTCATCGCATGTCCCGGCGGATGCGCCGCAAGTCCAGGCAGCAGGCATCCTTGCCGGCTAGTCCGATTGCGGAGAGTCCCGCCGAGGCGGTTGCGGAACCTGAAGCAGCGGTGCTTGAACCCGCTGCGCCGGAATCGGAACGGGCCGTCGAGCGCGTGGTCGAGCGGCCTGATCGGAACAACGGTCGTGATCGGGATAATCGTGGCCGCGACAGAGACCGCGATCGCGACAAAGATCGGGATAAAGACCGCGACAGGGATAAGGACAAAGACCGTGATCGCGAGCGTCCTCCAATGCCGTTGATTTCAGACCTCTTGAAAGAGGGCCAGGAGATCATCGTCCAGATTGCAAAGGAACCGCTGGGGCAGAAGGGCGCTCGCATCACCTCGCATATTGCCTTGCCCGGCCGGTACGTAGTCTACATGCCGACCGTCGAACACCTCGGTGTTTCGCGCAAGATCGGCAGCGACGAAGAGCGCTTGCGCCTGAAGAAGGTTCTTCAAAAGCACCGCGAAGGCATCGCCGGTGGCTTCATCATGCGGACCGCCGGCGAAGGCCGGACGGAAGATGAAATTGCCGCCGATATCCAGTACCTTTCGAATCTCTGGCTGGACATCAAACAGAAAGCCGAGAAACGCCGTGCGCCACTGCTTCTGCATCACGACGTCGAAGTGGTTCAACGGCTGCTTCGCGACCAGTTGACCGACGGATTCAAAGCCGTGTGGGTGGACAACGAAGACTTGTACGAGCAGGTGCTGCACGCAGTTGAGCGCATCGCTCCTCAAATGCTATCCCGGGTCAAACTGTATACGCGTCCCGAGCCCATTTTCGATGCGTTCAGTATCACGCAAGAGCTTGAGAAAGCCCTACGCCCGAAAGTGTGGCTGAAGTCGGGCGGCTACATCGTCATCAACCAGACCGAAGCGCTGGTCGCCATTGACGTCAACACCGGCAAGTATGTCGGTAAGTCGAACCGGTTGGAAGACACAATCGTCAAGACCAACGTCGAGGCGGTGAAAGAAATCGTTCGGCAAATGCGACTGCGCGATCTCGGTGGCATCATCGTCGTCGACTTCATCGACATGGACGAACGTAAAAATCGCACTAAAGTGATGACTGCACTGGAAGAGGCGATGCGCTCGGATAAGGCGCCTTACAAGATACTGCAATTCAATGATTTTGGCTTGGTCGCTATCACGAGAAAGCGCGTCAAGCAAAGTCTGGAACGCGCGCTTTGTTCTCACTGCCCGTACTGCGAAGGTGCTGGTTACGTGAAGAGCGTGGGGACCGTGATCAGCGAGATTCTGGTCGAAGCCCAGAAATACTCGAAGGTCGTCGACGGCAAGGAGTGCGTGCTGCGCGCCAGCCCCGAAGTGGCCAAAGAGATGAAATCGATCGAGAACAAGTACCTTGAGGAAATTGAAGAGATTCTGGGCCGGCCAGTACTCGTCGTAGCGGACGAACTGCTGCACCAGGAGAAGTTCGATCTAACCTAGTTTCTCTGGGTTGAGTTTGGTTAAGAGTCTGCGCTGGCCGCGCCTCTGCAGGGGAAGCGCGGCCGGCGCATTTTCATTTCGCGACTGGCGGCGCTCAAACGGCGAGCGTTGATACCCTAAAACCTGTGACCGGCAAATTACAGCCGCGGCGGCCTGGACGGCTTTTCACACGCAACCGGATGGGCTGGATCTCGGAGCAGCTTAGTCTTCAGAGCGAGTTGTTTCTAGATTTCTGCAGGGCCGGCAATTGCGGGTCAAGCGACTCCGCGGCGTTGGATATCGGGACAGGCTACGGGTTGGCGGCGCTGGCGGCTCTGCGCGCGGGCGCCTGGGTAATCGCGAACGACGTAGAAACCAGTCACCTGTCCGAATTGCAGCGGCGTGCAGAAATCGAAGTGAGTCCAGAGGATCGATTGCGATTGCATCTGCAACCGGGCCACTTCCCGCGTGACCTGTTCTTCCCCGAGGGCAAACTCGGCGCCGTCCACTGCGCCAATGTCCTTCACTTTCTTACCGGCCGGCAACTCACCCTCGGCGCAAGTCGAATTGCCCGCTGGCTACGTCCCGGCGGGCGGCTCTTTGTCCAGGCCTCCACGCCCTATCGAGCCCCCTTTGCGCCGTTTATCGAGGAATACGAGCGACGCGTGGCGGCGGGCGGCAGATGGCCGGGGTGGGTGGAAAAGTTGAGTGTCTATTGCGCGCACCGGCAGGTCAGCCAGATGCCAAGCTCGATGCACTTTCTGGATGACCGCATGCTCAGGCGTATTGCCCTGGAAGCGGGCCTCGCGGTGGAGCGAGCCTGGCTCGCTCCGGCCGACGCGCTGGCAGTCGACATGCGGCTGGATGGGCGCGAGACCGCGTGTCTTATCGCACGGAAGTGCTGATTGAATTAGAGGGCCCATCCACACCCGGCGCCGACTGATGGGACCATACATCGCGAACATCGGTCCGAGGTTGGCAACTCCGCAGTCCAGCAGGGCTTGGACTTCCTGTCAACGTTGTTCTAGCATACGCACGTATGCGAGACCTCTTGGCACTAAGGCAAGCTGGTGGCACCCATCAGATACTTGTCGATGCCGCGCGCCGCTTGACGGCCTTCTGCGATGGCCCAAACCACCAACGACTGCCCTCTGCGTGAGTCGCCAGCGGCGAAGACTCCAGGCACCGACGTCATAAAGTCGTCATCCGCCTTTACGTTGCCGCGGGCGTCGAGTTCCACGCCAAGTTCATCCACCAGACCGCTCTTCACCGGTCCGGTAAAGCCCATTGCCAGGAGAACCAAGTCCGCAGGGACCACTTCTTCCGTGCCAGGAAGCTGTTCGAAATTCGGCGGAGCGCCCACGCCCACAGTGCAGAGATTCTTCACGTTGCCTGCTTCGTCGCCCTCGAAGCGAGTGGTTAGGATCGACCAGTAGCGATCGCCGCCCTCTTCGTGCGCGCTTTCGGTCCGCAGCATCAGCGGCCAAAGCGGCCAAGGGGTTGAACGGTCTCGCGAGTTCGGCGGCTTGGGCATGATTTCGAACTGGCGGATCGAGGCCGCCTTCTGGCGAATACAGGTGCCCAGGCAATCGGCCCCGGTGTCGCCACCGCCGATGATGACAACGTGCTTGCCGGTAGCGCTGATCCATTGCTCATCCGGAATCCGGTCGCCGGCGTTGCGCTTGTTGTGCTGAGGCAGGAAATCCATCGCGAAGTGAATACCTTTCAGCTCGCGGCCGGGGATCGGTAGGTTGCGTGGTTGCTCCGCGCCTGCGGCCAGCAGTATCGCATGGAAATCGCGGCTGAGTTCTTTAGTCGAGAAGTTCACTCCGACATGCACGCCCGTTCGGAAGGTAACGCCTTCCGCTTCCATCTGCGTGAGTCGCCGGTCGATATGATGCTTCTCCATTTTGAAGTCGGGGATGCCGTAGCGTAGCAGACCGCCGATGCGGTCGCACTTCTCAAACACTGTGACCAGATGCCCCGCGCGAGCAAGCTGCTGTGCCGCTGCCAGGCCGGCGGGACCGCTGCCCACCACTGCAACGCGTTTGCCTGAGCGCTGCGACGGCAGCTCGGGTTTAATCCAGCCTTCATTCCAGGCGTGGTCGATGATGGTGCGCTCGATGTTCTTGATCGTGACAGCAGGCTCGTTAATGCCGAGCACGCATGACGCTTCGCACGGCGCGGGGCAGATGCGCCCCGTGAACTCCGGGAAGTTGTTGGTCGAGTGAAGAACGCGGATCGCATCCCTCCAGCGGTTCCGGTAAACCAGATCGTTCCAATCGGGAATGATGTTGGTGAGCGGACAGCCCGTGTGGCAGAATGGCACGCCGCAATCCATGCAGCGCGCACCCTGGGAGCGGACCTTTTCTTCGGGAAACGGTTGGTAAACCTCAAACCAATCGTTGACCCGCTCCGCAACCGGACGCCGCGTGGGTACTTCTCTCTCAATTTCCTTGAAGCCAGTGACCTTACCCATGCAGCACCTCCACAGTCGGCTGCGAATCCGGCCGCGTCAGAGTGATCCTCGGCATGTCCGCAGTTCGCGGCGCGCCCAAGACCCGTTTGAATTCGTGCGGGAACACCTTTACAAAACGGGGCAGCATGGCGTACCAGTTGTCGATGATCCAGCGTGCTCGCGGCGAGCCGGTCAGTGCCGCATGCTGCTCGATCCGGTCCCGCAGCAGGTTCACGTCTTTGGGGTCGAACACCGGGTCGAGATCGACGCTGGTGCGGTTGCACAGGCGCGATGTGAATTCGCCCGTCTCGTCCAGCACGTAGGCGATGCCACCCGACATGCCGGCCGCGAAGTTCTTGCCCGTGCGCCCCAGCACGACCACCAGGCCGTTCGTCATGTACTCGCAGCCGTGGTCACCGACACTTTCGACGACGGCCGTAGCGCCCGAGTTACGGACCGCGAAACGTTCGCCCGCCATGCCGTTGAAGAAGCATTCGCCGCTGGTCGCGCCGTACAGTACGACATTGCCGACAATGATGTTGTCTTCCGGCACAAAGGTCGAAGTCCTCGGCGGATAGATGATGATCCGCCCGCCACTCAAGCCTTTGCCGACGTAGTCGTTGGCATCGCCTTCCAGGGTCAGCGTGACGCCCGGCGCCAGAAACGCCCCGAAACTCTGTCCCGCGCTCCCGGTGAACTGGAAGCGAATGGTGTCTTTGGGCAGGCCCTTCGAGCCGTACTTCCGCGCGATCTCGCCCGAAAGCATCGCGCCCACGGTACGATGCGTATTGCGGATGGCCAGGTTGAACTCCAGGGGAGTCCCGTCCTCGATAGCTTCTTGCGCGTAGTCGATCAGGCTGTAATCAAGAGCCTGGTCCAGCCCGTGATCCTGCTTGGTGAGGCAGCGCCGACCGACCCTGCCTGGAGCCGGCGGGTAGTAGAGAATGGCGCTCAGGTCGATGCCCTTGGCCTTCCAGTGGTCGGCAGCCGGGCGCGTCTCCAGCATGTCAACCCGGCCGACCATCTCATCCACAGTGCGGAAGCCGAGTTTGGCCATGATCTCGCGTAATTCTTCCGCGACGTAGAAGAAGTAGCGGATGACGCCTTCTGGCGATCCCTCGAATTTCTTCCGCAATTCCGGATCCTGAGTCGCGATACCCACTGGACAGGTGTTCAGGTGGCACTTGCGCATCATGATACAGCCCATCGCCACTAGAGGCATCGTGGAGAACCCGAACTCCTCTGCCCCCAGTAGCGCGCCAATGGCGACATCCCGTCCGGTTTGCAGCTTTCCATCCACTTGCACGCGGATGCGGCTGCGAAGGTCGTTCATCACCAACACCTGCTGCGTCTCGGCGAGACCGAGTTCCCAGGGGATGCCGGCATGCTTGATGGAGGTCAGCGGACTGGCGCCCGTGCCGCCGTTGTCTCCGGAGATCAACACCAGGTCGGCGTGTGCCTTGGAAACGCCCGCGGCCACCGTGCCAACGCCCACTTCGGCGACCAGTTTCACTGAAATCCTGGCCCTTGGGTTGACGTTCTTGAGGTCGTAGATTAGCTGGGCCAGATCCTCAATGGAGTAAATGTCGTGGTGCGGAGGAGGCGAGATCAGGCCGACGCCGGGGATCGAGTGGCGGACGCGCGCAATCTCCGCATCCACCTTGTGGCCGGGCAACTGGCCGCCTTCGCCGGGCTTGGCGCCCTGGGCGATTTTGATCTGCAACTCGTCTGCGTTCACCATGTAGTTCACGGTGACGCCGAATCTTGCGGACGCCACCTGCTTGATGGCACTGCGCCGTGAATCGCCGTTGGCGTCTTTTTGGAATCGCGCTTCGTCTTCCCCGCCTTCGCCGGTGTTGGAACGCCCGCCGATACGGTTCATGGCGATAGCCAGGGTTTCGTGGGCCTCTTTGCTGATCGACCCGTAAGACATGGCGCCGGTCGCGAACCGCTTTACGATCTCGCTCGCCGGCTCCACATCTTCGATTGGTATAGGCTCGTCGGCCCATTTGAATTCCATCAGGCCGCGTAGCGTGCTGAGGTGCCGTGCCTGATTGTTGAGATGTTCAGCGTACTCCTTGTATGTCGAGTAGCTCTCGTTGCGGATGGCGTGCTGGAGCTTTGAAATCGTGAATGGATTTAGAAGGTGATATTCGCCCTTGGCGCGATAGGCATAGTTGCCGCCCACGTCGAGGTCGGTTTCCGACTCGGTGACTGGCCGGAAAGCGAATTCGTGTTTCCGCCGGGCCTCCTCGGCCAGCACATCGAAGCAGATGCCCTCTATACGCGAGGCCGTGCCAGTGAAGTACTTGTCGATGACACTGCGTGAGATTCCAATTGCTTCAAAGACCTGAGCGCCACGATAGCTTTGCAGCGTCGAGATGCCCATCTTCGAAAAGACCTTCAATAGGCCCTTGTTGACGGCCTTCTTGTAGTTCTTCAACGCATGCTGGAAAGTCATGCCTTCGGGCAGCATGTGGCGCAAGGCCAGGTTCTCCAGAGTTTCGATGGCCAGATAGGGGTTCACCGCACTTGCGCCGTAGCCGATCAGCAAACAGAAGTGCATGACTTCGCGCGGCTCGCCGCTCTCGATGATCAGGCACACCTGAGTGCGCGTGCCTTCCCTGACCAGATGGTTATGCACTGCGCTGAGAGTGAGCAGCGATGGAATCGGCGCCAATTCCTGGTCCACTCCGCGGTCGGAAAGGATGATCACGGTGTAGCCGTTTTTGATGGCGAGCGAGGTGCGGCGGCACAGACCGTCGAGCGACCGCTGCAGTTCGACCGCCCCGCCTTCCACGCGGTAAAGCATCGGAATCGTCGTAGCGAGGAAATCGCCCATGCTGACCCGGCGCAGTTTCTCCAAGTCGTAGTTGGTCAGAATCGGGTGATCGAGTTTGAGCGTATGGCTGTGCTGCGGCGTCTCGGCCAGGATGTTGCGCTCCGTGCCGATGTAGCTGGTCAGCGACATCACCAACTCTTCGCGAATCGGGTCGATGGGCGGGTTCGTGACCTGCGCGAACAACTGCTTGAAGTAATGGAACAGCGGTTGAGGCTTGTCCGACAGACAGGCCAGCGGAGTGTCCGTGCCCATCGAGCCCACAGGGTCCAGTCCGCCGATTGCCATGGGCAGCAGGAACTGCTTGATGTCGTCGTCAGTGTATCCGAAACAGCGCTGGCGTTGGAGCACCGTCTCGTGCTCGGTCTGAAACACCCGCGGCGGCTGCGGCAGGCTGTCCAGGCGGATCTGCTGTTGCTCAATCCATCTGGCGTAGGGTTGACGAGCAGCCAGCGTGCTCTTGATCTCTTCGTCCGGCACGATGCGCTTCTGCGTGGTGTCGCACAACAACATCCGCCCGGGTTGCAGCCGCCCCTTGTATACGACGTCCTCCGGCTTCACGGGCAGCACGCCCGTCTCTGAGGACATGATGAGTACGTTGTCCTTCGTCACCAGGTAACGCGCCGGCCGCAAACCGTTGCGGTCGAGCGTGGCGCCGATCACGCGGCCATCGGTGAAGGCGACGGCGGCTGGGCCATCCCAAGGCTCCATCAGCGACGCGTGGTACTCGTAGAAAGCCCGCTTCGAGGGCGGCATATTCGGGTCCGCGTCCCACGCTTCGGGGATCAGCATTGCCATCACGTGCGCCATGCTGCGGCCGGAGAGATACAGCATTTCGATGACGTTATCAAGCGTTGCCGAGTCGGAACCACCCGGCTGGATCACCGGCATCAGTTTCTTGATATCCAGGCCGAATAGAGGGGACTCCAGGATCGGTTGGCGGGCGTGCATCCAGGCCGCGTTGCCGCGCACCGTGTTGATCTCGCCGTTGTGGCAGATGTAGCGGAAGGGATGCGCGAGTTGCCAGGTGGGGAAGGTGTTGGTCGAAAAACGCTGATGCACCATGCACAGCGCGCTCAGGCATTCGACATCTGACAGGTCCCCGTAGAATCGCGTGATTTGCGGCGCCAGTAGCAGGCCCTTGTATACGATGGTCCGGCAACTCAGCGAAGGCACGTAAAAGAAAGACTTGTCGCGGATTTCGGACTCGAAAATCTCGTGTTCGACGCGCTTGCGCACGACATACAATTTGCGCTCAAGTTCATCCTCACTCATCTCTCCGGAGCGCCCGATGAAGATCTGCTCAATGTACGGCTGCGACGCTCGCGCCACACGCCCGATGGCGTTCACGTCCAGGGGGGTGTCGCGCCAGCCTAGTAATGTGAGTCCTTCCTCGCGAACCACCCGCTCGACGATGCCTTCGCACAACAAGCGCTGCTGCGGTTCAACGGGAAGGAACACGAACCCGGCGCCGTACTCGCCGCGAGCCGGCAATTTGAAGCCAAGCTTCCGGCATTCCCGGGCGAACAGTTCGTGCGGAATCTGAATCAACACGCCGGCTCCGTCGCCGGTCTCCGGATCGCAGCCGCAGGCACCGCGATGCGTCAGGTTGATCAGAATCTGAATGCCCTTGGAAATGATATCGTGGGACCGGTTGCCGTGAATGTTCACGACGAAGCCGATGCCACACGCATCACGCTCGTTGCGGGGATGATACAAGCCCGCGGGAGCGGGTAAACCGTGAGGTGTGTGGTCGTCGAACATGATGGCGCGACCCGCTTTCCTTGAGAATTAGGTGGGTCTTTTGAGTATACCCTCTTCGCTGTATCAGTCAAAGTTAAATTATTGCCTTGTGGTATGAGGAGTCCTTATGCTACCATCCTCGCGGTGGACTTCACACAACTGCTCCTCTTCCGGGACATTGTCCAAAGCCGCAGCATCAGCCGCGGGGCCGTGATGAATGGCGTTACGCAGTCCGCGGCCAGCCAGGCACTGCAAGAGTTGGAGAGGCAGTTGGGCGTCCAGCTCCTGGACCGCTCACGTCGTCCGTTGGAAGTGCTTTCAGCGGGGCGGTTGTTCTACGATTTCGCTCGCGACGTGCTGCGCCGGCAGCAGGATTTCACAGGTGCACTGGATGAAATGAAAGGCAGCGGAGGCGGTACGGTTCGTGTGGCCGCTATATACTCTGTGGGCATCTCGGAGATGTCCAAACTTGAGCAGGAGTTTTACCGCCGCCTTCCCATGGCCCAGTTGGAAGTCAACTACTTGCGGCCCGAGAAAGTTTACCAGGCAGTAGCCGAGGAGCGTGTCGACATCGGGTTGGTCAGCTATCCCGAGTCCACCCGGGATATCGCCGCCCTGCCTTGGCGCGAAGAGACAATGGTCGTTGCCTGTTCTCCCGCTCACGGCTTCGCGGGGCGTAAGAGCATGAGTCCAACGGAATTGGACGGAGTCGACTTCGTTGGATTCGATGAAGATCTGCCGATCAGCAAAGACATCGAGCGCTTCTTGCGGGAGCACGCCGTGCGGGTCCACATTTTGAGCCGTTTTGACAATATCCAGAGCATGAAGGAAGCGCTGCGCCTCGGCTCTGGAGTCAGTATTCTGCCAGAGCCGATGCTCCACATTGAGGTGCAGGAAGGCTGGCTGAGCGCCATTCGGCTGGAAGATCTGCTCATCCGGCCGCTGGGTATCATCCACCGCCGCCGGCGCAGTTTTCCGCGTGCCGCTCAGGTCTTTCTGGAATTGCTGCGGGCCCCAGCCGCCTGACGCCCGGGCCTGGTTGCGATTGTCGCTGGATGACGGAGCCGGTTTGACACCTTCTTAGCCCTACTTCTACAATTCAGAGTGGAATGAAGCGCCTGCGGTCTCGCGCGGTCGTGTGCGCTTCGGAACCGAATTTCTGCGCTGGCGTCCAATCTGTTTGAAGCCGCCGAGGTTCTTGCTGCGCGCACCCGGCGCGTTCGCCCTGAGGGGTCGCGACGCGGATTGAGCCTGGGGCGTTGAGCCAATCTGGGAATCGCCGGTGAGTCCGGGCGGCTCGCCCGGAAGTGCGGGCAAAAGGTCGGGAACACCTGATCGTGCGCGATGACGGGATTTACGCCTTACCCGCTTGATCGGGACGGCGGCAGGGAGAGTAGGCATAACGATGGCATTCTCACGGTTAATGATGGTCGGGGCGACAGCGGCCCTGCTGGTAGGGCTGAGTGCGACCGCGGTCGCTCAGGCGCCCTTGAAGGTTGGTGTGGTCAGCCTGCAGAAGGCGCTGGAAGGAACGGCCGAACTGAAACAGGCTGAAATCGACCTTCGCGCCAAGTTTGGCCCTCGCCAGGATCAACTGGCCGAAGTGGAAAAAGAAGTCGCGAAGATGCAGCAGGACTACAGCGGGAACCAGGGCAAGTACAATGAATCCGCCTTGGCCGAACTGGGACAGCGTATCCAGCGGCGTCAGCTTCAGCTTCAACGCAATTCCCAGGCGCTGCAGGACGAAGTGAACCGCGACCGGCAGGATGTGCTCCAACGCATTGGCAAGAATCTGCAGGACGTCATTAAGAAGGTTGCCGACGAGAAGGGCCTGGACTTGGTAGTCGATTCGACCGCCGCGCTTTTCTCCAAGCCGGCCATGGACATCTCTGCCGACGTCACAGCCGCCTATGACAAGGCCTTTCCCGTAAAGAAGTAGTCGCACCGGGAGGCGGGCAGTGAGCGAGTTCCTCTCACAGTACGGCGAGAGCGGTCGAACGCGCGAGAAGGTGGTCCGCTGGATCCTCATCACGCTGGCCGTTGCCGCCGTGCTGTGGGTGCTTGACTGGGGTTTGACGCTTTACGGGACGTACAACCTTCGCGACGTTCGTGAGCAATGGCGAGCGCGCCAGTTCTTCAGCCTATTGCACGAAAAGCAGTACGATGCGGCCTACCGACTGTGGGGCTGTGAGCCCGCTAAGCCCTGCCGCGACTATAGTTTCCAGAAGTTCATGGAAGACTGGGGGCCGAAAGGCGCCGTCCCGGACATCACCGCCAGGAAGACACAAGCCATTCGGCATTGCAAACTCGGCATCATCGAGGTGCTCGATTTCGGAGCGGGTGATCCCACAAATCTCTATGTGGACTCAAAGGACCTCACCTTGAGTTTCGCCCCTTGGCCCGTTTGCAATCCCCGCATGAAGGCCCCAACCCCCTGACGGTGCCTGGCCGTTTCCCGTAGTTCACGTAATCCAGTTCGTTTTCCACTCACTCCAACGCCAAATCTGACGATGTGGGCATTGTGCCCGCCCCCTTGCACCTCAACCTGAGCAGGGTGCGGTATCGGGCGGCGGTTCTCCTTGGACACATTGAGCAGTCCTCGGATCACCCAAGCCGATTGGAATTGGGGAGCGCATGGAAATCCTGCCCGCATTCGAACTGGAGAATCGGCTGGTCCATCTCGACAACCTGGTAGCAGACCTCGCCTCGGGACGTTTTCGCAGGACCACGTTCCAGCCCTGGGAAGTTGAGTTCCTGCTGGATCTTCACGCCTGCGATGTCCGCGAGCGGAATCGCAAGGAACTCCTAAGACGTTATCGGAAGGCGGCCCACCGCTGGTTCGAGCGTGGCGGACGGACCCTTTTGCTACTCTCCGATTACCTGGCCAAACGCCATCGGCGAACCCCGGTCAACGGCAACAACGCTCCTGACTTCATCGTGCTGGAATACCAGGACAATGAGCTATCCTGACAGTTGAATCACCTCAGCCCGGCATCAAGGCAGGAACACATTATGCCCACCGAAAACGCCCCTAAACGCATGGTTTACTGCGTCAAGCTCAAGCAAACATTGGAAGGCCTCAGCGAACCGCCGTTCGACGGCCACCCGCTGGGCCAACGCATTTACGAAAATGTCAGCAAGCAGGCTTGGGCGCAGTGGGTCGACCACATGAAAATGATCATGAATGAATACCGCCTCAACCTCGGAACGCGCGAGGCGCAGGAATTCCTGCTGAAACAGATGGAAATCTACTTCTTTGGCGATGGCGTGGCGCTGCCCGCCGATTACGTCCCGCCAGCCGTGTAGTACCCGCTGTTGCGGACCATCGCCAGCCGTGACTCAGCTGTGGCGACGGTAATCGGGTTGCTTCTCCACGCCTGGAGCACTTGGAGCGTCTGTACTTTAGATGGCTTGGAAGCGCGCAGCTAGAGCGCTGGTCGTGTGCCTCTTTGCGGGGACGCTGGTATGTGTGCCTGCCTATTTGCACGCGGACGAACCCGGGGCGTCCAAACTGGTCCGGCGGGCCCACAAACTGGCCGCGAAGGGTGACTACACAGGCGCCTGGATTCTGGCTGAACAGGCAGTTGCCCGCCAGCCGCAGGATGCCTCCCTGCGTGCTCTCGCCGAAGCCTATCAGCGGCGTGGGCTGCAGTCGCTCTACTTAGGCCGCTCAATGCGCCCCGCTCCCGGATCCGTTGACCTCGCCGACCCCGACCCGGCCGAGTCGCTGCTTCCCGAGATCAATGCCGAGGACCGCCGGGAGCTGGCGGCACCGCCCGGGCTCATACCCGATCGCGTCCGGCACAATCTGGCGTTCCGCGAGATCCCGCGTGTCCTAATCGAGAAAGTCGCCGCCGCGTACGGGATCACCGCGGTTTTCGACTATGAGTTTCCGGCTACCGATCAGCCGCAGCGATTGCATCTTGACAACGCCTCCTGGTCCGAAGCCGTCTATGCCTTGGAACTGATCACAAACAGCTTCTGTGTGCCAGTGAGCAGTCGCGTGGCGTTGTTCGCGAAAGAAACTTCCGTCAAGCGCGGCGAAGTTGAGCCCAGCGTGGCCGTCGCAATTCCATTCCCGGAGAGCATGACCGCACCGGAGTTGCAGGAAGTGTCTAATGCGGTTCGCCAGGCGTTCGCGCTGACCAAGGTCGCCATCGACTCGAACCAGCACGCGATGATTCTCCGCGACCGCGTGAGCCGCGTCCGCCCGGCCATGGAAATCGCCCGGCAGTTGCTTGCCGGGCCCGCCGAGGTCTTCCTTGACGTCGAGTTGTTCAGCGTCGATAGTTCGTCCGATCTGAGCCGCGGCCTGACTCTCCAGACCAGTTTCCCCATCGTCGATTTCGGCCGGACGGGACTGACTATGACCACTCCAGGCACTCCCAGCGGGGTCTCATCCCTCGCCACTTTCGGCGGAGGCTCAACGTTTCTTGGAGTCGGACTTTCGAATGCGTCCGTGTTAGCGACTTTGACGGGCCAAATGGCGACCTCCGTCACGCACGCCTCGTTGCGAGGCATCAGCGGTCAGCCCGCGTCACTGCACATCGGAGATCGCTATCCGATCATTCAGCAGGCCTGGGGGGCGGGCAACAGCCAGCCCTCGTCCGGCTTCGCAACCGTTCCTAGCATCACCTTTGAAGATCTGGGAATCGTCCTGAAGATGACTCCCCGCGTGCACGACGCCGCCGGTCTCACCCTGGAATTCGAGGCCGAGTACAAGGTGCTCTCCGGCAGTACCGCGGACAGCATCCCGATCATTTCCAACCGCAAATTCACCGTCCAGGTTCGGATGAAGTTCGGCGAATCCGCCGTCGTCGCCGGCTTGGTGCAGGACAGCAGTTCCGAAATCGACAGCGGGCTCCCCGGGCTGAATTGGATCCCGATGCTCCATTCCCACACGTCTTCCAGCAAGAACGGCCGCTTTCTGCTGGTGTTGCGCCCAACCTTGCTGCGCTTGCCTCCCTCCGAGTTCCCCACGTCGAACGTCTGGAGCGGCACAGAAGTTCGCGGCTTGCCCTTCGAGTTCAAGGACCGCGCGGCAGAGGACCGCGCCATCGTCCTACCATAGTTCGAGAGAGTCTCAATCCATGTCGAAAATGTTAGATGAAATCCGGCAACAGCCTCACACGCTGGAGCGGACGTTGCGCGGCGAACTTCGCGGATTCGAAAAGCTGAAGCGCCGCTTTCAGGAAAAGCCACCCCGGATGGTGGTCCTCGCCGCCCGCGGAACCTCGGATAATGCTGCTCAGTTTGGCCGCTATCTGATCGAGATCACCACTGGCATCCCGGTCTCGCTGGCCGCCCCTTCGGTCTCGACGCTATATCACAGTAGCCTGCGGCTGGACGATTCCCTGCTGGTCGCCATCTCGCAATCGGGCGAGTCCACCGATACCAACGTGATCCTCGAAGAGGGCCGCCAGCGCGGGGCCTTTACCATCGGGATTACCAACGAGAAGAACAGCACCATGGCCAGCATCTCGGACCATAGCGTGCTGGTGCGGGCTGGCAAGGAAAAAAGCGTTGCCGCCACGAAGACCTATACCGGGCAGCTGCTCTCGTTCTACCTGCTTGCCTGGGCGCTGGGAGCGAAAATCGACATCGACGATTTGCGCCGGCTGCCGGAGTGGACCGCCGCCGCACTCACCTTGGAGCCGCTGATCCGGACACGCGCCGAACGCTTCCGTTTCATGGACCATGCCGTGGTGATCGGCCGCGGACTGAACTACGCGAACGCTTTCGAGTGGGCGTTGAAGTTAATGGAGACCAACTACATTGTCGCCGAACGTTTCTCGCAGGCCGACATCCTGCACGGCCCGATCGCCATGGTCGGTTCTGCTTTCCCAGCCTTCCTGCTCTGTCCGGCTGGCGTGACCTGGCCAGGGATGAAGGAACTTGCGCAGCGCCTCGACGGGCTGAAGGCCGAAAGCCTGTCCATCACCGATCAATCAAACAAGGAAGCGGCAACGCCGACGGCGTTGGTCGTTCCAGCGAAACTCGGCTTTTCAGGTCCCCTGCCGGCCGATGTCTTTACGCCAATTCCGTACATCATCCCGGCCCAGTTGTTCGCCGCCACGCTGGCGGAAGTGAAGGGTCTCAACCCGGATGAGCCGCGGGGGCTCAGCAAAGTAACTCTGACCATGTAGGCTGCCGAGCCGGGCAGAGGCGCGACCGGTTCCGCTGCGTCTGTCATCGAGCCAGGCGTCCTGCTCATGTGGTTTTGAAAAGCTTTTCATCGATTCAACCCCAAACAGGAGTGCCTGTTTGGCGATTTTCGCACCTGATGTTTCGTTGCGGCCTGTATTCGCGGTAGGATACAGATTCTCCGGCGGCTCCGTATGACGCTCAACCTTACACTACTCGACTACTCCATTCTCCTCGTCTATTTTCTCTTCGTCATTGGGATCGGATGGTTTCTGCGCAAGAGCGTCAGCTCAAGCTCGGACTTCCTCACGTCCGGTCACTCCATGCCGTTGTGGATCACCAGTCTGGCCTTCCTGGCCGCCAACATGGGCGCCCTCGAAATGATCGGAATGTGCGGATCCGGCGCGAAGTACGGGATGATGACGGCCCACTTCTACTGGATCGGCGCCATCCCGGCGATGCTCTTTGTGGGCGTGTTCATGATGCCCTTCTATTACGGCAGCAAGGCCCGCTCGGTGCCTGAGTACCTGAAGCTGCGTTTCGATGAGAAAACCAGGGGCTTCAATGCCATCACGTTCGCCGTGATGACGATCTTCTCCTCGGGCATCTCGATGTATGCGCTCGGAAAGCTGCTGCATCTAATTCTGGGCTGGAACTTTTTCGCGAGCGTCGTCGCCTCTGCAGCCATCGTGCTGGTCTACACCTACCTCGGCGGACTGAGCAGCGCGATCTACAACGAAGTCCTGCAGTTCTTTTTGATCGTCGCCGGCTTCTCACCGCTTACCATCCTGGCCATCCGTAAGGTCGGCGGCTGGCAAGGCTTGGTCTCGCGGCTGGATCCTAAGATGATGCAGAGCTGGCGTCACCTCGCGCACCCCGCTGACAACCCCATGGGTGTCGAAGCGATCGGGCTGTTCATGGGGCTGGGCTTCGTGCTCAGCTTCGGCTACTGGTGCACGAACTACCTGGTGGTCCAGCGCGCCATGGCGGCGAAGTCGATGACCGACGCGCGCAACACCCCGATCGTCGGCGCGTTTCCCAAGATGCTGATCCCGTTCGTCGTGATCATCCCAGGCATCGCAGCGGTTGCGCTCGCCAAAATGGGTGGCGGCGCATACGCCATCCCGACTGGCGCCAACGGCGGTCCGGACTACGATCAGGTCCTGTTCAGCCTGATCAAAGCCTTCTACTCGCCGGGTATGCTCGGCGTCGGACTGACCGCGCTGGTGGCTTCTTTCATGAGCGGCATGGCCGGTAACGTCAGTGCGTTCAATACGGTGTGGACCTACGACATCTACCAGAGCTACATCCGCAAGGACGCACCGGATTCCCACTACCTGATGGTCGGCCGCATGGCTACCATCTTCGGCGTCACCCTGTCGATCGGCGCGGCGTACCTGGCCACGCAGTTCAACAACATGATGGACTTCCTGCAACTGGTGTTCGGCTTCGTCAACGCGCCGCTGTTCGCCACATTCCTGCTGGGCATGTTCTGGAAGCGCACCACCGGCCACGCGGCCTTCGCCGGCCTGCTGAGCGGCACCTTCGCCGCGTCGGCTACCTACGGCCTGACTATCGCCGAAGGCAAGGGCGGATTCCTGGGCGTCGTGCAGAGCTTCCCGTCGTCGATGGCGCAGAACTTCTGGGTCGCCATCATGGCCTTCTGCACCTGCTTCGTGGTCACCGTCGTGGTCAGTTTGATGACCAAAGCGAAGCCGTTGGCCGAACTCGAAGGCTTGGTTTACGGCGTCAAGCCGGTCTTCATCGAACCCTCGGTGTGGTGGAAGCGGCCCGCGGTGCTCGCGTCGATCGCCGCGGCGTGCTGCATCGGGCTGAACTTCCTCTTCTTCTAACGGAAAGGGATCTGGACAAGGAGCCAACCATGCTTGATCTGAGAAAACCCGCCGGATTCTTTTTCCTGCTGCTGGGTGCGTTACTCGCGGGGGCAGGGGTGTTGAATCCCGGCTACATGGCGCAGACCACGTTAGCCCAGGATGTCAACCTGAACCTGTACTTCGGGTTCTTCTGTATGTGCTTCGGAGGAGTCTTCCTGTGGCTGTCGCGCAAGGCGTAACCGCGTTCCACGCGCCCGGCCGCGTCAACCTCATTGGCGAGCATACCGATTACAATGGCGGCTTCGTTTTGCCAGCGGCTCTCAGTCTGGGCTGCACCATCAGTGTGAGCCCTGCTCAGGCCGGCAAACTGGTCCTCAAATCCAAACAGATGCCAGGGACGGTTGAGGTCGATATCGCATCGATATTGGACGCGCAGCCCCGTAAACACTGGAGCGATTATGTGATCGGCGTGGCGCGGGAAATTGCGTCGCTCGGGTTCGTGATCGAACCGGCCACCCTCGAGATCGACGCCACGGTGCCCACTGGGAGCGGTCTTAGTTCGTCTGCCGCGCTCGAAGTCGCAACGGCTTTCGCCCTGCTGAACGGCCGTCCGCTCGAGAAGCTGGAGATCGCTAAACTCTGCCAGCGGGCCGAGCGCAATTTCGTCGGTATGCCCTGCGGCATCATGGACCAGTACGCATCCGTCTTTGGTGCGGCGCAACACGCCATCCTGCTGGACTGCCGGGAACTCACCCATCAACTCGTACCAATCCCCGACGGTGTCGAACTCGTAGCAGTCAATACGATGGTCAAGCACGAACTGGGCAGTTCGGCTTACCGCCAGCGCGTTGCCGAGTGCGCCGAGGCGCTTTCGCATTTCCCCGGCAAGCCGACGCTCCGTGACGTCACACTGGGGGAATTGGAGCGTACGGCAGCGAGCATTCCCGAAATTCCGCTCGCCCGGGCACGCCACATCGTTCTCGAATGCTGGCGGGTTTTGCAGTTCCATGAGGCCGCACAGGCCGGCGACCTGGAACGCATGGGTCGTCTATTCGTCGAATCCCACCGTTCGCTCCAGCACGATTACGAAGTCAGCTGCGAGGAACTGGATTACCTCGTGGACACCGCGTTGACCATCCCGGGCTGTTATGGTGCGCGCATGACTGGCGGCGGCTTCGGCGGCTGCACGGTCAACCTGATCAAGTCCTCCGAATTGGAGAACTTCGAAAAGGCCATCGCCGCGCGCTACAAAGAGCGCTTCAACATCGATGCCACCATCATACGGTGCAAGCCTTCGGCTGGCGCGGGCCCGGTCGAGTAGCCTGACACCTTCGGCCCAGTTGAGTTCAATACAGTAAAGCCCCCGTACCGCGCTTTGGCGATACGGGGGCTTGCTTACGGGAGCGGGTCGGAAACCGCTGTTGTTTAGTTCGTGACCTTCTCCGGCGGCGCAATCGGCGCCTTGGGCGCGGCAGGCGCCTTCTGGCCCTTGGGTACCGAAGCCGCTGGCGGCGCTGGTGGCTCCAACATGCCTGGCCCGGATTTGCGGACCGTGATCCCGCCGCGGCCGGTGGCTAGTTTGACCTCGGTCGATCCCCCCAGACCACCGGCCAACTTCGCGCCTTCCCCTTCCGTGGTCTGCTTCAGACGGTCGTCGAAGTCATTGCTGATCTCGCCGTGTCCGGTCGAAGCGTTGAGGTTGCACTTCGCCGCAGTCGGCAACGCCAATTCGACGCTTCCGGAGCGGACCCGCACGTCGATTCTCGGCATGGGTAGTCTGTTCTGCGTCACCTCCACGTCGCCTTCATCGACGTCGATGCTGACCGAGTCGGTGACCTCGGATAGCCGGATGTCCTTGGGCTTCGTGGCCTTGATGACCAAGGGCCCAATCAGGTTTGTGCCGCTGAGGGTGGAGAGCCCCAATTGAAGCTCGCCTGGCACGCGTTCCAGCCGCAACTGGGTGACGCTGCTCTCAAACCGGACCGGCTTTGCGATATTGCGCAAGGTCGTCTCGCCCGAGTAGCTGCCGTTGATCGAAACCTGGCCCTGGATATCCTCGAGTTCGATGTCGCGTCCCTTGCCCTTCAGTTCGACATCTCCTTTCACCCCCGTGGCGCGGATGATGTCGCTCTTGCGCGTTTCTACCTTTAGCTTGCCGGCCAGGTTCTGGGCCCTGACGCCGGCGTTATCGCTGTATACGGTTACTTCGCCGGTCAGATCGCCGATGTCGAAATCGCCGTTCTGGCCGCGCAACTCAACCGAGGCGCCTTTCGGAACCGTCACATCAAGGTCCACTGTGACCCGGGCAGAGTCCTGAATCCCACTGGACTTGGAGGTCACAGTGATGGTGTCGCCGGACTTCTCAACACTGCAGCGGCTGTTCCCATTGGCTCTGTCCGCGCTGGCCCGGTCAATCGCCCGGACGCTCTTCCGCCCGGCGACTTTGACGTTTGTCCCGTCGGCGCCTGTAACCCTCACGCCACCGCGAGGATTGTCGATGATCACGTGCGGGGCTTTTCCCGCCTCGGTGTTGCTCTCGGTTACGTCGTAATCGAAACTTTCACCGAACATTTCCACGCTGCCGATCTGGAACTTCCCAAAGTGGTCGCGTGCCAGCCGTTCGGTACCCCAGACCGCCGTCCCGACCAGGGTGAGCACGATGATCAACGCCCACTCTCCGCCGGCCACTCCGCGCTCTGGCAAAGGCTTCGAGGAGAAGTGCCAGTAAGTGACCTCAAGCAATCGCACCGCGCCCCACAGGATCAGCAGGAACGGCCAGTAGGTCTCCAGCCAGTCCATCAACGGCACATCCGGCCGGATATTCCGCAGCAAAAACACAACCCCGATGAAGATGAGAATCATCGGTCCGATAATCGATCCGCGTCTCATGTCCAGGAACCTCCCGCCGGCGGCGGCTGCCCCGGCCCGCTTGGGGGTCCCACATGCAGCACGGCCCGCTCAGCCAACTTAAGGACGCCAAACAGGATGATCAAAATCGGCCAGCTACGGTGGAAGCCGAAGTCGGTGAAACGCTGCAACAGCAGCAGCACTCCCAGGGCGATCAGCAGCAGCGGCCCGCGGATCGCTCTGACCAGCAGGTAGGAGCGGTTCATAGTGCGCCTCCTCCGCCAACCGGGCTCTCCGGCCCTGCCGGGCTGGAGGGCGTGGAATTGCCGCGCATTCGCTCATACAGCATCCAGGCGCCAAGCACGATCAGCCCGGCGGGCCAGAATCTCAGGATTCGTTCCAGGTCCAGCCAGTGCAGATTCACCAGCAGAAACAGCGTGCCGAGGACGATCAGCAGCACTGGAATCATCGGGAATCGGCCTGCTTCCGGCCGAAGTTGCACGATCGAGCTGAATTCATCCACCGGCTCCCCCATCAGCTTCTTGCGAGCCGTATGGTAGGCCTCGAATGCCATGTAAAAGGGGAACACCCCGATCAGTATGCCCATCATCGCTTCCAGTCCGCCCGCGGCGCCTGAACTCTCGATGCTGATCAGCAGTCCGAAGATCAGGACATGCACGATGCCCTTGGCATACTGGCCGTTGTAGATGGCGCCAACGCCTGGGATCAGGCCCAGCAGAAACGCCAGGCCCGGTGAGGCGCCTGCGTTGATAGGAGCGCCTGTAGGCCGGGCTGTGGTCGCTTGCCCCACGGCCGGAACGTGCTCCGCGCAAAAGACGGTCCCCTGCGCCGGACGCGCTTCGTCTTCCGTGAGCGGCTTCCCGCAGACGCGGCAGTAGGCTGTAATCGGTTTGGGTGTCGGAGTTGCCGTCGTCATAGTCTTATCCTCCCGTTCAGGAACTTTTCTTGTCCGTCTGCGACCGTTTCTGAATCGGCTTGTCTACCTGCTTTTCGGGGCTCGCCGTATCTGTACCTGCCGACGGCTTTTGAGCCGCCTTACCGTCCGCTGCTTCGTTCCAATCGCTGAGCGTCTCGCGGATCTCATAGACCAGGCGCAAACTCTCGTAATACTTCTTCGCTCTTTCCCAACTGCGCCAGGTTTTGTCCTCGATGGTCAGCCACACCTTGGCCGGGGCCAGGTCCGCCGGCTTGAGTTGCCGGACCGGAATCCCAGCGAACTTGCCTAACATGGCGAACGAGAGAATCGTCATCGCCATGCCCATCGCGAACTTGGGCTGTAGCACGGGCTCAAAGAGCCGGCTGATCCACGTGCGCTTGCTCGTCCGGACGGGCGCCGAGCCCCCCGTCCTGACTTCGAACAAGATCTTGTTGACCAGCGCGGGTGGAACTTCCACGTCGGCGACGTGGCTCATGAACTCCAGCGCCAGCCGGCTTTCTGCAACGGTTTCGCGGCAATTCTCACACGCGGCCAGGTGCAACTCGACCGTGGACCGCTCGGGTCCGCTCAATACGCCGTCGATGTAGTCGCAGATCAGGGACTCGAGATCTGTGCACTTCATACGACCACCTTTTGCCGGCGCAAAATCCGCGCCAACTCGGTCCGGCCCCTGTTCAGCCGTGACTTGACCGTACCCTCGGGCACGCCCAGCGCCCCAGCAATTTCTCTGTACTCCATTCCTTCCAGATCGCGCAGGATCACAGCCTCGCGCAATTCCGGCGATAGCCTGGCGAGTGCCCCTTGCAGCACTTCGCTTGCTTCCCGCCCAGCCAGCATCGCGTCGGTACGCGACTCGATGGCCGTCTTCTCTTCGAGCATCGGCAACTGGTCTTCAATGGAATCGGTCACACGCTCGGACTTGGTTCGACGGTAATTGTCGATCAACAGGTTGCGCGTCAGCCGCGTCAGCCATACCGTGAACGAACCTTCGCCCGCACGGAAGCTCTTCACCGTCCGGAACACGCGCAGGAACACCTCTTGCGTCAGGTCCTGCGCCTCTTGCTCCCTGGACGTGAATCTCAGGCAGATCGAGTACACCCGCCGGGTATGAGTCTTTACTAGGTCTTCCCATGCGGCTTCTTCACCGCGAAGGCAGCGCTCAACCATAAGGGCGTCCTGGTCCAGGTCAGCCACCAAGGCACGCTCCTGGGGCGACCACACACGGGTGACATTTGTCCGCGCATCCGGCTTCCAATTTGCAAAGTCCGCCGCGGAGGATGTCAAAACTTCGGTCATGGATGCCATTGCCGCCGGTCGCTCCTTCCAGGAGGCGATTCCGGCTTCCGCGCCATGTCCTGTCCAGGACGGCTCGGCTGCCGGTTTTTGCCTTCCACACTGAGAAACGACGAATTACCATAAGAAGTTCGCGCAAAGTGCCAGGCGGGCGAATAGCCTCCACAATTCTAAGCCATTGCATCCCTTCGCGCAGGGCGAACGGGCACTTTGCCGGGATGCTGCCCGGCAGGACCGGCAGATTCTGCGCTTACCCTGCCTGGGCGCCGAGTTGCGGGAGTAAACTCGACGTGGAACACCCAGGGCTGGGATCGGATTGCGCGCCGCGATGCCCGGGCAGTCCGGCTGGAAGTCTCGCCGGGTGCAGGGCTTTTGGGATCCGTCAACTGCCCACTCGCGCTATACTGTGAACAGCCCCGATTGGAAGGGGACCATCAAGTTCGAAACCTAGGGTAGAATTTGAACAACGTGGCGAGGGGAGATGCTTTCGGGTATCTCCCCTTTCCCTTTTGGGGCCGGCTTCAATCCCCACTGGCCGTCCGTCTATGGGTGGGGTGTGACGTCGTGCCCTCCCGCGCCTGATTCGGACCGCCATCCACCTCAATCTTGACCGTCGCGTATGCCCGGGTGTAATCTTCCTGACACGATACTCGTCAGTACGAATCAGAAGCAGCAGAGGGCAGTTTGGCTCGAAAACCGCGAATCCACAGCCCTGCCGCTTCCGGCGAGGTCGTTTAGGCGAAGTGAGAGGCATCCGGCAACCGCAGGAGGGGAGCTTGTGCGCTTTGTGATCTTGCATTACCACATCTTCAAAAATGCCGGAACCGCTGTCGAAAACCTCCTGAAATCGAACTTCGGGTCGCGTTTCGCCACATTCGAGGGGGATAGTCTGGACTGCCAGTTGTCCCCAGGTAGTCTGGGCGCCTGGTTGGAGCAGAATCCCGAGGTGCAGGCCGTTTCCAGCCACCAGTTGCGCTACCCGAAACCCGACGCCCCCGGGTTTGTCTTCTTTGACCTGTGTTTCCTGCGCGATCCCATCGACCGAATCCACTCGATTTACACCTTCTATCGGAAACTCCCCCCTCAATCCGACCCTCTGAGCCTCCTCGCAAACCAAACCACCCTCGGCCGGTTCGCCGCGCACCTGGTCGAGCAATCTCCGCACATGGTGAACGATGTTCAGGTAACCATGCTCGCGACTGACGGAGCGTACCTCCGTCCTCCGTGCGCGGGGGACCTGGAGCGCGCCACGGAAACCCTGAGAGGCATGTCCTTCCCCGGAGTGGCCGATTGCTTTTACGAAAGTATGGTGGCCGGCCAGTACTTCTGGAGGCCGGTGTTTCCCGGCTTCGACAACGCCGCCATTCCGGCCAACGTCTCGCGGGAGCCGGGCAGCACTCTCGCGAGCCGGCTGAACGCGATGCGCTCGGCTTGCGGCAACGCTCTGTACGAACAGTTGGAGCGCTTGAACGTGCTGGACCGTGAACTGGTTCGGCGCGCTCGGGTAGAGATCGCCCGGCGTTTCCGGCTGACGCCAGACCATGACCGGCGTTTGGCCGAATTGCGCGCCCGGGTACAAACTGTCTCCGGCTGGGAGGTTAAGCCCGAAAGCGTACTCCCCGCAGAGCCCGGCAGGGCCTGGGCGCTTCTGTACGGCCTGATCCACTCCACGGCAGGCGGGTCGCGTTAACTCCCGGTGCTCCCCGGATTACCCCAGTTCAGCCACTAGCCGCTCGGTCACATTGGCGATCAGGATCTCGCCTGCATTGTCCGGAGAATAATCCACCTTGGGCATGTCGTCCACGGTGGCCGCCATGGCCAGTCGCGACGTCGGTAAGTAAATGATGCCTACGTCGCTGCGCAAGGCGTCCAGCGACCCGGACTTGCTGGCGACGTCGTCGCCCCTGCGCCGGCCGATGCCGTCCTTGTATTGCTGCCGCTTGAGGATGGCCACGATCTCTTTGGACGCATCCGGTGAAACGACCTTCCCGCGCTCAATCATCTCGAGCAGTGTCACCATCTCGCGTGTCGTGGTCACACCCAGGCCATAGGGCTTGTTTTCAGGCAGCAGGCTGGCTTTGCTCATGCCGGAAGGCGGCTTCAGTGCAGTGCCATCACCGCGCACTTTCCGCAGCGAGCGGGTAGCTTTCAGCCCGATCCGGTCCAGATAGTCGTTCACCGCGTCGGCCGTGATGCGGTCGAGGATCAGGTTCGTCGCTGTGTTGTCGCTGACCACGATCATGACGTGCGCCACGTCGCGCACGCTCAGTTGGGTTCCATCCGAGAACTCGTGCAACACGCCCGAACCCGAGATCTTGTCGTCCTCGTGCAGTGTTAGCTTCTCGTCCCAGCGGACCTTCCCGGCGGCCACGAGGTCGAACAGCGAGCATAGAATCGGCAGTTTGATCGTGCTGGCGGTGCGAACTCGTTCATCCGGCCGCAGGCCGAACTCCGCGCCCGTGTCGAGGTTCTTCGCATACAGCCAGAGCTTGCCCTCGAAACCGGCCAGCAGCTTGTCGATCTGCCTCGACAGACTCTCCCGGCCTGATTGAGCCAGTAGCGGGTACGCCGCAGCGCAACCGCCGAAGAAGAAACGGCGACTGAATGGAGCCATGCCTTCTGTTGTACCCGAACGGACCGCCCGAGGTCGTGGTGGGGCGGCTCTCCAGAGCCGCGTGGGCGCTCCAGCGCCCGCCCGGGAGACTAACTTATCCGGACGCCGGAGCGTGGCCCGCTACACGCTGGCGGTCTGACCGATCAGGGCGTCCAGGTGCACGCGGCTGCGCAGGGCCTGCTCCGGCGTGCCGCATTCCACCGACAGCACGCCGCTCCAATTCGCGTCGCGCAGGATGCCGAGTACCCGTGCCCAGTCGATCACGCCGTCCCCGCAGGCGCAGCCGACCGGGGTCCCCGTAACCAGTCCCTTCTCTTTCTCCGCGTGCTGAATGCTGATGTCCTTGGCGTGCACGTGGACCAGCAGCGGCAGCACCGCCGTCAGGCCGGCGTATGGATCTTCCCCGCCCAGGAACGCGTTGCCCGTGTCGTAGTTGACCCTCAGCATGGGCGACTCCACCAATTGAGCGACGCGCAGCAGACCCTCGGTCGTCGTGGTGATGCTCTGATGCGGCTCGATGCCGATGTAGATGCCGTAGCGCTCGGCGGTGCGCAGCGCGGTCTTGAGCGTGTATCGCATCACGCCCCAGGCCTCGTCGAGCGGCACCCACTCGGGCCGGATTCCTTCGTCGGTGTTGACCACCGGGGCGCCAATGGCCGCCGCGAATCGGATCGCCTTCTGCAGATACGGAACGGAAATCTCGGGTCGCATCAACGGGCAATGCGCGCTGAGCCCGCTGGCCTTCAGCCCATTCTTTCGCAGCAGATCCAGCATTTCCAGCGGATCGTCGTCCATGGAAAAGGAGTGGAAGTAGCCCGCCTCGCTCAGCAACTCGCGGCCGTTGTGCACCATCGGCTCGACGTAGTCGTAGCCCAGTTGCGCGGCCCTCTCCAACCCGGCCGCGAAGCTTTTGTCCTCGCAGCGGATGAACTCCATGTTGACTCCGGCATGAATCGCCATATGCGGTACCTCCACCTTTCGGTGGCGATTCTATCGCCTCTGGCCGCCCAGTGCCAGTGAAAGCGATCGGTCAATACCGGGATGGCCCGCGGTCGCGGGCCCGTTGCTACCGGGGTTCCGGCCGTGCGGCTACGGTGGACAGCCGGGGATTTGACCGCTCTTTTCCGTTTGGTGCCCGGTGCCGGGCCGGCACAAGCCCCCCCCCGCGCCCGGGCTTACTTCTCTTCGAAAGTAATCGTGGATTCGGCCTTGAAGCGTTTGTAGTCCTTGTAGCGGATGGTCATCTTCAGCCGCAGCGGCCCGCTGCGAAACGGCAGCGTGTCGTCGGCGAAAGTGAGCACCGGAAACCACAGGCCATCGATCTGCGCGCGCGTGGTCACGAAGCGCGGGAACAGGTTCTCGGTGTCCTTTCCGTCGGTATGCGAGTACACCGATGGAACCGCCTGACCCTCACTGCGCACGATATTCAAGCCTGCCTTTTCGACCCACGCCATGCCGTCGAAGAGCCGCATCCCTTGCAGGATTTGCCGGGGACGCACCTGCAGCACCCAGCAGTCGCGGCCGTCCATGCTCTCCTCGCCCCGAAAGCGCACCTCGTAGCGCGGCAGCAATTCCGGCGTGAGCAGCAGCGGCTGAATGTTGCGGATGTCCTCGAAATCCTCCGCCGTCAGGACCAGCCGGGCCAGGCGGGATTGCGGCTCGCCCACCGCCCGCTCGGTGCGTTCACCCGCTGGTGAGAAGATCACGTCGCGCGTTTCGCGGTACAGCCCGCTGGGTTGCCTGCCGCCCGGGAAGTCCTCGAGTTGAACCTCCTGGCGGTAGGCATAGTGCGAGCGCTCTTCGGAGTTGCGCTGCTCCTGTTGGGCAACGCGCCGGATCAAATCCGGAGGAGCGTCCTGGGCAACCGCCGCAGTGGCCAGGGCCAGCGCCAGTACTGTCCCGCCATGCCCCCGCGCGAATCTCATAAGTCCAGCGGCCATCTATCCCCATCGCCAGCATAACCCGCCGCGCACAGTGGGGCGGTGCTCCAGAGCCGCGCGGGTTCTCCAGAGCCCGCAATGAGTTAGTTTCCGGAGCAGGGCCTGGAGGCCCCACGCGGCTCTGGAGAGCCGCCCCACGCCGGGGGTGCGCCGGCCCCGGGCCGAGTGAGAGAATGGCCACGGCACCCTGGATTCATCCATGCAATTACCGCTTCGAACCGCTTACCTCGCCGTCGCTTTCAGTGCGGCTTTCGCCGGCGTCACCGCCACTCTTCAGGCCGCTCCGCCCGCCGTCGCCGCGACCCCGCCCATGGGCTGGAACAGTTGGGACTGCTACGGGACCACCGTGACCGAAGCAGAGGTGAAGGCCAACGCCGACTACATGGCCGCCCACCTGAAGCAGCACGGCTGGCAGTACGTCGTGGTGGACATCCAATGGTCGCAGCCCGCCGCGCAGGGCTTCGATTACCAGCCTGACGCCAACCTCGCCATGGACGCCTACGGCCGCCTCATCCCGGCGGTCAACCGCTTCCCCTCGTCCGCCGATGGAAAGGGCTTCAAGCCGCTTGCCGACTACGTGCACGGCCTGGGGCTGAAGTTTGGCATCCACATCATGCGCGGCATCCCCCGGCGCGCGGTCAAGGCTAATTTGCCCGTATTCGGCAGTAAAGCCCACGCCGCCGATTTCGCCGACGTCTATTCGATCTGCCCCTGGAACCCGGACATGTTCGGCGTGGATACCAGCAAGCCCGGCGGTCAGGATTACTACGATTCGATCGTCAAGCTATACGCGGACTGGGGCGTCGATTTCATCAAGGCCGACGACATTTCGCGCCCCACGCACGGCGGCGAGATCGTTGGCTTGCACCAGGCGATTCTCAAGACCGGCCGGCCCATTGTGCTGAGCCTCTCGCCCGGCCCGGCCATGGCGAAGGACAAGGAGTTGCTGCAGGCCAACGCCAACATGTGGCGCGTCTCCGACGATTTCTGGGACGACTGGAAAGCCCTGCGGCTGAACTTCATCCTGCTCTCCATCTGGAGCGGCGTCGGACGGCCCGGCGCGTGGCCCGACCCCGACATGCTGCCGCTGGGCCGCATCGGCGGGCGGCCGGAACAGGGCCACGCCCGGAGCACCAATTTCACGGCTGTCGAGCAGCAGACGGTGCTGAGCCTGTGGGCGATTGCGCAAGCGCCGCTGATCTTCGGCGGCGACCTGCCCAGCAACGATGCGGCGACCCTGCAACTGATCACCAACGACGAAGTGCTGGAGGTGGACCAGAAAGGAGCGCACGGCGGGGCGTTTGCCGAAGGCGGCGACGACATCGTGTGGACGGCCGACGCCGTGGGCTCGAACGCCAAGTACGTTGCGGTGTTCAACGTGGGTGACAAGCAGGCGCTCCAGATCCGCGTGAACTGGCCGGCGCTCAAGCTGCCGAAGAGATGCACGCTGCGCGATCTGTGGGCGCACACAGACCTCGGCACGGTCGAGGGCGGCTACACCTTCAGCGTGGAACCGCACTCGTCAGGGCTGTACAAACTGACGCCCGTCCAGTAACAGGGGCAGTTCTGGCAAGTGGTGATCTTCGGCTCGCGCCCTGCCGCTGATCCGCAGGTTGCGGGTGGTGAGGCAAGTTACCGGGAAGCGCACTTCCCGGTAACTCGCCTCTCGCCTCAAAACCGTAACTTCTTACGGTTTTTGTTTTCAAGTTATTGATTCTAAAGTGGTTATTTAAGAGAACCGTAAGATCTTACGGTTTTGGCTTTCGGCTCGAGGCCGGTAAGCCGCACCGCGCACCCCGATAGTCGCCAAAACGAGCAGGGCAATGCCGCCCCAACCCGAGGCGATACGGGTGCTCTGCGCACCCTTCCATTCGCCGCTCGGTTGGCCATAGACTGTCATCGCGCGCTGACTGCCTGTTCCAAATCGAGCCAACCGCCGAGCCGCGATTGGGTCAAGGAATCCAGGTCTCACCGGACGTCCGCAGCCGCCCAGCCCTACAGCGGCATCACCTCTTCCCGCGCGGCGTCGAAGTGCAGCGTGCGGTTCTCCTGTTACGCCTGCACCGCCAGCGGGCGCTCTTGTGCCGCGAATATCAGCTTCCTCGTTTGAGTGGCAGAAGCCGGGCGCGAGGTTGCTTCGTCCAATCGAGAGTGAGGATCGCGCCTTGCGCGAGTTCCCTGGCGCAAGCCTCGAGCGCACCAAGGAGTGAGTCAGTTCGAAACTCCGGAGCGAGAGGCTGTCCGCGCATCAGGATAATGCTCGGTCCGGCGTCTCCGGTGTGAGCGAGGATCTGCGGGAAATCAAGATCGTTCGTCATAACGACGTACTTGTTCTGGCGTGCGTATTCGCAGATTTCAGAATCCTTTGCGTCACTCGGGCCGGATTTCGACCAATGCACAGCTTCATGCCCGTGGGCTTCGAGAAGCGTTACCCAGCGCGGCGTGAGGTTCATGTCGATCAACAGCCGCATCAGCTTGCGAGGGCGATGTCATGGCCTTGAGCGAGTTGGGCGGCAAATGCGAGAGCCGCACGAATGTCGGCTTCTTCGAGATAAGGAAAATCCTCGAGCAACTGCTCCACCGTGCGGCCGGCGGCCATCGACTCAACCACCATCCCCACAGTCACACGCATACCCCGGATGCATGGCTTCCCGCCCATCACTTCGGGATCGATCGTAATGCGTTGGACTCCTTGCATATTCATATAGTAGCCCGGACGGTGCCCTGCGCCGTCTGTCGACAGCGTGGGAAAATACCGTTGACTCTCTGGGCTCGCCCAGGCCAGCGGCGCCTCCGCTGATTGCGCCACGCTAACGACACAAGTTACAGCGGCATCACCTCTTCCCGCGCGGCGTCGAAGTGCAGCGTGCGGTTCTCCTGATACGCCTGCACCGCCAGCAGGCAGGCCTGCGCCGAGCGATGCCCGTGGTACACGTCGCCGTTCGGTAGCTTGCGGCTCTTCGTGCACTCCAGGAAATTGTGGACGTGCTCCTGCGTGATGTCGCCCTTGAAATTCGCGATCACCGGCTTCTCGCCCTTGCCCGCCGGTTGGAACTCGTAGCGGTTGCGATTCACATACAGGTGGCCTTTGTCGCCGAAAAACGTCACGCCGTATTCCGGCCCGCTGGTCACCGCCAGCGACTCAAAATGGACGGTGAAACCAGGGTAGGTGAACATCGCGGAGATCGTGTCCGGTGCGGTCCGTCCGTCGTGGAAATCGTGATAAACGCCTCCTTGCGAACTGACCGAAAGCGGCGCGTCAACGCCGGTGAACATGTGCACCACGTCGAGCCAATGCGCGCCGAAATCGGTCATCTTTCCACCGCCGAAATCGAGGAACGCGCGGAAGTCCAGATACTGCGCCGGATTCCAGTCGCGGTATTTCACCGGGCCGAGGAAGCGCACCCAGTCGAGATCGGCCGGCTTCTCGCGCGGCTCGCTCGGCAGCGGCCCTTCGATCCCGCCGTTCCAGACGCACCAGCAGTGCGAGATCTTGCCTAACAGCCCGCTATCGACGAAGCGTTGCTTAGCCTCCAGATAGACGGTTCCCGAGCGCTGCTGCATGCCGACCTGGCAGATCCGGTTGGTGACGCGCGCGGTCTTGACGATCTCGCTGCCGTCCTCGCGGCGGCGCACCAGCGGCTTCTCGCAATAGACATCGCGGCCCGAGTTCATCACGTCGATGGCTACGTCCTTGTGCCAGTGGTCGGGCGTCGCCACCAGCACGACGTCGATATCTTTGAGCTCCAGAAGCTTGCGGTGGTCCTGGAAGCTCTGCGCCGCGGGAGCTTTGCTCCTGGCCTTCTCGACGTGCGTGAGATAGACGTCGCAGATGGCGCGGACCTCAATGCCGGGTTCCTTCTGGAACAGCGACATGACGTAGGAGCCGCGCTCCCCGGCCCCGATCAGGCCCATGGCGATGCGGTCGTTGGCGCCGAG
>CAIVVT010000291.1 GCA_903909435.1 uncultured Acidobacteriia bacterium | reverse complement strand
CCATGGCGCCGGCGAGTTGTCGTGCCAGCGCACCCAAGTCAACGGTCCATTGGCGCAACCTCTCGTCCGGAACGTGCACGCCGCCCTCGGTGGGGCACGGACTGTAGGCCCGCATTCCCGAGACATCCCGCACGCTCGGTCGCCAAATCACCTCTTCGGAGTGCCATTCCTCGCAGGCGTCGCACGCCACAAAGCGAGCACGTTCTCCCTCCCGGAGGAGGCCCACGTGCGCGAGCCTCTCCAGGTCGCCCAGCGCCCAGGTCTGAACTTCATCGAAGCAAAACGACGGATCGCCACATTCAGCCCTCAGCAGGACCTGCCGTAACAGGTCAAGACTCACGCTCGATCCCCCAGATTTTCAAGTATCGGCGGAGCATTTGTTCTTCCGCGTCATCGCCCAGATCGCAGCGCGTCTCCGAGATCTTGAACGTGATGCTGCGGGCCCTCTTTCCGGGACAATCCACGAGGGCGCGCAACGTCGCTTCCAGGATCGTGTCGTGTGCGAGGTCGGCCCGATCCTCCGCAAAGATATCCTGAATGACGTCGTAAACCGAAGCTAGCGAACCGCGCTCGCCTGCGCTGATGGTGAACGTCCCGCCGGCGTAACTTTGTGACCGCACGCGCAGCCCTACTACGGCAATGTGGATGAGCCGGTCGACAGGGTTGCTCGGAAAAGGCAATTCCCGATTCTTGAACAGCTCCATGTTGTAGGGCCTTGTGCGGCACTGCACCGGGCGCTTGTCTTGATCCAAAATGACCTCCGCGAAAATCTCGGACAACTCGTCTCGCACTTGTTTGCCACCCTCGGCGTATTGATCTACCGTCCCGGCCAATCCGTCGTGCGCGAACGCGACCTCGAATGCTCCGTTCCACGGTTGTGGGGCCAATTCCCCATCCGCGTCATAGCCGAGGAGTTCGCTGGAGTAGTCCGCGGGATAGGCGAAGAAGGAATCGACACCGCTCGCGCGCCGCCGGTGCTCCACCTTGCAGTTCTCCCCGCGCCCCTCCCGCTCAAAGTAGTAATCCGAGATCCGGCTGCCCAGTTCAGCAAGACAGGCTGCCGTGACCTCCAGTTGCTGCTTTGGCAGTCCAGTCCGCTTTTCCCATGACCGCCTGGGCAGCGCTTCGATGTGCTCGAGCGTTCTTGCATTCTCGAAAACGTCGGGGTGATCCAGGAAGCAGGTAAAGGCGCGCTCGTGCGCGTTCTTGAGGGCACCCATGTCCTGCGCGATATCGAGTCCCCGGTCGCGGGCGGCTTCAATCAACACTCTGGTCCCGCGCGCCGTGGCCATCGAGTGGATCTTGCGAAACGTCCCGCCCACCTGCCGGCGTTCGATTGCGGGCAAGTCCTGCCACTGCTCGAACATGCCCTCGATTCGCGACTCTTTCAGATGGCTCCAATCGAAGTCCGCAAAACCTCCGAAATGAGAGAAATGGCGCGCCAGGAGCGAGTTCGGAACCTGACGCAAAAACGACCTAGGGTTGTACTGCACAGCACACACTCCGTTCTATTCAACGATTCCCCGTGCTGCTTCTCGTCGACCAGCGACACGGATCCCCTGACGATTCCGTCCTGGGGAACCCGGAATCGTAACGCAATTTGACGATGTAAGTCTGGAACTGACTGCCCGAATGCTATCATGGCGAACGCAAGGCGAACAAAATCACAGTCCAACCGACTGAAAACGCGGGCGATTTCCCGCTTGACCGATTTAGCCTGTGGGTTTCTGCGAAGAACGAGAATCTAGGCTAATCCATTGTCTGTCTTCAACTTACGCCATGCGGTGCGCTGATCCGCCCAGGGAAGGTGACTTGCGATCTGCCGCACGGCGACTTCGGACACCGGAAACCGCTCGCCTGGCGTCCGGGTCATATAGAGCATCTCCAACTGCAGATCGGAAGCCAGCCAGTTGAGCTTCATGATCTGGCTGATTCTCTCCCGGGTCAGCCCCCCCAGCCGGGCCAGGTCAGCGCAGTCCCGGGCCTCGCCGAGTCGCAGCATTTCCTGAAACTGGATGGCCAGAGCGAGCACTTGGCTG
>CAIVVT010000290.1 GCA_903909435.1 uncultured Acidobacteriia bacterium | reverse complement strand
GGATCAACGTGATTCAGCACCAGAATCAGACGCTGTTTGTGCTCACCGATGAAGGACTCCGGCTTGGTTTATCGCGGCCCCGGGTGTTCGATGCACGGGCCGTAGCGCCGTCCACAATCCGCGGCTTCTTTGAACGGAGTATTTACGCCGGAACGGTCCCCGTCGCACTCCGCCTGACGCTCTGTGTGTTCGGAATAGCGCTGGCCGCCGGCATGATCGGCGGCGCCTTTTTCGATCAACGCCACCAGGAAAAAGCGCGCCAGGGAGTGCTCATCCGGGGACCGAAATTGATGCATCCGCGCGAGGCGCAGAAGTACCTGAAAGGGGATGGCATCGCACTATTCCTGGAGCCGAACGCCAAGTAGAAAGTTGCTTTGCTCATGCCCCACATCACACCTGATTTGCAGTTCGACAAATCGAAAGTGTTTCCGCTCGCCATCAAGCGGAAACATGAGGCCCAGAACGCGCTCATTATTGGCGACATCGGCGCCGGCAAGAGCACTTTTCAGCGTGGCGTTCTGCACCAGGTGCAGGCCCGCGGCGACGTCGCTATCGTGCACGATCCGCACCGCGAATTCGTCGAGGAGTTTTACACGCCCTCGCGTGGCGACGTGATTCTGAATCCGCTCGACAGCCGTTTTCCGTTTTGGTCTCCGGGCTTCGAAGTCGAGCAGGGCGACGAGGCCCAGGCGCTCATGCTGGGGCAGAGTCTGTACCCGCTTCAGCCTGGGGACCAACCATTCTTCAAGCGCCAGGCCGCCAGTCTATTTGCCTTCCTGGTCGCCTATCACCGGCCAACGGGCCGGGAGCTGGGCGAGTGGATGGCGAACGACGCGATCCTCGATCAGAAGGTGAAGGGAACGGAATTCGAGCGGACGTTGACCAAGGATTCCGCGGGGCAGCGGGCCGGCATTATCGGCACCATCAACGAAGCCGGCCCGGCGTTCCGCTTGTTGCCAAACCAGGGCGATAAACCTGCTTTCAGCACCAAGCAGTGGGCCGGGGAACGGAACGGTTGGATCTTCGTCACCAATACTCTCGAAACCCGCGCGGCTCTCCGGCCGCTGCAAAGCATGTGGCTCGATCTCCTCATCGCCCGGGTGATCTCGATGGGACTCAGGAACGATCTGCCCTTCGTCTGGATGGTGCTCGACGAATTGGCCGCGCTCCAGCACCTGCCGCAGCTCAAAGTAGCCATCACCGAAAACCGGAAGGCCAAACTGTCGATCATCGTGGGCTTCCACGGCAAGAGCCAACTGGAAGGTATTTACGGCAAGGATGCGGACACCATTTTCTCGCAACCCAAGATGAAAATCCTGCTGCGCACCTCCGAGTCACAAGCCGCTGAGTGGGCCAGCCAGCTGATCGGTTCGGTTGAAGTGGAGCGTATCCGCGAAACGCGCCCGGCACACGAATTCTTTTCCCACGGTCGCGGCCACAACTACTCGTCCGAGCGCCGCGAGGAGCGGTTGGTTTTGCCCTCGCAGATTCAGTCTTTGGCAGATCTGCACGGCTATCTCCGCTATGAGGACGTAGTGGTTCCGCTCCAGTTCGCGATCCTGCCCAAAACCACCATTGCGCCACCCTACCTGCCCGCTCCCATCCCGTTGCGCTGGGCCGC
>CAIVVT010000289.1 GCA_903909435.1 uncultured Acidobacteriia bacterium | reverse complement strand
GCCAAGGTCGAGCACGTGTTTGGCGTGATCAAGAACGTCTTCGGCTTCAGGAAGACCCGTTACCGGGGACTGGCCAAGAATCTGAACCGTCTGGAAGTGACCGCTGCCTTGACGAATCTCTACATCGTCCGACGACGATTGCTGAATGCGTAGGAGACGTGTCGGTGGAAGTTGGGAAATGCGCGATTTGGACGAGAAAACCGCTAAGAAGCGGCGCGAAATCGCGCCGCTCTGCGCACCAAACCGCAAATCCTTGTTTACGCCTTCTGTCATGACCAGTTCTTCAGAGCTTCCTTAGGCGCGCGCAGGTCGAGCTGCAGCCCTGATCCGACGTTGATGTTCTTGGCCCTCGCAGTTAGCCAAGCCCCGGCAGCCTGAAAGCGCCAGCCATCGCCTAGGTTGAGCATGCCGTCCAGTTCCACGCCGTGGAATGTCGCGTCGGCATTGAAGATTCGCTGGGTGAAGAAAACGTTCTGAAACGCTTGGTAGTTCTTATAGTCATAATAAAAGGCAGCGGCATTCAACACAGCCCGGCCGCCGAGGAGCGTCGACTTCACGCCGCCCTCGTAGTCCGTAAGCTTCTCCGGTTCATATTGCGTGATTCCGGCGCTCGCGAGCAGAAATGGGGCCACATTAAAGCCGCCGCCCTTCAGACCTCGATTGATCCCAGCATAAGCGAGAACGTCATGGATCGGCCGCCACTCGAGCTGTAGCTTGCCAGCGAAGTGCTCCGGATCGGTACGCGATACGTCCGGATACGTGGTCACCGCGCCGATCCCGAAGAACGGACCGCACCCGCCGCCGGCGCAATCGAGTTCCGCGCCGGTCGCCTTCTGGTCATGCACATAGCGAGCGCCGGCAATAATCGTCCATGTCGGGGCCAAGTCGTATTCAACCTGCGCAAACGCCGAGGCCGACTTCGTTGTCTGGAAGTAGGTGGCCTGTATGTTGTCGAGCCCGTACCAGATCGGGCTCAGGAATGCTTGGTTGTAGTCGCCCGAGATATCGAGATAGTAGAGGCCGGCGGTCCAGCGGAAACGTCCCTCGCTCTGCGCCATCCTGAATTCCTGCGAGAACTGGTGCACGTTCTGCCACTGTGTCGAATTTCCGAAGAGGATCGGGGTTGCGTCGGAGTCCTCCCCGTAGCTGCTCTTGTTCCTGTAGTAATCGGTGATCGATGTGAACGAGAGTCCGTGCGACGCCCATGTCACAGTCGCGGTCGCACCCTCCACGGTGCGTTCAAAGTATCCGACAAAGTCCGAGTGGCCGGAGCGCGGGTCCGTGGACGGCTCGATGTAGTCGAGGCAATCCGATCCCGGCAGCCCAGTTAGACCTGTGATTGCCGGACAGGACGTATTAATCTCATTCGGTCCGAGCCACACCTCATGGCCATTGACGATGTGGGACGCGCGCCACGTATACGCCCCAGCTGCCACCGGCTTGTCGCGCGTGCCATGAACGTTCAGCAGCACCTGCAGATCGTCAGTGACCTTAAACAGCAGTTGAGCTCGCACGCTGCTGTTGTCCATGCCGTACTCGCCCGTGTTGGTCTGGAGATTCTTCCACCATCCGTCGAATTTGTTTGTCTGAACGGCGAGGCGCGCATCGATGGAGTCTGACAGCGGTCCACCGATTGCGGCGTCGAGCTTGCGCTGATTGTACGAGCCCAACGTTACGCCGGCATAAGCATCGAACTGGTCCGTGGGCTTGCGGCTGATGATATTGATTAGGCCACCGGTCGCATTGCGGCCATAGAGCGTTCCCTGGGGACCCCGCAGTATCTCGACGCGGTCGACGTCGAACATCGAAGCACCGACGCCACCGGCGAAGCTGACATAAGCCCCATCGACGTACACGGAATTCGGTGGCTCGGACTGCTGAGAGAAGTCCTGCTGGTTAACGCCGCGAATCGTCACAGTGGTGACAATTGGTGCGCCGCCATACCCGTCGACAATGGACAGGCCAGGCGCGTACTTGCCGAGATCCTCGGTTGTATCGATGCCGAGATCGTGGATCTGCTTGGCGCCGAACGCAGTAATCGACAGACCCACATCTTGAACGCGCTGCTCGCGCTTCTGGGCAGTCACTACAACTTCGTCGAGCAACCCGGAGTCATTCGCACGCGCCGGTAGCGCAGCGATGCTCGCAGTCATCAGCGCGGCGACGGCGACGCCATGACGGAGTCCGGCGTTCCAAGGATTGATCATTTCGATGACTCCCCCATTTTTTTCCTACCGCTCGCCGGCCCTGACTGAAGCACGTGCGTAGGTTCGGCCGCGCTTCTCGCCTCAGCCGCGCGCACCCTCCCTCCGATCAAGTCGGGCGCTGATCTTCTTCAGATTGTCGAGTCGCGGGTCCGCGGACCCATTTGATCAACCTAGTCGCCCCGCTGGCGGTCGTCCAATGCATGACTATTATGGGTCTTCGTGAAAACGTGTGGGTAGATTCTGTATGTTTATTGATCAAAGTGCAGGCAGCGTGCAGGTCAGCACCTTCAGCTTGAGGTATTCCTCGTCATGCAGTCCGTAGGCTCGACGTTGTATGACGCGGAT
>CAIVVT010000288.1 GCA_903909435.1 uncultured Acidobacteriia bacterium | reverse complement strand
CCTTTCTTGCGGCAACCTGGACCTCCACCTGTCAGTGAAGACCCGGTGCCGCCGGTCTGCCCAGCGCGCCTCATGAAGACGGCTTTAGAAACTGTTTCCGGGGATGCCGATCGCCATTCCGCGAAGCCCTCAAAAGTGATCGGCTTCCCGCCGGAATGGTGATCGCCATCAGCCCGGAATCGTGATCGGCATCATCCCGGAATCGCGATCGACATCAGCCCGGAACGCTGATCAGCATGCTCCGGAATACGCATCAGGGAAGCGCGTTCGGCCTACTATCCGTCTGTGAGCGCCGACCTTACTGGCTCCCAGTCGAACCATGATGCGCGCTTTGGCGCCGGATCACTCTCGGCCTCCCGCCTGTTCGACCGCTTCGGCCAGGGAATCAGCGTCTCTCAACTCATTACCGATCTCGGCCGCACCAGCAATCTCGTTGCCAGTTCGAAGTTGCAGGCGCAGGCGGTGCAGCAGGACTACCAGGCGACGCGCTACGATGTGCTGCTGCGTGTGAATCAGGCCTACTTCAACGCTCTGCAGGCGCAGGCCGTGGTGAAGGTCGCTCGCGAGACCGTGGCTGCAAGACAGCAGTTGTTCGACCAGGTGACAACCCTGATGCAGAACAAGCTGAAGTCCCAGCTTGACGTCAGCTTCACGGAAGTGAATCTGTCGGATGCTAAACTGCTTCTGATTCGCGCGCAGGATGGCGTACAGCAGGCCTTCGCCGAACTGGCCCGCGCGATCGGCTCGGATCAGCCGGCGAGCTTTGAGTTGACGGATGAGCCACTCCCCGCGAGTCCGCCCGATCAGCCCCAGCCCATGATTGACGAAGCCTTGAAGAACCGGCCGGAGGTGGCCAGCTTGCGCCTCTCCAGCGATGCCGCGCACCGGTTCGCGGAAGCGGAGAAGGACCTGAACCGTCCGACCGTAAGTCTGGCGGCCGTTGCCGGGTTTCTGCCTCTTATCAACGCAGGGCAGATACCCACTGAGTACGAAGGGGCCGCCGTGAATTTGAATATTCCCATATTCAACGGCCACTTGTTCAACGCTCGGCGTGAAGCGGCGCGTTACCGTGCGGCTGCGGAAGACCAGAGGTCCAAGGACATCCGATTGCGGGTCACCCGCGACGTCCGGGTGGCATGGGCCAGCGCGTCAACCGCATATCAACGGCTCGACGTGGTCGCGCAGTTCGTGAAGCAAGCCTCGCTCGCGTTAGCACTGGCGCAAGGCCGCTACAACCTGGGCCTATCGTCGATTGTCGAATTGACACAGGCGCAATTGAATCTTACCCGTGCCGAAATCGAGAGCCTGGGTGCGAAGTACGACTACCAGTCGCAATATTCGGCCTTGCAGTATGCCTCTGGTCAATTGAGGTAGGCGCCAGTGAGCTGTTTTCGATGGCGACTGGCGTCGAGCGCAGATCATCCAGTTCGCCGCTGCAAGGCCGCTCTCCAGGCGGCCTTCAGTTCTTCCCGCGTCGCCTCCGGTAACTCTCGCACTGTCTCCTGTGATCGAAGCTCGCGAGAGGCGCGAATGCTCGTCTTCAACGATTCCACGAAGGCGACGCACGGTTCGCAGTCCCGGATGTGTTCCTGAATATGTGCGCAGTCTTGTGGGGAGAGTTCGCCGTCGAGATACTCCGAAAGCTTTTCGAAAACCTCCAGGCAGGCCTCCGGGGGAAGTGGATCGGCCGGGCCGTGTTCGTGTTTGACGGGGCTCATTCGGAGACCTTTCCGGCAGGCGTCAGATAGCCGGCCAATCGTTTCCTCAACGCCAGGCGGCCCCGGTGGAGCCGCTGTTTGACAACGTCTTCGCTCAAATCGAGAACTTCCGCCGCTTCTGTCGTGGATAACCCCTCCACGTCGCGCAACAGCACCACAGAGCGGTAGTTTGCTGGCAGCTCCTGCATCGCCGTCTCCAACTCGTGGTTCAATTCAGCACGCAACAACCGCTGCTCGGGCAGTTCCCGCTGATCGGGCACACGGTCGGACGCAGCGCTCCCGGGCGAGTCATTTCCCGGCATTCGGCCCGGCATCAGCTCGTCTAGCGAAAACTCCTTGTCCGGCGCGAACACGCTGCGCCTCCGCTTCATCAGGCAGTAGTTCCTCGCGATGCGAAAAACCCACGCTTTCACGTGCTCCGGCTCGCGCAGTTGGTCGAAGCTCTCGAAGACCTTGAGCAACGTGTCCTGAGCCACCTCTTCGGCGTCCTCGCGCTGCCCGCACATCATCCACGTGTATTGAAATACCTTCGACTGAAAACTCTCCACAAAGGGCGTGAACGCCGCCGCATCGCCTTCGAGCAAACGCTTTGCCCATTCCACTTCCGGATTAACGAATTCAGCCACGTAACCATGTTATCGGCTTCGCGGCCGCGTTAATGAATTTGCGGCCGGTAGTCCCCTGCTTAGGCCTTGACCGGCACCAGCGACTCCACTTCGATGACGATCTCCGGCGGCATGGCGAGCGTGTTCTTCACCAGGCACTTCGCAACGGCTTTCTTCACTCCCTCGATGTGCTCCGGGTCGTCCACACCGGGTGTCTCGACGACGATGACGAACTTCCCTAGCCGCGCCGGATTCGTTGCTTTTTCGGCGGTCACGCGGATGCGCAGTCCCGATGCCGGGAGATGCATCCGGTTCAGATATTCGGCGGCGTAGTAGCCCGCGCAGGTGCCTACTGAGGCCAGCAGGAGTTCGGGAGGCGTCATCCCTTCATCGAAACCATGGTTTGCCGTCGGCTGGTCCGAGTAAATCTTGTGGCCCCGGGCTTCGGCTTCAAACTGAACACCACCGAGATAAGTCACCGTCAGTTCCATAAAAATGTCCTTCATTTATCGGGATGCAGCCGCGGCCCAAAGGTGACATGCTCTCCGTAGTGTCACCTCGTGGCCGCCAGTGCATCCACAATGGCGAAGTCGCAAGCCTGCCTACCAACGACCATGCCCATCCCAAAACTGATCTTGTTTCTATCGTCAGGGCTGACGCTCTGCGCCCAGGCGCCGCTCACGCTGCCCGAAGCTGTAAAGTTGGCGCTGACTCACCACCCTTCGCTGGAGGCCGCAGCGGCTCGCGTCCAGGCCGCCGAATCGCGCATCGCACAGGCTCGCGCCGGGTGGCTGCCCCGCGCTACCTACATGGAGGGCTTCCAAGGCGGCAATAATCCTGTTTTTGTTTTCGGGTCCTTGTTGACCCAGCATCAGTTCACCGCGGCCAATTTCAATCTCTCCTCGTTGAACCGGCCCGACGCGCTTTCAAACTTCCAATCGCAAGTAAGCGTCGATCAGGTGGTCTACGACTTTGGCGCGACGCGCGGGGCAGTTCAGTCGGCGCGGATTGGTAAGCAGATGACGGAAGAAGAACGCCGCCGCGTCGAACTGGCCCTGATCGCGGGAGTCGCCCGCGCCTACCACGGGGTTGCCCTGACTGCGGAGTCGCTGCACCTCGCTGAGGAATCCCTGAAGTCGGCAAACGCGGATCTCGATCGGTCGCGCAGCCTGCAACGCGCGGGCGTGGCGACCGATGCCGACGTCCTCAGCGTACAAGTTCATGCCAGTGCAATGAGTGAGTACCGCGCCCGCGCCGCCGCCGATCTGCGCATTGCGCATGCGGCTCTGAATGAAGCGTTGGGCCTGCCGCTCGACGACGAGCACATATTGACCACTCCGATGGAATCGACGCAGCTTCCAGCAGACGCTGGCCCCGACCGCGAAAGCCAGGCCGCCAGCACGCGGCCCGAACTGCTCTTGGCAGGGCTCGGTAAGGACCTCGGCGCAGTTCAGGAATCCTCCGCGAAGTCGCAGTACTGGCCCGTGATCGGACTGCATGGAGTCTTCGAAGCCGACCGCCAGAACTTCGCAAGCAAGGGTGGCGCCAACTGGCTGTTCATGGCCTCTGCCCGCTGGACGCTGTTTGACGGCAACCGCACCCGGGCATCCGTCGCCGAGGCCCATCACATGCAAGCAGCCGCCTCCGCCACCGAGAGGCAGGTGAGCGCGGCAGTTCGCCTGGAGATCAGGCGTGCCGAAGCGAACCTTGGCGCATCGCGCGAACGCGTCGCCACGACGCGCGACACCATCGCTCAGGCCGAAGAGAGCCTGCGCATTATCCGCAACCGTTACTCGAATGGCCTCGCCACGGTTACCGACCTGCTTCGTTCGGAGACCGCGCTGCTCGAATCGAAGACCCGCCGCCTCGCGGCGCTTTACGACCAGCGCACGGCGGCCGTGCAACTCGAAGCCGCTAGCGGCACTTTGAATGGAGATTCCGATGTTCTCAAGTAAGACCCTGTGGGCCACGCCCGCAACAGTTCTCTTGGCCGTCCTGGCAGGCTGCGGCCCCGGCACAAGCGAGTCGGCGAAGAAGGCGGAAGACGCTCCACCCGTTGCTGTCTCGGTTCGAAAGGCTTCAATTGTAAAGCTCCCCGAGTTGTACGAGGCGACAGGCTCGGTACGCGCCCGCGTCACATCCGTGCTCTCGGCCAGGACTATGGGCTCGATCCTCGAAGTGCGCGTGCAGCCGGGTGACAGTGTGAAAGCCGGACAGGTGATCGCAGTGATCGACGCCCGGGATATCGAGACCTCGCGCCGGCAGGCCGAGGCCGGGCGCCGCGAGGCGCAGGATGCACAGCCCGAGGCCGATAGCGGCGTGGTAGCCGCGAAAGCGCAACTCGATTTGGCCGAATCAAGCCACCGCCGCATGAAGTCGCTATTCGACGACAAGTCGATCACGGCGCAGGAATTCGATGAGGCTGAAGCGCGGCTCAAGACGGCGCGAGCTGCTTACGAGATGGCGCGCGCCAAACGGCATCAACTCGACTCCAAAGTGCAACAGGCAGACGAGGCCGTGGCGCAGACGAAACTTCAGGCGAGTTATGCCAATGTGATCGCCCCCTTCGCCGGAACCGTGATTGAACGCAAAGCGGAGCCGGGTATGCTGGCCTCGCCGGGCACACCGATTGCCGTTGTCGAGCAAGGCGGAGCATACCGGCTGGAAGCCTCCGTCGATGAAAGCAGGCTGGCGAAGATACTCCCCGGCATGGCGGTCCGGGTTCATCTCGACGCCTTTGACAAAGAGTTCGCCGCGCGCGTAGGCGAAGTTGCTCCGGCGCTCGACGCTGGCTCGCACAGCTTCATCGTCAAAGTGGATCTGCCTGGCTTACAGGGCCTGCGCAGCGGCGTTTTCGGACGTGTGTTGTTTGAATTCGGCCAGCGCGAAATGCTGGCGGTTCCGGCCAGTGCATTAGTGCATGACGGCCAGATCGACCGGCTCTTCGTCGCCGAAGGCGACGCCGCGCGAAGCCGCATGGTCAAGGCCGCAACGCGCAGCGGCGATATGGTCGAAATCCTCTCTGGCCTGAGCGCCGGAGAATTAGTGATTGACCGGCCTCCGCAAACGCTCACCGACGGCATCCGCATTGAGGTGCGCCCGTGAGCGAACCTCGTAAGCTTGGCATCGCGGGCCGTCTCGGCGCGGCCTGGATCAACTCGAAACTGACCCCGCTCGTGATCGGTGGCTCCCTGCTGCTCGGCGTCTTCTCGGTGCTAATGCTGCCGCGGGAAGAGGAGCCGCAGATCATCGTTCCGATGATCGACCTGTTCGTGCAAATGCCTGGCGCACCGGCTCGCGAAGTGGAGCAGCGCGTAACGCGCCCCATGGAAAAACTGCTGTGGGAGGTGCCCGGCGTCGAGTACGTTTACTCGACGACGATGCCCGGCTCCGCCATGGTAGTGGTGCGCTTCAAGGTCGGGGAGGATGAGGAGAAATCGATCGTCCGCGTGAATCAGAAGATGCACGCCAACTTCGATATAATCCCGCCCGGCGCATCGCAGCCACTGGTTAAGCCGCGCTCGATCGACGACGTGCCAATTCTTGCTTTGACGCTCCACAGCAAGCGCTACAACGACTACGACCTGCGTCAGGTGGCCGCTCAGTTGAACGATGCCATCAAGCAGACGCCCGACGTCAGTGAGGTGAAGATTCTCGGAGGACAACGCCGCGAACTGCGTGTCACGCTCGACGCGGGCCGGCTGACAGCATTTGGTCTGACGCCCCTGCAGGTGCTGGGTGCGCTCGGCTCGGCCAACAGCAGGCTTCCCGCAGGCGCAGCCTCAACAGGCAATGTGGAGACGGTCATTGAAGCCGGAGGTTTCCTCCGCGACGCCGACGATGCGAAGAGCGTGGTCGTTGCCGTCTCGGGTGGCCACCCGGTTTACCTGCGTGAGGTCGCCTCGGTGGTCGACACCGGCGAGGAGCCGAGCCAGTACGTGCAGTTCGCCGCCGGCAAGAGCTTCGAGCCCGCAGTGACCATCTCCGTCGCCAAGCGCAAAGGCACGAACGCAATTGCGGTGGCGGGCGACGTCCTCCGCAAAGTGGACGCGTTGAAAGGCACACTCCTGGGCGACGGCGTGGACCTCACCGTCACGCGCCAGTACGGCGAGACCGCCGCCGAGAAATCGAACGAATTGCTGTTCCACATGGGGATCGCCATTGTCTCGGTGAGCATCCTCATTGCGCTGGTCCTCGGCTTCCGCGAATCGCTAATCGTCTTCACGGCTATTCCGGTTACGCTCGCGCTCACGCTCACGGTCTTCTACCTGTACGGCTACACGTTGAACCGCATCACGCTGTTCGCGCTGATCTTCTCGATTGGAATTCTGGTCGATGACGCGATAGTCATTGTCGAGAACATCGTGCGCCACGCGCGCATGGCTCACAACGAAGCGCGTCCGCTAGCCGAGGTCGCTATCGAAGCCGTCGATGAGGTAGGCAACCCGACCATCCTGGCGACGCTTACGGTCATCGCCGCCATACTGCCCATGGCCTTTGTAGGCGGCCTGATGGGTCCCTACATGCGGCCCATCCCGATCGGCGCTACGGCGGCGATGATCTTCTCGTTGCTGGTCGCCTTCATCGTTACGCCCTGGGCCGCCATTCGACTGTTGCGCCCAAATCAAGGGGGCCATGACGAGCACAAGGAAGATCGCCTCACGGTGATGTATCGCGGCTTCATGGACCGGCTGATCCACGTGCCCATCGTGCGGTACAGCTTCCTGCTCACCGTGGTCCTGCTGCTGCTCGGAGCAATGTCGCTGGTCTACATCGAATTCGTGAAGGTGAAGATGTTGCCGTTCGATAACAAGAGCGAGTTCCAGGTGATCGTCGATATGCCCGAGGGCACCACGCTCGAGCAGACGGCGCGCGTCGCGAAGCAACTCGCGGAGAAGACCTTCGAACAACCCGAAGTGGTCAACGTCCAAACGTATGCGGGCACTGCATCGCCCTACAACTTCAACGGGCTGGTGCGGCACTACTACCTGCGCCGAGGCTCAAACGTGGCCGACATTCAAGTGAATCTCAAGTCCAAGGGCGAGCGGAATTCGCCCAGCCACGAGATCGCCAAACGCGTGCGCTTGAGCCTGCTGGCAATCGCGCGCGAAAACAACGCGCGCATCAAGGTGGCGGAGGTTCCGCCCGGTCCCCCAGTGCTTGAGACACTGGTGGCCGAAGTCTACGGACCATCGGAAGAAGGGCGAGTAAAGCTCGCCGGGCAGATTCTCAACATCTTCGATCACACTCCCGGGGTGGTCGATGCCGATTGGTACGTCGAGGATCCGCAGCCCAAGCAGATCTGGCACGTGGACCGCGAGAAGGCCGCATTGAACGGCGTCACCGTCGAGCAGATCGCGCAGACCGTCTCGGTCGCCTCTCAAGGGGCGAGTGCGGGCCTGCTGCACATCGACACTGCGCGCGAGGACATCCCCATCACCGTCCGCCTGGACCGCTCCACGCGCAGCGACCTGGAACGTTTCAAGGAGTTGAAAGTCGCGGGCCGCAACGGCCTGGTCGCGCTCTCCGAACTCGTGCGAGTGGAAAACTCCACGGTGGAGCGCAACATCTATCACAAGAACCTGATGCCTGTTACCTACGTGACCGCCGATGTCGCGGGCGCGATGGAGAGCCCGGTCTACGCGATCCTCAAACTCGGCCCGGAAATCGCGAAGCTGCCCGTTGACGGCGGCTACAAGATCGAGCAACTCACCGCCCACCAGCCCTTCGACGACGCGAAATATGCCATGAAGTGGGACGGCGAATGGCACATCACCTATGAGGTCTTCCGCGATCTCGGAATCGCCTTCGCCGCCGTTCTGATCCTGATCTACGTGCTGGTGGTCGGCTGGTTCCAGAGCTTCCTCACGCCGCTGATCATCATGGCGGCCATCCCGTTTTCGCTAGTCGGCATCCTGCCCGCACACGGATTATTGAATGCCTTTTTCACCGCCACTAGCATGATCGGCTTCATCGCCGGGGCGGGCATCGTGGTGCGCAATAGCATCATCCTGGTGGACTTCATCGAATTGCGTCTGAAAGAAGGGATGCCGCTCGACAAGGCGGTTGTGGACGCGGGCGCGGTGCGTTTCCGGCCCATGATGCTGACCGCCGCCGCCGTGGTGGTCGGCAGTGTGGTCATTCTCTTTGACCCAATCTTCCAGGGTCTCGCCATAGCGTTGATGGCGGGCGAGATAGCCTCCCTGTCGCTCTCACGCGTCACCGTACCCATCGTTTATTACATCTTCCATGCAAGAATCGCGAGCCAGTCCGTCACGCCCGCGCACCCGAGTGCATCCACGCAGACAGAGGGATAACTGATGACAGTCGATCGCTGGTTAAGACTCGTTGCCGGGCTCTTCATAATGCTGAGCGTTGTACTCGGCATGACCGTGAGCCCGTACTTCTATTGGTTCACGGCCTTCGTGGGACTTAACCTGTTCCAGTCGGCGTTCACCAACTGGTGCCCGATGATGACCATCCTGCGTAAGCTCGGAGTCAGAGGCTGAGGGCGTCGCGGCTCATTGGAACGTCCGCAAAAGGGGACGGTGGAGATGAGAAAAGACCTCTCCACTGCCCGTGGAACAGGTTTCCGTCGCAGTGCTGTGACCGGGCAACTGCGCTGTACCCCGTTGAACCTCCGCATCTGTATCTTCTTTGGCGCCCGATAGGCATCTGAGAACCAGCTACTTACCCCCCGAAGGTGGTGCTCCGAGCCATCCGGACATAGGCGAATCTGCGTGGCTTTTTCGGCAGAATCAGGCGCCTTAATACAGGACTATGAAATTCTTTTCGCCGAGCATTTTGATCGACGTCAAGGGAGCTTTTAGGGTAATATACTATCGTGTACGAGTAGTTTTAGACCTATTTAGCTCATTGAGTTCCGGTTCAACGCGGCCTCGCGAATTGCGCCGGGAAGAAGTCCAGCTTAAGGACTCAGCCCAATGAGCCCACTCCGTTCTCAGCGGTGGGGTGTCGGTAACTAACAGTAAAGAGTTGCGTGTCGGTAGACGTTCCGTGGATGGCGGGGGGACGAACTGTGTTCCGGCGAGGAAGCCCTCGATTGGTTCATCGACGCTCTAGGTGCGTCCGTGCCATCGTTGGCGCTTGTTCTCCCGGAATGGAACATTAACCGTGCGCATTCCGCCGCGCCTTTTGTTTGCAGGCGCGGCAGTCCCGACTCAAAAGGAGCAGCTTAGTGAAACACTACCGGGTCATGCTTACCTTTGCAGCCCTGGTGGCCAGTCCAATCTGGACCTCCATGTCGATGGCCCAAGATGGCGGAGGTATAACCGTCTCCCCTGCCGCGTTGTCGTTCTCTGCGACGGCGGGTAGTTCTACTACGCTGAGGAATTCCCTCGCTGTCAGCGCCGGTAGCCGGACTCGGTTTTCGGTGAGCGCGTCTGGCCAAAGCGGCGGGCGTACCTGGCTGTCTGTCTCACCCTCGGGAACCCTCACCACACCCCAGACCCTGACCGTTCTGGCAAACCCGACGGGCCTGACGGCGGCAATTTATCGAGGCACGATCTCGATCTCCAGCGGCGAGAGAACGCAGGCCGTTCCGGTGACACTTACGATCACTACTTCCACGCGTACGCTAACCGTCAGCCCCACAGCACTGTCCTTCACAGCGACTTCTGGCGGCTCGTCTCCCTCCGCCCAGTCCTTGTCGGTTAGCGCCAGCCCCAATTCCACGTTTACGGCGAGCAAAAGCGCCGCGGCCTGGTTGACCGTCGCGCCGACCGCTGGCACAACGCCAGCAACCCTCACGGTCTCGGCGAGTGTGACGGGACTGGCCGCAGGAACCTATAGCGGCACAATTACCGTGTCCGGAAATGGGCTTACCCGCAGCGTCGCCGTGACTTTTACGGTGACCAGTTCCGGCACCCCCACGCTGAGTGTGAGCCCCACGGCGCTTTCGTTTTCAGCTACCGTGGGCGGCACATCCCCGGGCGCTCAAACTGTATCGGTAAGCGCCAGCCCCAACACCACCTTCACGGCGAGCAAGAGCGCCGCGGCCTGGTTGACTGTTGCACCCGGCTCGGGCACGACACCGGCGTCACTGTCGGTGACGGCAAACGCGACCGGATTGGCGGCGGCGACTTACAACGGAACGATCACGGTGAGCGGCAATGGCCTGACGCGCACCGTAACGGTGACCTTTGTAGTAGGTACAACCACCGCCTCCGGCGGCCCGTTCAAGGTGATCGCCTGGAACGATCTCGGGATGCACTGCGACGACGGCAAGGACTTCAGCGTAGCCGGATTCCTCCCTCCGTTTAATACGATCCATGCGCACCTGGTGGACACGTCCGGTGCATTGGTGGTTTCGCCAAGCGGCTATAGCCTGACCTATCAGGCGATTACCGATCCGCTGACGAACACGATCAACACCACGTCGATCGGCAAGACCAACTTCTGGACCTACATTGCGTCGTGGGGCTTCGGCACACAGGCTCCGGATGTTGGTCTGTTCGGATTTGCCATGCCGGGCACAGCCAATACTCCGCAAGCCATGACCTTCAGCACGGTCGATAACAGCTGGATGGCTCAGGCAATTCCGCTCACGAACTTCGCCGACAACGGGACGAACAACTACTTCCCGATGATGCGCGTCACCGCCAAGAACTCCACCGGCGCGGTGTTGGCGACCACCGACATCGTGCTGCCCATCTCCGACGAAGTTGGATGCGGCACCTGCCACGCCTCGACCAGCGGCTATGCCGCGGCCATGCCGAGCCGCGGCTGGGTTAACAACCCCGACCCGGCCAAGGACATGAAGCTGAACCTGCTGCGCAAGCACGACGAGCGTTTCCAGACGCTGGCGCTGTTCCAATCGGCGGCCACGCAGGTCGGCTATAATACCGCCGGACTGGAAGCGACTACCGTTACCAAACCCGTGATGTGTTACGCCTGCCATGGGTCGGCCTTCGTCGCAATTACCGGTATCAGCGGCGTTCTGCCGTTGACCACCGCGCTCCACGGGCTCCACGCGCGAGTCATCGACCCGGCGACCGGCGCCACGATGGACAGCGGCACGACGCGCTCCACGTGCTACACCTGCCATCCCGGACCCAAGACGCAGTGCCTGCGCGGCGCAATGGGAACGTTGCTGACTTCCACAGGCTCGCACGCCATTGAGTGCCAGAGTTGCCACGGTAATCTGAGCGCGTTGGCCGTAGCCAGCCGCACCGGCTGGTTCTCCGAACCGAATTGCGCGAATTGCCATACTGGCCTGGCAAGCGCCACCAACACCACGCTGGCCTACACGTCGGCGTTCACCAGCGGCACTACGCCGCGAACTCCCGCCGACCTCACGTTCGCCAGCAACGCGAACTCACCGACCGCCGGCTTCTCGCTCTTCCGCACCTCAAGCGGTCATGGCGGCCTGCAGTGCGAAGCCTGCCACGGCTCAACCCATGCGGAGTTCCCCACGCCCATCGTGAACGACAACGTCCAAAGCACGAACCTGCAGGGCCACGCGGGCATGCTGGTGGAATGCGCGACGTGTCACGCTACCGTTCCTACTACGACTAATGGCGGCCCTCACGGGATGCATCCCGTAGGCACTACTTGGGTCAGTAGACACCAGAGCGTGGCCGACTCCGGCGGCGCTACCGCCTGCCAGGGCTGCCACGGTACGGACTATCGGGGAACGATCCTGTCGAAGGTGCAGGCCGACCGCACTCTGGCCGGACACACGTTCACCTCAGGCACGATCATCGGCTGCTATAGCTGCCACAACGGGCCGGGCGGCGGCTAAAGTCGATAACACGGCTTGAAGCCATAGACAGGGGCGGGCGCGCCGCGCCCGCCCCTGTCATGACCTTACTGTCTCATTCAACTTATTTTCTAGAAACCAGCGTTGCATTTGTCACGCTCCAGTCAAGCCGATCGCACGGCACTATCGGCGCGCAGTTGGCAGGCCTGCCCTCTTTTGAAAGCTCCGATGCGTTAGCCCCTGCTAGGAGTCCGTTCCGAATGCAGGACTCTTGCAGGTCGGACTCGATGCCATCAGAGTCATCTTAGAGCCTGGCGATTTTCCTCATCTGAGTCCGCGCCTTCCGCGGCAAGAAAACAATTGCGCGAGAATCGGCATACGCTAAGCGATCGCCGTTGGCACGCGCCACTTGATCATCACGACCTTCAGTGCGTCGTTGATCACCAGACAAGAAACCGTTGCATATGCAAAGATCGCGAGTGTTTGCGTCCACGGCAGTGGCATGAGTCCCGGAAGACCCACGCGCGTAAGGATGGTACCCACGAGTGCATCCGCAAGGAGGGCCGCCAGGAGGGCCTTGCTGGGCAGCGTCGACCAGAACGCGCGGCGCTCGCGCGCGGAAGCCACGGAGAACACGGCAAAGTAGAGCAAGGTGAGGAAGCTGAAGGTATAGAGCGCATTGTCGTGGGCCGACAAGCCGAAACGCGACCAGCCGATCCACAATAGGAGCAATGCTTCCGCCACCATCGCAACACCCAGGACCACCGACACCGTGATGAAGCCCCCGATATTCCATGTCTCTGGTTTCCCGGACGGCCGAACGTTGTCGGTCGCCAGGGAGATTTTGGCGAAATCCGTCATAAAGGTCAACAGCAGCATCGCAAAGGCAGACACTACGAATTTGCCGGTCACCACGTAAGCGATGGCCACGAAGGATGCCTTCAGGATGGTCCGGCTGATCTTGTTGATGATCCACGTCAGGATGCGCTGATAGATCGTGCGCCCCTGCTCGACCAGGGCGACGATATTGGTCAGCCCCGGTTCGGTCAGGACTACACTCGCGGCGCCCTTGGCCACATCGGTTGCGGTTGCAACGGCGATGCCGACCTCGGCCTGGCGCAGTGCGGGAGCATCGTTTACACCGTCACCCGTCATTCCAGTGACATGCCCGGCGGCTTGCAGGTTCTTCACCACGGTGTATTTGTCTTCCGGAAATACCTCGGCAAGACCATCGGTGCCCGCGAGAAGATCAACCACCCTGTTACCAGCCTGCGCGTTTGCGGCTTTGAGGTCCGCCATGCGCCGAATGTTGGATAAACCCACTCCGCGCGCGATTTCGCTTGCCACCGGCAGCGCGTCGCCGGTGAGCATCTTCACCGCCACTCCGTGAGCTTGGAGTGCGGCAATAAGTTGCTTCGCGTCCGGTCGCGGCGGATCGTACAATGCCACCAATCCGACCAATCCCGGAGCGCCCGTCTCGGGACCGCGTGCCACCGCCAATGTCCGATAGCCTCTTGCAGCCGAATCACTGACGCGCGCCTCCAACGCTTCGATCGCCGGGAGCTGCAGTCCGCAGGCTTCGGCAATGGTGCGCACGGCGCCTTTCATCACACGCATCCGCTGCCCGTTCTGCTCGACTACCGCTTCCGTCCGCCGGTTCTTCGCGTCGAACGGCGCGAACGAAACCGGCGTAACCTTGCGCAGATTGTCGAAAATATGCTTCTCCTTGGCCGCAGCCAGGAACGCGAGGTCAATGGGATCCTGGTTGGCTTCCTGCGATGCCAGAGCCCCGGCAAACAACACCTCGGCCTCCGTTGACTTCTCCAGCGGGATTAGGCCGGTGACGCCCAACTGGTTCATCGTGATTGTGCCGGTCTTGTCCACACAGAGAACGTCCATCGTCGCGGCATCCTCGGCTGCGCTCAGGCGGGTCACTAGAACGCCGCGCTTGGCCAGCTCTTTCGACCCAACAGCCATGCTGATCGTGAACATGACGGGGAGCGCGACTGGCACTGCGCTCATCAGCAGCACGAGCATAAGCGGAACCATCTCCAGAAGAGGCGCGCCGCGGATCAGCGACAGCACGACCACCACGCAGAGCAACGCGCCCACAATGACAAAAAGCCAACGGACCACCTTGCTCACCACAGCTTCGATGTGGAGCTTCGGTCGAGCCTGCTGCACAAGCTCCGTGGTGCGGCCAAAATAGGTCTTCGCCCCGGTCAGCAGAACCACGCCGTTGCCCTCGCCTCGCCGGACAACGGACCCCGAAGAGAGCACTTCTCCGGGCTTCTTGTCTGCGTCGTTCGATTCGCCAGTGAGCGCAGACTGGTCCACACTCAACGCTCCCGTAAGGAGTTTCACGTCCGCTGGAATGATGTCGCCGGGTCGCACGCGAACTATGTCGCCAGGAACCAATTCCCGCGCCGGGATGACCTGCCAATTGGAATCGCGCCGCACGCGCGCACTGACCTGCAATCGCCGGCGAAGTGTCTCAACGACACCGGCAGCCCGGTGCTCCTGCATGAAGCTCAGCACCGCGTTGACAACCAGCAGCGCGCACACCACGACGAGGTCCGAGTATTTTCGGAGTACGGCTGAAAGTACTATGATCAGTTCCAGCATCCACGCCGAGATCCCCCAGAATTTCCGAAGGAATGTAAGGAACGGGTGCCCTTTCTTCTCGGCTACTTCGTTGTAGCCATGTTCCTTCCGGCGAGCATCCACATCCGTGCTTGTGAGCCCACTGTCGGGGTTGACCTTGAGCGTCGCGAGCGTTTCGGGAACCGACGCAGTTGCGATGTCCGGGGGCGTGGCATTAGCTGGCTTGGTGGGTGCCGGTTCTGATTCGGTTGGGGTCGTTGGCATACTGAACATCCTCGTTTGCAATTGCGCGGTTTACGCCGTTTCGTCGCGTTGGTCGCCCTCCGCCTCCAATGTCTGATTTCGAGCCAATCCCCGCTCTATCCGGCGACGTGATGCGAGTGTTCGATCGGCCAGTCCATGAGGTGCCTATTCGGGTAGATGGGTTGCGACGATCTTCGGAGTCAAATCGCAGGTCAAAAGGGTTCTGGCCCGTCACCCCGAACAAATACGGTATAGCTCGGAGATGTAGGCATCGAAGGTCTTTGGGATCTCGCTGCCGCAAGCCGGCGTGATGGGCTGTCCCGGAAGTGTCACAAGTTCGTAGAATTTTCCGTTTGGCCGCACCCGTCAGCTGCAAGTCCCACGCAGATTTTTGGCATGCGTCCAACAGGCAGACAAAGGCAAAGACGCGTCTGTCGCTGAGCAGAAGAAACCACTTACCCGCCCGTCTTCCGCCGAAGCGCTTCGGGCACACGCTCAGTGTCATGCCGAAGGACCTGCAGTTCGAATCGAACCGGAATCGTCTCGGGGTTGTAACAAGTCGTCGCATCGCACGCCTGATACCGGAACACGCCCTCAAGCGTCATTCTTCCATCTGGCCCGGTCGCTTCCCGTAGCAACTGGTTGCTGGGCACGGTGAACTCTCGCACGAGACGAAGACTCTTCTCATACACCGGAACGGTCTCGCCGATTGCTTTCAAGTGCAGCATCCTCGCCTTCGGCCACGCCACTGCGGTGAAGAAACGCGTCGGCAGTTTTGCTTGCCCGGCGCTCATCTCCCAAGACACCGGCTTGTAGCCCTGTACGCCGGGTGCGTAGACGTGGATGCCGGGTTGCATTTCGATCGTTAGGATGAGGGCCAGTTTCTGGCCGCCGATGGCCATGCGTGCGCTGCTCGACTCCGTGATGCTGAGGTGCTTACCTGTTGCGCCGCTCGGCGAAGCGGCCGGCTGTGCCCCAAACTGGCGGGCCAGGATGTCCGAGGCGGTCACCCGTTCCTCATACTCCACCTCGAAATACTTCGCTGTTACGGCACCCGCCTGGTTGAGCACATAGGTGCCAGGATAAGGTACGCCGAAGACGGAACTTGTTTTCTCGATGCTCTCATTCAAAATGCCGAACGCACGAATCACGCGCGATTGATCATCCGAGAGGAGCGGGAACGAGATGTTGCGGCGTCGGGCGAAGTCTCTGAGCACGGCGACGCTGTCATAGCTGATCGCCGCCACGTTCAGACCGCGTTTCCGGAACTCTGCCGAATGAACCTGCAACTCCACGAGTTGCCCCTTACAGAACGGTCACCAGTCAGCCGATCGAAAGAACACCAGAACGAGTCCCTTGGGGCCCTTGAGCGACGCGAAGTCGCGCGTCTGGCCCGTCTGGTCGGGAAGTGAGAACGCCGGGATTCTGGATCCCGGCTCCGGGCCGGTAGCGATCGAGGCGGCTAGAAGCGTCATCCCGGCAAGGAGCATAATTCAATCCTAGACCGCGCCGCAGCCGTGTTGCAGCTTTGGTCCGGCACATGCCGGCTGGCTGACAGAACGCCTCTCAGCCAAGGCTCGGCTTTCCCCAAGTAAGTCCAGCTTCTCAATCGGTTATCAAGCCCACGGTTGTATCGCAGACGGAATGGAACGGTGGCTCCGCTAAAGATGGTAGCCGATTCGGTCGTGCTCCAAGCCGCACAAGATTTTCGTCTGACAGGCCGGATCATTGCAGGGACGTTAACGGGGCGGAGGTTCGCGGAGAATGGCAAAACGCGAACCTCCGCCAACTCTTCATTGGCCGGCAGCTCGCGTTTTGCTTTTCAGACTTTGCCGGTTGAGAGGAATGCCGGGGGCCCTCCTCTCCCGTCGGCGTGTACCGAAGCATTTCTACGCCGGAAATCAAACAGCGACGAACAAGGTACTGCCTTCCCGGCTGACCAACAGAAGCGTCGGGCTGTCCTTCTTAGCCGAAGCCATTGCGTGGTCGAAGTCCTGGACGTTCTTCACGGGTTGACGGTTGACCTGCTGAATCACATCGCCGGGATGCAGTCCGGCCTCCGCGGCGTGGCTGGATGGATCGAGTTCCGATACCACCACACCCTTGGTTTCTGGCGCCAGTTTCATCTCGCGGGCTGTCTCAGGCGTCAGGTTCTCGACTGAAACGCCTTCGAGGGAGCTGTCCGGATCGTTGCGCTTTAGCGATGCCCGATCTTCCTTCGAAGGGAAGTCGCCGAGCTTAACGGCCACCTGCTGCGGATTGCCGTCGCGAAGAACGTTCAGGTTCACCGTGGACCCAGGAGAGAGCATGCCGATCTGAAGGCGCAGTTGGTTAGCGTCTCCAATCATTTTGCCGTTCACCGTCAGGATGATGTCGCCTTGCTTCAGGTCGCTGTGGGCGGCGGGGCTGTCGGCGGTAATGTCACTGACAACTGCGCCTTCGGTATCCTTCGTTCCAAAGGCCTTCGCCATGGCTGGCGTCACGTCCTGCGGCAGAATGCCGAGGTAGGCACGTTCGACTTTGCCGTTCTTCAGAATCTGGTCCATCACGTGGCGAGCCAGATTGACGGGAACCGCGAATCCGATGCCTTGATTCCCGCCAGAATTGCCCGAGATGATCGCGGTGTTGATGCCGATGAGGTGCCCTTCGTCATCAATCAGCGCGCCACCGGAGTTGCCTGGGTTGATCGGCGCGTCGGTCTGAATGAAGTCTTCGACTTCTTCAATGCCGAGGTTGCCGCGGCCCATTGCGCTCACGATCCCCGAAGTCAGGGTCTGGCCCACGCCGAACGGGTCACCGATCGCGAGTGCTATGTCTCCAACCTGCACCTTGGAAGAGTCCCCCAGCGTGACATAGGGGAAGTTTGTTCCTTCGATCTTGAGAACGGCGATATCGGTGCGCGGATCGGTACCGACTACTTCGGCCTTCATCTCGCGCTTATCGCGAAGGGTGACTGTAATTTCAGTTGCGTGGTCCACAACGTGGTTGTTGGTCAGCACATAGCCCTCGGGGCTCACGATTACGCCAGAACCCAAGCTCTTCTCACGGCGTTCCTTGGGAATGTTGAAGCGCCTGGAACCCTCGTCGCCAAAGAACTGGCGGAAGAACGGGTCCATGGACGGCTGACCTCTCATACCGCTCATTTCGTCCTTGGCGATGCGCGAAGAGGAAATGTTTACCACGGCTGGCAGCACTGCCTTCACTACCCGGGAATAACCTCGCGTGTCCTCACTGCCCGAGTGCACTGCTTCTCTGATCGAGGCCATGGGCCATGGACCTGTGTGAAGATGCACGGTGGCAGCGGCCGCCACACCGAGGGCTCCTCCAATAGTTAAAGCTGCGGCGGCGAAGAAGACCACCTTCCGGCGGCTCCGCATATGTCCGTTGAAACTCATTCTTGCCTCCTTATTGGCGGCCTCCCAACGCCTTCGGGAGGCTGGCCGGCCGGGAAACCTAGGCTCCTCGTTCGGCTCAACTCCAGACTAGGGCCGCATGCTTTTTAAACCCATAGCCTCGAAAGGGGGGAACGACAACCCCGCAGAGGGGATGGCTATCACCCAGCCCAGGGTATGAACGGAGGCTCACGCCCCCTGCCCCCGGTTGGGTGTATCCCCTCCGAAGGCGATATCAGGAAAGCCCTCCAGATCCTTACACTGAGGCAGGCAGGAAGGAGACGAAGGCGATGAATGAAGCGAATAAAGGGGCTTTCCACCCGGGGTTTTCGATGGACAATCGCACCGGCCTGTTCCTGAAACACGAACGTGAACACGATCCCTCTACGAACTTCGCGAGGCGTTTCTCTTGTGTATTCCTATCCGCGTCAGGGAAAGACGCAGTCAGGTTGAGCCATCATCTATCTGCGGTCGGGATCCGTGCGTTTCACGCTCGTGATATTCGTGAGTCCGAAGTACTATTGGCGATCACCAGTGCTCGGATTTTGTTGATTGACATCGACCACACCTTCGAACTGTGGACGGAAATCCTGCAAAGACTTGAAGAGTCGCACCCCAACGTTCCGAAGGTCGTCCTCACACAGCGGCACGAAAACACATGGTCTCTGATCTGCCCCCATCTCGCGCTCGATGTTATCCCCAAGACGGCCCATCTGGGGGATCTTCTGGACGCTCTTGAGTGTGCCCACTCGGTAGAACTGGAAATCAATGACCCGCAACGTGGGAAAGAGAGAATCAGGCGGGTCTTGGCGGCGATCCGCTCTGGCCTGAACCCGCAGACCTCGCAGCATCTCCTCCCGAAGATTGGAAGAAGCGTCGGCTACACTCCGCGCTGCACTTGCTGCTCGATTGGAGCGGCCCTGTCTGCCATGATGGGCAGGGAGACGTATGCCTGGTGGAAAGCCCGCTGTCATCGAAGCCGAAGGCAACACTCTCGTGCCTGAACCGGCGCTGGAAGCCGCGCACCGCCGTGTCCGAATGATCCTGTGCGTAGGGCTGGGGGGAATGTTACTGCTGATGCTCGCAGCGGGAGCCGATGCAGTTCGGGTGCTCCATGGCATCCGAGAGCAGGGCGAGTTCATTCGAGCGGATGCCCTCGCGCGAACTGGAACGCTGGTTTCGATCCGAACCAAGCTTCTTCTATCCGACACTTTTGTCCGCGACTATCTATTGGATCCCGACGAGAACCGTAGCGCGGAGCACAGTCGCGAGTTGCGCCGGGTTTGGGCGGATTTGGAACACGGCCTCGACGCCTACACCGCTACTCCCAACGCAAACGAGGCCGAGATGGCTGCCAGGCTGAGAAGAAAGATCGAGCGCTACTGGGAATCGATCAGCCCAACCCTGACATGGTCGAATCGCGAAAGAAGGGCTTCCGGTTTGGCTTTTTACAGTTCGGCTGTTCTGCCGAGCCGGCTTTCGGTCTTGGAAATCACGACGGAGATCGATGATGCGCATTCGCGGCAGGTGGCGGATGGAGAGTCGCGGATGGCCGCAGGATTCGGGAACCTGCGCACAGAGTTCCTGTGGATGTTCGTCTTGAGTTTGGGCGTGGCAACGATTCTAGCGATTGGCAGTGCGATCTATATTTCCCGGCTCGAGATGGAAACCCGGCGTAGATATGAGCAGGTTGCCGCCGCCCGCGTCGAGATGGGAGAGTTGTCGCAACGCCTTGTAGCCGCTCAGGAGCAGGAAAGGAAGTCCATATCACGAGAACTGCATGACGAGGTGGGACAGTCCCTCAACGCCTTGCTCGTCGATGCCGGAAATCTCCAAAAGCGTATTCCGGAGAGTGATGCGCAAAGCCGGGAACTCCTGAACTCGATCCGGCGGCTTGCCGACACCAGCGTTAACGAGATCCGCGACATCGCTCTCTTGTTGCGGCCTTCGATGCTGGATGATCTGGGTTTGACTGCCGCGATCCAATGGCAGGCACGCGAAGTGTCCCGGCGAACCGGCCTCGCAGTGAAGGTTTCGGCCGAAGCCGTTGCAGACGATCTGCCCGAGGGGCCAAGCATCTGTCTCTACCGGATCGCGCAGGAAGCGCTTCAAAACGTCACGCGCCACGCTCAGGCCAAAACGGTCCAGATCGAACTGAAGCAGATTCTTAACCGGTTAGTCCTCCGCGTGCAGGACGATGGAATCGGGTTTGACGCGGAGAACGTTCGTGGTCTTGGAACGGTGGGGATGGAAGAACGCCTGCGCCAGTTCGGAGGCCTTCTGCGGGTCACGTCCGAGCCTGGGGCGGGAACCGCCATAGTTGCGGAGGTCCCGCTGCCGCCCCCGGGTGCATTGGCAGGCTCATGAGATGATCCCCTTGCGCACCGCGTAGAGGATCAACTCCGGGACCGAGTGCAGATTCAGCTTTTCGAGGATGTTCCCACGGTGGCTCTCAACCGTATACAGGCTGAGCTTCAGGAAGTTCGCGACTTCTTTGTTCGTTTTGCCTTCGGCGACCAACTGCAGGACCTCTTTTTCCCGCGGCGTCAGCAGGTCGTAGCTGTCCTCAACCTCCCGCTTCGCCACCTGTCGCATGTAATCTTCAAGCAACATCCGGCCTATGACTGGACTGAAAAACGACTTCCCCTCGGCAACAGCTCGAACGGCCTGGATCAAGTCGGCTTCTGCCGAATTCTTGAGCAGATAGCCTTTTGCACCAGCCTTCAGAGCTCGCAGAACATATGTCTCGTCAGAGTGCATGCTGAGAACTACCACCGCGATTTCCGGAGAAGCCGTGACAATTTGCCGCGTTGCCTCGATGCCGTTTAACAACGGCATTCCGATATCCAGAACGGCCACATCGGGATGCAGAGAGGCAGTCAGGTCAACCGCCTGGCGGCCGTCTTCGGCCTCGCCGACCACCTGGAAGTCGGACTGTTGCTCGAGTAACAGCCGTATCCCGCGGCGCATGACGGTGTGGTCGTCGGCCAGGAGAATGCGAATGCGTGCCATGACTTATATCGAATGTCCCCACAGACTCCAGCCGGCCCAAGAGTTCGAAGACCCCCCATTATCCCGCAGTTCTACTCCTGTGTTGCTTGACCGACTGCACCAACTCGAGGGCGTGCCTCAGCTGCAAACGACACCGATATGAGGAGGCCGGAAATCTCGCGATCTCTCCGCAGGTGCTCGAAGTTGTTCAACCCGGTGTAATTTCTTGATTGACGCCTTCGACTACCTCCTGGATCTCACGGGTTGCTCGGCTCAGCACATCAACTCTGGCAGTGAGAAACAGTGAGCGGCTTCAGCTACCGCATCACCCAGCGCCTTTCTAATGTTTAACGCGCTATGCTGGCTTGGCCCCATTATGCTGCTAGATGAGCGCCGCAATTCCGACGCGGCGCGCACGCGAAAACGGAAGTTCTCCTAATCAACTCGCCCTTTGACGGGACGAAGCACCAGCGAGTTGAGGGTGACGGCTACCGTGATAAACAAGCCGAGAATACAGTTAGCAATGTATTCCCGATTTTTCCCATTGCTGTTACGGTGGCGACATGGCAGTTTTCTTCGGCCGAGGTTGCGTTCTTTTGCAGCTTGTGCCGTTTGCCATTCTGGCGGCGGATACTCCTGCGGAGCGTCGGGAGGCGCCGGCGTTTCGATCGAATTCCGAGATGATCCTGGTGAACGCCACGGTGGTCGACCGTAGCGAGAGGTTCGTCACGGATTTGAAGCGGGAGGATTTCCGCGTCTTTCAAGACGGTCACGAGCAGAATATCGACACCCTATGGTTGGAAGAGACTCCAGTGTCCGCGGGAATTGTACTCGACGTCAGCGGAAGCATGAAGGAAGCACTTCCGCTGGCGAAGCAAGCCGCCAAGGAGTTCATTGGGAGGTCGAATCCTAAAGATGAGTTCTTTGTAGTCACCGTTGGAAGGCGGCCCACGGCGCTTCTGATGTTCGAGGCACGGACCGGAGAGGTCGTCAAAGTCGTCAACGACCAGCAGTCTGGTGGGTCAACGGCGCTCTTGGACTCGATTTACCTGGCCTGCAACTATTTGCGACGGAGCCGGAATGCTCGCAAGGCGCTGCTGGTGCTCTCAGATGGGGAAGACAACAACAGCCGTTACTCCAAGCGAGAGCTGGTGCGGATGCTCGAAGAGTCCAACCTGACGCTGTACGCATTGGGCGTGGGTGTGCGACACCCCCCTCGCGATGATCCTGATTCAGCAGAAAACCTGTTGATCACGCTTTCGGATTCGACTGGCGGCAGGTACTTTGAAGTCACTTCGGAGCGCGATCTGCAGGATGCACTGAAGGGCATCAACATCCGCTACCAATACATGCTGGACTACAAGGCAACGGGCATTCAGAATGATGGGAAGTACCACAAAATCAGCCTAAAGCTGTCGGGCCAGGCGCGTGGGCGGAAGCTCAAGCTCTACTACCGGCCGGGTTACTACGCGCCGGAGGGTCCCGTTGGGATCTTAGGAGTCGGTCGGCATCCGAGGCGAACGCCCGTGCTTTCGGGGCCGACCGGGTAATGAGAACAAGGCAACGTGGTGCGGGGCTCGCAAGGAGTTGTTTGTATAGGCTGAAGCGCGAACTCAACCCTTTGTGGCGGCTCAAGGAACATTGGTGTTGCCGTCGGACCTCGATCCCGGCGTCCGAAGCACGGCGTTAACTCCTAATGCGTTATGCGAGATAGCCCCAGTTTTCTCTCTCGTTCGCTTCCCCGATCGCATGCCGAGGCGTGTCGAAGACGGGCTGGAATCCAACGTGCATTGAGAAGGTTGTCTGGACGAAGGTGCTGCCAGCGCAAGCGTGTGGGCTCCTTCTCTCTTGTTTTATGCGACTCGCACTCTTTACCGCGCTGAGCGCCAGCTTTGCACTGGGCCAGTCCCCAATCCCGCAGAGCGTCTTGGAACGTTATCTGTTGGCCACTCACGACGGTCCGGGTGCCGGACTTGGGGAGACGGTGGGAGTTGAGATTGAGGCTTCGTTGCCGCGGCTCCAAAAGCACGGCGCAATGCGGGGGTTGCGGATGATCACCCGTGCCGGTGAAACCGTCTACACCGGACTGCGCTTTAGCGGAGATAGGATTATCGGGAAGGATGTCATCTCCCGCTACCTGGCGGCCGACGTCGAGAGGCGATCCGACAAGAAGGAGTTCGCCATCGCGGCTGGCAACTATCGTATTGAGCGCGCCGGAGTTGCGGACTACAACGGCCACGTTGCCCAAGTCTTCCGCGTGATCCCGAAGCACAAGCGAGTCGGCCTGTTCCGCGGTGAGTTGTGGCTGGATGCGGCTACTGCGCTGCCGTTGCGGGAATGGGGGGAGTTTGTGAAATCGCCCACCGCGTTTCTTAGCCATCCGCGTTTTGTGCGCGATTACAGCATTGTTGAAGGCAAATCGCGACCCCGAAGGCTCATTCTCACGGCTCGTGCTGCTCTCGTCGGCGATGTCGAGATGACCGTATGGTTCAGCGACGACGCATGCGGGGAGAGTGCCGGAGACGGCTTCCCCGGTGCGGACCTGGTTGCCGCTTCTAATCCGTAGCGGAGCACGTGCCGCGTTGCTATCCCCAGACTCTCCCCAGCGCGCGGTCCAAGGCTCCCGCAGCTTATCAGCCGACAAAGGCTTGGTGAAGCCAGCGCCACGGACTCCGCGAAGATTCTTGGCGCGGCTTAAAGGCTACGGGCACTCCTAACGAGCGCAGCAGGCCTGGCGAGGCCGGTGGCTCGGCAGAAACCAGACTGGCGCCGGATCTAAGCATGCGTTGGAGCAATTGAATTCCCGGCGCATCGGCACCTGTGAGATCTGAAACGTCCAGAACCAATTGCTTATGGAGCATGATTGACGTCGCGGTTTGCCAGGCGTGCTCCAGATCCGTTACCCAGGGTCCCGCCAGTTCTCCAGCGAGTTGAAAGCGGAAGGTCGTGGCTTCGTCGTGCTGGTAATAGTCCATGATGGAATGCGGCGCGGATGTGCCTCAAAACGGGTCTTCACCTGCACTCGTCCGCCCTGTGTCTAAGCACGATCGCTTCCATTGACGGCCGTATCGCCGGACGACGCGTAACCTGTGGACTGAGGGGTGCTCCCGCTACGGATGGACGGATTTGTGCGTTCGCCCGGTCGGATGCACTCCATTATCGAGTGAATGCTTTCGGACCGCAGGAGCCTGTCTCGCCGCTCCACGGCCCGGGGTTGTTTCGAAGATGGTTGTCCGAGTGTCCGCTGCTGTGGCCGATCTGAAGCGGAGTGGAAGTCATCGTCCAATGCTTCCCGGGCTCCTCTCGAAATCGCTGTTGTGCCGAATGTTCGGCATCTGCCGACGGCGTCTGCCGAAATCTCGGCTCTTGTCCCCGAGCGTTGCTATGCTGAGTGACGTGCAGCACTCGAAAACGGAATTCTGTCAGGCGTTGTTTGAGCTTTCACCGCTCCTTGCCAACCACAGCGATCTGGAGAGCCTGTGCGACGGCTTGGCGCAGGCCTTGCGGCGAATTGTGGATTTTGAGCAGTTCGCACTCATGCTGTATGACGTTGAAGCAAATGTCATGCAGGTGCGTGGCGTAGGTACCGGACGTACGGCCAGTCGCGACGCTGATATCACCACGCCTTTGGAACGGACGCCTGCCGGATGGGTTTTCGCTAACCAGCAGCCTCTCATAATTCCAAATTTGGAGCGCGAGACCCGTTGGCCGGAGTACTTGGCGGTCCTCCGCGCCAAGGATGTCGTGTCGCTCACTCTGGTTCCGCTGACTACGGGCGATCGCCATTTGGGGGTTCTCGGATTTGGAACCAACTCGGAGTCTGCGATCAGTGGGCCTGAGCTTGCCTTCCTCCTGCGCGTGGCGTCGGAGCTTGCGGTCTCGGTGGAGGCGAACCTGACGCGGCAACAGTTGGTCCATGATCGCGATCGACTACGAGCCCTGTTCGAGATCACGAACGCGCTGGTTTCAAAGCTCTCGCCCGCAGAGCTTTTCCCGGCAATATCGCGGGAGTTGGACAAAGTCATCGCGCACGACTGCGCCGGAGTCACTCTGCTCAATCGAACCAGTGGAGCGGCGGAGATCTATGCATTGCATTTTCCCCCTGGGGTGCCGGTACCGGTGGAACCCACTTCAGGCTGCCGGGAAGGAATGCCCTCGGATGAGGCGCTGAGCACAGGCAGGCCGGTGGTAGTCAATGAGCCGGACCTTGCGCGGTTTCCTTCTCCGCGTTATCAAAGCATGGTGCAGCAAGGGTTTACGGCCCATTGCTCAATTCCGTTGCCGGCTCCGAACGGGATTGCCGGCACGCTGGAGTTGGGACGGATCGGCGGCAGGCCCTTCACAGAGGAGGAGATCGAACTCGGCGTCCAGGTCGCCCGCCAGATCGCCGTCGCCGTGGAGAATTCCGTGGCGTTCCGTGAACTCGACGAGCTGAAGAATAAGCTGGCTAACGAAAAGATCTATCTGGAGGACGAAATTCGTTTCGACCAGAATCTGGGCAACATGGTCGGCGAAAGCCAGGCCTTTCAGGCCTTATTGAAGAGCGTTCAGATCGTCGCGCCAACCAACGCGACGGTGCTGATTCTGGGCGAGACGGGCACGGGCAAGGAGTTGATTGCCCGCGCCATCCACGAACTGAGTGATCGGGGCAAACACAGTTTCGTCAAGGTCAACTGCGCGGCTATCCCGTCGGGACTCTTGGAGAGCGAGCTTTTCGGGCACGAGAAGGGCGCCTTCACCAGCGCGATTGCTCAGAAGATCGGGCGCTTCGAACTCGCCGATCACGGGACGCTGTTCCTGGACGAGATCGGCGAGATCCCGCTCGAACTACAGTCCAAGCTGCTCCGCGCCATCCAGGAACAGGAGTTTGAGCGGCTGGGGGGGAATCGCACGATCAAAGTCGATGTGAGGTTCGTGGCTGCGACAAACCGCGACTTGAAGCGGATGATGGAGGGGAATCAATTTCGTAGCGACCTCTACTACCGCCTGCACGTCTTTCCCGTCCACATGCCACCTTTGCGCGAGCGAAAGGACGACATCCCTCTGCTGGTCCGTTACTTCGTCCAGAAGTACGCGCAACGCATTAATCGCACTATCGACACGATTCCAACGTCAGTGATGGAGGCTCTAGTCCACTACAACTGGCCGGGCAATATCCGCGAACTTCAGAACGTTTTGGAGCGGTCTGTGATCCTCTCGTCCAGCCCGGCTCTCCACATCGCAATGCCGGAGCTGAGTGAGCCGCTCGCGGCCTCTCCTACGACATCTTTGGACGCCGGCTTACAGGACCAGGGGCGCGAGCGTATTCTGCGGGCATTGACTGAATCCCGCGGGATGGTTGGCGGGCCCAACGGGGCAGCGGCCCGGCTTGGCATGAAACGGACCACCCTCCAGTCCCGCATGCAGAAGCTGAACATCGGCCGCCAATACAGCTGAGACGACTTCTTTTCCACCCGCTTTCGCACGAGCGGCTGTTCCCCGGCATGGCCTTCGTCTGACTCGGCACGACCGGGCTGATTCCTGCCGACGCCTTGCAGTATGGCCCTCCACTTGCCTTACGTAGCTTGTCACTCGCCCGCATGTTCCTCTTGGGACTCCGTGGGTGCGGTGGCTGGAGGCAAGTGAATGACGCCCAACCAACGTGGATGGCAAGAGAATTCTGTTCTGATCGTTGCCGAGCAACCAGTCGCCGACGTTGTGCTTGAGCAGTTCGTCCGGCGCGGCTGGAGCGGTATCGCCGCTGGGCTGTGCTCCGAGGCCGATGCCGCTCTACGGGCTAACTCCCCGGGAATAGTGATCACGCAGGACACATTGCCGGACGGCACCTGGCGCCAGGTGTTCCATTCCGCCGCAACCATAAGACCGCAAGCGGTGCGGGTGGTTTGCAGCGGCCGATCCACCCTGCCGCTCTGGATGGATGTGTTTTCTCAAGGCGGATACGAGTTGCTCCCGGAGCCCTGTCCGGACGATCTTCTGGATCGAGTCTTCAATCGGTACGACCAGACGAGGGTCCACACGTGCGATCCGGTTTAGCTTGCATCCCCGCTCTCTTTTTCCCTCTGCTGATCTTTGTTCCGGAAGTCCGCGGAGTGGATCGCTCGGAGGGATTTCGGACTGGCGTAGACCAAGATCCGGTTCGGCTGTTAAGCATTGATGTTACCGTCTTCGATTCCTCGCACTTGAGCGTGCCTGGAGCGGACGTTCTGCTGAAGCGAGGGGCTGAAGTCCTCTTCAGCGCGACAACGAACGAGACGGGGCACACCGTCTTCGCGGGGCTGCTCCCTGGGCTCTACTCGATTACGGCCACCAAGGAAGGATTCAATCCGGCTACAAAGTCCGATTTCCACCTGGAAGACGCCGGCGCGTCATCCATCGATCTCACGTTGGTAACGGGCGCGGCGGCCGGAGTGAGCTTGGAAGTTCACGACACGGTCTCCCCCCTTGAAGACGGCGTACATAGCCCGGCCAGTTTGACGGTAGAGCAGGCAAAGGAACTCCCCACCCGGCCGGCTACTGTTGCGGATGCGCTGCCCTTGATTCCTGGGGTAGCCCGTTCACCGGGAGGAGGCTTGCAACTCTCGGGACGTGGTGAACACAGCAGCGCGCTGATCGTGAATTCGGCTGACGTCACCGATCCCGCTACCGGCGAGTTCGGCCTCACCGTGCCCATCGACAGCGTCGAGAGTCTTAACTTCTATCAGACCTCCTACCTAGCCGAATATGGGCGATTCACGGCTGGTCTGGTCTCAGTGGACACCCGGCGAGGCGGCGACAAATGGAAGTGGGAGTTGAACGACCCGTTTCCGGAGTTCAACATCCGCAGCTGGCAATTGCGAGGGTTGCGGACTGCCACGCCTCGATTGAACTTCGAGGGGCCGATCATCGCACGCAGGCTCTATCTCTCGGAGGGCTTCGAATATGAGGTTCGTAAAACTGCGATCTACACCCTGCCTTTCCCGAACAATCAGAAGAAGACCGAGGGGCTCAATTCGTTTAGCCAACTCGACTGGATCGCCTCGAACCGCAATCTGGTGACAGGCACCGTTCATATTGCCCCGCAGCGTCTCGGCTTGGTCAACATGAACTACTTCAATCCGCAACCGACCACGCCCGACGCCAGCACGCATAACTACACGGGAACCCTCTCGGACAAGCTGAGCGTCCTCGGTGGTTTGTGGGAAAACACGCTTTCTGCGACGAGATTCGACGCGGGCGTCTGGTCCAAGGGCAGTCAGGACTTGATCCTTCAGCCGCAGGGTAACAGCGGCAACTTCTTTGCGCAGCAGACGCGGGAAGCGGAGCGTTACGGCTGGGCCTCCACGTTTTCCATCGCTCCCTGGAACCGATGGGGAGCCCACAGTTCCAAATTTGGCGCTTACCTCGCCGGCAGCTTCGACAAAGGGCGCATGGAAGATCATCCCATCGATACGCTGGACTCTGCCGGACACCTTCTAGAGCGAATCGAGTTCGCTCGAGGACTGCCGTTTAGAAACGATGACACCGAGTATGACGTCTTCGCCCAGGACCACTGGAGCGTAACGTCACAGGTGGCCGTCGACCTCGGACTGAGGACGGAATCTCAGGATCTCTCCGGTGCACTGCGTCTTGCGCCTCGCGCCGGCATTGCCTGGAACCCGTTCGTGGGCCACGGCACTGTGATACGAGCCGGCGTCGGCGCATTCTACGACCGGGTTCCACTTGGCGTCTACTCCTTCGACCATTACCCTACTCCGCAGATGACCTTCTACGATGGAGCTGGCAACATCACGCGCGGCCCCATCTTGCTGCAGCCTGGTCTGGGCGAGGTTGTCACGGGGCAAAAACTCGTCATTCGAAGTCTGACCGCGGGCAATTTTTCGCCCGCCAGCACGAACGGCAGCATCCAGATAGAGCAGCCCCTCACGTCGTATCTCAGGCTTCGCGCGGGCTATCTTCAAAGTGTTTCGAGTGGTGTGGTGATACTGGATTCCACACTCAGAGATCTAGCGGCGCCCACCGGCCACGTGCTGCTTTCCGGGAACGGCACTGGCCGCTACCGCCAGTTGGAAGTTACTGCCCGGCTGCGTGCGGGCGAACAAGGGCAACTGATGTTCTCTTACGTGCGCAGCCGGACCACGGGCGATCTGAATGATTTTGCCAGCTATATCGGCAGCTTCCCGCTACCAATTCTCCGGCCGAACCAGGTGGCCACCTCTCCTACGGATCTCCCCAACCGTTTCCTCGCTTGGGGCAGACTGCTGCTTCCTCGCGGATTCGGCATATCGCCGGTTCTCGAATACCGCAGCGGTTTCCCGTATCTCGTGACGGATGCGGCACAGAATTATGTGGGTATTCCGAACTCAACCCGGTTCCCCCATTTTCTTTCCGTTGATACGCGCGTTTGGAAGGACTTTCAAGTAAGCACTAAGTACGCAGTCCGGCTCTCGGTCAGCGCCTTCAATCTGACGAACCACTTCAACCCCGAGGCTGTGCACGGCAATGTGGACGATCCCGCATCTGGGCTGTTCTTTGGGGAGCGGCACCGGCGTTTAACGGCCGATTTCGACGTCATCTTCTGAGCGGCGATGGCTCGTCCTAGGTCGCGCCCGTCCTCATGGTTCTAATTGTCCCGCCCCTTGCTATCGATAATGCAACACCGCTCAGCGGGCCTGTTGTGCGTTGTTCTGTAGATAGCGCGACTGATCTCACAGAGCCTGTGATTCGGCGCCGCGAAATGCGCCCGCGCGCGAATACTGCGCCCGGACCCATGAAAATACAGTACTGACTGGATGGTCACCTGGCCCACAAGGCAGCACGCTGAGACCAAAGACATCATTCACCACCTGCAAGACTTTTTGCGATGGCGAAACGCATGTTGATGTTGATGCAAGAAGAATTACGCCCGCGAACATGCCCAAGTTGCTCGCGGTGTGGAGGCGAACTCGATGGCTAGTCAAACTCGCAGTGTCGTATTGTTTCTGGTCCTCTCCTCATTAGCCGTAGGACAGGATCTCTCGAAGTACACCTTTGAGGGTGGAGGCGGAGTGTCTGTCCCCGCCAACGCTGCAGCAGATCGATTCAATACCGGCTGGAACCTCCTCTTTGGTGGGGGATACAAATTCACCAAGCACGTCTCCGGTCTGCTGGAGTACCAATTCGATCGATTCTCGCTGACGAACGCTGTACTCCAGAATGCCAACCAGCCGGACGGCTTCAACGACTATTGGAGCTTCACGTTGAATCCAAGGTATGAGTTCACCACCCGGGGGCGCTTAGGTGGATACCTTACCGGCGGTTACGGGGTTTACCACCGCAGGCTCGCGTTCACTGATCCTTCCCAAGCGGTCGGTTATTGCGATCCATACAGCGGATACTGTGAAAACTCCGGCGCTCCGGTGGTGGCGGAGTTTTCAAACGTAAAGGGTGGGTACAACCTCGGCGGCGGGGCGACTTACGCCCTCGGCGACACCGGGCTGAAGGTCTTCACCGATGTCCGGTTCAACCGGTTCATCGCGCACCACAGCAATGATTGGGTGACACTCTCGTTTGGGATTCGCTTCTGATTGGAAGGACTGGAACAAATGAAAATACTACTTGTGGGACTAGCAATGGCCAGTCTTATGCTGGCTAACACCAAGGAGGGCTCCAAAAGTTACACCGTGAATATCACGGAGCCATCCATGATCTGAGATGCCCGGTTGAAGCCCGGCGAATAACGGGTGAAGATCGAAGGCACCGAGGCTGTCTTCACCGATGATCAGTCGAGACAGATCGCAAAGGCGCCGGTTACCCTGAGCACCGTTGCCAGGAAGTTCGAATATAACGAGGTTGTCAGCAGCAAGGCGCATGACAATTCGCAGCGGACCGACGCGATCAGACTCGAGGGAACAAAGATTGAACTGGGGTTTTGACAGTAGCCGAACGGTTGCCATTTCCTTGGCAGACGGGCTGACTGAGGCTGATCACGCGTCGAAGTCTCGCCCGATTTGAAGCACGGACCCACTGAATGTTGCGCTGGCAGACGATTGTTGACTTCGGCATCCTGGCCATCGCCGTGTATTTCTTCCTGAAGTGGACGACGGGGAATCGTCTGCGCGGCTTGCTTCTCGGCACGGGCGGGCTCTTCGGCAGTTCTATCTTGGCGTCGCGCCTCGAACTGCCCCTAGCCGCGTGGGTGTTTCAGGCATTGGGGTTCGTAGCCGTCATTTTCATGGTTACGATATTCCACTCCGAACTGCGGCATCTTGTGATGCGCACCGAAGGGCGCTTTCGGCGTGTCCGAGATCCTGCTGCGGAGAGTTCATCGCAACAGGCCATTGCACGCGCGGCCTTCACCCTTGCGCGCGGGATGACCGGCGCTCTGCTGGTCATCACTCGGGAGCATTCCACACGAGAGCTGGCTGGTGGCGGCATCGAAATGGGCGCCGCGACATCCGCTCCTTTGATCGAGGCCCTGTTTCAGAAGGATTCTCCCCTTCACGACGGCGCTGTAATTATTGAGCTTGGTAGGATCGCCCGCGCTGGTGTACTGCTGCCGCTGACGCACAGAGAGGACGTCCCGGCGTATTTCGGAACTCGGCACCGGGCCGCTCTGGGAATTTGCGAGAGATGTGACGCTTGGGTGATGGTCGTTTCCGAAGAGCGCGGTGAAGTGACCCTAGTTCACGACAGGCAGTGGTGGCAGCCGGCGATCGAATCGGAGTTGCTTGAGTTGCTCACGTTGGAACACTGTTCCCCCGCACCCAGAGCCAAGCCGCCGCTTCATGGCGTGCTGTTTGGCAACCTGCGGCAGAAATTGTCTGCTCTTGTGATCACGGGCCTGGTATGGGCGCTCTCACTCCTCTCCTCCGGAACAGCCATTCGGGACTTGACGGTTCCAGTGGAATTCACGAATCTTCCTGCCGGGCTGGACGTTTCCAGACCATCGACCAGACAAGTGGAGGTCCGGGTTCGAGGCCCTCGCTGGCAGATCGAATCTCTACGCGCCAGCGGGTTGTCGGTTCGATTCGATCTGAGCAATGCGCACCCAGGCGCAACGGCACTGTCGCATCCCAGCGACGTGGTGAGTCTGCCGGCAGGCGTCGCCGTGGAAAAGGTCCGCCCGGAGGTGATCACTGTTAACATCATCTCTACTGGCAACGCAGGCTCCCCATAGGAACAGACATCGCTTGCCGGCTTAAATGGCGTTACGTATGGGACTACACCCGACATACCTGCAACCAAAGTGGGGTGTGCTCCAGCCTCCATTCGTGGCGCTGTGCTTCCGCGGAAGAAAGGTAGCAAGGCGCGACATTGTGCTCCATGCCAGTTTGCTTGTGCTGTACTCTGCCCATGCGGGTCTGTTTCACCACCGCCGAATGCAGTTCGCCAGTCTCCCACTCGTATGCTTGACCATTCCGCTCAAAGGGGTTCACGCCACATCCGGAGCCTGCCACCACCCTTCGCAGGTGGCTCACCCGCGTCCCTTGCTTGTGGGGGTGCGCCGGGATTTCTGCGCGTTGAATTCGCTGAGTGATGCTGAAGGATGATAGACGCAACACCCATTGAGCGTTCACCGCAACTCGGGCTCCGCCGATGTGGCGTATTCCAGGGCTCGCTGCGCGTGCAGTACGGTCGTGTCAAACAAGGGCAATTCGCAGTCCTCGGACCGAATTAGCAGAGGTAATTCGGTACAACCCAACACCACGCCTTGCGCCCCACTGTGGCCTAGGCCGTCAATCACCTGGCGAATCGCTCGCCGGGACTCTTCGCGAATTTCTCCGCGGCAGAGCTCATGATAGATGACGTGGTTAATTTGAAGTTGATCCCCCTCGCTGGGTACCAGCACGTCGATTCCAGCCCGCTTTAGCCCGTCCCGAAAGAAGGACTCGCGCATCGTGAATACAGTCCCCAACAAACCTACTGTTTTCACTCCCGCCTTGCAGATCGCCAGCGCGGTGGTCTCCACAATGCTCAGCAGCGGCATGTCGACGCGGGCCTGCACCTCATCGAAAACCATGTGCATTGTATTGGTGGAGATGAGACCGAAGTCCGCACCGGCGCGGTGCAGCGCCCGCAGAGCGTCCGACATTGCCTGGGCCGATTCGGCCCACTTGCCCAACTTCTGCCAATCCACGTACTGCTGAAAATTGACGCTGTAAATGAGAATCTCGGGATAGCTGAAATCACCATATTCAGTCGCGTACGTACGCGTGATGTGTTCGTAGTACGCAATCGTAGATTCCGGACTCAGGCCGCCTAGAATGCCTATTCTCTTGTGCATAATGGCGCCTCCTGCGCGCCGTACAGAAAACCCAAGATAGCAATTGCAGTGCGCTACCTCCGGTAAACTGCTTTTGAAACATATTCCAAAGACTCGCCGCCGGCTTCGGAATATGTTGCAAACAGCACCTCATGGTCGGATGCGCATACTTCGCAACAACTGGATATCCTGGACGGAGAGTCGGCCCACCCAGTCTCCGCAAGACCAGATCAGCGTAACGGCTCCTCGCAACAAACCGCCGACCACAGCCAACCATAGGAATGCCAAGACCGCCAAAGTAAGCCACAGAAATGCCAGCACGAAATCCACGCCCAAAGTGAGAAAACTTAGTTCACCGGTCATTGCTCTTCCCTCCGCGCTCCCGCGCAGCCATTCCTCTTGAGCGCACAGTTTTCCCATCTCGTCCGCTCTGCCGTGTAGGAGATGAATTCGAAGCCCATCTGAAGGGGAGCGCACACGAATCGTGGCTAATGAGTGTGATATACACCTATAGGATAATGGCACTCTCCGTGTGCAAAATGCAAGTTGGCTTTTCATCTGCCCGAGATCTGATTGGTGAGGAACCAGGTCTTAACTCAGCCGGCATGGGCCACGAGAGAGCGGATGAGCGTCGCGACGCGAGCCACCAACTCAACATTAGCTATAGCGTTGCGGTTCAGCGAGCGTTTGATCCACTTCCCCCACGCTAAAGTCGGCTCCAAACAGAAAATAGCCGATTACCTGACTCACTTTCACCGAGAGCCTGCACTTGATGAAGGGATCTGGCCAACACCGAACCGGGGTAACGAACTTGATGCATTGATTAAGCCAATTTTGAAGGAATTGTCGGCGCTCGTGAGCACGTGCGTCTGAATGCCGAATGCCCCGCGCCGCTCGGTGCATGCGAGAATCGAAGCGGCCAACCTAAGGCCGACGGGTTGGTTAGGCTTGGATTCTCGTCTCTCAAGATCTGCTACTGCAATCTCTTGATGCGTGGATTAGCGACGGGTGCGCGAGCGCTCTAAGCGGACTTGGTCTTAACCACGCTTTGCGCTTCGAGCGATTTCCTTGCGTTCTTGACGAAGCGGGCCATGGACTTAGAAACGTGTTCGAGGACCGTAGCCCACTCCTTGAGGTGCTCCTCACCTTTCGCCGTGAGTCTGTAAACCCGGCGCGCCGGCCCCCCTTTGTCGGTCTCCCAGTCGGAGGCAACGTTGCCGTTCGTCTCCAATTGGCGCAGGGTCCGGTAGAGAGCACCTCGCTCGATCTCTGCGTCCGTTAGGGCGTGCTCCTGAAGATCGCCCGACAGGTCATAACCGTAGGAGTGCCCCTTTTTCTTCAGAAGCAGCAGGACGACGGGCTCGACAAACCGGTAGAGATTCCCCATGGCGCAGGTGCAAGGCTGGTCCTTGCCATGCCGCACACACATTCGTCTTGGCACATACCCTCCTGTGACTTGCGTTCCCCTGTCCGCCGAAGCCTTTTCTGAGAATAGCACCGGCCAGAAATAGATGTACATTGCACCTATTAAGATTTCATGGCAGCACTTGATGGTTAATGGTTCCCCAATTGGACAGTGCCTTCTCGACCCGAGGGGACCGATTGCGCTTTCGCCGTCAATCGATCAAGGCCAACGATCAACGCTCATTCTCGATGTGCAGCGTTCTGAGTACTCATGTCGTTCCACAACTCCCCAACGCGGCGAGGATAGCCGTCGGGCATGCCCTAGTCCTGAGCCAGGTGAGTGATTCGAAGAACTCTCTCAATCAGCGACGATCCGCGTTAATTCACACGTAAAGCAACGGTTGCCAAATTGGAATCAGTTAGCCCATCCGAGGCCGCAAAATTGAACGAATCCACGCCGTGGAAACCTGGATTCGGATAATACGTAGCCGTGGCCGCGCTCAACGCCACTGTCCCATTGCGTGGTTGGGCCACGATCCGCAAGTTGACTGGACTTCCGTCAGGATCCATAGCTCTCAAGACAATGCTCACCGACACTCCAGACGTCACGACTGCGGCATTCGACCCAATTGGCGCGCGATGAGGGCTGGGCATCACCAGTGTGGCATTGAATGCAATCGGCGCGCGGTTACTGGTTGGCCGCATGTCGTTAGGACCGTTGTGGCAGGTGTAGCACGTCACCTGAAATCCTTTCCACAATTGGCGCGCTCCGAACTTGGTTACAACAAATCGGGCGTTCTTCGCGCGGGCCAAGACCGTTCCTTTATAATCCGTACCGTGGCAGTCCCGGCATGGTGCGGTGCCAAGCTTCGCGATCGTGTGGTGATCTAATGCCCAAGCGTCTCCGATAGGGTGGAGGCCGTGTGGGCCGCTCGCGGCGGCCAGCGTCTGATTTGACGGATGGCAGACTGAGCACTCCGCCAGTTCACCGGCGTGCCCCTGCAGGCCGTTGGCTTGAACATTGTCGTTGACATGGGAACTGGGAGTTTCTGCATGAGTCGGCCCATGACAGGCTTCGCATTGAAGGCCGCCGTGATCCGTTGAGAAACGGTACATCGACAGCCCCCGGGAGGGTACGTCCACCTTAGTGGCAAACACCTGGCTCGCCGCGTTTCTCTCAGAGCCAGAGTTATCGAATACCGAAGTGTAGCGAATCGCACCGGAGTTGGAAACAGCGGTTCCGGTGTGGCAACTTTGACATTTGGGCACATTGAGCCATCCCTGCCTGTTGGGATTGGCGACGGCGAGCATAGATCCATGACAGTTCTGGCACTGAATAGCCATCGAACCATCTGGCGCAACCGCATTGCCCATCACCCCGCGCAAGCATCGTGTTGTCGAGCCGGGATGGCACTGGTAGCATGCAGAGCGGTTGTTGGCAGCGTCCATACTCACCCCATCCACAACAACATCTGCATGATGAGTGTGCACGGCTGTCGTCAGCGACGATACTCCGGAGATGCCACTCAACGAAAGCGCATTTGAAGCGTGACACCTGGCGCAGAGAATTGACGGCGGGTTCGGAGAAGTTGCTGTTGCGTAGAGACCCGCTTCGCTGAATCCAGCCAGCTTCAACACAGAGCGGTAAAAGGCGATGTCCTGCGGGCTAGGCGGCGCCATATCGCCGAGGAAGCGATGGTTGTCGTGCAGCAACAAGAAGTTCAGTTTATAGTCTCGAATGGGGTTGGAATCATTCACCCAATTGGGCGTAGGTTGGGCATCGGGGAATGAGCCAGAGGCGTGACAGTTCTGGCAGCTCATCTCGTCAGACACGGGGAGGACAATGTCGGCCGTCGCCAGGACATTGTTCGATTGGTCGCGCGCGATAAGCCTCATCATCGGGTAGTAGTTTTTGACGCCGTTGTCATCAAACGGGGTGATGGGGATACCCGTGGCCGTGAACCAAGTGAGTGAAGGCTCGAAACTCATGGGCCTCGGCTGGTTGGCTAGCCCGGGCATCGAGTAGCCAGCCAGCCCGACATCCAAGCTCGGAGAAGTGCCGAAGAGCGTATTTACATAATCCCAAAAGTTCGTTTTGCCAATCGACGATTTGTTGATTGAACCGCTGGAGTCCGGGGTCGCCTGATAAGTGACCGTAATGCCTGCTGCGGTTGTCACGAGTCTTCCGGAGGGGTCAATCAGCTGGGCGTGAATGGTATTGTAAGGCGGTAAGATCACTGCGGTGCTATAGTCAATCCCGTTCATGCAGTGCATTCCGAGATCGTTCCAGCCGACCAGCACCCAACGACCCGCGGTCTGCGCCCCAGCGGGCAGAGCACCAATCAAAACACATAACAGGACTGCCGCAGGAACCTTGCGGATTCGCCGGAACACGAGAAGAGCGCAACCTACGATTCCTGAGGTGAGAGTCCACAAAGTGCCAGGTACAGGTTCCGCGGCGGCGCTTCCATCCGTCACGCTGTCGAGTTCGGCTGGCATCCCGGCCGCATCAATCAAGGAGGCGCCAACCTGGCCGCCGACTGGATCCAGGAAAGGGGGCGGGCTTGCCCCGAATGCCAGAATCTCGAAGTTCAACATTGCCAGCGTGCCGTCGCCATGCACGCCTCCGCCACTTGTCTGGGCAGGGCTCAAGGGATAGCCGAAGACCCTTGTCAGATTCCCGGGCGGCGCGTCCAGTCCAGCGTACCCGGACAAAGTGCCACGTGGACTCGGCATTTCAGACACCCCACCGCTACTCAGAAGACTCCTCGCAACGACCGAAGCAGTCAACGGGGGCGGATCGAAGGCAGTTAGAATGTGCGGGTCGCAATAAACGCCGACCTCCAGCGCCAGCAGGTTGTCCACCTGGGAAATCAGGATGGGGACCTGCATGACACTTCCGTGCTGAATTGGGGTTCCGGACGAGAGGACTGCGCCGGCAACTCCGGGACTGCATGGCAGTAAGGCAAATAGAACAAACGTCAGGATCTGGCTCTTGGAACCTAACGAATGGATGATTCGTACGCGCATAATATAGGACCGGCTTTCAGTCAACAATTCACGTCTTGACCGCGATTCGGAGTGGTGAATGCAAGCGACGGAAACCACACTTAAGTGTTAATAACATCTATCATTAACGCTAGTTGATTATACTCCCAATCATCCGGCTTCAACTCACTTTTTGCCGTTTACAGAAATTCTGGAAGTGACGCATTGCAAGGGGTTTACCGTGAGCTCTCGTGACTTCTAAACTCATCCGTACTGCCAGATTGCGGTCTGCATCAACCCATGGCTCAGCAACGGAGGCCTCGAGCAACTTGCGGTGAAGCCAGGCTCACATCGATGTGCGTGGAGGACGTCGACGGACCGGGTTTGGCTGGCAGGCAGCTATCCTCCCGGTTGGACGGCGATCATATATTGTGTTGCTCCGGGTATCGAAGAGAATCCACTTGTCAACTGCGTTAACCAGCATCGAGAGGACTTTCTGGACTGCCTAATAACAACGCCGGCCCTTGCTTTGGACAAGCAACCTGCTTTCTTTTCTCCCACACACGGAACGGTGCTCGACAGGAGCGAAGGCGCGGTTCGGGGCGTGCGCCCTTGTTGGAGAGCCGCGGACTTGCACTCGATTGCGTTCAGATCATAGGCTTGAATCGGCACCAATGAGAGCGCGCGACGTCGCACTGGTTTTGACCGCGAGTTGGCTCACCGCACAAGAACCTGGTGCGGTCTTTCGCGCTACCGTGGACCTGGTTCAGGTCGATGCAATTGTCACCGGCTCAAATGGCCGTCCGGTGTCCGATTTGCATCCGGGTGACTTCGATCTCGAACAGGACGGCAAGCGCCAGAAAATCACGCATTTCTCCTACATTGAGACCGGCGCAAAGGCTGCCAACACCCCGGAATCGCGTCGAACACAGCGGCTGCCTTCTATCCCGCTCAAGCCCGAGGACACCCGGCGTGTGATTGCACTGGTGGTGGACGACCTCGGAATCAAGCGGCAGGACCTCGCGACCTTGCGCCGGTCCGTGGACGACTTCATCGAGAAGCAGGTTGACACTGCGGATCTCGTGGCCGTTGTGCAGACGGGGCGTGGCAGTGGTTTCCCCGGGCAGCAGTTCACCAATGACAAGCGCGTGTTGCGTGCGGCGGTCCTGGGCCTGCGGTCTGCCGCGTCCAATCGGGCAGAGATCGACTTCGAGCCTAGACCCCGACAGGCAGGTTCCGCTGAAAGCGCCCAATGGCGCGCAACCGAGGAATCGAACCGTGCCCGCGAAGAAGAACTGTCCATTGCCACGCTCGAAGCGGTCGCGAATGTCGTGAAGGGGATGGCCGGACTGCCCGGCCGCAAGGCACTCGTACTATTCTCGGCGGGACTGCCCCTGAGCCAGCCCAGCCAACTCCTGCCTCTTCCGTCGGACCTCTCCGCGTCTCCGGTTCAGAGCACCAAGGTCCGCCAATCCCGGAATGCCGCACCTGAGATTCACATCGAGCCTTTGCAGGAGGCGCATGTCACGGAGCGAACTGGCGCGCGGGATGCTCTAAGCCGGCTGATCATCGTGGCCAATGGCGGTGGCGTCGCCATCTACACCATCGATTCTTCGCTCGAGCCAGGCGGAAATGTTGGTCTCGACGTGGCAGATCAGCCCGACCAGGTTCGACGTCCCGACCTGCTTCAGTCGAAAGCAGAACTGTCATTGAGAAGCCGACTGGACAATCAGGCGGGCCTGCAAACGGTCGCGAGAGACACCGGGGGGATCTTCATGAATCCAACCGATATTGATAAGGCGCTTGCACGCGTGCTAACCGATGAAGGCGGTTACTATCTCCTCGGCTACAGGCCGAGCCCGGGCACGATCAGCGCAGAGCCGGCAAAGGCTGTGTTCCACAGGATCAGTGTTCGCGTGAAGCGAAAAGGCTTGACGGTTCGCAACCGGTCCGGGTTTCTCGGAACTGCGGAGGAGCCTGCCGCCCGTCCGAGCACTCCCGAAGAGATTCTGACGGACTCGCTCTTGTCGCCGTTCGACTCTGGCGGAATCGGCGTTCGGTTGACCCCTGTTGTTCGTCGGAAGGAGGGCCCCGTTCTGCAATCGCTGGTGTACATCGCTGCCCGCGACCTGCAGTTCACCGAAACTGCCACCGGGAACCGAACCGCAGCTGTTGATTTGGCACTGGCGACGCTCGGTGAGGGGGGTGGACCCGCGGGCAAGATAATGCGGCGAATCGATATCGAATTAACGCCCGCACAATACTCCGCTGCGCTCGAGGCCGGGTTGGTCTACAACCTGGCGCACGAAGTGAAACCCGGGGCTTACCAGTGGCGGGTTGCGATCCGGGACGCAGTAAGCGGCCGGACGGGATCGGCGCGCCAATTCGTTGAGGTGCCCGATCTGGTGAATGGCCGTCTGGCCCTCGGCGGCCTCCTGATCCACGAAGCGCCGGCCGGAGAAGATCCGCGGACGGGCCCGGCGGTCCGCGAATTCCGCCTGGGTCAGAACATCGATTATGAATACGAGATATTCAATCCGCGCCACGACGACTCCGGCCGCATGAGTGTAGGCATCCAGGCCCGGCTCTTCCGTGACGGCAATCTGGTTTGGACGGGCGCTTCTACCTCAGCGGTTGCGGCCACAGGTTCCGGGCGGCTGGAGCCAGCCGCGATGGAGTTGGGCCACTATGTCCTGGTGCTCAGTGCGATCGATCACTTAGCGGGTGAGCGGCATGGCGCCGCGACGCAGTCGATCGACTTCGACGTGGTGAAGCCGGCGGCAGCAGTACCGGTAGCATCTCTGCCTGCGGAGCCTTCTCAGCCGGCTCGGTCGGCGTCCGCATCGATTTCACCGTCGGAATCAGACCCCCTGCTTGCGCGAATTCGGGAGCGCGCTGCCGACAGGATCCGCCAACGTCCCAACTACACCTGCCTGGAGACGGTCGAACGCCATATATTGCACGACGGCTGTGCGCGGTGCGAATCGAGCGACCGCATGCGCGTGGAGGTGGCGTTAATCTCGGGCAGTGAGAGGTTCGCCTGGCCAAGTTCGGCAGGATTCGAGGACAAGGACTTGAATGAGCTGGTCAGAACCGGAATGGTCGGCTCCGGCGACTTTGCTGGTGCCAGCGACATTGTGCTCTTCTCTAAATTCACTACTTACACACTGCGGGGCGAAGAATCCGTCCGCGGGCGCCGTGCCATTCGCTATGACTATTCTGTTCCCGTCTCCGCCCGTGGTTATCGGCTTCGAGGAGAGAAAGGTGAAGCCCGGGTCGCCTTTCACGGATCGTTTAGTGTCGACGCTGAATCCCTCGACTTGATCCGCCTGGAAGCCATCGCGGACGACATTCCTCGGCCGCTTCGAATGTCGGCTTCGAGCATGGCGGTTCATTTCTCCCCGGTTCGCATTCACGACGCTGATTTTCTCCTGCCGAGTACAACGGAAGTTCGTGTTACCCGCGACAACGGGCAGGAAAGCGTGAATACAACCCGGTTCTCCTCCTGCCGGCAGTTCACGACCGAAAGCAATCTGGTTCAAGAAGTCCCGAATGTTGAAACGTCGGGGACTGCTGTTCAACAGGGTCCCATGCCGCCGGGTTTGACCGTCGACACCCGCTTGTCCGCCCCAATAACCAGTGCCGATTCGGCAGTCGGCGATCCGCTTCGGGCGTTTGTTGTCAACGATGTCAAAGCGGGCGGGAAAGTCGTCATCCCGAAAGGTGCGGTCTTGTTCGGGCGAATCAAACATCTTTCCGAGCACCGCAGACCGGCAGGCAGCATTGAGGCTGGAACCGATGAGTATCCAAGCATGAAGATCGGCGAGACGGCGCCCGGTTTCAGCACCCTCGTCGTGGAGTTCACGTCCTTTAGCCTTGGTGATCGTCACGTCGCCACGCGTGTCACGCTTGAGCGTTTCAGTGGAAGCGTCCGCAGTCGCGAGGGCCGAATGCTACCAGCCGACTCCATCATCTCTGTCAAGAGCCCAGGTCCAGAGGATGTGATTCTGTACTTCGTTCCAGGGCTGTCGGTCCTGCAAACTGGCGTTTGGATGCGTTGGAAGACAGTCAAAGCACCTTCTTGATTCACCGATCATAGCGTCACTCGTGCCAAATAAAGGCATATTTCCAGAAGGCGGCAATCAGCCTTCTTCATCTGCCCGCGACTGGCATAAATGCGAAGGCCGGAGCGATGCGTATGCCCCGACCGTTCGGGCTAGCGATCGAGGGGCATTGCAATTGCGCGATGCAAATTGTCGCCGGTCGTTGCTCTAGCGCGGCCCGGAATCTTTTCTGTCGCGCATGCTTGAAGCATCCGAGCTGTGCGGTGAGTCTAGACTCTTCGACTAGTGGAATCCTCACCAACTCTGGCTATCTTTCTCCGTACTGGCGGGGCACCTCTCAAAGGCTCTACGGCCATGGCTTCGCATGGCCACAACCGCTGCTGAGTCACCCTTTGCCAATGGGGCGAGTCCCAGCGGGTCCGAGTCAGGTCCCACTCTTTGAGTAAGAATTCAATAGATGCAACTTGCACTGAGGAGTGGATTGCGGGTATTCTGACCCGAGAAGGTGTAATTGTAATGACCCAGCACACATGCTTCCGGCATCCCAAGGATTATCCATGCACGTGCGCTATGGGGAATCTTTACCGCTTCGTCGAACCCGTGGTGCTCTTTCTCCTAAAGTGTAAGGGGCGGTCTTATGGTTACGAACTCTCCAGCGAACTGGCTGAGCATGCTCTCACTGATGCCGAAATCGAGGCGGCCGCCCTTTATCGAACTTTGCGCCAGCTTGAAAAGAATGGGTTTGTTCGCTCCGAATGGGACTCCGGGCACAGTGGACCAGCCAGAAGGGTATACGCATTGACGGAGCGCGGCGAGGTGCACCTGGAAGAATGGGTCACAGTGTTGGACCATATGTCGGCTTCAATGGTGCGCTTCGTCCTGGATGCCAAGTCGGAGTGTTCGCAGAGTGAGACCCACGAAGATGTGGTCGGGGTCGCGACTCTGGCGGGTTGGGCTGGCCAATAGAGGCCGGATCGACCATCGAAGTCTTAGAGGAATCAACATCTCGGATTGGTATAGAATGATCGGCGGGCTAAAAATAAGGACCATAGGGTCTGTTCCCCTCAAATGGTTACTGGATGCGCAAATCCCGCCTCCGGCGACCGGGTTAAGGGATTGGTGATGAACAACTTCCTCTGTGCGGCGGGATGGATAGGGACGGCTGCAATGGCCGGGCTGTGGTCAGGGGTGGCAACTGGACCGAGAGCCCTCGACGCCGCTTCGGACGCTCGCTCTCGCGAGACTGCCGCGCGCCCACAGATTGCGTACACGGCACTTGCTTCCGGCGCGAACCTCCAGGAGACCGCAACTATCTATCTGGGCGCTCACATTGCCAGCCTCAGCCCCGCAGGTGCCACCAAGGATCTGACCGCCGGTTTCCACAGCGCCGCCGACCCGGACGTTTCATGGGATGGCAAGAAGATCCTGTTTGCGGCAAAGAAGACCGCCGCCGACCTTTGGCAAGTCTACGAAATGAATGCGGACGGCAGTGGCACCCGCCTGATCACCAAGACCGCTTTCGACTGTCGACAGCCGGTTTACCAATCGATGATCTTCTACCTCGACGATCCCGGTCCGGTCCCACAGATCAGTTTTGCGGGTTCGATGGGGCTAGCGGCTGAGGGTGAATTGGGCCTGATTTGGAATCTCTACTCGGTGCGGTTCGACGGCAGCGGGCTGCGGCAACTCACCTACAATCCAGGCGCCGATCTCGATCCGGTGATGAACGAGGACGGGCGGCTGCTTTACTCCTCGGTCCAACGCCATTCGCTGGCTTGGGGGCGCACGGGCAGGACAGTCTTGCTCGGGGTGAATCTGGACGGCTCCGACGGGGCTCTTTTCGCGGGGGATGAAGGGCGGCAAGTCAAGCACATGCCCGCCGTTACCCCGTCGCGTCAGGTCGTTTTCGTTGAGTCGGATAAGCCGTCGCGCGACGGGGCAGGCAACCTGGCAAGCGTCAATCTGCGGCGCAACCTGCACAGCTACAAAGAGTTAACGAAGCCAGCCGATGGCCTGTACATCACACCTTCACTGCTTAGCGACGACGAGATCCTGGTTTCCAAACGGCCTGCGACTGGCCCGGGGCTTTACGCAATTTACCGCTTCGATTTGAAGACCAACCAGGGCTTGAAGCTGTACAGCGATCCTGTACACCACGCCGTGCAGGCGCGGGTGCTCACCGCGCATTCGATGCCGGTTGGGCGGTCTTCCGTGGTCGATGAGCGGGAGTCTTCCGGCAAACTATTCAACCTGAGCGTCTTCACCACGGACCTGCCCACGAACGCCGGGTATGACGGCAAACTCGTGAAGCGCGTTCGGATACTGGAAGGCGTTGCGCGCAAGGCGGGAGAGGCTGCTCCGGCGGGCGAGAAGTCCCCCTATCTGGTCAAGCGCGTGCTGGGCGAATTCGACATCGAAGCCGACGGCTCGTTCCATGCGCAGATTCCGGCCAACACTCCCGTGCAGATTCAGACTCTCGACGCCAATGGCCTGGCGCTTCGAACTTGCGCCTGGATCTGGGTGAAGAACAAGGCCAAGCGCGGCTGCATCGGCTGCCACGAGGACGGCGAGCTGTCGCCTGAAAACGTGTTCTCCGAAGCTGTCGGCAAGCCGCCCCACGAATTGAATATCCCAGTCGCGCAGCGGCGCGGGATTCGCTTTGATAATGACGTCCAGCCAATACTCCAAAGCAAGTGCTTGACCGGCGGGTGTCACGCCGGCCCTCCAGCACCATCTATGCGCTATGAGGACTTGATGAGTAAAGGTTATGTGGATCCTTCGGCGGCGCGATTGAGCCCCCTCGTTTGGTACATCCACGGACGTGTGACGGCGCAATCCTGGGACAAGGTGAGCGGCACCAGTCCATTGAAAAAGATCAAGCCGGAAGGCGTGACCAGTCTGAGCAGCGAAGAGAAGCGAACGATCATCGAATGGATCGACACGGGAGCGCATCGATGAGGATCATCAATCGAGTGCCACTGGGAGCCATCTTCTCGCTCCTGTTTGCCGCATTTTGCGTGACCGTGATCGCGTGGCAGGAGAAAGCAAATCCGTCCGGCGGCGGTATTTTCTTCACCGACGTGACGGAGAAATCGGGTCTTAATTTCAAGCAGAGCTTCGGCGACCATCACATGGACAACATCGTGAAGGGCACCGGTACGGGCGTCTGCGTCTTCGACTACAACAACGACGGGCTAATGGACATCTACTTCCCGAATGGCAAGTGGACCAAAGGTGTCAACGACAACGAAGGCCGCGATCTGCGCGGTAAGCTCTCGAATCACCTATTCAAGAACAACGGAGACGGCACGTTCACCGACGCCACCGTGCAGGCTGGGCTCGCCGGAAAGAGCTATTCGCTGGGTTGCTCCGCCGCCGATTACGACAACGATGGGTTTGTCGATCTACTGGTGTTGAACTATGGCCAGAACGAACTGTTCCACAACAACGGCAACGGAACGTTCACCGACGTGGCGGACAAGGCCGGGCTCACCGACAAGCGTTTCAGCCTGTCAGCGGTCTGGTACGACTACAACAACGACGGCTACCTCGACGTCTACGTCGCCAACTACCTGCACTACGACGACGGCAAATTCAGGGACTTTTTCCCGGCTGCGGGCTACCCCGGGCCGCTGAGCTACAACGGCCTGCCCAACGCGCTGTACCGCAACAACGGCGACGGGACGTTCACCGACGTCACCAAAGAGATGGGCATGTGGAAGCCGGACGGGCGCTCGATGAGCGTGACCGCGGCCGACTTCAACAACGACGGCAAGCTCGAAGTTTTCTCTACCAACGACGCGATGGAAAACTACTACTTCGAGATGAACTCGAAGGGCGTCTACGAAGAGAAGGCCATCGAGTTGAACGTGGCTTACAGCGAGAACGGTCAAGGCGTGGCGCACATGGGACCCGTGGTCGGCGACCTGAATCGCGACGGGTTGCTGGACATCTTCATTCCCGATCTCAGCTATTGCAGCCTGCTAATTCAACGCCCAGACGGGAAGGGCTTCGACTACAAGACCAACAAGAGCGGGCTCGCCGTCACCATGGGCCAGTATGCCGGATGGGCGGCGATGATGTTCGACTACGACCACGACGGCTGGCTCGACATCTTCACCTCACACGGCAATGCCCATCACGAGTACGCGCAGGAGAACACGCTGGTTCGCAACAAGGGAGACGGGACGTTCGAGGATGTCTCGGTCAGTGCCGGAGCGCATTTCAAGGAGAAGCACGTCGGGCGCGGCGGGACGGGTGTGGATTTCAATAACGACGGCAAGATGGACCTGGTGGTTGTCAACGTCAACGCGAACGCCATCCTGCTTAGGAACGATACGCCTGGTCCTAATCACTGGCTGACAGTGACGCCGCGGCTGAAGTTCGCTACTGGGCCGCGCGATGCCTACGGAGCGCGCGTGACTGTCGAGGCGAACGGGCTGAAGCTGATCGAGGACATGATCCCGACGCGCGGGTACCTTTCCGCACAAGATCCGCGGTTGAACTTCGGACTCGGCAAGGCGGACAAGGCTAACGTGGAGATCCGCTGGCCGGACGGCAAAGTTGAGCAGTTCAAGGACGTGAAAGCGGATCGATTCGTGGTCTACACGCATGATGCAAATGCCGCGAAACCCGCTGCGGCAAGGATTGAGAAATGAGTCTGCGGGCTTGCGCTGGGAGTCTGATTTTGGCGGCGGCGGCGCTGGCTGTCCAGGCCGCACCGGTTCGACCGGTGTACATCGGATCGCGGGCGTGCGCGCAATGCCATGAGGGCGCGGAAATGGGCCGGCAGTATGCGAAGTGGCTGAGTACGAAGCATGCGAAAGCATGGGCCACGCTGTCGATGAAAGAGTCGGCCGAAATCTCTCGCATCAGCGGATTACGCGAGCCGCCGCAAAAATCGCCGGTGTGTCTGGGCTGCCATGCGGTGGCGTCCGACACGGAGGCGTGGGAGCGCGACGATTTGTTCCACATCGAGGATGGCGTGCAGTGCGAGGCCTGTCACGGACCGGGGAGCGAGTATGCCAATCAGTTGACGATGCGTGACAAGGCGGCGGCGGCCAAGGCCGGGCTGCGAATGCCGAACGAGCGGTTCTGCATGGTCTGCCACATCGAGAAGGGCTCGCACACTGCGGTTCTGAAGAGCGAGAAATTCGAGTACAAGAAATACCTGGCGCAGATCGAACACTCGATCACCGCCTATGGCTCGAACTCGGGCGGTCCCCCGGAACCGAAGGTCGTCGGTCCGGAGAAGGCGCGGAGATTGATTGGCTCGCTGGCCTGCGGCAAGTGCCACGAGCCGGCCGAGAAGGGCGCCCAGTATTCGGTCTGGCGGATGGGGCCGCACGCCCAGGCTTGGAGCATCTTATCCAGCAATAAAGGGCGCGAGATGGCACGTCAGGCAGGCGTTCCCGGAGAGCCGGGAGAGAGCCCGAAGTGCCTGGCTTGCCACTCGCCGGGGGCGTCGATGCCCGCGGCGGACACCTACATCCCCGACGAGGGTGTAGGCTGCGAGGCTTGCCATGGACCGGGGAGCGACTACGCTCCCGAGGCGATCATGAAGGACCGCAAGGCGGCCATTGCCGCCGGTCTGCAAATGCCCAAACTCGAGGGCTGTAACCATTGCCACCTGAACGCACACGGCAAGCCCTTCGACGCGCAGACGGCTTACGCCAGGATCGCGCATCCGGCCAAGACGACTCAGCCCTACGCGCAGCCGCGCTATCTCAACCCGCTGCGACTGGCGGAGCGGCCCGGCGCGCGCGAACTGTTCGTGACCTTTGAGGCGGCGGGCTCGGTTGGCGTTGTCGATATCGCGACGCGGAAAAAGGTCGCGGAGATTCCCACGGGCACCGCGCCGACTGGCATCGCCTTTAGTCCCGACGGGCGATTCGCCTACGTCAGCAACCGTGAAGACGACACGGTCTCAGTGATAAACGCCGCGGCGCGCAAGGTGATCGGCTCGGTGAAGACCGGCGGCGAGCCGCATGGCCTGCTCACCGACAAGGATGGAAAGCTGCTGTACGTCGCCAATACGATGTCCGGCGACATCTACGTTTACAACACTCAGAACTGGGAGCGGGTGCGGGTGCTCTCCGGCAGCCGTGGACCCTGGTCTATGGCCCTTTCCCCTGACGGCGCATCGTTGCTCGTCACCAACACCTACTCGCGCTTCGCTGAATTCCGCAAGCCGCGGGTGGCTGAAGTGACAGTGATCGACGCGGCCCGCTCTACGGTCGAGGACCGAACCATAGTTCCCGGTGCGAACCTGATGATGGGCATCGCCTGGCACCCCAGCGGCGAGTTCGCACTGACCGTGATGAACCGCACGAAGAACCTGGTCCCGATGACCCAGCTCACGCAGGGTTGGACCATCACCAACGCGCTGGCGGTTCTATGGAAAGACGGCAGCGTGGACGAGCTGCTGCTCGACGAGCCGAACCTGGGCTTCGCCGATGCCACGGACGTGGCGTTCACGCGCGACGGCAAGCACGCTCTGATGACTAGTTCGGGCACCAACCGGATCGCCGTTGTGGATACGGCAAAGTTGCTGGCCGTGGTGAAACGCGCGACCCCGGAAGAGCGCACCAAGGTGCTGCCCAATCACCTGGGCAAATCGGTGGAATTCGTACAGACCTACCTGAAAACGGGCTTGAGCCCGCGCGGTGTGGTGGCCTCGGCGGATGGGAAATGGGCTTTCGTCGCAAACTCCCTGGACGATACCCTGAGCGTCTTCGACATGACGAAGATGCAAAGTGCGGGCATTGTGGATCTGGGCGGACCGAAAGAAGTCTCCATGACCCGGCGCGGGGAGCGGGTCTTCCACAACGCAGACATCACGTTCCGGAAGCAGTTCGCCTGCCACTCGTGCCACCCGGACGGCCACGTGGACGGCATCACGTATGACGTGGAGTCGGTCGGCATTGGGATCAGTCCGGTGGACAATCGCACGCTACGCGGGATTCTAGACACAGCGCCCTTCAAATGGGCTGGGACGAACCCATCGTTGTCGCGCCAGTGCGGGCCGCGTCTCTCCGTCTTTTTCACGCGCTTGCTGCCGTTCTCGGCTGACGATCTGAAGGCGCTGGACCTTTATGTGACGACGATTCAACGCCCGCCCAACCGCTACCGGCCGCTGTGGGCGCCGCTTACGCCGGCGCAGCGCCGGGGCAAGGAAGTCTATGAGCGGAGCAGGAAGGGTAACGGTGAGGAGATCCCCGAGGATGGCCGGTGCATCAGTTGCCACCCGGCTCCTTACTACACCGATCGGCAGATGCACGATGTCGGCACGAAGCAGGCCTTCGACAAAGAGGACAAGCTGGACGTGCCGCATCTCAAGAACATTTACGATTCCGCGCCTTACCTCCACAACGGCATGGCGCATACGCTCGAAGAGATCTGGACGATTTATAACCCGTACGACAAGCACGGAGTGACCAACGATTTGACGAAGGACCAGCTCAACGACCTGATTGAGTACCTCAAAACACTATGATGCGAACAAGAACATTCCTTACCAAGTTTGCGGCGTTGGCGCCTCTCTTGGCCGCCATGCTGCTGGGGACGTGCTGGGCGCAGGCGCAGGCGACCAAGAAACTGCCGTACATCTATACGAAGTGGAAGAACTTCAGTGTTGCCGATGGGCTGCCGAGCGATCACATCTTCTCGGTGAAGGCCGACGGGGACCGGGTCTGGATCGGCACCGAAGGCGGCCTGGCGATGTACAACAAGACGACAGGGAAGATGAAGTCCTGGACCACTAAGGACGGACTCCCCTGGCCCGCCATCACAGGCATCGACATCGACAAGACCACGGGCGATGTCTGGCTGGCCCTGTTTGGCGGCGGCATCGCCCGGTTTAGCGGCGGACGCTTTGACCACTACCACCAGATGAACAGCGGCCTGGTGAACGACGTGGTCTACGGCATCGCCGTAGAGCACGACAACATCTGGGCGGCGACGACGGCGGGGTCGAGTCGGTTCAACAAGGTATCGGGCGAGTGGACGATCTTCACCGAGAAGAACGCGCCGATGGAAGAGATCTGGAATTACAACGTCAGCTACAACGGCAAGGGGACGGTGTACCTCGCCGTCTGGGGCAGCGGAGTCCTGGAATACAAGATCGCCGACGGAAGCTGGAAAGAGTACCTGGACCCCGACGGCGAGATGGAGATTGACCTCTATCGCGACGACGGCCTCGTCCATGTCATCACGACGGCGGTCGCTCCAGCGGGCGAGGGTTTCTTCGTCTCCACCTACTTTGGCGCCTCGCGTTATGACGGCCGGCACTGGCGCGGCTATTACAACATGGATTCAGGCACGCCGAGCGATTTCATGAATTCAGTGAAGGCGCGCAGCACGGATGAAGCCTGGTTTTCCACCGACAAGGGCCTGGGCGTGCTGACAGATTTCGACTCGAACACCTGGATCACCTACCGTATGGATCCTAAGACACACCACGGCAAGGCGACGGTTTACAAAGATCGCGAGGTGCTCGAAGAGGTGGAGACGGAAACCGGCATCCCGCACAACTACATCATTTACACCGAACTGGACGGAAACGACGTGTGGATCGGGACCGCCAAAGGCCTAGCCTGGGGCAAGGGCGGCGATTACTACCCGCGACTACGCGAGCGCGGTGCGGTGAGCGGGAACCTGGCGGCGGCGCCCACAGTGGTCGCCAAGGGGGGGAAGTAATCCATGCGACGCCTGTCACATTTGCTGGTCGGATTGTTTGCAGCGGCGGCGCTGCTATTGAGCGCCGACGATGCCGCGGAGCGCATGAAGAAGCTCGAAAAGCTAATCGACCCCGATACGGCCGAAGTGCTGAAGCGGATCAACGCCGTGGACGCCTACACGGTCCCGGATCTGAAGCTGAAGCGGGAAGAGAATTTCGCCAAAACGGCTTCGGACATCGAGCCCTACTCCGGCGTGAAGCCGTATAAAGAGCATTTTCTGATTCCAATCGAATACGCCGGTCCGGGACGCGCCCTGCCCGAACCGGGTGCGGAACTGAAGACGGTAAAGATCGGCTTCATCGGGCCGATTCAAAATCTGCCTTCGGTGGCGACGGGTGGCATGGGTCACGAAGCATCGCTCGGCCGGATGATGCTGAAGGGCGCTCAGATGGCCATCGACGAGACGAACGAGGGCGGCGGCTACCTGCGGCGGGGTATCCCTTTTGAGTTGAAGGTGGTAAACGACAACGGCTTGTGGGGCAGTTCTGGCAACGAAATCACCAACATGGCGTACAAGGATCCGGTGTGGGCGATCCTCGGGACCATCGACGGCGCGAACAGCCACATTGCTATCCGCGTCGCGCTGAAGGCCGAGATGTTGATGATGAACTCGGGCGACACGGACCCGACCTTCACCGAGACCAACATCCCGTGGACGGCGCGCTGCATCGGCGACGACCGGCAGATGGGCTACCTGATGGCCGATTACCTGTTTCGCAAAATGGGCTACAAACGGGTCGCGCTGATCCGGTCAAGCAACCGTTTTGGACGGTTCGGGATCCGCGAAGTCCGCGATACGGCGCGCCGACTCGGCCGGCCTGTACTGATCGAGATGGCCTACAAGGTGGGTGCCGAGGATCTCAGCATGCAGGTGGAGCGTCTCCAGGCGACCAATCCCGACGCGGTGGTGCACTGGGGCGACGCGCGGGAGAGCGCCGTCGTACTCAACACGATGCGCAAGTTGGGCATGAAGCAGCCCTATTTCACCAACGACCGCACGGTGTCCGAGGAGTTTACGAAGCTGGCCGGCGAGAATGCCGAGGGCGTGATCAGCGCCTACCCCTGGGACCCCAGCCGGAAGGACCCCAAACTCGACGCGTTCCGCGAGCGCTTCCGCAAGAAGTTTGGCGAAGAGCCGGAGACTTACGCCGCGCACGGCTACGACGGCATGAACATGCTGATCTGGGCGACGCAGGTGGGCGGGCTTAATAAGGCGAAGATTCGCGATCTGATCGCCTACCGGACCAAGCCCTGGCCGGGTGTGACCGGGGATATCCCGCTCAGTTCGACGCTCGACGACCTGGGGGAGGTGTTTCTGGCGAAATTCGAGAATGGGAAGTGGGGCTTCCACTCCCGCGAGGAATGGCAGATCCCGAGCGGTTATATTCCGCCGCGGAGCCGGGTGGCGCGGGGACTGGAATCGGCAGCTTCGGAGCCACCAAAGTAGGTATCGTAACGGAGCCACGACCGTAAGGGAGCAGTGGATATGAATGTTCGCTGCGTTGCCGCTCACGCGGCATCTGGTACCAGTCGGGAGGCTGGCGGTCCTGGAGCTTTGGCTTGTCGAAGGGCAAGGACTTGAATGCTGCTGACGGCCGGACTAAATCGATTTAGAATCTGCAGGGCGCTCGCGAAGATGACGCCCTGGCAAGGGGGCGCCGGCGAGGTACGCTGGAGCGCTCTCAATCGCAACTCACGGTCTGCCGCGATGGCAACAATCCGCAGCGGCAGACTGGAAGCTTTCGGCCCGCAGGCCTGAAACAGGTAGAGACCTTACGCAATTATTTTAGGGAGCCAGTTCATGATGAAACTTGAAGACATCACCGGGGAACTTCTGAAACAGCAGAATGTGCCCATCGAGAAGCGGGCCATGACCAACCTGCACGTGTTGAACGAGGCGTTTTGCTACGAGAAACCTAGTTCGTTTGCGCGCGGCATGCGGATCGACATCGGCAATGTCGTGATCCTGCTGATCTCGGGCACAGCGAGCATTGACGAAGCCGGAAACACGGTACACGTGGGCGACTTCCGCGCCCAATGCCGTCGAACGTATCAGAACATCACTGGCCTGCTCGAAAGCGAAGGCGCGACCTGGCACGACATCGTTCGGACCAGTTGCTACCTGCGCGACATAGACCGCGATTACGCGGAGTTCAACGAAGAGCGCACGAAGTTCTTCGCCGAGCAGGGCCTGGATCCGCTGCCGGCCTCGACGGGCATTGAAGCAAAGCTTTGCCGGCCGGACCTTCTGGTGGAGATGGAAGCGATCGCAATGTTCAAAAGGCCCTAGCGGGTGTCAGGTCGCAAGCTATTGTGCGAGTGAGCCACGGAAGAACCCCGAGAGCGGGGTGGAAGACGCGTACTTGCGTTCTGCCGCGCCGCTTCCGGGGCGCTCCTTGAATTCAGACGGCTACCCAGTTCTCCCCCCTCTGGGCTAAGTTCTTTCGTCCTCCGGGTTCTCAAGGTCCCTGAGCAAGGAGCGTTAAGCCGGTAATGCTTCCGATGTTTTGTGCTGGGTGAGCGCTATCAAACCACCAGGCGATCAGCAGACCTCTGAAAGAGGCACTCCTCTATCTAACCCGGCGGAGCCGGAACCAGACAGGCACCAACCGCGAAACGTTCGAGCGTATTTCCGACTGCAGCCGGATGCCCGTAAACATTAGCGCAGAACGCGAGTCCGGTAAATTGTCTGCCAGAGGATGACAGAATTCAACAATGCAGGTACTCACGGTCGCAGCTCCGCAACCTCTTAGCGGACAGCGACGAACTCAGCCGCTAGAACCGCCGGATTCTTCGTTCGCGCATTGCGAGCGGTCCGCAGAATCTGTATGTCCCGAAAGCCTACCTGACGGAACTCATCGCAGAAAGCGACCGCTTTCTTCGCGCCGGCAATTCAGGAGAACCAATTCGCGCTTCCGGCTCGCGAAGTCTCCTGTAGCGGTGAATGTAACACGAGCTCCGCACCAAATACTGTGCCGCCTGGTTTTAGGATACGCGCGAGTTCGCAGAATATCTGGCTACGAAACGGGTTCAGGTTGAAGATTCCGTTCACCAAGGCGCAGTCGACAGAGGCGTCGGCGAGAGGGAGATTCTCTGCTGCTGACCGGACGACTATCACGTTGGCCAATCCGAGTTCTCGTACCGAAGAACTCGCACGGTCGAGCATCGCTTCACTGAAGTCGATACCGGCGATTCGCCCAGTTGGACCAACCCGCTGAGCGGCAATAAGCGAGTCCAGTCCCGATCCGCATCCAAGATCGACCACGCGGCTTCCGGCCGGAAGCGTGGCGAAAACAGACACGTTGGAGACTCCGGCGAACCCCTCGATTGCTTTACGCGGGATCGTGTCAAGCATTTCACGTGGATAACCCAAGCTGAGAGCAAACTCCGTTCCGACGGGAAACGGATGCTTCTCGCCGGGATTGGAGGCGGCTCTTGAGTATGCCTCCCGCACACTCTCGCGCAGTCCCGCGGGATCTGATTCCATAACATCAGCCTCGCACTGTTCTTAGGATGCGATCGGGGAATGTCCCGCCAACGGGCGATCAGGACGATCCCAAGAACCGCCGCCCAGCTCTCAACATCGCCTTCAGCAAAGCAAAGCCGTCTTCGTCGGTGCCCTTGTCGAATTGCTCATCAGGATGGTCTACGGCATTGGTTACATGGGCCACCATTCCAACCTGCGCATTCCTTGCGGTGGCAAAGGCGAAGAGCGAAGCCGTCTGCATGTCCACGGCCAGCACGCCGTCGGCTGAGTGGCGATTCAATTGGCTCCTCGTCTCCCGGTACGGAGCATCCGTCGTCCAGACACACCCCTGAGCAATTGCGAGGCCCAGGGGGCTGATCTCCTCCTGCAGCAGGCCATTCAACGGCGTTGGCGCAAAGACACGATCGGCTGGGGGCAGGTAATGAAACGAAGTGCCTTCGTCGCGAACGGCACTGGTTGGAATCACGTAGCTTGGAAGAGGCAGCAATGGTGAGACTCGGCCTGCCGATGTGAGACCCAGGATCAGGCCAGCACCCAAGACGTGAAGTTGTTCGGCAATCAATACCGAGTACGGCCCACCAATGGTGCGCGCGACAATGCCACAGCTCGCTCCCTCCGATTCCAGCAAGTACATCTTCGTGTGGAAACAGGCCCAGGGTGCAAACGGTTCGACGAGTTTCTGACGGATGAGCCAGTCGGTCAGGTCACCGTCGAAGTCCAGGACACAGAGGGGCGGAACAAAGGCAGGGGCCAGATTGCGGGAAACTTTGACCGCTGTGACCAAGCCTTCAGGGGTGAATGCCGATTGCTCTTCGAGGTTATGACACAAGATCGAAAGATCAGTCTTTGATTCCATCAATCCCTTATGTTAGCCACTGGAAGAGCGTGGGAGAGGCGACACCGCCGTGCGGCGACCACGTCCGATGAAGGTGCTTGACTCGCAGACTTAGTGACGCACGGCTCCGCGGGCGAACCGCAGTTGCCCACCTTCCCTGCTGCCTGGATGTTCCGCGCATATGGCGAGGATGTCCAACGCACTATGGGAACGCTGCGATCGAAACGGATTCGCTTACCGCGACCACTACGGTCAGTCTACATATGCATGTTCATGCCACCGGTACTGGGGTGCATGATGTTCTTGTAGGCTTGGCAATTGGTCGTCGAGAACATCGGGTTGCTGCACATGCGCTGCTGCACCTGATACATCATGTTGATGCGCGCCGCAAACAGCCCTTGGGGATTAGTGGACATCATGTCCTCCCACACCGTCGTTCCTCCTCCCATCATGCCCATTGCAGCCTGGCCGTTTCCCAATTGCAGTCTGGCATACGCGCCCGCTCCGGAGTAGGAATCGTAGCCCGCTGAGGTACACAGCATCATGGCGATTTCATCGGCGTCGGATTCGGGGTCGTTCATCATTTGCGAATCGACCGGGATCTTGCAGCCGTTCGTACGGCATTGGATCACGTGCGCCATTTCATGCGCCAGCAGGAAGGCGAGTTCTCCATCCGAGTCGCCGACCATCTCGACCAGCGACATGTACATGGTCACAGTCTGGTTGCCGCTGGCGTCCAAACCACCCGTCGCGTTGGCGGTCCCGTTTGCCGCGCTTCCCGGCATGAGGGTGAAGCTGGGATTCACTTGATAACCCAATTGCTTTGTCATGGCCATAATTCGGCCCCAAACCCGCATTGCCCTCGCAGTCTGGTCTGCAGGCATAAGCGATCGGCCGTCTGGCAGAGTGGCGAAGGCACCCGAATCCGAACCGACGGTCCAGACCACCGGCTTGTAGACTGACGCGCTTGACGTCTGTCCCGTAATCGATACGGAACCTGAGAAATCGGTCGGAAGGCTCTTGAAACGCGCGATCAGGTTGAAGGCATCATGACCGTGCGGAGCGAGCTGGAACGACTGTGCACCCAGGTCGGCACCCGATGCATCCACGACATCGACCTTGTAGGTCATCGCGTCAGTGGGGCTCGGGTTCGCCACCGCGATCCCCATACCCGCGCTCGCCGGAGAGGTCCACTGCGCGGTGCCCGTGGTCGAGTTCGTTACCAGTTCGGCATAGACTGTGCCGTTCGTCATGCCGCGGTAACTGAGTTGCCCCATCACTGGCACGTCCGACTGCCCCGCCGCCCAACCCCAAACAGGCGCGGGCCCCTTGTGGGTCAATTGGCTGCGAAATATCCGGCTGCCCCTGGCCGGCACGACTGCGGAAATGCCGGCTGCCGCGCCAGACCCGAAGTCCAGCATCATGGGCGTGCCGTCGTCGTTGTAAAACGACATGTTGACGTTGGCCGCGACTTGGTTCGTGTTGACGAACGTGAACGTCGCCTGCCAGGAGTTGTTAGCGTCGGGACCGCCTTCGGTCAAATGGGGGAAATACATCACGGATTGGGCATTCTGCGGCACAAGCGACGTCTGCGCCATGACCGTTCCTGCTCCGACGAAGCACAATGAGGCAACGGCAATCGCACAATGGGTTCGCAAATTCATTTACATCTCCTAGCGATTCGGCATTCCACCGTTTTCACCCCCTGAACTCGGAAGTCCGCTGGTCCGGATCACCCAGGATTGAAACCAGCATCGAGCTTTAGGTCAGTACACAGATCGGACCCCTTTCCAACTTTGGGATCGCTGCCAACTGACATACCTGCATTCCTCGGCCCACTCGAGCACAGTGGTCCTGCGTCGTCTGCGCTGGCGCCGGTGCAGAAGCCCAACATGGCACCCGGCTCCTGCGTCCCCAGTTCGCGAGGTGTTCAAGTCGCGTATGGTCCGACCGTGCACAGCGCGGTAGCTGACGAGCCTCCAAGGGCTGTGAGCTTCCATATAATCAATGGCTTACAATCTACCAGGAGAGAAGGGCTGGCGGCTCGTTCACACCAAGTGTTCAAGTCTGCGCCACTTATTCCCGTGCGGCGCACACACTCTGGGCCGGACCCTCCAGGCCTCATCCCGCCGAACAGGGCCCATAATCTGGCACGTACCTCCAGAACAGCAGCCGTGGCACAATCTTTACCAAATAGCGCAATATCCCACAGCCTATAAGGCTTACAACGCGCAATCAAACGATGGGTCCTCAGGAACGACCCTGAAGCCCGGCATTGACGAGCGCCGCTTAGCCCACGCATCTGGGGGCAAGGCATGTGATTAACGGGACAGTTTGGACTGCAACCGGCCCCGCATTTGCATTCGTTTGGAGCGCACCTCCTCAATACCTCTGATTGCTGATTACGACGAGCCGAAGCGGAGCGCGTTGACCACGGGGCCGATTCAAGGGCCGTGCTCGTCCCAGGTTAGGCGCCGTGCGGCTACGCAGGATCTGCGCTGCCACGGATTGTTACCCCGCAAGGCTTGCGGGGGACGAATACCCATGAATGTGAGATGCCGATGTCGTTTCAAGCACTTGACGCAGCTCACAGCATTGGAACCGCGGTTGCGATATGTCCGGGTGTCCGGAATCTTTATCGAGGAGATCTCAATGAACCGTATTTTTGGAAGCCTTTTCATGCTGTTCGGCCTGACGGCGGCCCTCACCTCTGCGCAGGGGCACAATGGACCGGGCGGACCGGGAACCTTGCCACGCGCCAACTCCGGCTTGAATGTAGGGAAGCAACAAGTCGTGCAAGGCACCATATCTTCTGTGCAGATCGCCTACGGCGCCCAGTATCCTTCGATTGTCATCAACAACACCCAGATCAAAGTGGCGCCCGCGTGGTATCTGCTCGAAAACGACTTTGAACTCGCAGCCGGCGAAACGGTGAGCGTCATGGCGGCACCGTCGAACACGGCGAACGACAGCTACCTGTACGCAATCGATATCACGAAGACGGCGAGCGGATCCAAGATCACGCTTCGCAACGAACTAGGCGTTCCGATCTGGATGGGAGCAGCTCGCCGGGGTGGCAACACTCAAGCACCGCGCACCGGCGGGTATTGCGTTGATACTGCAAGCATCCTTACCGTTACCGGAACCATCGACCGCGTCAATTCCGGCGCCGGCATTCAAAATCCCTCGCTAGCGCTGAAAGTGAATGACGCGCTGCGGACCATCGGACTGGGACCGGAGCGGATTCTTCTGGACACTGACCTGGAACTGAAACCGGGCGCGACGCTGACGGTTAAGTATGCCCGATCGGCTTGCGCAGGCGAGTACATCGCCCTGCAGTTAGTCGACGCCGCCGGCCACAGCCTGGTGCTGCGACACGACGACGGAACTCCGGCCTGGAACGACTGACGGATTCCATTTGAATTGTCCTGAGCACGGGAGTGGCTTTTGCCGCTCCCGCGTCGATTATCATCGGAGTGCGGAGTCGCTTAGGTTCCAATGAAGCCGCTGTGTGACGCACCCTGTTTGTCGCTGGTTCATACCAATGACTGCGCAGGAAAAAGTTGCCTGATTGAGAGGGCGCGCAAGGGTAATCGCGCAGCTCGAGAGTTGGTTTTTTCTAAACTGTATGGGCCTGTCCTGCGTCAAGCTCAAATGCTCTGCCGGAACCACGACACAGCAGAGGATCTGGCCCAATCCGCCCTGCTCCAAGTACTTGAAAGGCTCGTTCAACTTCGCGACTCTCATCGCTTGCTCGGATGGACCTGGCGCGTAGTCCAGAACACCCATCGCATGTCGATGCGACAAAGCAAGTTTGCGCCGAATGTGACCGTAGAGTTCTCGGAGACGACGTTCACAGCCCTCGAAAATCAGTTGGCCGGTCCGTTCGAACAACTGGCTGAGCAAGAGATGCATGCGGCTCTTTTCCAGAAGATCCGCGAGTTGCATCCTACTTTGCGGAAAGCCCTGGAGCTGCGGGTGTTTGAAGGCAAGACCACGACGCAGGCGGCAAAGTGCCTGGGCATATCGAAGGAGGCGGTCCGGACGCGACTGGTGCGCGCCCGGCGATCTCTTCGAAACAGTCTGGACGATGCAAGAAGCAGTCCCGCCGGCGGTGTGCAATGCCAATTGAGTAAGCCGGATCTTAATGCGGTGCTGCGCCAGGCGGCGGCTGCTCACGGTCTCCAAATACTTGCGATTCATTACCTGGGACAAAAGGTTGCCAGTGAGGAGGGCTCGCGTTCACTGCCACGCTATGCCCTTTGTGAGTTTATCGACCCTGCTCAAGCTTCCGGAACGAAGGGGGTAGACGCCGCATTTCCGGCCGTTATCTACCGCATCGATCTGCTCCAGACGAGTAGTGGATGGACGATTCACGCCACTTGCGGCCCGGCGACGGCTGCCATATCGGGATCCGGTCAGCTACCAGATTTGCGGCGCGGAATTGAGACCGCCTTGACTCTCCTGCTTGAGGAAGTCCGGAGATGACACGCTGATTTGCAGAGCAACTCTGCCGGCGACCATCCTGAGGAGTGCTCGCACAGGGCGACGAGAAGCCGGGAATGTGTCGCGCCGGGGCTGGAATCCCACGCACTTACCCTGAGATGGACCCGTGGAAGTCACAGCGCCGGATGAGCGGTGGCGCCATGCCGCTCAAGCCGTTTCCGCCTTCGCAGGACAGGTCGACTTCAACGAGCGGTTTTCTGTGTCACATCACCACAAGAAATGAATCCTGTTATTGACGCAATTAGAGCTTAGGAGGCGTGACTGCCAATGGCGCGAGTTGTCGTTCTCGGAGCCGGGGTCGCCGGCCACACGGCCGCCGCATTTCTTCGAAAGTGGCTCAGCAAGAAAGACGAGGTCATCGTCGTCTCTCCTCAGCCAACCTACAACTGGATCCCCTCAAATATCTGGGTTGGTGTCGGTTTGTTGCGGAAGCAGCAGGTGACTTTCCCGCTGGCGCCGATCTACGCCCGCTCGGACATTGATTTCAAACAAGCCCGGGCGGTCGCGCTCTATCCGGAAGGCGCAGACGGTGGAACTCGCCCCGCGGTCGAGATCGAGTGGACAGGGAACGGCAAGGAGGGGCAACGAGAGAAGCTCAGCTACGATTTTCTGCTGAACGCCACGGGTCCCAAGCTGAACTTTGAGGCTACGCCTGGTCTCGGACCCGGAAAGCACAGTCTCTCGGTTTGCACAGCGGACCATGCGGAAGAAACCTCGAGAGTCTTCCTGGAAAAAGTCGAGCGGATGAAGCGCGGTGAGCAGCAGCGGTTCCTCGTCGGAACAGGCCACGGTGGTTGCACGTGTGAAGGTGCTGCGTTCGAATACGTTGTGAACCTGGAGTTCGAGCTTCGCGCCCACAAAGTGCGGGACAAAGCCGAGGTTCTTTTCCTCACCAACGAATATGAACTCGGCGACTTCGGCATCGATGGGGTCCATATCCGGCACGGCGGCTACGTGACGCCCAGTAAAATATTCAACGAATCCCTCTTCGCCGAACGAGGGATAGACTGGATCACGCGGGCCCATGTCCGCCAGGTTGAGCCCGGAGTTGCCCACATCGAAACCCTGGACAGTGAGCAGCGCGATGTGACCTTCGACATGGCCATGCTGCTCCCGCCGTTCACTGGCGTCGGTCTAAAGGCCTATGATCGTGTGGGCCAAGATATTTCCTCAACCCTTTTCGCGCCCAGTGGATTCATGAAGGTGGACGCGGACTACGCGAAGAAGCCGTACGAAGAGTGGAAGCCGGGCGATTGGCCGCGCACATACCAAAGCCCTGCCTATTCAAACCTGTTCGCCGCCGGCATAGCCTTCGCTCCGCCGCATCCGATCTCACGGCCACGCGCTACGGCGGCAGGCCAGGTCATTTCGCCCGCTCCGCCCCGCACGGGTATGCCTTCAGCTATGATTGGCAAGGCCGTGGCCCACAGCATCACCGACATGGTGAAGGGTGCCCTGGGCCCAACTCACAAGGCGTCGATGGCCGAGATGGGCGCGGCTTGCGTGGCTTCAGCGGGAGCCAATCCATTCACAGGAACGGCTGCGTCGTTGACGGTGTTTCCAATAGTCCCTGACTACGATCGCTATCCCGAATACGGCCGCGATATCGAGTACACATTTGGAGAAATCGGGCTGGCCGGGCACTGGATCAAGATCCTACTCCACCACCTGTTTCTCTACAAAGCCCGCCTGCGGCCCGGATGGTCGCTGATTCCGGAGTAAATATGAGTGAAGAGAAACGGAACGTCACGCCGGTCGAACGGGCTCACCTCAGGCCCTGGTTTTATGCAACCAAGCCTACGCGCGGGACGGTATTTCTTCGTACATTTCTGCCCTGGCAGATGTGGCGCTTCCTGCGCATCAACCTGAAAATGGTCACCATAATCGGACGAAGCCACAGATCCGGTTAGTGTGCCGACTGATCCGTCGGCGCAGTGTGCAACAGGCGCCTGATGGCGAATACCACCAGGCCCAACCCCGCCACGGCAGCGAGAGTGGGCATGAGGTAGACCCATAACCGGAAAGCACCCTCAGGCTCAGCAAGGATCCTGGCCCCGTAGACGCTCTTGTAGTGGTCCAGAATCTCCCGGTCAGAGTCTCCCTGGACCACGAACTTCTCAATCTCCATCCGAATCTGCAAGGCCATTTCGCTCCTGTGGACGGACACGGGCTCGGCCCAACAGCACGGTGCCATGAGAGATTCCGTGAGCCGGCGAATCCGTTGCTGCTGCGCTGGATCGAGCGAAGCAGACCCAGCCGTCTGAGCCCAGGCAACCGCCGTCCAGAAGATGAACAGACATCGAAGTCCTGTCATCTCCCGCTACACCCATGTCGGCACATCCGCCAAAGCGGCATGCCGTTCTCATCGCGAAGCTCGATTGTCATTTTTTCCGCAGGAATCGATACGCTCTGGGCGACGATCGAATCGTCAACAAGGAAACCCTTCACGATGGCGATACTGCCGGCCTTGGGATTGAAGTTGTGTTCCATCAAGTAGCGCATGGACCCGAGTAGCACGCGTTTGGTTCCGTTCTCGACCTTCAATTCCAGACTTGGCATACCCTGGCCGCGCGCGATCTGAACGCTCTCAATTGTGCCTTTGATCTCGATAGTCTGATTCTTTGCAGCAGGCGCTTGCGCCAAGCCAGCCATCGACAGGCAGAAGAGGAGTAGCGCGAGTTCGGTTCGAATCATGGCTCACTCCTCGCTGCGGCGATCCGACAATCCATCCTACTTCTTCGATTCGGGCACCGGCGCGGGTGCGGGCGTGCTTGTGGATTGCGCCGCCGGGCAATTGACCCTTCGGCAACAGCCACTTTGTTGGCCGCATCCATGACGTCCGCAACCCTGGCCCTGGCGCATGCCAGCCATGCCTCTACTTCTGCCTTGTCCCACCGGTTGTCCGGTGAAATCGCATTTGCCGTCGTTGTCCTTGTCGCACCATGCGCGCGGGCCAGGTCCGCCCTGCGTCTGTGCGGTCGCGATCAGGGAAATTGTGAAGAAGATGGTTCCAAGTCCGAGTAAGAGCCGTTTCATGTAAACCTCCGCCATTACAGGGAGCACGACATGTGCCAAACTCCTGACACCGGTAATTCAATCGAATACGATAGGGTCTGGCCGCAACGTGCGCAAGCCTTGCGCAGGCTGTGTCTCCAGGGCGCAAGGCATGCAGGAGAAAGAAGTGTTGAATGGTAGTGACACGCTTGCAGGTGTCCACATATCAGTGAAAGCCACGCTATTCAAACCCCTGAGTTTCCTCTGGGTCGTTACCACCATTGGGCTGCCTGGTCTCCTGTTCTATAGCGCCAGCCGAACGTATCGGGCCCTAGAGGACCAGAAGATCGTTTACCTGCGAAGCCGGATGGCCGCAGTGGCTGCCCGGTTGGAGACGCTTCCAGCCAGCGTTCCGGCGGACCAAGTCCTTGGCAACCTGGACGAAGAACCCGGCCTCCTTGACGTGATCGTCCTGGATCCCCCGCAAGACGTCTCCAAAGACCCACTGGCTGCCTTGTGGCTCGGCCGTGAGCTCTTTCGGACCCAGTCCGTGCGGGTTTATGACCGATTGGCCTTCCGCGCTTATGTACCCATTCATCGTCAGAACGGATTGAGGCTGGCGCGCATCGACCTTGCTGAAAGCACAGCCGACTTCCTTGTCGAGCACGCCCGGCACCATCTGTGGATTGTCGCCGCAGGATCCCTAGTTTTCATTGCTCTTTCACTCCTCACGGCGTGGAGTGTAAGGAGGTTGGTCCAAGCGGAACACCGGCAGTTAGAATTGGAGCACCTAGCCCATATCGGAAAGATGTCGGCGATCTTGGCCCACGAGATCCGCAATCCCCTGGGAACGATCAAGGGGTTTGCCCAACTGCTTGCGGAAAAGCTGTCTCCGCAGCATGCCAATCTTTTGAACCCCATTCTGTCCGAGACCGCCCGCCTGGAAGGCCTGGTGACTGATTTGCTGTTGTACGGACGGCCTGCCCAGCTTTCACTGCGTGCCACCAGCACCTTTGAGGTCGCTGAGAAACTGCGGGCCCATGCTGAACAGATTCGGGGTCGAGCCAAGTTCTATTCTCGCGTCGCTGATGTCACGTTTGAGACCGATGCGAATCTTCTCGAACAGGCGTTGCTGAATCTGCTGAAGAATGCCGTCGAGGCGCTCCAGGATCGCCCCGAGGGATTGGTGGGTATCGAAGTAGACCGGACAGCAGGCGAAGTCGTCTGGCGCGTGCTCGACGATGGGCCAGGCATGAGCATCGAGGCGCGGCAACAGCTCTTCGAACCGTTCTACACGTCGAAGGCATCCGGAACTGGGCTTGGCCTGTCCATTACTCGAAAGCTTGTCAACGCTCTGGGCGGGAGGATCACTATTGAGGACCGGCCCGGAGGCGGCACCGTCGCCGAGATTCGGCTACCGCATCGAGTCTCAGTGAGCGCCGCATAACAGCATATGGATGAAATACTGATTGTTGACGACGATCCCGGCTTCCGGAATCTACTCGAAACGATTCTCTCGGGCGAGGGCTACCGCGTGACCACGGCGGGTGCGGTGGCAGAGGCCTTAAGAAGCTGCGAGCGAAAGCAGTTCCACCTCATCGTCTCCGACTTGAGGCTTCCCGACGGCGAGGGTTTGGAAGTCCTCCGCTGGTCGAAAGAGCATACGCCGGAGACTCCAGTGATCATGATCACCGGCTTCGGAACGGTCGCGTCCGCCGTGGAAGCCATGAAACTCGGAGCCGTGGACTATCTCGGCAAGCCGCTAAGCAGCCCCGATGAGTTACGGATGCTTGTCCGCAGGGCCCTGGAAGAAAGCCAATCCGGCATGGAGAGAGAGTTGCTGCGGGAGGACCAACAAAAGCGATTCTCCTGCGGAGCGATCATCGCCGATCATCCTTCCATGGGCAAGGTGACAGAGTTGGCGCGAAAGGTGGCTCCGACCAATGCCGCGGTACTTATCACGGGTGAAACGGGAACAGGGAAGGAGATCATCGCTCATTGCATCCACGACAACAGTGCGCGAGCCGCAAAGACGTTTGTCGCGGTGAATTGTTCGGCGCTCACTCCGACGCTAATCGAGACCGAACTGTTTGGGCACGAAAAGGGCGCATTCACAGGGGCTGTGGGGCAACACCTGGGCCGCTTCGAGCGGGCGCACGGCGGAACTCTTTTCCTGGACGAAATTGGCGAACTCGACACCAACTTGCAATCGAAGCTCTTGCGCGTGCTGCAGGAGAGGACCTTCGAACGCGTGGGCGGAACACGCCTGGTTAACGTTGATGTGAGGATCATCACTGCAACCAACCGCGACTTGAAGCAATCCGCATCTGATGGGAGATTTCGCGAGGATCTCTACTATCGACTGAACCAATTCCCCATCGAGATCCCTCCTCTCCGGGAGCGGGGTGGAGACATTCTGAAACTTGCTCGCTATTTTCTGCTGCGGGCCGGCAAAGATGCGCGAAAGACGGCGCTGAGGCTCACGCCGGAAGCCGAACAAGTACTCCTGGGTTACTCTTGGCCAGGAAACGTCCGCGAGTTGGAGAACATGATGGAGCGGATGGCGATTCTTTGTGACGATATCATCGAGGCCGACGATCTGCCCATTACCGAGAGCGGACCGGCGCGGCCAGTTTTGTTCAAAGAGATCGAGCGCCAGGTGATACTGGACGCCTTACAAGCGAACAATGGAAATCGGACGAGGACCGCTCAACAACTTGGCATCAGTCTGCGGACGCTGCAGTATCGCTTGAAAGACTACAGCATCTCGCCGGGATAATTGGACTCCGCTAACCGATCAACGAGCGCTCACCGGCGCGCGAGCCACGACGATATAGCTGTATTCTCCGAACAACGACGAATGTTCCACCGTCCACCGGCGGCGCGTTAGAACTGACTCAACATCGGCTGGACTGACCCGATGGCCGGTCGGGGGGCCGGGAGGCCCGCTCACGTCTGGGCGCCAGTCGAGAATCGCGGTTCTACCACCGGCACGAAGAATTCGCTCGGCCTCCCCAAGGACAGACTCACGATCGTCCAACTCATGCCAGATGTTGGCTAGAAACGCGAGGTCGCAGCTCGCAGCTGGCAAGCCGGTTTCGCAGGCCGTTCCCTCCACGAGTTCGATTCCATCGGGTTCAGCCAACGTCTCCAGTTTGGCGTTGAGCAGTTGCAGCATCTCGCGCTGCAAATCGACGGCGAAAACGCGTCCGAGGGGACCGATTCGGCGGGCAAAGGGAATCGAGAAGTAGCCGGTACCAGCGCCAATGTCGGCGATGACCATTCCCGGCTTCAGTCCCAGCAGCGTTGCCGCCGCGTCCGGCGGCATGTAGGCGAGCCGGGAGGGATCATCCAGTTTCGCTGCATCACGCGCATGGAAGGTTCGATCATTGTGCATCTCCTATTAGGATGCGGAAATCAGGACTTCGTGACGATTTGTGATGGCCATGTCCAGGCACACCTGTCTGAAGCTAGTGTCCAGATGCTAGTCTTCTTGGCGGAATTCGCGTAATCGCTGTCACCAGAGGACGGGCAACCGCATCGCTGGTTTTGAGGCCGCTTGTTTGGGTTGTGTGCATACGGCTTGGCGGCTTAAACAGTTATAAAGACCGTTTACTCTTCTATCGATAGTTGGTAACCAGTGAAGCGATTCATTCCATTGGCTTTAGTTGCGGGCGCCATTTTTGCGGTCCTGCTGGTCGGGTCTCTCAAACGGCAGACAGGCCGTTCGGATCAGGTGCAGGATTTGAAGCGGGCGTACGCGCGCAAGCACGTGCCTTCCGTGGACCACAAGAAGTTCGCCGTTCTGCAAAAGAAGTTTGCTTCCGCGCACGATGTCACACCCGTGTGCATCTCCTGCCACACCGAACGGCACAAGGAAGTGATGGCCTCGACGCACTGGAACTGGTCGCGTGAAGTCTATCTGCCAGGCCGCGGCATCCGCACAATCGGCAAGAAGAATTTGCTGAACAACTTTTGCATCGGTGTTTCGAGCAACCTTCAAGGCTGCTCGAAATGCCACGCCGGTTATGAGTACGTCGACAACGGATTCGATTTCACCGATGCGCGCAACGTCGATTGCCTGGTCTGCCACGACAACAGTGGAACGTACACCAAAACGACCGCGGGGATGCCGAGCCCGAACGTCGACCTGAATTTCGTGTCACAGCGCGTCGGACTTCCGCAGCGCGCCAACTGCGGCACTTGTCACTTCTTCGGCGGAGGCGGGAACAACGTGAAGCACGGCGACCTGGAGCAGGCACTCATGAGCACAAGCCGCGATGTGGACGTTCACATGGGCACGGACGGCTCCGACCTGGATTGCGTGGCCTGCCACACCGGCAAGAATCACAAGATGCTGGGTAAGATGTACTCGGTTTCGTCGATGAACCGCGACCGCTCCACTTGCGAACAATGCCACGGCGCAACTCCGCACGCCGATAGCCTTCTGAACGAACACACCGTCAAGCTGGCCTGCCAGACCTGTCACATTCCGGTGTATGCCAAGGTCAACGAGACGAAGATGGCGTGGGATTGGTCGACGGCCGGCAAGTTGCGCGACGGCAAGCCCTATGAAGTCGAGGACGCCGACGGCAACCCGACGTATGCCTCGATCAAGGGCAATTTCATCTGGCGCAAGAACGTCCGTCCAGAGTACATCTTCTTCAACGGTACGGCCGATCACTATCTAGTGGGCGATACCGTTCAGACCGGCGTGCCGGTGCGGATGAACACCTTGCACGGCAGCTACGACGATCCGAATTCCAAGATCATCCCGGTGAAGATCCACCGGGCCAAACAGATCTACGACCCCATCAACAAGATCCTGATTCAGCCAAAGCTATCTGGTGGGAAGAAGGGCGACGGCGCGTTCTGGCAGGATTTCGACTGGAATACTTCCGCGGCCGCCGGGATGAAGTCGGTTGGCTTGCCCTACAGCGGTCAGTACGCGTTCATCGACACAGTCATGTACTGGCCGGTCAATCACATGGTGGCGACCAAAGAAAAGACCGTGGCTTGCGTTGAGTGCCACGCCAAGCACAACTCCCGCCTGGCAGGTCTGGACGGATTCTATATGCCGGGCAGAGACAGGAATTCCGCGATTGAGTGGTTGGGCAGTTTGGCGCTCTTAGGTGCGCTCGCGGGTGCACTCCTGCATGCCGCCGCGCGCATCGTGATGAGTTGGCGAAGGAGGGCAGCATAGCCATGAGCGCAAACCGGATTTACGTTTACAAGGCATTCGGACGATTCTGGCACTGGACGCAGGCCATTCTGATTCTGTTCCTGGCCCTGACCGGGTTTGAGGTGCACGGATCATACCAGTTCCTGGGTTATCGCCAGGCGGTTCTCTACCACAGCACTGCGGCGGTCGCGCTGCTGGCCCTGATTGCCTTCGCCATTTTCTGGCACTTCACTACAGGCGAGTGGCGCCAGTATCTGCCAACTCGGCAAATGCTACGCGCACAAGTGGACTACTACCTGATTGGCATCTTCCACGATGCGCCGCACCCTACGAAGAAGACGCCGTTGAGCAAGCTGAACCCGCTTCAGAAACTGGTCTACCTGGCGCTCAAGATCATGGCGATCCCGGTCATGGTGCTGTCCGGATTGTTCTACATGTTTTTCCGCTATCCACAGTCGAACGGGATCGGCACGCTGAACCTCGGCCACCTCGAACGGATCGCACTGGTTCATACGGCGGGCGCCTTCTTCCTGGTGTCGTTCGTCATCGCACACGTTTACCTGATAACCACTGGACGCACTCCCGTCTCGAACCTGAAAGCAATGATAACCGGCTATGAGGATCTCGAAGACGAGCACGAAGAGGTCGCAGTCGCCGCGGCAATAGAGGAGCACGCATGAAAACCAGATACATGAACCCCTACTTGGCCGGGTTCCTGCTGGGGCTCGTTCTGCTGGCGACCGTATTCATCACCGGACGTGGCCTGGGCGCGAGCGGCGCGCTCAAGAGTGTTGTCACCAGTACGGTGTGGGCTGTCGCACCAGGGCACGCTGCGAAAACCGCTTTCTTTCAAAGCGCTCACCCAGAGGGCCAGAGCCCGCTGATGGAATGGCTCGTTTTTGAGGCTTTGGGTGTGTTGCTGGGAGCATTCCTATCGGGCGTCATTTCAGACCGGCTGACCTTCACGCTCGAGCACCCGCCGCATGTGAAGTCATGGGTCCGCGTGGCTGGAGCGTTCGCCGGCGGAGCGCTATTTGGTCTCGGTTCGCAGTTCGGACGAGGCTGCACCAGCGGCGCCGCGCTCAGCGGGATGGCCGTGCTCTCGGCTGGCGGTTTTCTGACGATGCTCGCGATCTTCGGCTCCGCCTACGCGGTGGCCTATTTCTTCCGGAAGCTCTGGATCTAGGAGACGCCCCATGGGACCACTTGTACCCGATATCATCAGCCCGGAATTAAACCTCATCCTGGGGCTCCTACTTGGCATCGCCTTTGGCTTCGTGCTCGAACAGGCTGGTTTTTCCTCCAGCCGGAAACTGGTGGGCCTGTTCTACGGAACCGACTTCACCGTGCTGCGCGTGTTCTTCACCGCCGGCGTAACCGCGATGTCCGGAGTCTTGATCCTGAACCATTTCGGTCTGCTCGACATGGACATCGTCTACATAAATCCGACATTTGTGCAGTCTGCCATTCTGGGCGGCGCGATCATGGGCGTCGGTTTCGTACTGGGCGGATACTGCCCCGGCACGAGCGTCTGCGGAGCCGCCATTGGCAAGATCGATGGCATGATCTTCGTGCTTGGAGGACTGTTCGGAATATTCGCTTTCGGTGAAGCGTATCCGGCCATCCTCAAAATCTACACCGCTGGTTCATACGGGGACCTGCTGGTCTCCCAGCCCCTCGGTATTTCACAGGGACAATTCGCCTTGCTGCTGATTGTTGTCGCTGTCGGAGCCTTTGCGGCGACCACGTGGATAGAGAAACGAGTGAACCCAGAATCGGAGAGCTTTCGCTTCCCGCACCGGGCGCAACGCTGGGCCGCCGCCGGTGTTCTGGTGCTGGGCCTGATCCTGGCCGCGCTGCCAGACCGGAAGACCAGCCTACTTAGCGCGGCGGCGGATCCGGCCTACCAGCGCGCGCATCCTGTGGAGCGTATCACGTCGGACGAACTCGCCTTCCACATCATGGACGGTGATCGGCGTATATTGCCGGTAGACGTGCGCGACGCCACCGTCTTTGCGAAGACTAGCTTACCGGGCGCTGTTAACATCCAGCCGCCAACCATGCTGGGCAAGGAGTGGCGCGACGTTCTCTCCCAGGATCAGAATCGCAAAGTGTTCTTCGCCCAGGACGAGGCCAGCGCCGTGCGCGCGGCCACGCTCGCTAGGATACTCGGCTACAAGAACGTCGCCGTGCTGCAAGGAGGTCTGGACGGCTTCAACCGCACGATTCTGCAAGCCGCCGCTCCCTCTGAGGGTCTGCCGGAGTTGGAACTCGGGACCGCTCGTTTCCGTGCGCGCGCCGCCACCGAGATTGCCGCGCTCATCAAGCAGCGCGGCGGCGTGAAACCGGTCCGTCGAATCAAAAAGGTGCAAGGGGGATGCGGAAGCTGAGCGAGAGCATCGACATGGGACTCCGTTCCTTCCACTACCCGCGCCACTTGATCGGACGGGACTTCCTCCAAGCTGCGGCCCTGCGATGTATGCGGGATGACGACTGACCTTGTCCGCTGCCCGGTCTGGGTGTCTCCGGCAGTCTGGCTATTGGGGTTGCAGCAGTTTCCGCATAGATTTGCGCGGGCGCTTTTCGTTCTTTCGGGCCGTGCGAGCTGTCCCGATGAACTTCGTCATGGATTCCGCCAAGTGTTCCAAAACACTGATCCATTCTTCCAGATGCTGCTCACCGGCCCTTGTCAGCATATATTGCCTTCGAGCCGGGCCGGCCTGGGCGGTGTCCCATTCCGATTTCACGCACCCATTCTTTTCTAAGTGGCGCAACGTCCTATACAGAGCTCCAGTCTCGATCTCCGCATCCGTGAGAGCATATTCGGCGAGGTCGCGGGACAGCTCGTACCCATAGGCGCGTTCCTTCCGCTTAATGAGAAATAGCAGAACTGGCTCCACAAACCGATATAGGTTACCCATCGCGCAGGTACACGGGTAGTCCTTTGGATGGCGGAGGCAAATGCGAGTGGCCATGCTTCACGTCTCTCCTTCTCTCGATTGTCGCAACTGCTGGCGGGGTGCGGCGTTCATGCGAGCCCGGGACCGGCTGCGCTACCGTCGCGCAGACGTGCGACCGGGAGACCACGTCCGACGTCCCGCCGGTGGCCCTGCCTGGCAGCCCGAATGGCGACCTGCAGTTATTCAGTGGGAACAGTGGCAAAGACCGGCAACTCTCGGCTGCAGTGTTCCGGCCAGATACGCATTGATAGCATCCTCCACAGGACCAGCTTCCGTCATAAGGATTTCCTTCACGCCGTTTGACTTGAGTGCTTCCGCTGCGCGTGAGCCCATTCCTGCACATATGATGACTTCACACCCGGTCAACAAGTCGACAATTCGCCCGTGATCGTGTCCTACATCTGGGCGCTCGCCTGCCTGGCATTCGCCCGGGACGTGCGAATGCCGCCCTGAGTTTGGCCTGAGAGCAAGGCCTTGAATCTCCCCGCCTTCGACATTGAAGATGAGGAACGAAGCGCTTCGTCCGAAGTGGGCGGCAATGGACACCCCATCATCGGTTGGTACTGCAATTCGCATGTTTTTCTCCACTTTCTTTCAATCCGATTGATCCGCTTCGCGGCAATGCCCAGATGAAGACCACTGCAAAACTAGCGATCCTCGCGTTGCTGGGGCGATCGAGCCGGCGATTCGCCCTGCATCGTCGCGCTCTCGCGCGTCTTCGGCAGTGCAACAAAGGCCGCCCACGCGTGAGCGCACTCTTCTCCCTCCGGCGTCGTAAGAGCGGCCTCGGTCTTCAAAAGTCGCTTCTTGCGCTCAGTGACCCATCCCCGGATTAGATAGGTTTTGCCAGAAACAACATGAGAGCGAAACCGCACACGGAGCTCACCCGTTAGAGCCTGGCTCTGTGCGGCAGCAACCGCTTTGGACATCACCTCGTCCAGCACGGTGCTGATGATGCCGCCATGAATAATCCCTTCAAATCCTTCCCATTCAGAGGCGGGCACCCACTCGGCGCGGACGACGCCATCAAGACCTGGATTGAATCTGATCCGCAAACCATGCGGATGGTCGGGACCGCAGACAACGCATCGGGATTGGGACCGGACATGGAGTGGTCTCACGTCAGTATGGAAAGGTGATGACATAGCAGGTCCATTTCGAGTTTTAGCCTATCGGCGCCTGCCAGCACGCAATCCTGCCCTGGGCGTGGCAAAAGCTTGGTAGCGATTCCCCAGGCGCGCTTTCCCGCTCCCAGTCGTGGGTCCGTTCTTTGATCGCGTTTGGGAATTTGGCACGATGCCCTAACAGCCTCTTGCATCAGAGTAGCGCTCATGCCATGCTATATGCAAGTTACACGTACATGGTATGTGATTCTAGGCCGAAGACCCGACATTATGGCAGCAAGGGAGAGAAAATGACCAGATTAGTCCAGACCGAATTGAGCGTCAGCGGGGACGAAAGACCGGGACTGTGGAGAAGCCGCTCTCTGCGGCTCTTACAGGCTCTCGGCGTGATCTCAATTCTCTGCGGATTGGGCGTCCTTCCAATTGGCGCGCAAGACTGTGGCCATCATCAACATCACTATGACGATGGTTGGAACTGTGACCGGCATTGGCGTTCAAATTCACAAGGGACGGCCGGAGACACGACGCGCTACGACGGTAACGTTCAGACTGTGCAAGGCCGGATCGATGAGATCGTTTACCTGCCTGGGACAACCTCAGACAGCGGCATGGTTGAATTGCGGCTTTCGAATTCCGGACAGACCACCCGCGTACAGTTGGCGCCCGTGGGGTTCCTGAAGCGCAGCGGAGTGGTCCTCAAAGAGGGCGACGCCGTGACCGTGAAAGGAATTCCCGTTTCCGGCTTCCAGGGTGATCTGATCGTGACCACTGCTTTGCAGAAAGGCGACAAGTCCTTATCTTTGCGTGACATGCATGGGCGGCCGCTCTGGTAAGGCTGCGAGACACAAAGACTAGTTGGTCAAGCGCGAGTCCTCTTCGCGACGTGAGAACAAAGTTCTGCCCATCCGGAGCGGAAAGCTGGAGCAGAATCGCCTGCCGCTGAAGAAGGGGAGCGGAAGATTAGGAACTGGGACCTATGAGGATTAGCTCGCTATTGTTATTGATGATTTCAACGAGCTTGGCCGTAACGGCCCAGGATCCGAGCGCCGTGCTCGAAGGGCTGGTTACCGACGCGGCGCATGCCGCGGTTCCCGGTGCGATGGTGACCGTCACCAATGAACGAACGGGCCTCGTTCGACAGCAAACGACCACCATGGAAGGCTCCTTCGCGTTCCCGGTCTTGCCGATTGGCGAGTACGCATTAACGGTCGAGAAGGAGCAATTCGCGCCCTTCAAGCAGGCTTTGGTCCGCCTCAACGTTAATCAAACCGTTCGCCTCAACATTGCCCTCGAAATAGCAGCGACAGTGCAGGAATTGCAGGTGGAAGCCACTCCGGAACTGGTTCAAACCAGTTCGAACGTGCTTGGCAGCGTCGTGACTGAGCGCGAGGTCATGGACCTGCCGCTGAATGGCCGCAACTTCTCGCAACTCGGCCTGATGCAGCTGGGCGTCGTGCCCATGACCAGCGGGTTGAACGAGCAGGGCGGCCAGCGGCGCGAGGGCCATGCCTACATCGTCAACGGCCAACGGCCCGAATCGAACAACTTTCTGCTCGACGGCGCGCGGGTGGTGAACCGGATCGATGGCGGGTTCGGTTTGAAGCCGCCGGTCGACGCAATCGACGAGTTTAAAATCCTCACGCACACGGCCCCTCCGGAGTACGGCGGCACCAGCGGCGGCAACACGAGCGTCGTGACGCGATCGGGTGGAAACGAAATGCACGGGACGTTCTACGACTTCCTGCGCAACGACAGTCTCGACACACGCAACTTCTTCGTCAGCCAGACCGAGCCGCTCAAGCAGAATCAGTTCGGCGCAACGACGGGCGGACCGATCCGCCGCAACCGTCTCTTCTACTTCGGCTACTACGAAGGCTTCCGGAACCGCCAGGGCATCACGCGCGGCTCCACAGTGCCGACCACCGCCCAACGCGGCGGGGATTTCTCGGCCAACTCTACTCCTCTCACCAACACTGTCACAGGCCAACCCTACCCCGGAGGAATCATTCCTGCGTCCGAGATCGACCCGTTGGTGGAGAGCCTGCTGAAGTACTACCCGCTCGGCAACATATCGCCATCGTTCTTTTCTTCGACGCAACCTCTGGCGAACGACTCGGACCAGGCGGGTGGCAAGTTCGACTACATGCTCGGAGCAGCCGACACCGCGTCGGCGCGATACACATTCTCCCGCAGCTATACGCTCGATCCGTTTTCCATCCTGGGCGCGGATCTTCCTGGCTTCCCGGTCCAGAACAATACACGAGGGCAGCTATTTAGCATTGCGGAGACGCACATAGCTGGCAACACCATCAATTCCTTCCGAGGATCGTTCTTCCGCGATTTCATTTTTCTGGAAAAACGACTAAGCGGGCTCTCACCGGCCGGCCTCGGCTTCGGCTACAACACGACGACCGCCATGGCTAAGGGGTCGCCCTTCATCATTGTGAACGGCTACTCGAACATGGGAGATCCCGCCATCGGTCCGCGCGATACCACCCAGAACGATTTCGAATTCCAGGACTCGGTGGCGCACACCGCCGGGCGGCACAGCTTCAAGTTCGGCGGCCTGTTCCGGCGCACGCAGGTGAACTCGACGCAGGGGCACTACGCCAACGGGGTCTACAACTTCACCAGCACACCGGCGAGCGATCCTTTCGCCAACTTCCTGATGGGTACGCCCAGCACTTTCACACAGGGTGGAGGCGATTTTTATCGGGGCCTACGGAGCTGGGATCTCGCGGCGTATGCACAGGACGAATGGCGCATCTCCAACAGGTTCACATTGAACTACGGCGCCCGCTATGAGATCAGCAGGCCATTCAGCGAGATCAACAACCGGCTGAACGCGTTCGCGCCGGGACTGCAGTCCGTGGTCCAGCCCAATGCGCCCATGGGGATTCTGTTTCCCGGCGACCCGGGTGTGCCAAATACGATCGCACCCACTTATTACAAGGGCCTCATGCCGCGCATCGGGATGGCCTGGGATCCAGATGGGACGGGCCGGTGGGCTCTTCGCACGGGTTATGCCATTTTCTACGACACCCTCGTCAACGGCGTCGGTGGGCCGTTGCGAGTTGCCACACAATCGGCGCCTTGGGTCACAATGCGGCAAGCGAGTGGAAACAACGTGAATTTCGCCCAGCCGTTGGGGACGTCGTCCTTCACCACGGGTGTGTTCACGAGCCCGACAAACGTGTTCACCATCGGCCGCGATTTGCGGCCTCCGTACGCGCAGGACTGGAACTTTTCGATCCAGCGCAGGCTGGGCCAACAGCTCCTCGAAGCGCGTTATGTCGGGACGAAGGGCACACGCCTACCGCGCTTTGCTGAAGCCGACCCTGCCGTTTACGGGCCCGGCGCCACGGCCGGAAACGCGGGCCGGCGCCGCGTCTATGCGGGTTGCCCCAGCGATACCGCTCCCTGCTCGCTGGGCTATGCGGCGCTCGTCACCGATTCGACCAACTCCTCCTATCATTCCGCGCAGGCAAGCGTTTCGCGCCAATTCCACAACGGCTCCGGCTTCTCGACGTCCTACACTTTCTCGAAGACGCTCGACTACGTGTCGAGCCTCCATATCGCAGGCCCGGCGCCGATTCTGGTTTCAGGTGAAATGGATCTCGCGCAGAACCCGTTCGACCTGAGGGCCGAGCACGGACCGTCCTTGTTCGACGCCCGGCATAGGCTGGTTGCCAACGGCATGTTGGAGATTCCGTGGTTCCACTCTTCGCGCCGCCTCACGCGGGCACTGCTTGACGGCTGGCAGGTGAACGGAATTCTCTCCCTCGCTTCCTCGACGCCGTTCACCGTTTACGATTCGAGAAATGTCTCATTGCAGGCGCCGATCCCTCCGGTCGCGGGCACCTTCGCCAGTCGCCCCGACCAGGTCGCCAGTTGCACGGACGGCCCGCACACGCCGCAGCAGTGGATCTCCACCTCGGATTTCCGGCGCTTGAATGCTGTGGCAGAAGCAGGCAATTTCGGAAATGAAGGCCGTAATACCTGCCGCGGCGCAGGCATCGTCAACGCGGATGTCTCGCTGGTCCGCAACTTCCGCGTGAAGGAGAGGGCAACTCTGCAGTTCCGCGCCGAAGCGTTCAACGTGATGAACCACGCCAATTTTGGCCTTCCCGTCGACGACCTGGCCTCGCCGAATTTCGGGCGGGTCCTCGAAGCGAGCGCTCCACGGTTGATCCAATTTGCCTTGAAACTGCAGTATTAGTGTCATGGGTCGGCGAACCCATCGCACGCCGCCAGATGCCTGAAAACGATTGCATCCATGATTGGTTGGGAGGTCTCCTGGACTCCGGTTTGCGGGCTGCCCGGCCTGTCACACTTCTGCGATTGCTGCATCTTTACGATTGGAGTTGCCAATGCCAACAAATGGATTCGACGCGATTCTGTGTCCCGTCGACTTTAGCGAGATCTCAGCCAACGCCCTGCGCTATGCTGCCCAGCTTGCCACTTGCGGCAAAGCGAGGGTCGTGGCCGCCTACGCAAGCTGGTTCGAGGCGCCGCCGTACTTCACTGAGGGCATGATCGAAGACCTCCATCGACAATTCAGTGAGGCCGCTCGCGAGGCTGAACATAGTCTCACCTCATTCGTGAACTCGACGTTGGGAGAGGCCGCGCGCAGCGTCGAGATTCGCGTGGTTGAAGGCACTCCCGGCGACGCAATTCAGAAAATGGCTGCTGATGTCCGTGCTGATCTCATCGTCATGGGAACGCACGGCAGAACGGGACTGGATCGTTGGATGCTCGGGTCCGTGGCGGAACGCGTCCTCAGGCAAAGCCCAGTCCCAGTTCTCACGGTGCGCTACGCTCCGCGAGGCGTGATCAAGCATATTCTTGCGCCCGTGAACGACACAGCCCTTTCCCGGCGCGCCTTGAGCGTTGCATCGAAACTCGCTTCCTGCTTTGATGCGACGGTCACTGCGCTCCACGTCCAGGAAGCTCACGGCCAGGACCCAGTTGTGAATCTCTGCGATTGGATTGGCCCAGAGGATAGGTCACGATGCAGTATCCGCGATCTCGTGAGGCACGGTGATCCGGCCGAAGAAATCGTCGCGCTGGTCTCGGAGACGGCTTGCGATCTCCTCGTTATCGGCGCACCGCAGAGACAGTTCTTCGAAGGCAAGGTTCTCAGCAGAACCGCGCTGCGCGTTGTGCGGCACGCTCCCTGCCCGGTGTTGTCGATCCGCGAGGCCGAGTGATCTGATGGCACTGGAGTTCCCCGAATACTCCACACGCGAGGACGGACTCTATTCATGCGAGGCGATCTTCTGAAACGCGCGGGAATCCGGATGACGTTGCCGGATGCGAGTCAATACGGATGTGAGCAACCCGCGAATCCTCGTTTCGTTGTGGCTCTCGGCTCAACCGAAGCCGAGCTTAAGGCTGAGCGATCAGGCTTACTCTGCCGAATCAACATGCTGGGCGCGAAGCCGCGGCGTGTTGTTGACACCGTCGTGGCAGAGGCTGTGCGTTAGCAGAATGCTGAATTTCAGGCTCAAGGTGTTCCGGGCAGTTGCCAAACATCTGAGCTTCCGCAAAGCCGCTGAGGAACTCTATCTGAGCCAACCGGCGGTCTCGCTGCAGATCAAGACGCTTGAGGAGGAAGTTGGGCTGCAGTTGTTCGATCGCAGCGGCAGCAGCATCAGTCTCACGCTGGCCGGTGAAACCCTCCTGCAATATGCGAATAGACTCGATGCGCTTGCTACTGAGGCGGAGGGCGCCCTTTCGTCGTATCGCGGCGAAGTCCGGGGTAGACTCGTGATCGGCGCATCGCTGACGATCGCTCAGTATGTGTTGCCGCGATTGCTTGGCCCATTTCTTCAGCAAAACCCACACCTGGAAGTTGGGGTGACCACCCACAATACCGAACGAGTGATTGAGGACGTCGTCGAGCAGCGTAGTGAGATTGGGCTGATTGAGGGGCCGGCACGACGACGCGACGTCACGCTGGAACCGATGCTTGAAGATGAGTTGGTCGTGATTGTTCCGCCGGCACATGAATGGGCCGTGCAACGCGAGATCGACGTGGAACAACTCCGGTCCGTCCCGCTCCTGTTGCGTGAGCAGGGTTCCGGGTCGCGTCTTGTCGCCGAACTTGCGCTTCGCAAGGCAGGGATTCGGCCCCGCGATCTCCATGTCATCCTCGAATTCGACATGACGGAAGCGATCAAGTCAGGAGTCGAAGCGGGTCTTGGGATCGGCATCGTCTCCCGCTGGACTATCCGGAAGGAATTGGAACTCGGAACATTGCGCAACGTCACGGTACGCGGCCTGCGAATGCGCCGCAACTTCAGTGCGGTGTACCGGGCAGGTCCAGAGCCCCAAGGCGCCGCCGCATCGTTTCTGCGCTTCGTTCGCGGAGCACGCCAATTGCTGCCTGATATCGCAGCCACGGCTGCCTCGGAGAGCCGTATTGGTCGCACGCAATGAAGACCACCACGGCTTATAGCCAATAAGAATTCCCACTTGGACACGTGGTGGGCTGCTTCCCCAATATGGGGTTGAAGGATCGCGATGAACGGCAAGAACCTCTTTTTCGTGGGAATGATCTTGGCGGCAAGTGGAGTCTTATCGCCACCTTTGGCTCTACTTGCTGGCATTGCTTACGGGATGAGCGTTCAGCATCCCTATCATCTGGATGCGCAGCGACTGTCGAGGCTCCTTCTGCAAGCTTCAGTCGTTGCACTCGGCTTCGGCATACCGTTGGCGGAGGTCCTGCGCGTGGGCCGGTCCGGCGCCATCTACACGGCCGGCAGCATCGCGGTAACGCTCGCATTTGGGCTTGTGCTCGGGCGTGCACTTCGGGTGAAGAATGGAAGCTCATACCTGATCGCAATTGGAACAGCCATTTGTGGAGGGAGCGCCATTGCGGCCGTCGGGCCAATCCTCCAGTCGAGCGATGAAGACATGGCGGTGTCCCTTGGAACCGTGTTCCTGCTGAATTCCGTGGCCCTTCTCTCGTTTCCGTTGGTGGGTCATGCTGCCGGCCTGAGCCAGGAGCAGTTTGGACTCTGGGCGGCACTCGCGATACACGACACCAGTTCCGTGGTCGGCGCCGCAGCTAAGTATGGTGCCGTCGCACTCGCCGTGGGGACTACCGTGAAACTCGCGAGGGCGTTGTGGATCGTGCCGGTTTCAGTCGCAACGGCAGTTGCGCGCAAGAGTCGCGCGCGGATCCGCTGGCCGTGGTTCATCGCGCTGTTTTGCCTCGCCGCTCTGGCAAATTCCTATTTCCCACAGTACCGTGGCGAGTTCGGTGAGTTGAATCGATTGGGTCGAGTCGGCCTGACCGTCACCCTGTTTCTGATAGGAACTGGAATCACGAAGAACACCATAAGGGAAGTCGGATTGCGGCCTCTCGCGCAGGGCCTGTTGTTGTGGATAATGATCGCTACTGCCTCGTTGCTGTTGATCCGTTCGGGGTGGGTGCACGTGTGATTCCAGCCATTAAGAGACCGGTGGGCCGATCCCGATGAGGGTGGTTGCGCAGGGGTCGGAACTGCATGGCTCTGCGTAGGCGTAGGTCGTACGGTAACTCCTCAAAGCGCCTGCCCTGCCGTGGCGAGGACCACTCCCGAAAGAAAAACTGCAACTCGCAGGGTCAAAGGATGAGGGCTGAGCGTACACTAGTCAGAATCGGGAGCCCAAACCGGGACTCCCGACTCTGTGGAGAGAACCGAGATGAGACCCAATCGCCGAGAAATATTTACCTCCCTGTTGGCGGCGTCCGCTGCCGCGCGTCTGAGCGCACAGGCCCAGAGCGGCGCGCAGGAGCCTTTTGTCGTTCCTGGAAAGCGACCGTTAATTCTCCACAACGACCGTCCCGAGGATCTCGAAACGCCGGTTCGTTACCTGAACACTTACCTGACTTCGGTTGACGCCTTCTTTGTCCGCCAGCATCTTCCGGTTCCGGAGCCCATTGGCAAAGACGCCTACCGTCTCGAGATCAATGGCAGCGTTTCGAAACTCCTGAATCTCGCTCTGGCCGACCTGGAGAAGCTGACTCAGTACACCGTGACCGCTACCCTGGAATGCACCGGCAACGGGCGAGCATTCTACTCGCCCAAACTCCCCGGAATTCAGTGGGGCCGAGGAGCGGTCGGCACCGCTGAGTGGCGTGGGCCGCGATTGAGCGACGTTCTGAAACTGGCAGGCGTCGGTTCGGACGCAAAGTTCATCGAGATCGATGGTGCCGACACGGGCGTTGCCTCCACTCCCGACTTCATTCGTTGTATGCCTCTCGAAAAGGCGTTGCAACCAGGTACGTTGCTTGCTCTCAGCATGAACGGCCAAGCGCCTGCGATCCACGGCTTCCCTGCTCGTCTCGTGGTTCCTGGCTGGGACGGCACCAGTTGGGTGAAGTGGGTTGTGCGCCTCACCGCGAGGACTGACCTCACCACTGGGTTCTTCATGAACCCCGGCTACCGCTACCCGAAATACGCGCTGCCTCCAGGGACGCCGGCCCGCCCCGCTGAACTCGAAGTCATTGAGGGCATGCCGGTGAAATCCACGATCACTGCCCCTGAAGACCAGGCTTCAGTTCCAATCGGCCCAATCGAGATTCGCGGCTTTGCCTGGGCTGGCGAAGAGGCCATCGAGCGCGTGGAAGTCTCAACCGATGGCGGAAGCCGCTGGCATGTTGCCGAGCTGGTTTCCCCCAAGCTTCCGTTCGTCTGGCGCTTGTGGAAATTCGAGTGGAAGCCCGAGAAGCAGGGTTACCATACCGTCCTTTCGCGCGCGACTGATTCAGCTGGCCGAATTCAGCCCTTTATTCCGGCCTGGAATCCCTCGGGGTATTTGTGGAATGGCGTCGACCGGGTCGGCGTGAATGTGGAGAAATCAGCGTGAAGAAGCACTTCCTGGCTCCTTTCGTAGCGGCACTTGTTTTAGCAATCAATGCACATGCGGCTGACCCCGAAACTATCGCTCGTGGCCAAAAGGCCGAAGCGCGTTCCTGCATTCCTTGTCACGGGCTGATGATCATCCACACCAACCGGCTCTCCCGAGCTGCTTGGAATCGTGAACTCGACAAGATGGCCAACTGGGGCGGCAAGTCACCAGACCGCGATGCGTTGCTTGAGTATCTGGTCACAAACTTCGGTGACGATAAGCCGGTTGCCAAACCGATCTTGACGGGCGACGGCACAGGCCAGCCTGCTAAGCAGTAACTCAGGTTACTTGGTCCATGCTTCCGAGCCCGTGTGGCCACGCGAGCTGCACCCGACGGCTAAACATCCATCGCCGCACCGTTCTTCCGGAGCCAATCCTTTCGCTCCCGGTAGTCCGGTATCACCTTGTCCACTTCGTTCCAAAACGCGTCGGTGTGGTCGAGGTGGTGGAAATGGCACAGCTCGTGAACGACGATGTAATCTATGATGGTCGGCGGGGCCAGCATGCATTTCCAATGAAACGCGAGGTTGCCCTTCGGCGAACACGTGGCCCAGCGATTGTTGAGTTCGCGGACGTCGATCTTGCCTGGAGCGACTCCTACCTTCGGCGCGAAGTAGCTCACGCGCGCGGCGATGCGCTTGAGGCCATTGGCAACATAGTAATCTTGAAACGCCGCGCGCGCCGCCGGCACCTCGCCACGGTCCACGATGTCGCGACGTAGGCTGAACCGCCCCCCCTTCAGGAGCAGCGGCTCGTCCTGGTCCGCAACCAGCAGCAGGCGGTACGACCGGCCCAAGTACAAGAAACCCTCGCCGTTCTTGTACTCTCGCAACACTCGCGTCGCATTGAGATCGCGCCATTCCGCGAGATTCTTGTAGATCCAATAACGCTTGCTTTCGATGATGTCTTCGATCTTCTCCGCAGGAATCTTTTCCGGAATGCGCACCAGGACACGCCCGTCGCGCTCGATCACGATGTCGGCGGTCCGTCGGCGGCTCCGCACAACCTCATAGGGGATATCGCTCTCATGCGCGCAGGTCATCGCGTTAGCTCACACTGTCTCTTCTCGGCCAGTTTGACAATTTCCACAGCGATTCGCTCGTGCCTGTCTGCAAGCTGCGGCATCTCCGCCAGCAGGATTTCGGTGTCGATGTTCCCGCGAAGCTTTTTGACTTCAATGGGCTTCTTCCAGAAATCAATGATACCGATTGTCTCTTGCAGGATTTCGACGATGCGCGCCATCAACTCCTTCAATCGTTCGCGTTGCTCGCTGGGAACTTCGCCACCGTTGAATGCCAACTGCACGACGTAGTCATAGAACGTCGAGGCCTCCTTCGTCAGGCCCTCCACCGTTTCAGTGCGCCCAGCGTCCGCTTCCCGCCTCAGAGTTTCGTAGCCCTGGGCCAAGGCGTCCCAATTGTCTTTCTGCTCCTGAATGAGCTTCTCCAGTTTGTCGCTAAGGCGCTGGTAAAACGCAGGGTCCTCGTCGAAATGCACAGTGCAGTGCTTGCGGATGGCATGCTCCATTTCGCTGGCTTTGCTTTCGGGATCTCCACCCGAGTGCTTCTCCAGGTGCTCCATGAAATCGGGAGAAAGCAGTTCAATCGGCGGAATCCTCGGATTGATGCCCAAGTCGATGAGGTGCTCGTTGATCAGCGCCTTCACTTTCTCGCCGGCATCGGCGATGTTGAGCGAGTCGTCCTTGTACCGCTCCTTGACCATGCGCAGCAGGTAGCCGAAGCGCCGTGCCGGCCCACGGTAACGATGCGCTGATTCGTGGGGCAGAATCAGATTCAGGCTTTGCAGAAACTTCTTGAGATAGATTTCGAAATCCGCCCTAGGCTTGATCTCTTTCATCGCGCCTACGGCAGCGTGAAGGACCGCGACCTCAGCGCGCGCGTTGGCAATTGCCCCGGTCACGAACGGTTCGATATCGGCGATTCCCAACGCCCGAAAGTGATGCAAGAGCCGCTGGTAGCGCTCCTCCAGGATCGGAAGCTCCGTGAGGATGCTCTTCAGTCCCTGCTGGATGTCCTGCGCGTCTTCCTCGGTGTAGATCGCCAGCGCGTAGCCGAGGTGATTCGCCAATCCGATGTAATCGACAATGAAGCCGCGCTGTTTGCCCGTGGCCACCCGATTCACTCGGGCAATGGCCTGCAGCAAATTGTGCTCGTGCATGCGCTTGTCGATATACATCACCTGCTCGACGGGTGCGTCGAAGCCGGTCAGCAGCATGTCGCACACGATCAGGAACGCGATTCCAGTCAGCGTCTTTTCCGGATCGTCGAAATCGAACGGAGCACAAAAGTTATCGACAGCCTTCCAGCGTTTGGCTTCCTTGCGCGCCTCGGTAATCTGCGCAAGTTCATTGGTCGCGTCCGAGGAGACCACCACGACCGCCCTCAAAAACGCGATTCGCCGGATCAGCTCCGCGTCCGGCTTTTGCTTCAGCCGCTCACAATCCAATCGTTCGGCCAGTGCCTCGCGAATGGCCTTCTGGTAACGGATCGCGGCTAGTTTAGAATGGCACACGACCTGTGCCTTGAACCCATCTGGCAGGATGTTATCGATGTAGTGGTCCACCAGATCGCGCGCAATCGCACCGATGCGTTGCTCCGCTTCCAGAATATCGCCGCTCGCACCGTACTTCTTCTTGATTGCCGCCAGCTCGGCGTCGGTCCGCTGGCGGAACAAGTCTTCGAACTTAGTATCAAATCCGTGCTTGTCCTTGAGCGCCGTGTCCGCCGTTCGCCCTTCATAAAGAATTTGGAGCGTGGCTCCATCGCGAACGGAGTCCATCAACTTGTAGGTGTCGATATAGTCGCCGAAGCGCTTCACGGTTCGCTTGGCGCCGTGCTGCTCCGTGATCAGAGGCGTCCCGGTGAACGCGATCCGCGTCGCGTTCGGGAAAGCCTCAAACAGGTTGTCGCCGAAATCCGAACTCTGCGTCCTGTGCGCCTCGTCGATCATGAGCAGGATTCGCGGCGAGTCGTTGACAACTCCAAAGTTCTCGGCCGAGGGCGGCTTGCGATAGTTACCCAGAGCCTCCTTGAGTGATGGGGGCAGCTCTTCGGCGCGCTCCATGAACTTGTGCACCATCACCATGTTCACGTCCGAGGCCTGGGTACTGAGATGCTGGCGCAGGTCGCTGGTGCTTTCGATGACGTTGACCTTGCCGCCGATCAGCCGCACGGTTCCGGAAAGCTGTTCTTCTAGATCGATCCGGTCGTTGACCATCACGATCTTGAAATCCTCCAGGTCACTCGATGCCCGCATCATCCGCGCCACGAACACCATAGTCAGCGACTTCCCGGACCCTTGGGTATGCCAGACGACGCCCGATCGTTCCTGGGCCGTTTTGCCGGTGCGTAACCTCTCAATGATCCTGCGGGCGGCGCGGTACTGCTGGTAACGGCAAACCACCTTCACGCGCTTCCCGGAATCGGTGTCCATAAAAACGGAGCAGGTGCGCAGCACGTCGAGCAACGTGTCCGGCGCCAGCAGACCCTGGATCATGCGCTCCTGTTCGCGCTCGACGCCAAGCGGGGGTGTATAGGCGCGGCGGCTCTCTGGCCAGATATCTTTCCAGGCGTGGAAGTGTTCGTGCCCTGAAGTGATGGTGCCGAATTCGGCCTTCTCGCCGCAGGTTCGAACCAGCAGCAAGTTGGAATAGAAAAGGCGCGGCTCGCCTTCACGCAATCCGGCCGCGATCGTTTCCGGCCGCGCGTTCCGGTAACGCAGCAACTGCACGAACGCCTCGTAGATCGGGTTCGCCGTGTTCGGATCGCCAATCTTCGCCTCCACCACCACCAGCGGAATGCCGTTGACGAAGAGCACGATGTCTGGAATGATGCAGCTCTTCACGCAGCCCGGCGTGTCGATGCGGAACTGGTTGATGGCGTGGAAAACGTTGCGCTCCGGGTGCGCGAAGTCGATGAGTTGCACAACCGGGTCGGGTTCGCCGGTGCTCTCGTTCACGTCCACCTGGGCTTTGAACAGGATCTTTTGGACCGCCTCGTTCGCTTCGAGCAGCGTTCTGCTAGGGTGGCGAATCAGTTGATCCCGCAGGTCCTCAAGTTGGCGCTCCGTCAGCCATACCTGCCCGCCCGCAGTCCGGTTGATTCCGCGGACTGCATTGCGAAACACCTCCGGCAGCAGCCACTCGCGAAAGCTCACCCGCAGGCTGGCGGCCGGGTCCGAGGGAATGATGCCGTTGCCCTGGTCCACCACCGTCCAGCCCAACGTGCCGAGCTGGTCGAGGAAGGGCTTTTCGACATGGAGGTATTCAGACATCGGCTCTCTACATAATTCTCTATCTAAACTTGAAACTCCGCCGGGATTTTATGTATAGACAGATCCTTTGAAATCAATGCTTTGCCGACGCGTTACAGCGCTTCTATGCATAAACTCGCGCCGAATCGCTTAGCTACACGCGAGGGTTATGTAGACGCCAGCGGGTCCACCGCCGAGAACCCTCCGGGGCAATCAGACCCTCCCGCTTCATTTCCTGCAAGAGGTTCATGATGAAGAGACGTTTTTGCTTGTCCTCCAAAACGTCCGAGAGTTTCCCCACCAGCAATGCGTCGAGCTCCGCCCGCGTCGCTTCCCGGAACTTCTCCAGGTACGCCACCACCATATCCTTATAGTGCTGCTTGTCGAACGCCCGGTTCTTGATGTACGCGGCTTTGTCGCCGGTGGCCGCCGCGATCCGCGCCGACACAAACAGATTCGGCCGACGGCCCTCGATCAGCTTCAGCGCCTTCAGCCTTTTGAAGGACTCCTCATCCACGGGACGCTTTTTCTGCACCTTGTCCAGCGCGATCACGTCCATCAGGTCCAGTTCGGTCTGGCTCAGCAGCAACTGGGTGTAGTTCTCATCCAGTACCTGGCCGGTCAGCCGTACTGCCACCTTTTTCGGATCGTCCAATTCGTAATCCGGCATAGGAAAACTGCGCTCCCGCTGGCGCGTGAACATGCGCTTGATGCCGCTGCCGATGGTGTCGATCATGTTGAGGTTCACCATCGCCTGCGCCAGAAACGGATTCCGGTAGACCTCGGGCGGCGCGTCGCTCCGAATCATCTCCTCCACGGTACCGGGAATGAAGGAGCCCAGGTTCGTGAACAGCAGAGTATCCGGCGTTTCAACCACGGTGATACGCCCGCCCTTGGTGTAGTCCTGGTGGGCAATGCAGTTGTGCAGGGTCTCGCGCATTACCCACGGGTCATACTGCGTCACCTCATGCGGGAACAGCGTCCCGCTGGGCAGTTGGCGCACCGTGAGGTTGCGGACCCTCTGGAGCACCTTGTCTCCGGCCAGGATCAGCGGCAGATCGAAGTGTTTGTAATCCTTCTCCAGCTTCTTCTCATCCCGCAGGACCCATGTGATTTGCGCCTGTGCCGGGGAGAGAAGATGTGCCGATTCCGGCTTTCCCAGAAGCAGCAACGCCGCGCGGGTGATCTTGCCGCCAACGCAAACTTTGGTCTTGTTCAGGAAGGTGGGGTCGTCCCAGGCATCGACCTCCGCGGCCTGTTGAGCGTGTTTCTGCCGGTACTGAGTCCGGGCAAACGCCAGAGCGTCCGGATCGAGATCGGCGAGCGTGGCGCCCTTCACTACTTGCGCCGACCAGTCTTCCGGCGACTCCGAGAGGACTTGCCACAGCCGCCGCTCTTTCTCCGGGAAGTCCTGGAGCTTCTTCTTGTAGCTTCCGACGCGAATGAAGGCTTCGCCGCTGAAGCGCACTGGCGTAGAGTTGGCTGCTTGAACGGCGAACAGCACGACGGGCGTACCGTTCCGTTCGAACTCATGAACAGTGAAGTCAATCCGCGGGCTCAATTGGCGCACCAGCCAGCTTTCCAGATCCTCGTTACCCTTCTTCGCCCGCTTCGGCCGGAAGGTCGTGCCCAGAACAGCGTGGGTGTCATCCTCGATCCCCCACACCAAATAGGCCGTACGCTTGCCGTGCAGCGCTGCACCGTTTGAAAGCGCCGAAAGGTACTCGCCGATTTCCTGAGGGTTGTCGTTGTTGTGCTTGAACTCGACCCATTCGGTTTCAGCGGGCAACCGCAGGAGTTCGTCGAGCTTGGCTTGGAGTGCGGCGGAGGTCACGCGGGGCCTTCCTCCGATTGCGTTGCCTTAACGCGAACGCGGCCAGTCAGCAGGTCATGCATCAGACCGTGCTTCTGCGCGCGGAGCTTCGAAGCCAGCAATGACGATGTTTCGACCACTTCATCAACCTGCCCCAAACGAATCAGAATCGCTTCTTGCTCCCGAATGCTCGGAACCATAACTGGCGTAGCGCGGAGAATACCGTGGTTAAGATTGACTTGAGCGTCCGCCAAGCCGACTTTTCGTTGCCACCAAAACTTCTGGACAGCCCGGCTCCCAAGCGCTCTGGCTAAAAAGGGAGCTAGATACGCTCCGGAGCTGAGGAGTTTGGTTCGAAACACCGTATCCGGGAAAATCAGTCTTGGCGGTGTCTCTTGGACGAACGCAACCACCCCAACCCGATCTACCGGGCCTTTCCTTGTGATCAGAATATCGCCAGTACGAACCTCAATGGAACGGAGTAGGCTGGAGCCCTCCGGAAGCGCCTTGTTCTCAGATGGCCGATATCCTTCCCACACGACGGCTGTAGTCTTAAGAACTCCCCATTCATCCGGCCCAGCAGGCCGCGTCTCGCAGTTCGGGCTCCAACCACTGTCAATAGCTCCGATATAATCGGCGAGTCGCCCGAGATTCCATTCCTTCGGAACCCATCCGAAAGGAGATTCCTTGTAGATCTGGGGAGCTTGAGCGCGGGTGGGTCGGAGATGGCCGTCGGGGGTGATGCCGCGAGTGAACAGGTCCTGCATCAGCCCCGCCTTGATCTGCTGATACTTCGCAATCAACGCCTCCGTCTGCTCAGTCGTCTCGTCCACGGTCGATAGGATGTTGGCGATCCGGCGCTGTTCGCTTTCCGCTGGGCAGAAGATAGCGTGTCGCCCCACAAGTAAGGTATTCAGGTTGGTCTGAGTCCCCGGTTGACCCATGGCGCGAAAGGCGGGCTCAGCATGCTGAAGGGCGTAATACAAGAAGCTCGCATCGGCTCCAACAAGGTCGAAGAGCTGAACGAACCCGTCGTGGATGCAGGCCTGCATGTCAATCATAATCGGGCGCCCGATAGTGCCACAGATTGACATGATAAGATCGCCCGGTTTGACGCGGACACTAAGGGATTCACCCAAAGGCGAGAGGTACTGTTCCGTCCGGCGCAGGAAGCGGCTTGATCGAGTCACATCAATGATCCGAACCCAACCTACGTCGCCCCCAAAATAGCGTGAGTCCTCAATTGGTCGCGGCGATGCACCCCGACGGATTCGGGCAATAGCGTCGATGCGCTTCAGCTCACTCATAGCCCAACTCTGCGAGAAACCCCTTTAGCTTCGATGCTTCCCAATCCCGTCTTTTTTCTATGGCACTCGCCGTCACTGCGTACTTCGAGTAGAGATTCTCCAGAGCCGCCAGGCACTCGCGCTGATCTGCACCAAGGTAACTGTCATATGTTTGAGTCAACAGACGGTGCAAGCGGTCGAGGATTACACGGCGCGCTTCATCGCGGTCAATCTTTTCCCGCGCGGCGGCGACCAGTTCTTCCTGCTTCTTCTCGTTCGCCCTTAGGTCGCTTTTCAACTGCTTGGCTTCGTCCTCAAGCGCTTGGTAGCGCGCCAGACGTTGTTCGATTTCGGCCAGCGCTTTCGCGAATGAATTCCAATCGCCTTTCCGGCCTTCCTTCTTTGCGAGCTTGGCTTGAGCGTTCGCCTCCTTGTATTGGGCCTTCAGCGACTTCACTTCTCCGCCGGGAAGCACGCCCGTGTCTTCGCTGTCCTCGTAGTCCTCTTCATCGGCAGCGGCGAACAAGGCAGTGAGCTCGGCTAGCCGCAGGCGCTTTTGCTCCATCTCGGCGAGCAGTTCCGGGAACTGGCTTTCGAGGATGTCGCTGTCGGGAATCAGTTCGGGCCCCCATCCGCTGGCTGCCACTGACTTCAAGTCCGCTTTGAGATCGTCCACGTAGCGCGCAAACGCTCCTCGCACCTGGTGGTCGGTCAATAGAGTCTGGTTTGCCAACGCGGCAGAGATACTTGCCAGGAGCTGCCGGCGCAGATCGTACACGTTGCCGCGCTCGCCATTCTTCGGTGCCAAGCCTGCAATGGCTGGCTCCTTCTCTGTCCACCAAGCTTCCAAGGTTTCAAGGAATCGGGCGTGTGCCTGAGCTAAACTCGGATCGCTCTTCACCAGGTCCGCGAGCGCGCGCCGATCGGAGACCTCGGGCGCGAAATCGGCATACTCGCCATTTTGCGCGCGCGCTAGAAACACGCGCGCGCGCAAGCCGGCGTAATTCTTCCAGAAGTGCGATAGCGCATCAATCTCGGCCACCGGCACGCCGCCATGCAGATGAGCACGGACATCGTGTGGCTCCGGTGGCGGCGCGTTGTCCACATAGCGGCGAATGTTGCAGTTGTAATCCTCGACGGCGATCTCGCTTACTGGTACCAGACGCGCGTACGCCGGCACGTCTTTCCGCTGGCGATAAGCGTGGACGATCTTCGAGATATCTTCCGGCCGCAGGAAATTCTGGGCCTTCCCCTCACGGTACTCACGGTCGGCGTTGATGAACAGCACGTGCTTGCGGGTGGTTGCACCATTCTTGTTCATCACCAGCACACAGGCCGGGATGCCGGTCCCATAGAAGAGCCCCGCGGGCAGGCCAATGATGGCTTCAAGCCAGCCGCGCTCGATGAAATGTTTGCGCGCCTCTTTCTCTTCACCGCCGCGGAAAAGAACGCCGTGCGGCATGATGGTGGCCATCTTGCCATCGGCTTTCAGCACCGCGATCATGTGCTGAACGAACATCAGGTCGGCCTTCTTGCCCTTTTCTGGCATCCAGACGGCGAAGCGGCCGGGGTATTCGATGTCCTTCTTGATGTAGTTCTGGCTGAAGGGCGGATTGGCCAGCACGCGGTCATAGCGCTTCAGCTCATTAGACTCGTCTTTGTGCTGCGGCCGGCGGATGGTGTCTTCCTGGCGGATGTCCGCGTGGGGAATGCCGTGCAGCAGCATGTTCATCTTGCAGATGGACCAGGTGGTGCCGATGCTCTCCTGGCCGTAGAGCGAGAGGTCGCGCGGATCGCCGCCGCACTCGCGGACGTAGTCCCGCGTCTGGATCAGCATGCCGCCCGAACCGCAAGTCGGGTCGTAGACGCTCATGTGCGGCTGCGGCTTCACGATCTCAACCAGCGTCCGGACGACGTCAGCCGGTGTGTAGAACTCACCGGCCTTCTTTCCCGCTGAATCGGCGAAGAACTTAATGAGGTATTCGTAGGCCGCGCCCAGCAGATCGGGGAACTCGAAATTCTCATCGCGGAGCGGGATCTTCTCGAAGTTCTGGACAAAGTTGGAGAGCGTATCGTCGTCGAGCGAACGTTGCCCGATTTTGCGATTGAAGTTGATGCCCTTGAGCACGTCCTGGAGGGCATCCACGTTAGCGTCTTCCAAAGCTTCGAGCGCCTTGTTCAAGCCGGTGCCGACGTTGGTCTTGAGGTGCCGGATCCTGGACCAGTGCGCCTCTTCGGGGACCCAAAACGTGTACTTATCCGGATTGACCAACTGCTCCGCGATTACCTTGTCTGCCATGCCCTTGGCCTTGAGCTCGGTGGCAAGCTGATCCCGTTCCTGGTCGAACAGATCGCTCAGCCGCTTCAGGAACAGCATGCCGAAGATGTATTCCTTGTACTCCGACGCATCCATGTTCCCGCGGAGGTCGTCGCAAGCGCGGAAAAGGAGGCTGGAGAGTTGGCTGAGGGTGAGTTTGGTCATTTCAAAGGGCTGGCTGTGCGAGCGGGTTTCACGCCATTAATCAGCGTGCGCGAACCGCGAAATCGCAAGCCCATAGCAAAGACACAGTCTATCTTCTTACGCACTGCACCGAAAACTCAGCGGACGCCGGTCGCTGGCGCCTGTCGAAGGCGCTCCAGCGGACCTGGAAAGAAGTCTGCACCCGCAACGTCATCGCAGGGTCAGGACACATTGCTCCAGATCACCAATGCCGAGAATCACCAGGCAGACGTCGGCTTGGACGCCCAAGGCACAAAGCGAATACCCACGGTTAGGTCCAAGAACATTTTTCGGGTTCGCGCCGGACGCCGCGGACTCAAAGAGCCCGTTAGAAGTTCGCGCAGGCTCCGTCTGGAATCAACGCAGCCGTAGTGTTCTGCTGGTCCTCTGAGATCTCACGGAACTTAAGCCGATGGGAATCGGGTGCAGACTGGGTGCTAGAAAAGGGCAATGGAAATCCTCGGCCATCACAGGCCCAAAACACGCCTCTGGAACTGATTGATCTTGAGGGAGAAAATGGTCGGGGCGAGAGGATTCGAACCTCCGACCTCCTGGTCCCGCAACCAGTGTCCTATGCCGCGTCGGAAACCTGGCCCATTGAACCAAGCCCTCTCAATTCTCGAGATCATCCTGAACAACCTTACCCACGAATCTCATGTGCGCGTCATGGCCGCTCGTGAAATGGAAGACCTGGAGTCGTCGCGGACCGTCGTTCAAGACTTCATCGCTCACTATCACAGCGAACGCAATCACCAAGGTTTTGCGAACAACTTGATCAGCCCAGAGCTTGGCCATCTCAGCAACACAGGCGAGGTCCAACGTCGTCAGCGCCTGGGCCGCGTGTTGAACTACTTCTACCGCGCTGCCGCTTGAGGTGTCGAATTCTGGACCGTGGTCGATTGTGGCCGAGCATGAGATTGCCGGTCGGCGCAGATCTGTTTCGTTGCATGCACAATGCCCATGGCACGCGCGATTTCAGCGGGCACAATCTGGAGCGAGGGTCCATGGCACATGCCCGCAACACAGGCCTGCCTTCGTGCGTAGGCTCCGCTGAACCCGGAAACGGCCGAGGGAAAGCCATAAGTCGAATACTCGGACTATCCGCTAGCGTAGGTCTCTGGCCTGGCCGGCACGGGCTTGCGCGGTCATGGTATCAATCCAGGGTGCCAATGCAGTCGAATCACCCCATCCAGGCGAGTTGAGCCCGTCCTACGGCCTTCACCGGATGGGCTCCGTTCCCTCGTTTAGAATCTTCAGGTAGGCGTCGTAGACAAACAGCCGGCGTCGCTGTTTGCCGGTGATCTCGCGCAGCACGCCGAGCTTCTGCAGATGATCGATGGCAGAGGTCACCGTCGGAAATGAGATGCCGATCTTCTGTGCCGTTGCCCGAGTCGATAGAATCGGGTTCGTCTGTGCGTGCTGAAATACGCGCAACGCCGACGCAGCCGGCCTGCCTAACGCTGCGATTTGCTTGCGGTCGGATTCAAGCAAGTCAAGGATCCGCCGGGCAGCTCCTACAGCTTGCTCTGAAGTCTCCTTCACGCCAGTGAGGAAGAACTCAATCCATGATTCCCAGTCTCCGGTCTCGCGAACTCGCATCAGCAGATCGTAGTAGGTCTGACGATGCGACTTGAAGAACAAACTCAGGTACAGAATCGGCTCACGCAACGCCCCTGCAGCACAGAGCAGGAACGTTATGAGCAGGCGCCCGAGCCTGCCATTGCCATCAAGGAACGGGTGGATAGTCTCGAACTGAACGTGAACGAGCCCAGCCTTGACTAGAGGCGGAAGATCGTTTCGCTCCGCGTGGAGGAACTTCTCAAGCTCGCCCATGCACTCCATCACACGCTCCGGAGGAGGCGGCACAAAAGCCGCGCTTCCAGGCCGAGTGCCGCCAATCCAATTCTGGCTTCGCCGAAACTCTCCCGGCTCTTTCGTGCTGCCTCGCCCCTTAGAGAGAAGAACCCCGTGAATCTCCCGCATTAGTCGCAGCGAAAGCGGGAAGCCGTCGCGCAACCGAGCGAGGCCGTGGTTCAAAGCGGCAACGTAGTTCGAAACCTCTTGCACGTCCTGAATCGGAACGCCGGGCGCTTCGTCGTTCTCAAAAAGTAGCAAGTCGGAAAGCGACGACTGCGTTCCCTCAATCTGCGAGGAGAGCACCGCTTCCTTTCGAACGTAGGCGTAGATGAACAGCCCGAGATCAGGCAGAACCGAGGCGAGCCCGTCCAATCTCCCTAGCGATTGGTTGGCCTGTTCGAAGAGGGTCTGAAACTGGTCAATACGCACAGCAGGAATTGGCGGCAGCGGCGCCGGAACGTACGCGCGAACCAACTCACCGCCCACATTATGCGCAAAATAGCTCCCAAGTCGTTGATTATCTTGATTTTCCACGCCAGTCCGCGATCCTTTAATTACGGCATACGCAATTAAAGGATATGCCGCATTGCCTTAATTAGCCAGCACAAGCTACTTCCATGAGCAGCGCTTCTCGATTCCTTAGAGGAGTTGCGCTTCCCCATTTGGGATGTCGCCACCACCGTCGAGGCGGTAGCGCTTGAGCAGGTGCTGTACCGCGACTCGCATCACCATGTTGGAAGTGATGCGTCCACTCTTCCTCGTTTTGGAACGCTGGATTCCGCGCACAAGTGCACCCACTTGGTCGCGCATCTCAAGGCTGAAGTGCGACTCGTTCCTTCTAGACGTCGGCGACAAGGGGCGGACTGCGAGCATCCGACAAAGGCCATTCCCCCCGGGCGGGAGCCAGTTTAATCGCAGGCGCTCCCCTCGCGCGCTATTGAGAGCACACGACGCCCAGAGTCCTCATCGGTCCTTTGTCAGCAGTTTTGTCAGCAGGAGGTCTGAGTCTCATCTGTTTTCCAGAGTAATCATCGAGTTCGAGGAGTCTCGGAATGCCGCGAAAAACGGCCCAAAATGAGAAAAAAGATGATACAGGAGACTTGACATGTATGAATTCGTAATCAGCAGGTCGCCGGTTCAATCCCGGCGGGTGGCTCCAGTTTATTTTCAACAACTTCCAGCTATTTCTCCTTCTCGTGTTCTCCAAATCTTCAGTTTTTGTCAGCAGGAATTTGCTGACAAAACCCGCTGATTGGTCTGGCTGCCGGTTGGGAGCAATGAATCCAACGCCCATTGTCGCCAGCGCGGACCACGCGAAGAACTAACGCGAATTCAGGTGGATCTAGATTCCGGACCATACGGGATAACTGATGCCTTGAATCGATCGAGCAGCTTCCCGTGCGCCTACTTCCGTGGCGGGTGCGCCAGGGAGCTCCGACTTACGCCTCCAAGAGGAGTCCCTGCTGCCGTTCCACATCAAGAATCTTATAGCCCATGTCGCTGTAGCCTTTGAGCCGGCGCTCGTACATGCGCGCAAGCATCCGGACGTGGCCATCAATGTAGTCGTACACTTCCACGGCGCGCTTGTGGTCATGTAGGCGGTGCAAGCGGCCGACGTACTGCTGCAAAGTGCCCTTCCACGAAATCGGCATCGCCAGAAAGAGAGTGTCGAGACGGGCGTCGTCAAAGCCCTCCCCGATGTAGCTCCCCGTTGCAAGAATCACGCGCGGCTCATCCTCTGCAACGGCTGCCAGTTGCTCGGCAAGCGCCTTTCGTTGTTTTCGACCGAGGCCTCCTTTCAGGACGAACACATGCTTGACGATGCCGCACAGCCGCTTTCGAAACACCTCAAGATGCTCCGTCCTGCCAGTGAGCAGCAAAGGCGACCGGCCCGCTTGAACGGCATGCACAAGATCGCCGAGAATCATGTCATTCCGTGAGTCATTGGCTACCAGAGCGGCGTAGACATCCTGGATCGTAATCTCGCCCGCTTCCGAGTTCATCTTGAAATCGGTCGGGCGAGGTACGACCACATGTTCAAAAGGACTGGCCTCTGTCATCGTCCGCGCGCTCATGCGATAACGGATGGGCCCACACTGCATGTAGATGATCGGATGGTGACCGTCCTTGCGGGTTGGCGTCGCGGTGAGGCCAACAACGTAGCGCGCTTTCACTTCGCGCACTACCTTCTCGAAGGTGACCGCCGAAAGATGATGGCACTCGTCAACAATCACGTGCCCGTATTGTGCGACGAAATCCTTCACTTCCTGATTCTGATAAAGGCTCTGAATGACGGCGACGTCAATCTTCCCGGTCCGGCTTGTTTTCCCGCCGCCGATTTGGCCTATGTCATCGATCGGCATATCCAGGAACATCGCGAGCCTTACACGCCATTGATCGAGCAATTGTTGACGGTGAACCAGGACCAGCGTGTTCACCTTCCGATGTGCGATCAACCACGCAGCGACAACCGTTTTACCGAATGCGGTGGGGGCGCAGACAATCCCATCGTCATGAATGATAACTGCTTCTACAGCCTCTTTCTGACGGTCACGCAGGCTGCCCCGAAACTCGGCATCAATGCGCACCCCAGTGAGCCGCTCGTCTCGAACAAGTGGTTTCACATTAAGGCTTTCCAACAGCGATCTGACATCGGCTAGACAACCACGCGGTAACGCGAGGTGCTTTGGAAAATCCTCGCCGCACCCAATTACGCGGGGCTTGTCATAGGTGGAGAGCCGCATTGATTGGGCCTTGTAGAACTCCGGATTTTGGAAGGCCGCGATACGGAGCAATCGGTTCAGGAGCGCTGGCGGAAGTCCGCTCTTTTCAATGAAGAGAAGATTGGACTGGACGATGTTCACAGTCTTCGGCAGCGGCCCAGTGATCTGTTGCTCCAGTCGCTTGCGCGAAGGCGGCAGCGTCCAGGGGTCCGGGGCGTCCTCGTCGTCAGTCAGGCTGATACGGACGCCAATCAGATCGCCTTTCCGTTGCGCCTCTGCGACCAACGACTCGACCGCCGAGGGATTCGTGCGCTGGATTGAGGAGAGGAACGCCCACTGGTCGGGGAACGGAACGAAAGCGTCGTCGACAAAAACACTGTTTTCCATGTCGCGTGGTGCCTTTTGCAGAGGCAATGCGATCAGATTGCCAAACCCGCCTTTCGGCATGGTGTCCTGATTGGGGAAGAAGCGGTCATAAGAATCAAGGCCGATCTGATGCCGTCGTTCCATCGTGCAGGTCAGCAATGCACACCCGAGCTTCCTTGCCAGCATGGCGGAAACAGGGCGATCAAAGAAGATCCAGACGTGCCCTCCTTTGCCGGATCTTGACCGCTCCAACACAGCCGGGACATTCCAATCGCGACAGGACGCTAAGAATGCCGCAGCATCGTCTTGCCATGTCTTTTTGTCAAAATCCGCCGCGAGGAACCAACAGGTTTCATCGAGAAGCAGCGGATAGATACCGGCCGTAATTTTACCCTTGAGATGACTTCCAATCACTTCGTCAGTCAATGGGAAGTACTTTCGAGTCTCCCTGTCAACGCGCTGACGCTCTTCTGGCTTCGCCGCGTAGTACGCCTTCCAATCTCGTTCTGACTTGGGGCTGTAGCCCGTTCGACCATCCGGACTTTCCCATCGCGTAGCGTAAACGTCTTCGCGACCGCGAAAGAGTCCTCGAAACAGTTGGATCTTCTCATCGGGCGCAAGGGGCGGAACAGTTCGTGCCGGCGTGGATTGAACGACATCGCCTGCTTCGCGGGGAATGGCGATGCCATGCTCGCTAAGGAGACGGCGAAGGCGCTGATTCTCGGTGCGCAGGCGGTGGAGTTCGTCACTCATCGGGTTTCACGGAGCGTTCCAGCATCTGGATGACTTCCAGAAAGCGTTGTTCCATGGCTGCGGAGGCCGTCAGAGGGAACCCGAGTTCGCGCGCCAATGCCTCCAACTCAGGGCGCCACTCTGGGGACATGACGAATGAGGGCGGAAACGCATGCGTCGCGCGCTCTTCGAACACGCGGCGGGTGGCCTCGGCGGTCGCGGAGTAGTCGAGCTTCCCGAGGGCATCAATCAGCAGGATATCGAGAACGTCTCTCGCTCTTCCCGCTGCCACCGGTCCTGTACATGCATGGAGCTTCTGCGCTACTTGCTCGGCCAGGCTCAGGCAACGCACGGGTGAAACCACCGGGATCCCCAGTTCGATTAGGCCACGAACGTTTGGAGCAATCAGATCAACATGCTTCACGTTGGCGGGTCCGAGGTCAACCTCGATCGTCTGCCAGGAACGCGTTCTATATTGGATGGCGACCTGGACACGAACCGTATCTGCCTGTTCCATGTCCCTGGCCTGGGCCTTGAGTCGAAAAGTGAACTCATCAAATCCAAGACGGAGAGCTTCGGACAGGGCCTTCAGGCGGCTTGTCCGCGTTCCTTCCATCCCCAGATCCAGGTCTTTCGTCGCGCGAGCCTGTTGCGCAAAGCGCAACTCCATCGCGACGCCGCCCTTGAGGTAATAGACTCCCAGGATCGCTTCTTGGCATGCTCTTTCGAGGACCCCACACAGCGCGAGAAAAGAGACCCAATGACGCAAGCGCTCCTGATCGATGCCTTGTTCTCTCGCAACCCGCGCCAGCCTCTTCTCCAGCCGCTCTGGCGGCTTCACCCTGGCAGTCATGCTGTTCCCAACTCCTTTTGTTCTTGTTCGCGCAACATCTTGAGATGTGCCTCAACCCGCCGCCGAAGCTGTTTTGCTTCGTCGTTTCGGATGAGCCCGTCGCGGCGAGCATCTGAGATGGCCTGACGGATCAAGTCAATCCTCCCGCCAGAGCGCAGCAGATCAGCAACGGTCCGGCCGATCGTTGTTAGTGGAATGCCTTCTTCGACGGCGACCTCCTCGGGTGCAAGGTCTTCCCGGTGGAGGACAACGCCCTTCGGCATCTGCCGACGCAACCTGGCCGAGCGGGGGACGGTGAGATGGATCAGGCTCGGATTGGCATCGGAGATCCCATACACGGCCAGAGCCGTGGTATGGGAAAGAGCCGCCTCGTTGGGACCGCGGTTCGCCTTCGCCCAAAGCACGGCTTCCCGGTATTGCGAGAAACGGTCCGGCTGGAAATAGGGAATGCGATAGACCCCACGAGCCGTTCGTTCGAGTCTCCCTCGCCGTACAAGCCGGGCCAGGACTGAATCCGTGACGCCCGCCTCACGTGCCTGTTTGGCCGTCAGCAGGCCGTCATGTTCCTCGGCGAGCGCGACAAGTTCGTCGAAGCGCGAGCGTGGCATCGTCGGATTTCTCCTCGGCAGGAGCGGCTGTCCTGTCAAGATGTTTCCATATTGGAACTATATTGACAAGTGGTGGCGGCTCTAATTTGACCACGTTGAGATCGGCTGTGAGTCCCAACAGGCCCGCTAACGAGGCCGGATGCCGCGGAGAGCGGCCAGAACAAGGCCAAGGTGGAACAAACGCGCCAGGCGGCCAGGCCGCATTGCGGCACTCCCCCCGCGCCGAGCCATCCGTTGACTCAACGCTACTACGGGGTGCGAACGCCAAGCACGGCGAGACCGGTGGTAGGGGTGACGGCGATTGCCTTGGGGGTTCCCAACGCAATGAAAAGAGAGCCAGCCCAAAGGGACCCTTCCAATGAGGTAAGGCAGGGCACATTTTAAACGAGGCTTGACACCGGTTAATTTCACAGTGTGGCAGCAAAGTAGAAATGTCCCTTGCAGGAGGCAGCGGTCCTTTGCACCATTTACGCACCGGGAGCCCGCCAGTCCCTCGCTTCACATCATCGGACATCGCATCCAGCCGTCAAGGCTACCCTCCGGCGCCAAGCAGGCGGCCTTGACGTCGCCAGGCCGCAATACGCACCGCGCTTCCTCATACGAGGGAATGGCGGGCAATGATCTGGCTATCCTGCGAGGGAGGGGGACATTTCTACTTTGCCGCGACACATTGGAGGTGACTAACCATCCCGCGTTGTGACGTTCTGCGCACGGCAGTAGCCGTGATTTGAGCCCATAACTCTTCACCGGTTCAGCTCGTCTTCAAGAGCGCTGATTGAAACCATAACCTCGTCAAATGCCGGTGCGTCGCCGATTATCATTCCGGCCATTCGGATGTAGTCGCGGCGAAGGTCTTCGTGCATTGCGCTGGTTGGCGTCAAAGAGAAGCTTCCCGGAACTCCGAGATCGAGGCCGAGGTCTGGGCTATTGAAGAACATCCGCGCGTGAGCCACGCAGTCCGCGCCGAGAGCACGATCTGCGACTGCTCGCGCTCCGAGCTGCGACTGCAAGATGCGATGGATGTCGTAGTAGTGGCGCGAAACACGTTGTCCCTGCGCACGCAGCACTCCTCGACGTTCAAACCACTTCCTTACGCCGTGCACGATGACAATTTTGTCCCATAATGTCCGCTCCGCGACAACGGTCGTCACGTGTTCGGCGCGAAGCGCAAGTTGGGGAACCTCGTCTGCAATGTATGGGACGATGTTCAGGTCCTCGTGTGGCTCGAGAGCGGATTTGGCTCCGGACTCGATTTTCACGGCGGGGCGAATATAGTCGTCGCGTCCTGCGGTGACTTCGGGATACCAGAACAATAGGGTCTGGCCGTCCGGATCATCAGGGTCAACGACCATCCTGGGATCGTTCGCCTCGACTTTCGCTCCGGCGAGAGTTCTCTGGACAACCTCTCCAAACTGCTGCGCGAGGGTGTTCTGGATGTAGTCGCGACAGGCTTCCTTGATCGCATCCAGTCTCGCTTGACGCTTTTTTCGGCTCAGGGCTTCGAGTTCCTGTACTGAGGCCGACTGTCCGAGGTCCTCCCGGAAGACAGTGATATCGATGTCTTCAGAGAACCGCGAGATCAGCCCGTAGGCTTTCGACAACGAAGTTCCGCCCTTGAAGAGAAAACGAGGATGGCCAGCGGGGAGACCATTGAAAAGCAGATCGAGCGTCCAGGTGACCCAGAAGTCTTTCTCGATGTTCCGTTCTGGCGTGCCCAGTCGAGAGGCGGTGCCAAGGAACACGTCACGGCGGTCCCGTGGCGCTGCTTTGAGAAACTCCAAAAAAACCCTGATTCATCACGGTCGCCTCGTTGCGCGGCCGTCCGTGACTGGTTTCCTCTCGTTCGAGGTGGAGGAGTTTTTGCAGGCGGTGGAGCTCGACTGATCCGCATTCTGCAGCAGTTTGGTCACCAGATCGCGCATCCACCCTGGTAGCGCATCGAGACCACTCCCAAGATCCTCGCGAATCGCCTTTCCTTGCTGTGGGTCGTCCAGGATTTTCCTGATCCGTTTGAGGATAGAGTCGCCGTCCGCTGGAAGCATGTCATGGAGCCAGTGAAGCGCCTGGACAATGCGCATCGCCGGTCGGCCCACCCAATAGAGCCGGCTTGGGGCGGTCGGTTTGAAGTCGATGACGAGTTTGTCGAGGTGAATCGGGCGCAGCCGGGCGTCTGTGTGAACTGTGACTTTGGCCGGCACTGCGTCGGTAAGGCCTAGCTGGTTGGCCGCCGTAATCCCATCCGGAAGAAACCGGGCTTTCCCCCGCCGGGTAACGGCGTCTATGATTGCGGTGTAGTCGGGGCTGCTCGGTTTACCTGTTAGCGAGTTGACGCGCGGCACATCGTAGAGCCCGCGATCGATACGCCGGATGTCGCCGGCAAGCGCGAGGCGCTGGAGCGCTTTGTCAGTGGCAGATCTTGCGCCAAGATCGAGGAAGTCGTTCGGAGTCCACACCCGAATGGATTTGTTACGCTTGATGCGGTCGAGGATGCTTCGACTGAGGTTAAGATTCGCGCCGCGATGCGGCGACGTTTTTTGTCCGATATTGGTCTGCATCTTTCGGACAGTTCCTTTGGTTTGGTCGGTCCGAAGAATGTGTACATATTTCGGACAAATCCAGAGTACCACACGGGCTCACGAAACTGTACGGCTTAAAGGCTCCGGGACACGCAGAGGGCATCTGACGTGCGCTGATCGACCGACGGGGCGGACTGCGAGCATCCGACAAAGGCCATCCCCCCGGGCGGGAGCCAGTTTAATCGCGGGCGCTCGCCTCGCGCGCTATTGGGAGCACCCACGGCGTCCGGCTCTCTCATCGGTCCTTTGTCAGCAGTTTTGTCAGCAGGAGGTCTGAGTCTCATCTGTTTTCCAGAGTATTAAGCGAGTTCGAGGAGTCTCGGAATGCCCCGAAAAACGGCCCAAAATGAGAAAAAAGATGATACATGAGACTTGACATGTATGAATTCGTAATCAGCAGGTCGCCGGTTCAATCCCGGCGGGTGGCTCCAGAAACTCATAATAAATCAATCGGTTAGCTGCCAACACCGGACCCCGTCAGAGGACCGGCTTGCCCTGATACAGGTTATATACAGGTCGGTTTTCGGAATACAGGTCGAAAACAGGTTTTCGGCTCCGGCCTGCCCCGATCAAGCCACTGGCCAACCCGGCCCGAGCCTACGCGCCCGCTAGCCCAGGGTGCGATCCGGGATGACCGGGCAAGGGTTCGGCCTATCCGGAGGCCGGGCGATGGTTCCTGATGCGACGGGTGGCGCGCTCTCCGGCCTGATCTGCTTAATCAACTCACCTGTGCAGCTAGGGCGTCTCGATCAGCGGCTTATTGGAAGGCCTCGGGTGCTTCCACCTGATGATCAAACGGGATAGCTCCCAGATACCAAACACCAAGATGAAGAGGTTGCCCGTCATGCCGCCTATTTCCCCGGCGTCGGCTCCCCGATATCCGTAGAAGACCAGCAACGCCACCAACAGCAGGACGACAACCAGGAGCCCCAGATATTCGTTCCTGACCGGCTTACGTCCACCCTTCCGCGTGTACCACCAGTCGAATATTGCCACGCAGATCGCCGACAACAGGATGAACCCATTCGTTGCGCTTGTCTGATCGGGAGGGTCCGGAGTCAAGCGTGTGAACGAACCCACAAACGATGTGAATTCCAAGGGCTCGGGCGACACGTCAGTGTAGTTCATCATTATGTAGCTCCGTCTGCCCGATAAAACATAGCCATACGCAAAGAGCCTGGTGTTGTTGGGCAGTTGATAAGTGACGCGGAACCGTGTCGATTCCTTGGCTGGGAAGCCACTGGATTCGAAGTGCGTATCCCTCACCTGCCAGCCCTTCGGCATCCTGCGGGCCATCCCTTTGACGAATCCCTCTCGGTCTCTGGCACTGAACTTACCGCCTTTGTTGGAAGCCAGGGCAACTTAGTTTGATCCGTCTCCCACCTCGCCCATGAACATAGTGAATACGTAGCCGTCGGTTTCTGGCAGCGTCGCATAAGTCCAGCGGGATCCTGGAGCCGGGGATTTGATGGAAAGACTAAATTCCGGAACGTTGAGTTTGCCGTCAACAACCCAACTCTGCGGGACCGGTTTCTGGTTGATTTGGCTCCATAGGAATCCGGGTATCAGCAACGCGGCCAAGGCAATCAACGAGAGCGACTTCATGCTCACCTCGTGTGGGGCAATGCAACAGCAGATCAGTCTACTCCTCGTTGAGGATCAACTGGATGGCCCTGCTGCGATGGCGCGCGGGACCAGGCACAAAAATAGGGTGCCCGGTCGATTGCCGGACACCCCGTCAGGGCTTCATCCTCATCGGTCAATTCGATTCGGCTAGCTTGGCTCTCCGCAACCTTTTCAGGAAGACCCTACGCTCCATTGCTGGGTCACGCTCCGGCCCGGCCTTGATACCGTACAACTCGAAGAACAGCGCCCTTACCGTCTGGCCTGACCGCAGGGACGCTTCAGCCTGAGCCGCGAGTCCGGACTTGGCCAGATGCCGGGCGATAGGCGTCCACATCTCCAGGAAGCTGTAGCAAGGGTTCGCCACGTAAGCATCGCAAGGTGCGTGCGGCTTAGGTGGCCCATACCCGGGCTTCGGGAACATCATCTCGGCGGAATCGGTTGGACAGTCGAACTACAACGGATTGAATCTGACAGTGACGAAGCGGCTGTCTCGAGGTCTTGAATTGTTCGGCACGTACACCTGGTCGCACGCGCTGGACAACGCGCCAGAGCAGAACAACATCGACTCGGGCGCATTCTACCTGTCGGATCCAACCAACCGCCGCCGCGACTACGGCAACTCCTTAACCGACCGGCGCAACGTGTTCAACGCCAATGCTGTCTGGACCCCGTCTCTCAACTCGCACTCGAAACTGCCGCCTTCCGGCGAACTAGCGGGATTCCGGCGCATCGAGAGGAGGCACGTCGTATTTCCAGATAGACTCGTTACAATCCAGGCTGCTTGAGGCCATCTCGCCACTTGCCACCATGGGCGAAGCGCACGAGCGAGTCAGCCAGGCGTTGAGGTAGAACGGTGCGACATCTCTCTTTGTTCGTGATTGCCGCGTGCTCGTTGGCGCGGCCAACTTCGGCCTTGGCGCAGGGGCCGCTGTCCCCGGTCCATTTGAGCGGCAATTACTTCCAGCGCGACGGCCGGCCGTTTGTCCCCACAGGCGTGCATTGGGTACCCGCCAAGGCTGCTATGCAGTGGCCTATGGAATGGGATCCCAGCAGCGTGGAAGCTGACTTTCGCAAGATGCGCGAACTAGGCGTCAACACGGTCCGGCTGGACTTGGTGTGGGCTTGGTTCGAGCCTCGCCCAGCGGACTACAATCCGGCGGCGTTCGCGCAGCTCGATGAACTGGTGAAACTGGCGCGTCGTTACGAGATCTACCTCCAGCCCAGCCTGTTCATTGGCAACGAAGTCGGCGAAGCGATCTGGGACGTGCCTTGGCGCAACGGGCGTCATCCGCATGCCGATCCGGAAATGCTGCGGCTGGAAACCAACCTTGCCGCAGAGTTTGGACGCCGCTACGCAAACGAAACGGCGATCCAGAGTTGGGATCTCACCGACGAACCGCCGTTCTGGAACGCGGGCAAGACGACTGACGCGATGGCCATCAACTGGACCCGGCTGATCGCCGGGGCAATCCGGCGCGCCGATTCCCTGCATCCAATCGTGGTGGGGACCGACGCGCAGGACATCGGGCATGGACCGTTTCGGCCTGACAACATCCTGAGCGAAGTCGACTTCCTGAGCGTTCATCCCTATCCGCTGTATAACCCTGCGCTCTTTCCCGATCCGCTGCTCTCCACAAGAACGACCTACGCCGCCGCTTTCCAGGTGGCTCTCTCCGGCGGCGCGGGCAAGCCCGTGATGGTTCAGGAGATGGGGGCATCCTCGGCGCAACAAACGCCCGACCGAATTGCCCGCTACTTGCGTGCCAACCTGTATTCGGCGCTTGGGGCGGGCGCCAACGGTTTCCTGCTGTGGTGTTTCACGGATGCCGCGCCGGAGACTTACCAGCGGATTCCGTATCGAAGGGCTCCGCACGAAACTCAGTTCGGGCTGACGACATGGGACGGGCACGACCGCCCGGCCGGGACGGAGCTTCGCAGTTTCAGTAAGCGTATCGAGCGGCTGGATTTGGCCGGCATAGAACCGGCCCGCGCCGAAGCAGGTATCGTGGTGCCATTCGAGTGGTCGAAGCCGTATGGCGAGTTGCGCGGACTCGGGCTCCCGCAATACGGCGGCGTGCCGTACGTTTCCAACCAGGAACCCGGATCCGTAGCGGGCCAGCAGGATGCGGATTATGGCGAACTGAGCGCCGAGCTCTCCGCGACCTGGCTCAATAGCTTCGTTTTGGCACGCCGCGCCGGGCTGCGAGCGAGCTTCCCGCGCGAATACAGCGACTGGAAAACCCTGCCTCTATTGCTGCTGCCTTCGCCGCTCACCAGTTCCAAGCCGAACCTAGTGCATGTCCACACGACTTTCTGGCAACGCGCCAAGGAGTATGTGCGGGCTGGAGGTGCGCTTTACGTCTCCCTGAACGGCGAGAGCGCCATTCCGGACATGGAAGAGCTGTTCGGGGCCCGACTGGCGGATCGCATTCCGGCGCGCGATCTGAAGATCCGCATGGTAGAGCCGTTTGGTCAGTTGAAGCCCGGCGATGAGTTTAGCTTCGCCGCCGGGGGCGCGGCCGGCGATTGGGGCGCGCTGCTGGAGATGCACGGCGGAAAGGTGATTGCCACGGATCAGGACGGGCGGCCCGCGCTGATCGCAAACACGTTCGGCAAAGGCAAAGTGCTGACCTGCGCCTTTCCGATTGAGAAATACCTATCGCGCGTGACGTCAGCCTATGAGGCGGGGGACACAACGCATCGCCTCTACCAGGCCTTGGCCGCGTGGGCGGGTATCCAGCCGCTGTTCCGTTCGGACCGCGCCGAGGTCGAAGCCGCCACTCTGACTGGACAGGGCCGGGGCTACGTCGTGTTCACCAACCACAGCGACGCCGCTCAAACGGTGACAGTCACGGCGCGTAACGCACTGCGCCGGATCGGATTTATCACCGAGCAGGGCGCAACGCCGCTCGAACTTCACGGCAATGGCTTTACCCTGCGAGTAGCGCCCTTTGGTGGCGAGATTGTGGAGTATCGGGAGTGACAACCATGATCGAGCGAGTAGCTGCGGCCATCGACATTGGCGGTACCAAGATCGCCATCGGGATCGTCAACGCGCAGGGCCGAATCCTGGCGCAGGACGAGACGCCGACGTCTCCCGAACTCGGTTATCGGGCGGCGTTCGACCGCATGGGCGCGATCCTGCATCGTCTACTGAAGGAGTTCGGGCTCAGCGTTGACGGGATAGGAATCGGCAGCACCGGGCCCATCGATCCCGGGACGGGCGTCTACGGTGTAGTCGGCACCTTGCCAGGCTGGGAGGGATCTCCGCTGGCCGCCGATCTCGAGCGCGAGTTTGGTCTTCGCGTTGCCGTGGAGAACGACGCCGACGCCGCCGCTTTGGGAGAGGCAGCCTGGGGAGCGGGCCGAGGCAGCCGCAGCCTGCTCTACGTCACTATCAGCACGGGCATCGGCGTCGGCATTCTGCTCGACGGGAAGCTCTACCGCGGCGCGTGCGGCGCACATCCGGAGATCGGGCATCACGTACTCGACTGGAGTGGCCCGCTCTGCTACTGCGGGGCGAACGGCTGCTGGGAAACTCTGGCCAGCGGACCGGCCATTGAAGCCTGGATGAGCGCTCAGGCGAGCGTCGCGCTCAGCGCCAGTCAAATCTGCGAACTGGCCCGTCACGGCGACCCGCTTGCGCTCCAGGCCGTTCAGCGCGAAGCGCTCTACATCGGGTTGGGACTCGCCAACCTGGTGACGATGTACTGCCCGCAGACCATCGTGCTGGGCGGCGGCATGATGCGCAGCGCCGATCTCCTGCTCGCCCCCGCATTGGACGTAGTGAAGCGCATCTGTACGCAAGTGCCCGCGGAGAACACGTCGATCGTGCTCGCGGGGCTCGGTGCGCAGTGCGGCCTGCTGGGCGGGGCTTGCGTGTGGTTCCACCGGGCGGGCGTCGTTTGAGTTGGAAGAAGGAGAGATTGTCGTGGACCTTGCAGTGACATGGCGGGATTGCTCGTACTTGCACGACTTGATGCAGCAGCCCGACGCCTTGAGCAGAACAATTGGCGGGCTGTCTGGCGAGCACGGCCTCGACCATTTGGCTGGCGCCCTGCGCAGCGGACGCTGGCGGCGCGTGGTGCTGACCGGCATGGGCTCGTCCTATTGGTCATGCCGCCCACTCTACCTGCGCCTGCTCAAAGACGGCCTGACCCCGGTGATGGTCGAGACTAGCGAACTTGTTCATTACGAACGAGACTGGCTGACCCCTGATACGCTTGTGATCGCTGTCTCGCAGTCGGGACGCAGCGTGGAGATCGTGCGGCTGCTGGAATGCGCTCGGGAGCGATGCGAAATAGTCGGAGTCACCAATACTCCGGACTCACCGCTCGCCACACTGAGCATGGTTGCAGTGTTGACGCATGCAGGCGCGGAGCACACCGTCTCCTGCAAGACCTACCTTGCGACTCTACTGGCACTCGATTGGCTGGGCGATCTGCTGAGCGGTCAGGACCGCGAACCGCTGCTGGAGCAGGCGCGGGCCGCCGTGGAGCCGATGCGCGGGTATCTCACTCAATGGCCAGCCCATGTCGAAGAACTCATGCCGGTGCTGGAAGGTGTTGCCGACATCTTCGTCGTTGGGCGCGGGCAGTCCATCTCCGCCGCTGGAACAGGCGGACTGATTCTCAAGGAGTCTACGCACTACCATGCCGAGGGCCTCAGCGCGGCGGCTTTCCGGCACGGTCCCTTTGAGATGTTGAGCGACGCGGTCTTCGTCCTCGTACTGGAAGGCGACGCACGTTCGGCCCTCTTCAGCCGCAAACTCGTCGATGACATTCGGGAAGCCGGGGGGAGGAGCGCACTTGTCTCCACAACGACCGGAGGCGTCTACCAAATCCCGGAAAGCGCGGAGCGGCTCCGGCCGCTGATGGAGTTCCTGCCGGTCGAGATGTTGACGCTTGCTTTGGCCGCTGTGAAGGACCGGGAACCCGGCCGGTTCGAGCGCGCCACCAAAGTGACGGAGGTGGAATGAACTCTCATCGCCTGGGCCGCTCGCGCCGCATGGCGGCGCTCGTGTTCCTGATCTTCATCGCAATCTCGCTGCTGACCAACATCCTGGGACCGATCATTCCTGATGTGATTCAAGGCTTCTCGCTGACCCTCTCGGCAGCGGCGCTGCTGCCGTTCTCATTCTTCATCGCCTATGGGGTGATGTCGATTCCGGCAGGCTTACTCGTAGAGCGCTACAGCGAGAAGCCGGTCATTCTCGGAGCCTTCGCGTTGAGTCTCGCAGGCTCGTTGCTGGTCGCATGTTGGCCCGGCTACTCCAGCGCACTGGTCTCGGTGTTCCTGATTGGCGTAGCCATGGCCGTCCTGCAGGTGGCGATCAACCCGCTGCTGCGCGTCGCCGGGGGCGAAGAGCATTTTGCCTTCAACTGCGCACTAGCGCAACTGCTGTTCGGCGGCGCTTCGTTTGTGAGCCCGCAAGTGTACTCGTACCTGGTTGCCGCTCTGGACCCACGCGCTCCGAAGGCCGGCGCACTGGCGCTGCTCGCCTCCGTTACCCCGGCGCGATGGCCCTGGATCTCTCTGTACTGGCTCTTCGCGGTTCTCTCGGTGACGATGCTGATCCTGGTGGTTCTGTTCCGTTTCCCGGCAGTGGAACGCACCGAAGAGGAGGCGATTGGCTCGTGGCGCCTGCACCGTCAGTTGTTCGGGAACAGGACCGTGCTGCTGTATTTTGTCAGCGTCTTCGCCTACGTCGGCTGCGAACAGGGCACGGCCAACTGGATCTCCGAGTTCCTTACGAAGTACCACGGCGTGGATCCGCACACTCAGGGCGCGATGGAAGTGGCCTGGTTCTGGGGCTTGCTGACGATCGGTTGCGGCCTGGGCCTCGGACTGCTCAAGCTCCTCGACAGCCGCAAGGTGCTGATCGGCGCATCCCTGGGCGCCATGGCCGCGCTCACCGCGGCGCTTTTCGGCAACACGGCAACGGCGCTGCTGGCTTTCCCCGCAGTCGGCCTGTTTGCCTCCGTAATGTGGCCGGTCGTCATGTCGCTGGCACTGAACTCCCTGTCGCATTCACACGGCGCGTCCGCCGGAATCCTCTGCACGGCAATCATCGGCGGCGCCGTGGTGCCGCTCTGTATTGGCCAGATCGGAGACCGTTTCGGACTGCGCACCGGCTTGCTGGTGTTGTATCTGACATTCGGCTGGATTCTCGGAGTCGGCTTCTGGGCGCGACCGCTGGTCCAGAACGAGACAATCAACCTGCGAAGGTCGGAAGTATGACTGCGTTGTCGTAGGCCGAACACGGAAGAGAACGAGAGAGGAGAACCCCAGCAGTGTCGTTCAGACTATCGGCGAGATCTCTCGCGAGCATATGTTTCTGCGTTGCCTTGATGCACGCGGCTGGCCCGGACGGTCCGATCCGCTTGCACCCGGACAACCCGCGATACTTCCAATGGCAGGGCCGGGCGACGGTCCTGGTCGCCAGCGGCGAGCACTACGGGTCGACGATCAATCCCGACTTCGACTTCCACAAATACCTGGCGACGATTCAGGCGGCCGGCCTGAATCACACCCGCCTGTTTCTTGGCGACTATGCCGAGGGAGCGGACTCGTTCGGGATCGTGGACAATCCTCTGGCGCCTCGGGAGGGACGTTTTCTCGCACCTTGGGCGCGCAGTTCGACGCCGGGTTTCGCGCTTGGAGGGAACAGATTTGACCTGGACCACTGGGACCCTGCCTACTTCGAGCGGCTGCACGCATTCTTCGATGAAGCGAGCCGGCGCGGCATCATCGTGGAGGCCGTGCTCTTCTTCATCGGGCCGGGCTACGACTACTCGCCGCTCAATCCGAAGAACAACGTAAACGCCACAGCCGCCATTGACGGCAAGCGCTATCTCAGCCTCAACAACGGGAATGTCCTTGCTCGCCAAGAGGCCTACGCCCGGAAGTTGGTACGCGAACTGAACCGCTACGACAACTTGATCTTCAACCTATGCAACGAGCCCTGGTTCTATAACCAGGAGAAGCCCGGCTTTGCCTCGCAGCCGCCGGCGCCCGCGAAGGCCTGGATTCGCCGCGTGTCGGAATGGGTGACCGATGAAGAGTCGCGCCTGCCGAAGAAGCACGTGATGAGTGTCGATCTCACCAACCAAGGCTCTGTGATCCCGTCGAGCGAGTTGCACGGGTGCTTCGCGAACATCTCGATCTTCAACGTCCACTACGACGGAAATGCCGAAATCTTGCGAGCGAACCCTGATCCTGGCCGGTTGTTGGCGTTCAACGAGACAGGTTTCAACGGCACGGAAGCCGACAACTACCGGACGCAGGGCTGGAACTTCCTGCTCTCCGGCGGGGGGCTTTACGGCAATCTCGATTTCAGCTTCACTGTCGGTCATGAAGACGGGACCAGCGTGCCTCGCTTCACCGGCAATTACAACGCTGGAGGTGGTGCCGCCATCAGGACGCAGTTGCGCATCCTGCTCGATTTCATGCGGTCACTGCCGCTAGAGAAGATGCGTCCTGACAACGGCATCGTCGTTGGCGGCGCGGACAGTTGGAGCGCTCTCGCGGGCCCAGGCAAGGCATACGCAGTCTGGTTTCCCGGCGACGGTCCCATCGCGCCGGTGCTCGCTGTGCCCACGGGCAAATGGCGCGCCGAGTGGGTAGACATTCTGACAGGCGCCGTGACGACGGAGACCTTCGAGGAAAAGACCTGGATCTCGACACTGCACGGCACTCGCCGCGGAGGCGGCGCTGCATTGCGAGTCCTCCCCGCGGACTCTGCGCAACCTTTGGGCAGGGTAGGTTCCCAAGCCGATAGCGCGGCGGCGGGTTCCGCGCAAGCGTCACTCGTACTCGAAGACTTCGAGTCTTACGCCTCCACCGAAGATCTGGCCAGGCACTGGTACAAGCCGCCCCACGGCAGCTGGATGCGGCAGAGCCTCGAGAGCGGCATCAAGTCGCAAGGCCGCTACAGCCTGAAGTTCGAGCACCGGCTCACAGCCGAGAAGGGCCAGAACTATGCTGCCATCTGTATTTTGAAAAAGTGGGACCTGATGCCCTATAACGCGCTGCAGTTCTGGCTTAAGCCCGATGGTTCCGGGCGCGAAATCACCATGCAGTTCAACATCGCGGACGCGAAGGGCGCGAACATCCACGACCTCTGGCAGGCCACCTACAAGACCTCCGTAGGAGACGACACGGCTCGCATCGTCACTATCCCCTTCTCCGATCTGCGCCACCCCAGCTGGCTCGACGTGACCGGAAAGAGTCCGGTCTTCCTCCCCGCCGCGGTGATCGAACTCGCCACTTACATTAGCGCCGGAGAAGGCCACTTCGGCGAAGGCGTGTTTTACATAGACGACATTCGCGCCGTGAACGTTCCGCCATCAAGCGCGGGCGCGGGCTTCGACAAAGCGGCGAACGAAGCGCTCGCGGCGATGAAGAAGCGAGCCGGTGAATTGGGCATCGGAGGCGTCGCCGTCGTGGCTTGGTTTGAAGGAGACAGCATTCGCTCCTGGAACTCGAAGATGGTCGTCGTGGGCCGCTACAAGGACGAGCCCAGCGCCGACAACAAGGGGGCGAACTTGCTCGCGATCGCCTACGCAAAGGCGTCCGAGATGGCTGATACGCTCAAAGCTAGCGGCAGTCACACACGTCCCACGATGACCGGTGAATTCGGCTGGCCCGGCGGCTTCATCGTCCGCGGCAAGACCGGCTATTGTATTGCGGCCTTCAGCGGCGGCAAGTCCGAAGATGACGTGCGGACATCGGAGGAGGGAGCGGTCGCTTTGTGCAACGCGCTGTGAGGGCAAAGCTGAGGCTCGGAGCACTCTTCACCATTGTGGTGTTTGATTTGTCGCTCTGCGCCCAAATACAGCCAGGCGCGCGGGACGAATCGCCCGTGTTGTTGCATATCGGCGCCGCTGCGCCTGACAATCTCGCCATCGAAATCCAGGTGGGCAGGATGACGCCCATGCGCCAGACGCCCTATCGCAAAGTGCCCGACGACCAGTTCAGGACCCTGTTCAACTGACGCCGCAATGCCCTCTGCAGTCGCTCTAGGCGTTGATAGCAGCGCAGTAGAATCAAGAAGTTGCGGAAATCTGGTTGTTTCTTAATCAGCATGTCGCCGGTTCAATCCCGGCGGGTGGCTCCATAACTAATTGAAATACAATGAATTATAGAAACTCTACCAAAATGATAGAGAATGCCTATTGTGCTGATCTTCGATCAGGTGATCAATGCGCTGGCGTGGACCGCTGTTAGCGCGCACTGTCGCCGGCGCCGGTTTCCTGGCGGGTGAGCACCTGCCGGACGGCGTAAATACGACGGCCCTGGCTTTCGAAATACGTTCGCATCATCATCTCGCCCAGCAGTCCGGTCGTGAACATCAGCGCCCCCAGGCCAAGCAGCAGACCCCCCGCGAACAGAAGTGGACCGTGCTGCAAAATGATCTCCTGGCCGAAAATCTTCTTGACCAAAAGAAACGCTAGAATCAGAAACCCGGACACTGAACTCAGCAATCCGATCCGGCCGAAAAAGTGCATCGGACTGGTCAGGTAACGCAGCAGGAACCGGATGGTCAGGATGTCGAAGAATACGTTGAATGTGCGCCCGATTCCATAGTGCGAGGCGCCGCCTTCGCGCGGCGGATTCGAGATAGGCACTTCGGCAATGCGTGCACCGTAATAGCTGGCCAGTGCGGGGATGAAGCGGTGCAGTTCACCGTAAAGATTCACGTCCTTCAGGACATCTTTGCGATAAGCCTTGTACGTGGTGCCAAAATCGTGCAATTCGACGCCCGATATCTTGGACATCAGCCAGTTAGCGACGCGCGAGGGGAAGCGGCGCATGATGGCGTTGTCTTTGCGCTCTTTGCGCCAACCGCTGGCGATGTCATAGCCCTCTTCAATCTTCTGCAAGAGCGCAGGAAGGTCGGCGGGGTCGTGCTGCAAGTCGCCATCCATGGCTACGATGACGTCGCCGCGAGCCTCGTCAAACCCTGCCGAAAGGGCCGCCGTCTGGCCGAAATTGCGGCGCAAGCGAATCACTTTCAGGCGGCTGTCGGTTTCCACGAGGTTGGCCAGCAGATCAAAGCTGCGGTCGGTTGAAGCGTCGTCGACGAAGATGATCTCGTAGCGTTTGGTGATCGCTTCGAGCACCTCCGTCAGCCTGTCGTAGAGGCGCAGAATCGCCCTCTCTTCGTTGTGAATGGGTATGACGACGGAGAGCATACAGCTAACTCCATGATAACTCGAAATTACTGATGCCAAAGGAGAAACCGCAGTCGATCATTCGCTCCGGCAGGGCTGGATTTGTTAAAATCAAGAGAATTCCGAAATGTCGAATCCCCAAGATCCTCAGAACCCGCAAGGGCCTCAGCCGCCCCAGGGCGGAGGCGGACAACTGCCTTTCTCCGATCGCCGAAATATCACACCGGTCAACATCGAAGAGGAGATGCGCCGCTCGTATCTCGACTACTCGATGTCCGTGATTATCGGACGCGCGCTGCCGGACGTGCGTGACGGTCTGAAACCTGTTCATCGCCGCATCCTGTTTGGAATGAGCGAGATGGGGCTGACGCACAACCGCCCCACGCGCAAGTGCGCAAAGATTGTCGGTGAAGTCCTCGGTAAGTACCACCCCCACGGCGACACGGCCGTCTACGATGCCCTGGTTCGCATGGCCCAGCCGTTTTCCATGCGCAACCCGTTGATCGAAGGCCAGGGCAATTTCGGCTCGGTGGACAACGATCCGCCGGCGGCCATGCGGTACACCGAGGCCCGTTTGTCCAAGATCTCCTCCATGCTGCTGGAGGATATCGACAAGGACACGGTCGAATTCCGCGCCAACTACGACGACAGCGAACACGAACCCGAAGTTCTGCCAACGCGCGTCCCCAATCTGCTGGTCAACGGCAGCGAGGGCATCGCCGTCGGCATGGCGACCCGCATTCCGCCGCACAACTTGAAAGAGATCGTCGAAGCCACCGTCGCGCTGGTCGAGGACCCCTCGCTCACGCTCGACAAGATCATGGAGATGGTGCCGGGGCCGGATTTCCCCACCGGCGGCATCCTCCTCGGCCGGCAAGGCATTTTCGACTATTTCACCCGTGGACGCGGCAGCCTGAAGATCCGCGCCAAGGTGCGCCCGGAGAAGTTCGGCAAGGACCGCGATGCCATTGTCATCGACGAGTTGCCGTACCAGGTGAACAAAGCGAAGCTGGTCGAGCAGATCGCATCCCTCGTTAACGAAAAGCGCATCGAAGGGATCAGCAACATCCGCGACGAGAGCGACCGCGACGGAATGCGAGTCGTAATTGAACTCAAGCGGGGCGAGCAGTTCGACATCGTCCTCAATAACCTGTACAAACTGACGCAGATGCAGGTCAGCTTCGGCGTGATCCTGCTCTCCATCGTCAACGGGCAGCCGCGCGAGCTGGGGCTGATCGATGTCATCAAACGCTTCATCGAGCACCGCGTGGAAGTCGTCCGCCGCAGGACCGAATTCCTGCTCCGCAAGGCGCGCGACCGCGAGCATATCCTGCTTGGATTCCAGAAGGCGTTGCAGAACCTCGATGCGGTGATCGAGACCGTGCGCGCCTCCCGCAACCCGAAAGAAGCGCGGGAAGCCCTCATGGGGGCCACGCTGTTCCCCGAGAATGCCAAGCTCGAGGCGGTGATCGGAAAATGGTCGCCGACCCTGAACTTCAACGGCAGTATGCTCTCGCGCTTCGACTTCAGCGAGCGACAGGCCCAGGCGATCATTGAACTCCAACTCCAGCGCCTGACGGGTATGGAGCAGCAGAAGATCCTGGACGAATTGGCCGAGATCGAGCGCATGATCGCCGGCTATCTGGAGATCCTCAACAGCGACGCCAAGCTCCGCTCCGTCATCGTCCAGGAGTTGCGTCAGGTGCAGAAGGACTTCGGCGACGCCCGCAGGACCCAGATCATCGACGATGAGGGCGACATCAACATCGAAGACCTCATCAAGATGGAAGACGTCGTCGTGACGGTCTCACGCGGCGGGTATCTCAAGCGCACCTCGCTCGATACCTACAGGCGTCAGACCCGCGGCGGCAAGGGCCGCATAGGCATGACGACCCGCAGCGAGGATGTCGTGGAGCACATGATCAGTGCCTCGACGCACTCCTATCTGCTGATTTTTACCAACAAGGGCCGTCTCTACTGGCTCAAGATTTACAACATCCCTGATGCCGGTTCGGCCAGCAAAGGCAAGAACATCAGCCAGCTGATTTCGCTGCAGGAGGAAGAGACCATCAAGGCTTTCCTTCCGGTGAAGGAGTTCACGCCGACCGAGTTCATCGTGATGGCCACGAAGCAGGGCGTGATCAAGAAATGCGAGCTGACCGAGTTCGATAATCCGCTATCGCGGGGCATTATCGCCATCGGCCTCAAGACCGACGACGACGAACTTATCTCGGCCAAGATCAGTAAGGGCAACGACCTTGTTTTCATCGCCACACGCGACGGCATGGCAATCAAGTTCCTGGAAGGCGATGTGCGCCCGATGGGCCGCCCCGCAGCCGGCGTCATCTCGATGCGGCTGGATAAGGACGATGCCATCGTCGCCATGGAAGTGGTGACGGAGGACAGCTTGATTCTCTCGATTGCCGAGAATGGCATGGGCAAACGGACGAAAGCCGCCGAGTACCGCCTGCAGAGCCGTGCGGGCCGGGGCGTCATCAACATGAAGCTCAGCCGCAAGACCGGTCCCGTTGTTTCCGTCCTTGAAGTTAAGGAGGACACGGATGTGATCGTCATCACCAAGAATGGCCAGATCATCCGCACGGAAGCCGCCCAGATCCGCAAGACCGGCCGCTCGGCCCAAGGCGTGAAACTAGTCACGCTGGACGAGGGCGATGCGGTCGCCGCGGCATGCACAGTGGAAGAGGCCGCGCCCGATCTCGAAGGCGAAAACGGCGAGGATATCCAAGGTAATCTGCCCCTCGTATAGCTTGGATTCATCGATCGAAGTGGGACCGGGGCGGCGTAGCGCGGGGCGATTCCGAGCTGTGCCGCCCCGGTTTTCGTTTTCCGGAAGGACCGCGCCGATATGCCGCGTACGATGCTGGCTCAGCGACGGACACTCGCCCGGCTGCACTGCCCCAGGCACTCCTGTAGGATGTTGAGGTTGGCCTTAAAGAACTACGAGGATTCTCACTCAATGAAATCGCTTTCTAATCGAAATCTCTGTCTCCTTTTGTCTCTCCTGATTCTGGTCGCGATCCCTGCCTCCGCCATCGAGAACGGTCTGGGAAAGACCCCACCGATGGGCTGGAACAGTTGGAACAAATTCGGCTGTAACGTCTCCGAAAAACTGATCCGCGAGGTGGCCGATGCGGTGGTCACCAGCGGGATGAAAGAGGCCGGCTACAAGTACGTCGTGATCGACGATTGCTGGCAGGTGAAGCGCGCCGCCGACGGCACGATTGTCGCCGATCCGGAACGATTCCCCTCCGGTATCAAGGCGCTGGGCGACTACGTCCACTCCAAAGGCCTGCTCTTCGGAATCTACTCCGACGCCGGTTGGAAGACCTGCGCGGGACGTCCCGGCTCGCATGGCTACGAATTCCAGGACGCACGGACTTACGCCTCGTGGGGCGTCGATTACCTCAAGTACGACTGGTGCAACGCTGAGCGGCAGGACTCCATCGAGTCCTACACTCTGATGAGCAAAGCGCTGCAGGCGACCGGCCGCCCGATCCTCTTCTCGCTCTGCGAATGGGGCTCCACCAAGCCCTGGCTGTGGGCGAAGGACGTCGGCAACATCTGGCGCTCGACGGGCGACATCGTCAACTGCTGGGATTGCAAGGAGAAGTGGGGCGGCCTGGGCGTCGTGCACATTCTCGACCTGCTGGACGGAACCGAGTCGTATGCCGGCCCGGGCCATTTCAACGATCCCGATATGCTGGAAGTCGGCAACGGCAAACTGACGCCGGACGAAAATCGAGCGCACTTCGCCATGTGGGCGATCCTGGCCGCGCCGCTGATCGCCGGCAACGACCTGCGCAGCATGGACGCTGAAACGAAGGCCGTCCTGACCGACAAGGAAGTCCTCGCCATCGACCAGGACTCCCTTGGCAAGCAGGGCCGCCGCGTGGCCAAGGACGGGGAGAAGGAAGTGTGGGCGCGTGAGTTGCAGGGCGGAAACCGCGCCGTGGCGCTGCTGAATCGCGCCACAACGCCGCAGTCCATCACGGTCAAATGGGAAGATCTCGGCTACCCGGCCCATCTCTCCGCGCAATTGCGCGACCTGTGGCAGCACAAGGATCTGGGCGCGAAGAGCGGGTCGTTCACGGCCACCGTCGCACCGCACGCCGTGGTGCTGGTTACCGTCAAGCCTTAAGCCGTCGAGCGGCACTGCATGGAGCGGCGCGGTCGCGGGCCGCTCCATGCAGTGCCGCCATCCGGCCAGCTGCTTCAACCTCAACTCGAAGGCACCCGCTTTATGAAACCCCTTTCGCACAAACACTTCTGGCTCGCATCGTCCCTCCTGATTCTGCTCGCGATTCCGGTCGCCGCCCTCGACAACGGTCTGGCCAAGACCCCGCCCATGGGCTGGAACAGTTGGAACAAATTTGGCTGTAATGTCTCGGAAAAACTGATCCGCGAGACCGCCGACGCGATGGTTTCAACAGGCATGAAGGACGCGGGTTACAAATACGTCGTGATCGACGATTGCTGGCAGGTGAAGCGCGATGCGGACGGCACTATCGTGGCCGACCCGGGGCGGTTCCCCTCGGGCATCAAGGCGTTGGGCGACTACGTCCATTCCAAAGGGCTGCTGTTCGGCATCTACTCGGACGCCGGCTCCCTGACATGCGAGGGGCGCCCCGGTTCGCGCGGTTACGAATTCCAGGATGCCCGGACGTACGCGTCCTGGGGCGTGGACTACTTGAAATACGACTGGTGCCATGCCGAGCGGCAGGACACGCTCGAGTCCTATGGTTTGATGAGCAAGGCGCTGCTCGCAACCGGCCGGCCCATTCTCTTCTCGCTATGCGAATGGGGTTCCACCAAACCCTGGTTGTGGGCGAAAGACGTCGGCAACGTCTCGCGCTCGACTGGCGACATTACGAATTGCTGGGACTGCAAGGTGAGTCCGGACGACAACGTCGGCGTCGTTCACATTCTGGATCTGATGAATGGTACCGAGGCGTATGCCGGCCCCGGCCATTTCAACGATCCCGACATGCTCGAAGTGGGGAACGGCAAGCTGACTCCGGACGAGAGTCGTGCGCACTTCGCCCTGTGGGCGATCCTGGCCGCGCCGCTGATTGCGGGCAACGACCTGCGCAGCATGGACGCCGAAACGAAGGCCGTCCTGACGGATAAGGAAGTCCTCGCCATCGACCAGGATCCACTGGGCAAGCAGGGCCGCCGCGTGGCCAAGGACGTGGACCAGGAAGTGTGGGCTCGCGAACTCCAGGGCGGCAACCGCGCCGTGGCCCTGCTGAACCGCGCTGCCACGCCGCAGTCGATCACCGTGAAGTGGGAAGATCTCGGCTACCCGGCCCATCTCTCAGCGCAATTGCGCGACTTGTGGCAGCACAAGGATCTGGGGGCCAAGAGCGGTTCTTTCACCGCAACTGTCGCACCGCACGCCGCCGTGCTGGTCACCGTTCAGCCGTAATTTGTCCAGGGCCAATCTCGCGGTGCGGTTCGTGGCACACCGGCCTCGTGGGGCTTTCTGGTACGACGGTTCACCCGGCTGAGGACAGTTTTTCCAACCGGGAACCGGCGCAATGGACAGGTTTCCGAAGAGTCGCCAGAAACCAAAAACCGTAACAAGTGACGGTTTTGTGTCTGTAACTCGTTGATTCCAAGTAAACAAACCGTCAGCTGTTACGGTTTTCCGTTTTCGCGATCTTCGACTTATGGCAGCGCAAACGCGTGGTACGTGCCTCCGCTCTTGCCTCCGAACTTACCTCCGCCAGCTCCGATCAAAACGAACTGTTTGCCGCCGGCTTCGAAGACCGCGGGCGACGAGGCGGCGGCGGCTGGCAGCGACGTTTCCCACAGCAACTCACCCGTTCGCTTGTCGAACGCGTGTAACTTGTTGTCGAACAGCGTCGCGCCGATGAACAGCAGCCCGCCGGCCGTAGCGACTGAGCCGCCGTAGTTCTGGCAGCCCGTGTTTGGCATCCCTTTTTGCACTAGCTCGGGGTACTCGCCAAACGGCTTGCGCCACGCGAAATTGCCGTCGTCGAGGCTGATCGCCGTCAGCGTGCCCCAGGGCGGCTGAACGGCTGGATAGCCCTGCTCATCCTGAAACCAGACGTAGCCGTCGAGCGTGTACTTCAGCGAGAGTCGCGGGTCCTGCTCGGTAGCCACGGCCTCTTTCGCCTCGCCCGTCATCAGGTAGCGTGCGATCGCGTTGACCGCCGATTCGCCGATTCCGCCGAAACCGGGCATGCGCGCAGAGCCACTGCGGATGACCTTGACTACGGCGTCGAACTTGCGCCGGGAAGCGATGCCTTTGAGCGCCGGCACCTCGTTGCCGCTGCCGCTCAGGTCCGGGCGATGGCAGGACGCGCAGTTGTGCAGATACAAGGTGCGGCCCGTGCTCTTCTCAGCGGCCTCGGAGCGGGGGATCAGCCGGATGATGCTCGGCATTTCGTTGGCATTCACGTACAGCAGCCGCGCCTCCGGATCCCAGGTCGAGCCGCCCCACTCGCCGCCGCCGTCGAAGCCCGGCATGATCAGCGTACCTTCCAGGCTGGGCGGCATGAACTGCGAACCCTTCCTGAGCTTGCGGTAGCGTTCCAGCGCGTCCTGGTGGGCCTCCGGAGTGCGCACTGTCAGGTCCGATTCGCTGATCTTCTGCCGCGTGAACGGCGGCGGCGACGTGGGCAGCGGCTCGGACTTTGCCGCCACCTCTCCATCCACAGCCTCCTGCGGCACGGGCACTTCTTCGATGGGCACGAGCGCCTTTCCAGTCTCGCGCTCGAAGACGTAAACGTGGCCGCTCTTGGTGATCTGGGCGACGGCGTCGATGTCCTTGCCGTCGCGCCGTACGGTGACCAGAGACGGTGGAGCAGGCAGATCGCGATCCCACAAGTCGTGCCGGATCATCTGGAAATGCCAGATGCGGCGGCCCGTCTTCGCATCCAACGCGATCAGACAATTGGCGTACAGGTTGTCGCCGGGCCGGTTGGAGCCGTAGAAGTCGAAGGCGGTCGAGCCGGTAGGCACGAACACGATTCTCCGCTTCTCGTCGAGCGTCATGCCGGCCCAACTGTTCGCCGCGCCCAGAAACTCGCGCGCGTTTTTCGGGTAGGTCTCGGCGCCCGGTTCACCCGGGTAAGGAATCGTGTGAAAAGCCCACTTCTGCACGCCGGTGCGTGCGTCGTAAGCCCGGATATCGCCCGGTGCCGCAGGCAGGCCCTCGCTGTTCAGGCTGCCCAGGATAATCAGGTTTTGATAGACCGCGCCAGGCGACGTAACCGTTACCGGCGTGTTGTCCACGTTGCGGCCCAGGCCCAGCTTGAGATTGATGAACCCGGCGCCTTTCGACGAACCCGCCGCAGGCTTGCCGAAGGCCAGGTCGGGCTTGCCGGTGCGGGCGTTGATCGAATAGAACTTCTCATCGACGGCGAAATACAGGCGGCGCGTCCTGCCACCGTCTGACTTGCTCTCCCAGTACATCAGCCCGCGGTTGCGATACTTGTTCTTCACCTCTGCGCCGTCGTGCGGATCGAAGCGCCACAACACGCGGCCCGTGGCGGCGTCGAGCGCGACCAGGCGCAGCTTCGGAGTGGTCACGTAGGCCACGCCGTGGGCGATCAGCGGCGTGCACTGCATCTCGGAGCCCTCGAACGCGTCGCCGGTGTCGTAGCTCCACGCCTGCCGCAGCGTCGCCACGTTGCCCTTGTCGATCTGTTTCAGCGGGCTGTAGTGAGTGTGCCCAAAGCCGCCGCCATAGGCGCGCCATTCGCGATTCGCGCTCGGTTCCGGCGCAGCGCCGACGGCGCACAGCGCCAGTCCCAATCCCAGGAAAGCCTTGAGTTGCATTGTGTGTTTTTCAATGATACGCGAGAGTTGACGGGCTGCGGAGGAAAAGTAGGCGGCTCTGGAGAGCCCACATGTTTGCCGGTGCTGGGCGGGCGCTGGTGAGCCCACGCGGCTCTGGAGAGCCGACCCACAAAGCTCCCAATTCCGGAGAATCAGGCGAAGGGGCGGAGCCGGCCCATGGCCAAGCGTCGTACGAAGTCCAGATCGCCGTCCAGGAAATCATACTCCGGTAGTTTGGCCGGGTCTTCCCAACGGATCTGTTCGAACGTGATGCCCTGCGGCTCGCCGACGTAACTGTCTATGGAGTGGAACAGCAGCAGGAGCGGGCTGCGGCGGCGTGTGGACTGCTCATAGCGGGCAATCTCCCGGCCGATGACCGCCTCAATTGCGAGTTCCTCGCGCAGTTCGCGCGCCAGGGCTTGCTTCGGCGTTTCGCCGAGTTCGACCTTGCCGCCGGGGAATTCCCACTTCAGCCCGTGCCGGTCGTCCGCCATCCTCTGGCCGATCAGCAGCTTGCCATCCCGATGGAGGACTCCTGCGACGACAATGAGCGTTCGATTCATGGGGCGGCTGGCGGAGAATGGAGGAGAGGCTGTGCAGCCAGTATCCTATTCCATTGAAACATAGCGGCATGAGCTTATACCCGGAACGTCTGCTCGATCACTTCAAAAACCCGCGTCACGCCGGGGTGCTGGCTCCGCCCGCGCTGGTTGTCCAGGTGGAAAACCCGGCCTGCGGGGACGTCCTCAAGCTCAGCGCCCGTTTCGACGGTGGGCGTGTGGTGGACGCGGCCTTTCAGGTGCGAGGCTGCACCGCCTCCATTGCGGCTGGTTCGGCCCTGGCCGAATGGCTGCACGATCAGCCGATGGAGGGCATCATGGCGTTCCAGGAATCGATTATCGACGCGGCTTTGGGAGGGCTGCCCCCAGCCTCGCGGCACGCGGCGGCACTCTGTGCCAGCGGCGTGGAGGCCCTGCTAGCCCGGCTCAGGTAAGGGCCGTTCCACGACCGGCAGCGAGTTCCGACGGCACGGTGTGCGACGATACTCAGGGTGATCCTGGTTGAGTCTGATCCCGGCATCTCCGCCCGCACTTTGGCGGCGGCCTGGCCCTGGGCGCTCGAAGCTGTCGTAGCCCTGTTCGCAATCCCGCGCACGAGGCTGAGCTTTGCCGCTGTGCTGGGCGTCGCTGGAGTTGGATTGGCGTGGATCTGCGTGTTCTGCTGGACCGGCGATCGACGGCTGTTCTTCCCCTACACCATTCAACTTGCGGTCCAGTCGATCTGCCTGCTCGACGGACGAGTCCGCTGGCCGGCGCTGCTGGGCGGCGGGACGATGATGCTCCTGTTTACGGCAATCCGGCTCGTCCAGGGCGCGACGCTGTCCGTTCTGTTCGTCGAATGGATTGTAGCGGCCGGTGTGCTGGCTTTGGCGGTGACAGCCTGGCGGAATAGCGCCCGCAGTTCCGCCGCCCGGCTTGGCCTTGGGCTTATTGCCTCTCTGCTGGCCTACGCCGGTCTCGCATTCTGAGGGGCTATTTCTTGATGAACAGCGAGATGGCCATACCGAAGCCGATGCAGATGACGATGCGCCGCACGGCGGTGCGGCCGAGTTTGCGCGCCAGGCCCGCTCCGCCGACCCCGCCGGCAATAGCGCCCAGGACCATGATCACGACGTCAGGCCAGTAGACCATGTTCGAAGCTATGAAGTAGAGTGCGGCTACTCCGTTGATGCACACGGCGAAGAAGTTCTTGAGACCGTTCATCTCGTGGATGTCAGTCAGGCCCAATACGCTCAATGCGGCAAGCATCAGAATGCCGATGCCCGCTCCGAAGTATCCTCCGTACAAGGCCACGAAGAACTGGAAGACGATCGCCCCTGCCAGCCATTTTGACGACTGATGCTTGGCCGCTTCGGAGGTTTTGAGCAACCGCTGCACCGCCTCCTGGGCCATGAACAGGAGCGTCGCAAACAGGATCAGAAACGGCACTAGTTTGTCGAACACGCTAGGCGGCGTGAACTTGAGCAGCCATGCCCCGCTCATTCCGCCAATCAAGCTGGGAACGATGAGAAGCAGCATCCGCAAACGAGTCGTGCGCAATTCGCGCCGGTAGCCCCACATCGCTCCCAGGGAACCGGGCCAGATCGCCACTGTGCTGGTGGCGTTGGCAGTGACGGAATTCAGCCCCAGCCAGATGAGGGCCGGGAATGAAATGAGGGTGCCGCCGCCGGCCACCGAGTTGATGGATCCGGCCGCGAAAGCCGCCGCAAAAGCGACCAGGGCGTGGGTGAACTGCGGTGGCGGCATGGCCGGAAACGCCTAAAACACCCGTCGCTTCAGCCGTTCCACCGTGAACTTCGCGGTGTTTGCGATGGCCATGACGGCCATTACGCCGGCTTGCACCGGGTCGGTGACCACGAGATCGGCGGCATCGGGCACGCTGCCGGCCATGTTCAAGCTGACCACCAGCAAGCCCTGCGCGCGGACCTCGCGGACCGCCGTTTCGATGTCGCCGCCCATCAGCGAACCGGCCAGCACGAGGGCGCGCGCCCGCGGCAGACGGGCCACGGCGCGAACGGCGTCAGCCAGCGTTTGCTCGCCGACCAGGGGGATGGTGTCTATGGAGATATGTTCGCCGCGGATGTTGTGCCGGTCGGCCTCGCTGATAGCGCCCAGAGCCACCTGCCCGACTTGAGCGCCGCCGCCCATGATGATGATGCGTTTGCCGTAGATCTTCTGCAGGCTCTTTTCAGCCGTTGCGGAATGCACGCAGGCGAGCCGGTTCAAATCGGCCAGCAAGGCGTCGGCGCCCGGAACTTCGATCTCGAAGTAGAGCCTGGATTCGGAGGAGTTTACGGTTTCCAACGATTCCACGGACAGGATGTTGCCGAGGTGCGCGGCGATGGCGCCCGTCAGTTCATGCAGCGTGCCCGGCTGGTTGCGGGCCACGACGGATATGCCGATTCTCTCAAGGGTGCGGGGGGCTTCGGACGCGACTGGTTTATCCATTCACGCCTCTGTTTTTGGCAATTCGACTTCGTAATGCGCGAGTATTTCAGGCCAAACTCCGCGTGCGTCGAACAGGATTTCGCTGGCTTCTCTCAGCGCGCCCTCGCCGCCTCGCGCCACGGTGACGTAGTGTGCCATCGCCTTCACTTCAGGCCGCGCATTGGCGACCGCGACCGCGAAACCGACGCGCTTCATCAGGATTGCGTCCGTCAGGTCGTCGCCGAGGTAGGCGACTTCCTCGGGCCGGCAGCCCGATTTTTCGAGGATTTCGTCGAAGATCCCGAGCTTCTCGGTACTGCCCATGTAAACGTAATCGAATTTGCCTTGCCGCCCGCGTTCGGCCGTCGCTTCGGCGGTACGGCCGCTGACGATGCCCGTCAGGTAGCCGTAGCGCTTCAGCCAGTGCATGGCGATGCCATCCTGGGAATCGAAGCCTTTGGTTTCGAAGATGCCGCCGCTCGGGTTGGGCAGAAACCACACCCGGCCGTCGGTCAGGACGCCGTCTACGTCCATCAGGACCATGCGAATCTGCCTGGCGCGCGCGGTGATGTCGGCGGAAACGATAGGAGGCATAAGCTTCGGGAATGAGCGCTTTCTTAGTCGGCTAGCCTGTACTTTGTGGATCACCGTCCCGGAATGGGGGCAAAACCAGGACCCGGACTTACAATGAAGATCGCGGAGCGCGGCCCAGTGATCGAGCAGGTACTCAGGACTATTTCCCGTTATAACATGCTGCCCCGAGGCGCCCGCGCCGGGGTGGCCGTTTCCGGCGGCGCCGACTCGGTCGCGCTGCTGCACCTGCTGCACCGACTTTCGCAAACGAGAGGGTGGTCGCTCGTCGTTCTGCATTTCGACCACCGGCTGAGGGGAACGGAGTCCGACGGTGACCGCGGATTTGTGGAGGCGCTCGCGGCGAGTCTTGAGTTGCCGTGCTTTACCCAGGCTGCGGACGTCCAAGCAGTCGCTCAGGGCGGAAATCTAGAGCAGACGGCGCGCCAGTTGCGGTACCGGTTCTTCGCCGAGGCGCGCCAGCGGGAATCCCTGGGCACTGTTGCCACCGGCCACACGGCGTCGGACCAGGCGGAGACCGTGCTGATGCGGTTGCTGCGCGGGACTGCGCCTGACTCGCTCGCCGGCATTCGGGCGGTGAACGACGGCTGGATCATCCGTCCCTTGCTGGAACTGACGCGGGACCAAGTTAGGAAATGGCTGCTGGCGGAAGGGCTCAGCTGGCGCGAAGATTCGTCGAATGCCGAGAACTGTTACGACCGGAACCGGCTGCGAAACGAAGTTTTGCCTTTGTTACGGAATCAATGGAATCCCAAGGTCGAGGCTGCTCTGGCCCGCCTGGCGTCGCTCGCCGCGCGCGACGAGAGCTACTGGGAATCGCAGGTGGAACTGGTGTGGCGCGAGGCGGCGGCGTACCACCGGCTTGGAATTGTGCTGGATGTGGAGCGCTTGAGGCGCGAACACTCCGCACTGCAGGCACGCGTGTTGATGAGGGCATGCAGTGAGGCGGCAGGCGCGCAACCGCGGATCAGCAACCTACAGGTGGATCGCCTGCTGAGCCTGGTCTCGCAGCCGGTGGGCCACGGGCGGTTGAGCCTCCCGCACATCACCGCATGGAGGTCATTCACGCAAATCCTTTTTTGTGAGGCACTTGCCGCTGCTTGGGTGCCGGAACCGGTGGCCTTGACGGTGCCAGGGGCCGCCACGCTCGAGCCCGGCGGATCGCTGCTACGGCTGGTCAGGGCGGGGAATCACGCTCCAGCCTATAATAAGGTGAGTAGCTGGCTGGATGGCGGCTTGACCCAAGGTCCGTTTTGGCTCAGAGGGTGGCGTGCCGGGGATCGATGCAGGCCGGCTGGGCGAATGGACGGGTGTTCGGTGCAGAGCCTGCTGCAGGAGCGCAAGATTCCAGCCTGGGATCGAAGCAGTTGGCCCGTTCTGGAATCACGTGGACAACTTGTTTGGGCCAGAGGTCTCGGTGTGGCGGCTGACTGGTGTGCGGGACCCGGCAGCGCAAATCCGATAGAGATTGTCGAAGAGCCAGCGACTGCGAGGGTTTGAATCTAATTGTGACCGGACGGCGTCTGAACAGTTAGCGATAGAATTGACACATCCGGAGCATCTCGAGCTAAGCGAATGAACGCAAATTTAAGGACCGGCATTATCTGGGCAGTGTTGTGCTGCCTGGGAGTCCTGCTGTACGTGGTGGTGAAGTCCAGCAACGCCCACCCGACCCAGGAACTGAGTTTTACCCGCTTCATCGATCAGGTCAACAACGACCGGGTGAAGAGCGTTCTCGTTACGGGCAACGAGGTTTCCGGGCAGTTCAAAGAAGACAAGTCGGAACTGCATACAATTGTTCCGATCAACTATCCCAAGCTCTTCGACATTCTGAGCGAGCATGGCGTGGACGTAAAGGTCAAGGACACGAGCAACGGCAACTGGACTGCGATCATCATCCAGGCCATTCCATTCGTGCTTGTGATCGCCTTTTGGATCTTCATGATGCGGCAGATGCAGAGCGGCGGCAACAAGGCCATGAGCTTTGGGAAGAGCCGGGCGCGGATGCACAGTTCGCAGCAGAAGAAAGTCACATTCAAGGACGTTGCGGGAGTAGAAGAGGCCAAGGACGAACTGCAGGAGATCATCGAGTTCCTGCGTGAGCCCCAGAAATTCCAGAAGTTGGGCGGGCGCATCCCCAAGGGCGTGCTGCTGATAGGACCTCCTGGAACAGGCAAGACGCTACTGGCGCGCGCAATTGCGGGCGAAGGCAACGTACCGTTCTTTTCCATCTCCGGATCAGACTTTGTCGAGATGTTTGTCGGCGTTGGCGCGAGCCGAGTCCGCGATCTGTTCGAGCAAGGCAAGAAGAACGCCCCCTGCATCATCTTCATCGACGAAATCGACGCAGTCGGAAGGCACCGCGGAGCTGGTTTAGGCGGCGGACACGACGAGCGCGAGCAGACGTTGAATCAGTTGCTGGTCGAGATGGACGGCTTTGAATCGAACGAAGGCGTAATTCTGGTTGCGGCTACCAATCGACCCGACGTGCTCGATCCGGCACTGCTTCGTCCGGGACGTTTCGACAGGCGTGTCGTCGTGAGTTTGCCGGATGTGCGTGGCCGCGAACAAATCCTGAAAGTGCACACGAAGAAGATCCCGCTAGCCGATGATGTCGATATGTCGATCATCGCGCGGGGCACGCCCGGATTTGCTGGCGCGGACCTGGCCAACCTGGTGAACGAAGCTGCCTTGCTGGCTGCGCGCCAGAATCGCAAGGTCGTCACGATGTCCGATTTCGAAGTGGCGAAGGACAAAGTGATGATGGGCGCCGAGCGGCGTTCCATGATCCTGACCGAAGAGGACAAGAAGGTCACGGCCTGGCACGAGGCTGGCCACGCGCTGGTGGCGTCGCTGCTGCCAGAGTCGGACCCGTTGCACAAAGTCAGCATTATCCCGCGCGGACGCGCTCTGGGCGTCACGATGCAATTGCCGGCGGGCGACGTGCTGAATCGTACTGAAAAGCAGTTGCAGGCCCGGCTGTGCGTGCTGATGGCCGGACGTATCGCCGAGATGCGCCACACCCACGAACTCTCCACCGGAGCGAGCAACGACATCGAGCAGGCCACTGAAGTGGCTCGCGCCATGGTCTGCGACTATGGCATGAGCCGCCTGGGGCCGATGAGCTACGGCAAGAAGGACGAGCAGATATTCCTGGGACGCGAGATCGCGCAACACCGCGACTACTCGGAAGCAACGGCTATCCAGATCGACCAGGCGGTTCGCATGATGGTCGAGAGCGCCTATCAACGGGCCGAGGGCATGATCGACGAGTATGCCTGGGCACTGGAGAAGATTGCCGGCGCGCTGCTGGAACGCGAGACCATGGACGGCGGCGAAGTGCAGGCTATCATCGAGCGCCGGGAGAAGCCGCACATCGATTCCGGGTCGGCTGTCGGGACTGCCGAAACCGCCACGCAGGCCGTGATATCACCGGACCCCGAGGACCGCTCTATCGGGCGTGGGTTTGTGGATGGGGAGAGCCCTGCGCCAGCGTGAGCGTCCCCCGCTTCCAACTGTATCTGTTCGACATCGACGGAACGCTTCTCGATTCCGCGCCGGATATTTGTGGCGCCGCGCGAGAAACTCTGGAGGCCGCAGGTGCTATCGGCCTGACCGACAAGCAGCTTCGCTCCTATATCGGTTACCACCTGAAGGAGTTGTTCGCGGACGTTTTCCCGGGCATTAGCGAAGAGCGTTCGGACGAATTGCTGCGCACTTATCGGGCGATTTACCCACTCCGCGAGCACCGCTCGACGCGCGTATACGACGGCGTTCCTGAGATGCTTTCCACGCTTGGCGGGCTAAAGTCCACTGCGACGACGAAGGGCAGCGAAACCGCTCGCATAGTGCTCTCCCAATTCGGTCTGATCGATTACTTCGACCACGTGCAAGGTACGGACGGATTTCCCTGCAAGCCTGAACCGGACGTGATTTTGCGCTCTCTAGAGAAATTCGGCGTTGCTCCCGAGCAGTGCCTTTTCATCGGCGACGCAGCCCCCGACATGGAAGCCGGACGTCGAGTCGGGGTTAAGACCTGCGGAGTATCCTGGGGCTACGGCGACGTTACAGCGATGCGGGAGCAGGCCCCGGATTACTGGATCACGAATCCATTCGAACTGACAGCCTGAGTTGGTATGATAGGTATCTGGAGATAGCCCCATGCCAGTCGTGAACAGGCGCGATCTGTTGCGCGCGCTCAGTATGACGCTGCCGTCTATCGCTCTCGCCCAGAGCGACAAGGCGCTGCGCATTTCGCTCGCCGAGTGGTCCGTGCACCGCGCCATCCAGGGTCAGAAGATGACCAATCTCGACTTCCCGCGCTACGCGAGTGAACTGGGTATCGAGGGGCTGGAATTCGTGAACGCACTGTGGGCCGCGCCGACACAGGGCTACATTGGACGCCTGCGGACCGCTATGAAGCAGACCGGTACGCGGTGTGTCCTGATCATGTGCGACGACGAAGGAATGATGGGCCATTCTTCACTGGCTGTGCGCAAAAAAACCGTCGATAACCACCGTAAATGGATCGATTATTGCGCAGAACTAGGTGGCCATTCTATCCGAACGAACATGCATTCGGACATTAATCCGAAGACTGCGGAAGAGAAAGAGAGCGTGCTCGGCTACTGCGCCGACAGCTTCGCGTCGCTGGCCGACTATGCCCGGATGGTCGGGTTGAACGTGTTGATCGAGAATCACTGGGGATTATCCTCCGATCCCGACGCAATCGTGGCGCTGATGAAGAAAGTCGGCAAGTCGAACTTCGGCACACTACCGGACTTCGGCAACTTCCCGAAAGAAGTGGACCGCTACGAAGCCGTGAAGAAGATGATGCCGTATGCGAAGGGCGTCAGCTTCAAGTGCTACGACTTCGGAGCAGACGGCAAAGAGACGACTATCGACATGGACCGGATGATGAAGATCGTCGCCGAGGCTGGGTACAAGGGCTTCGTGGGCATCGAGTACGAAGGCAAGACCCTGAGCGAACTCGACGGCGCGAAAGCGGGCAAGAAGTTTTTGGACAAGTACGCGGCGTAAGCTACGACGTGCTTGCGCGCCGCACGCACTGCCGAAGGAATTAGAACTGGAGTCCTCCCGAACTTCACTTAATCTGGCAGTCACGCGCGACGAGAGTGGTTGTCGAGTTCGAGCCCTAACCGGTAACCGCCGAGGTTACAGTGTTTCCTGAATCTGTCGTAGCTCCGCGAGATCCAGGCGCCTGGTGTAAATGGCCATGCCCAGCGCGGCGTGGATGTCGAGTGCGAGCAATTCGCGTATCTCTTCCAAGGTCGTAATGCCGCCGGCCGCGGTGATTTCCCTGGCGGTCGCAGCACGCAAACGGCGGAACCAGTCGAGATCCGTTCCCTGCAACATGCCTTCCTTGTCGACGTACGTGCAAAGATATCCGCCGCAGTAAGATTCGAGTTCCGCGAGGATCTGCTCGGCTGAGATTTCGAGGGATTCGGTCCAACCCTTGACCACAATGCGTCCGCCCTTGGAGTCGAGCGCGACTAGGATCTTGTCTGCTCCGACTGAGTCCGCGATCGAGCCGAGCAGTGCATGGTTGACGCCGGTCCTGGTGAACGCCGACGTTCCGACAATGACCTTCTCCGCACCACATTCCAGCAGCTTGGCTGCACGCTCTGGGGTGCGCACGCCTCCGCCTGCACGGATGCGCGCTCGCCCAGCCAGCAACTCGACGATGGCATTGTTCTCACCCCTGCCGAGAGCTGCGTCCAGGTCGATCACCTGAATCACCGGGAAGCCACTGAAGCGCTCCAGCATCTCGAGCGGCGGCGCGCCTTCGAGCGCTCTTTCACGACCCTGGACGAGTTGGACGACCTTGCCGTCCATGAGGTCGATGCAGGGGATGATCATGCCATCCTCCGGACGGGAATGCCGGCTTCTTCCAACTCCGCCTTCAACTGATCCACGGTGTAGGTGCCGTAGTGAAAGACCGAGGCGGCCAGCGCGGCGTCAGCCTCCCCGTCAGTCAGGACCTCGATGAAATGCTTGGGCGTGCCCGCGCCGCCGGAGGCGATGATCGGGATCTTCGTGGCGCGCGAAACGGCACGCGTCAGAGCGCAATCGAAACCATCCTGCACACCATCGGTGTTCATCGATGTCAGCAGAATCTCACCCGCGCCCAGGCTCTCTCCGCGAGCGGCCCATTCCACGGCGTCGATGCCCTCGTCGATGCGGCCGCCCTTCGTAAAGACGTTCCAGCGGCCCGGCGAGACGCGCCGGGCGTCAATCGCCAGTACGACAGCCTGCGCGCCAAACTCCAGGCTCAACTCCGTGATGAGTTCCGGGCGGTGCACAGCCGAGGTGTTGACACTGATCTTGTCGGCGCCCGAGTGGATGATGCGCCGGGCGTCGTCGACGCTGCGGATGCCGCCGCCGACCGTTAAGGGGATGAACACTTCGCGCGCAGTCCGATCGACAACATCGACCATGGTGTCGCGGCCATCGCTCGACGCAGTGATGTCGAGGAAGACCAGTTCGTCGGCGCCCTGCTCGTTATAGCGAGCCGCGAGTTCAACCGGGTCGCCGGCGTCGCGCAGGCCGACGAAATTGACGCCCTTGACCACGCGTCCGCCGGTGACGTCCAGGCAGGGGATGATGCGTTTGGCTAGCACTGCGTTTAGATCCTCACGAAGTTCTCGACGATCTTCAACCCGAGCGGCCCGGACTTCTCCGGATGAAACTGCACCCCGAAGAGATTGCCCGCTTCGAGCACCGCCGTGTAGCGCACTCCGGTGTACTCGCACGACGCGGCCGTCTCCGGCGCAAGGGGGCAGTAGAAGCTGTGCGCGAAGTAGACGTAGGGTTTTGGACCGAGGCCGTTCAGTAGACGTGGGGTGCCCAACGGCACGATCTCGTTCCAGCCCATATGCGGCACGCGCGCGTCTTCGGGGAAGCGCTCCACGCGGCCCGGGAAAAGCGCAAGTCCACGCTCTCCAGGCGCTTCGGCGCTGGTTTCGAACATGGCCTGCAGGCCCAGGCAGATGCCGAGGAAGGGGACTCCGGAACGCGCCTTTTCCGTAAGGGCCTGGCGCAGGCCCAGTGTGTCGAGCGCGCGCAGCATCTGGCCGAAATGACCTACGCCGGGCAAAATGATCTTCTCGGCGGTGCGGACGGCCCGCGGATCACGCGTGATGGTGTAAGATGCGCCGGTCTTCGCAAGAGTGTTCTCGACCGAGCGCAGGTTGCCCGCACCGTAATCGACGATGGTAATCACAGCAGGCCCTTCGTGCTAGGCAACTGGTTTTTGAGCCGCGCATCTTTCGAACAGGCGTAGCGCATCGCGCGCGCAAAGCACTTGAATATCGCTTCAACCTTGTGGTGATTCGACCGCCCATCGAGGATCTTGGCGTGGAGATTCGCGCCGGCGTGCGTTGTGAATCCGTGGAAGAAGTCTTCCAGCAACTCGCTTTGCAGGTCCCCGACCAGCGTGGTTTTCACTCTGTCCTTGTACGCGAGGTAGGGCCGCCCGCCCAGATCCACTGCAACCACAGCCAGCGTTTCATCCATTGGAAGCACGAAGTAGCCGGCGCGATTGATGCCGACCCGGTCGCCGAGCGCCTTGGCGAAAAGTTGGCCCAGCACAATTCCGACATCCTCCACAGTGTGGTGCTGGTCGACGTCCAGGTCGCCCGTGGCGGCCAAGGTGAGATCGAACCCGCCGTGCTTGGTGAAAAGCTCGAGCATGTGGTCGAGGAATCGAACACCCGTCGAGATGTCGTAGCGGCCTTTGCCGTCGATATTCAAGGACGCACGGATCTGCGTCTCTTTGGTGATCCGCTCGATGTCAGCTTTGCGCATTGCTTCAGTACTCCCAATGAGATCGTCGTGCAGCCGGACTCGCTGGGCGGCGGCACGGGTTTGACTGGTACCGCTCCCTCACGGTCGCGGCTCCGATCCGGAACGCGGCGTCGCTTGAGGTAGAGCGATTTCCAATGCCCTCTCGATTTGATTCACATCGTCCAGAACCGCGAAGGCACCGGCATTACGCAGCAGTTCCACGATCTCCTTGTGGAAGGGATTCGATGGTGCCGCGATTCCGATGAATGGCACTCCGGCGGCGGCGGAACTGAGGGCATCGTCCACGGTGTCACCGACGTAGATCATGTTCGGCGAATCGGTCCGATCCCGAATCAGGAACAGGCCATCCGGCGCTGGCTTTCCGTTTACCACATCGTCGGCCGCTATGATCGGAGAGAAAGCGATTTCAGGTGCGTACCGACGCAGAGTGACGGCGGCTTCGCTCTGCAGCCTGCCGGTAAAGATGGCGAGCCGGAAGCGTTGAGCGAGTGATTCGAGCAACCCGGAATTTGGTATCCAGACTTCGCGCGAGATCAACCCGTCGTCGCGGTTAGGCCCGAAGAAGATCTCGCAAAAATGCCGCGTGACGGAATCGTAAGACACATTCACGCCTAGGTCCGCGCAGATCTGTTGCGAGAGCAGCCAGTCGTTGTTGAAGCCGCCGCGATTCTTGTAGGCCTGAATGCTGTCGCGCTCGATCGACTTGCCCGTGAAATGCCGGACCGTCTGTACGACCGCTTCCCGATAACTTTCGGTCACCTCGGCCAAAACGCCGTCCATGTCGAAGACGAGGCAGGTGGCGCTCATTTCATAACCTCGTCGAGCGCGGCGAAGAAGCGCTCCACTTGCGCCGGCGTTCCCGCGGTTACCCGCACGCAGCCAGCGATTTCGTAGCTGCGGTCGCGCACCAGGATTCCGCGTCCGCTGAGCCGGTCCCGGATCGCGATGGAAGTGTCTCCGGCGCGGAACAGGACGAAGTTGCCCTGGCTTTGGTAGAAGGGAATGCTGCGTCGCTCGAAGCCTGAATAGAGGCGATCCCGCGCGAGAATGGCTTGCCGTACAAAGTCCCTGACAAACGCGGCATCGCCCACTCCGGCGCGGGCCGCGACGGCGGCGAGGATATTCACGCTGTACGGCGATTGGGCCTTATGCAGGAACTTCACGTTGCCGGCCTGGGAGAACAGGCAGCCAATGCGCAGCCCGGCGAGCCCGTATGCCTTCGAGAATGTGCGGCTGACAAACAGGTTTTGGTAGCGCTCAATCAGCGGCAGCGCGGTCACGCCGCAGAACTCGTAATAGGCTTCATCCAGCAGCACTGCAGCGTGCGGTGCATGCTTCAGGATTGTCTCAATCGAATCGATTCCAATTCCTGTGCCGGTTGGGTTGTTGGGATTCGAGATGAGAATGGCGCGCGTAGCAGGGGTGATCGCAGCAAGCAACTCCTCAAGCGGAAAGGCCAGACTGCCGTCGCGATAGGGCAAGTTGACGACCTGCGCACCCGCGACCTCGGCATAGAAGCGGTACATGGCATACGAGGGTGTGAGCACGATGACTTGCTGCTCGTCATCTACGAAGGTATTGACCAGCACCTGAATTGCCTCATCAGTGCCGTTGGTCAGCAGGAACTGCGATTGAGGAACGGCGAAAAATGCCGACAAAGCCTCGCGAGTGGCCTCGTACTCAGGGTAGATGGTGAGCCGCTCCTGGGTGATGGCCCGCACCAGCGCGCGGACCACAGCCGGTGAACAGCCCACGGTATTCTCGTTGAAATCCAGGCGCAACTTGCCGGCTCGCCCCGCGGTCGGGGGCGAATATGGCGCCATCTTGACCACCGCGCCGCGCGGCTTCAAACCCGCATCATCCACGACGTACCTCCACCGAGCGAGCGTGCGCCTCCAGGCCTTCTGCACGCGCCAGAGTTGTTATGGCCGGGGACAATCGAGACAGTGCCCGCGCACTCAATTGCTGCACGGAAATCACCTTTACGTAGTCGGCTGCGCTCAGCCCTCCGCGCAGTCTGGCGGCACCAGAAGTAGGCAGTACGTGGTTGGGCCCGGCGGCATAGTCGCCGGCCGCTTCAGGGCTATTCGGGCCGAGGAAGACGCTGCCGGCGTGACGCACTCCGCTGAGCAATCTTGCGTCGTGCAGGCTCAAATGCTCGGGCGCGAAACGGTTTGACAACTCGACGGCATCTTCGTCTGAGGCGACCAGCAGGATGGCGCTATTCTTGTCGATCGACTTGCGTGCAATGGCCGCCGTCGGCAGCGTGGCGAGCTGGGTTTCGATTTCGGTAGCCACAGCGTCGGCCAGGCTCCTTGAGGTGGTAAGGAGCACTGCGGAGGCATCGGTGTCGTGCTCGGCCTGGGCCAGCATGTCTGCAGCAATCCAGCGCGGATCACCTTCGGAAGCGATGATCAGGATCTCGGTCGGCCCGGCGACGAAATCGATGCCAACTTCACCTGCCAACAGCTTCTTTGCAGCAGCAACGTAGATGTTGCCGGGACCGACAATGCGGTCGGCTCGGGGAACAGTTCGCGTGCCATAGGCGAAGGCTGCGATGGCCTGTGCGCCTCCCATCTCAAAGACATGTGTCGCCTTCAATATCGAGGCCGTGCCGAAGATTTCATCGACCGGCCGGGGCGTAGCAACCATGATGTTCGGGACGCCTGCAACGGTGGCGGGTACCACGGTCATGATGACGGTCGAGGGCAGGGGATAGCGCCCCGACGGGATATAGGCCGCGACGCTATCAAGCGGCAGCACGATCTGCGAAAGCCGCAGTCCAGGCGCCGGCTGGGCCTTTTTCGCCTGCGGCAGTTGGAGGTTCGCGAAGGCTCGGACGTTCCTCGCCGAGGTCTGGACGGCCTTGCGGAATTGCGGTGACAGGCGGCGGGCCGCAGCGTCGAGTTCGGCTTGCGGCACGGCGACACTCTTGCGCTCCAGATTGTCGAACTTGCGGGCGTAATCGAGAAGCGCCTTGTCGCCGCGCTTGCGAACGTCTTCGAGGATCGGTCGCACAATCGCCTCGGCGTCGCTGAAACGGGCCGCACGACGGCGCAACAGGCCGGGGGCGGCGGAGCTCTCAAGAATACGAATCATGGCAGACCGGCCCTCACAATACGATCTTGTTCAGCGGGTACTCGACGATGCCCTGCGCGCCCGCCTCTTTCAGTCTTGGGATGATGGCGCGCACAGTGATCTCGTCCAGAATCGTGTTGACCGCCAGCCACTCGCCATCGCTGAGCGACGAGATAGTGGGGTTCTTCAAAGCAGGCAGGACCGACAAGACATTTTCGAGATCGTTCTTATGGACGTTCAGCATCAGACCGGCTTTGCCCAGCGCGTTGATGGCGCCCTCCAGCAGCATGGTCACATCCTGGATCTTGCGCCGCTTCCATGGGTCTTCCCACGAGGCAGTGTTGGCGATGAACTGCGTGTTCGATTCGAGGACGGTGTCGATGATGCGCAGCTTATTCGCACGCAGCGACGAACCCGTCTCGGTGACCTCGACGATGGCATCGGCGAGCACCGGCGGTTTCACCTCGGTCGCGCCCCAGGAGAACTCGACTCGCGCCGTGACTCCGTACTTGGCGAGGTAGCGTTTCGTGGCGCCTACCAGTTCCGTGGCGATGATCTTGCCTTGCAAGTCCTTCACGCTTTGGAACGGAGACGATTCCGGCACTGCCAGCACCCAGCGGACCTTGCCGAAACTCTGCTTCGCGTAGATCAGGTCGGCAACCTTCACCACATCGGAGTCATTCTCAACCACCCAGTCGAGGCCGGTTAGACCCGCGTCCAGAACGCCGTCCTCGACGTAACGGGCCATCTCCTGGGCCCGGATCAACATGCACTCGATTTCGGCGTCGTCAATAGATGGAAAGTAGCTCCTGCTCGACACCTGGATGTTGAATCCCGCGCGCCGAAACAGATCGACGGTCGCGTTCTCGAGACTACCCTTGGGGATGCCCAATTTGAGCTTCATCACTTGCCTCCGTAAACTTGATTGGGATCATAGGTCTGCGCCTCAGTGACCTTCCATTCCGCGCCATCCAGCGTGCGGAAGAAACAACTCTCGTAGCCCACGTGGCAAACGCCCGGTCCCTTGGCTTCGACTTGCAGCAGGACGCAGTCCTTGTCGCAGTCGGTTTGAATCGACTTCACAACCAGCGTGTGGCCGGAGCTCTCGCCCTTCATCCAGAGCTTATTGCGCGAGCGGGAGTAAAAGACAGCGCAGCCTGTCTCGACCGTCTTGGCGAACGACTCCTCGTTCATGAATCCGACCATGAGCACGCGCCCGCTTTCAAAATCCTGAATGATGGCGGGAATCAAGCCGCCGGTTTTTGCAAAATCCAGATCCATTCCAGTCGATTCCTTCTAATCGGTCAGATCACAAAACGAAACGGCCCGCTCCCCGAGGTGGGGGCGGGCCGTTTCGCTGAAGTCCTGCACCACTCGCTCAGGACACAACGAGCCCGCCCATCCCATGATGATGGCGATGATGGCGGGTGCTGTTCAGAACGAGGTACATGAACCCACAGAATAACACGGAATAGCCTGGCTCATCCAAAAGGGTCTACGCCAAAGCCTGTTCGAAATCCGCGATGATGTCATCGAGATCCTCAATGCCCACCGAGACGCGTAGTAGCGATTCGGTGACTCCCATGGCCGCTTTCATCTTCGGAGTGACCTCGCGATGCGACGAAATCCAGGGGTAGAGCACCATCGTGTGGACGTCCCCGAGCGAAGACGCGTTGACCACTAGACCGAGGCTGTCGACCAATTTGAAAATCTGCGGCTTCTGCGCGCCGGCCAGTTCGAAGGTAACCATGGCGCCATACAGCCCGTTCGTCAGGAGCCTCCAAATCGTGGCGGCATCCGGATGCTCCGGGTCATCGAGGTAGTGTACGCGGCTGATGCTTTTCTGAGTTCGCAGCCAGGCGGCCAAGCCTTGCGCGTTGCGGCACTGCCGTTCCATCCTGAGCGGAAATGTCTTGGCCCCGCGCATGGCCAGGTAGCTCTCGAACGGACCTAGTACGGGCCCGTAAATCCGCGAGAGGTAGCGCACCATCTCATGGTGCTCCTGGTCGCCGATGACCAGCCCGCCAAGCACATCCCCATGGCCCGAGAGGTACTTCGTCACGCTATGCACGACGATGTTGGCACCCAGTTCCAGGGGCCGGACGAGCAGCGGAGTGGCGAATGTATTGTCCACGATGAGGGCAGCGTTCACCGCCCGGCAACGCTGCGCGATGGCTTCAAGATCGGCCACCCGCAAGGTGGGATTCGAGATGGTCTCCAGCAGAATGGCGCCGGGCTTCTCCGCTGCGATGGACGCGTCTAAAGCGTTGAGATCGGTCAAGTCCACGTAGCGGACATTGACGTTAAACGGCTCAAAGACGCCGTCCAACAGCTTGATGGTCGCTCCGTAAATGTCGCGCGAGCAAATGACGCTATGGGTGCGATCCACCAAAGCGGCGTGCAAGGCGATCAGGAGTGCAGACATGCCCGAGGCGGTCGCCAGGCAGCCGTGACCGCCCTCGAGCGCGGTCATCTGCTCTTCTAGCGCGGCGTTGGTCGGGTTCGCGTAGCGCTGATAGGCAAAGCCCTGTTCCTCGGCGCCGTAGATGCGGTCCTGCTCGGCGAGCGATGAGGTGATGAAACTGGCGGCGGTGTAAATCGGCGTGGTTACGCCAATTTGGGACGGGGCCTTCTTCCTGTCCCCGGCGTGCACGGCTTTGGTGTGAATCTTCAAGGTGTGTAATTCCTGGCGAAGCCGATGCCTCTACTTGCGCTTCCAACGCGTGCCCTCACGCGAGTCTTCGAGCACGATCCCCAAGTCCAGAAGCTGCTTGCGAATGGAGTCCGCCCGCCCGAAGTCCTTCGCCTTTTTTGCGCGGTTTCGCTCTGCCACCAACTCCTCGATCTCCGCATCGGAGGCTCCGCCTTCGGCCGCGGTCGGCTCCAATACCTTAAAGATCTCGTCGAAACTAGTGAGCAATTCGACCGCGGCATGACGGTTGGATTCGCGGAATTCACCCGCATCCATAGCCGTGTTGGCGTCGCGGACAAACTCGAAGACCGCAGCCAGGGCGTCCGCAGTGTTGAGGTCGTCATCAAGGCTCGAATCGAAGTCCGCGATGGCCTTGCCGGCCCGTTCGTTCATCGCGATGTTGTCGCCCGCCGGGAGCTTCTCATTCAGTAAACGCCACCGAAAACTGCGGAGTCGCTCGATGGCGCTTCTGGCGGCGTCCAACCCGTCGAAAGTGAAATTCAACTGCTTGCGGTAAGGCGTTGCGGTCAGCAGGAAGCGGATGGCCTCGGGGGCGTAGCCACGATCGAGGATGTCGCGCAGGGTGTAGAAGTTGCCCAGCGACTTTGACATCTTCTTGCCTTCCACCATCAGGTGTTCAGCGTGCAACCAGTAGCGCACGAAGGGCTTGCCCGTGAGCGACTCGGACTGCGCAATTTCGTTTTCGTGATGTGGGAAAACGAGATCGACCCCCCCGGTGTGAATGTCGAGTGTCTGGCCCAGGTACATCATCGCCATCACCGAGCACTCGATGTGCCAACCTGGCCGTCCGGCGCCCATCGGCGCGTCCCAGGCCGGCTCACCGGTCTTCTGGCCCTTCCACAGCACGAAGTCGCGTGCGTCGTCCTTCTCGTACTCGTCCACGTCAACGCGAGCACCTGCCACGTTGCCGCCAAGGTTGGTGTGGCTCAGTTTCCCGTAGCCCGGGAAGCTGGCAATACGGAAATACGTCGAGCCGTCGCTCTCGTAGGTATGTCCGCTCGAACCGAGTTTGGCGACTGCCTCGACCATCTCGGGGATGTGCTCGGTCGCAAACACTACGCGCTCGGCCTTTTCCAGTCGAAGCGTCGCCGAGTCTTGGAAAAAGGCCTCCGTGTAGCCCTTCGTGTAGTCCTGAATGGAGAGGCCTCGCTCCATCGCGTTGCGGATGATCTTGTCCTCGACATCGGTGATATTCATCACGTGGTCGAGCAGAAAACCGCGCGCGCGCAGCGTGCGGCGAAGGATGTCTTGAAAAGCAAAAGTCCGAAAGTTGCCAATGTGGACGTAGGAGTAGACGGTCGGTCCGCAGGTGTACATCCGGACCGTCTTGCCATCCGCCGGAGCAAACTCTTCGAGACGCTGCGTAAGCGTGTTGTGGAAGCGCAATGCCATGAGAAGCTAAACTAAGCAGTTTACATCTTGCGATCCCTCGAATTCGAACTACAAGCCTTTTGTCCCGTCACCGGCGCTCGGGCCGGACTTATAAAGACCGCTCACGGCGACATCCCAACCCCTGTTTTCATGCCCGTGGGAACGCAGGCAACGGTCAAAGCCGTCACCCAGCGCGACCTGATTGAGGAACTCGACGCTAAGGTCATCCTCGCCAACACGTATCACCTGTTCCTCCGTCCCGGCCACGAGCTAGTCGAGCGCTTCGGCGGGCTCCACGGTTTCATGCAATGGCCGCGCGCGATTCTCACGGACTCGGGTGGATTCCAGGTCTGGTCGCTCAGTAAGCTGCGCAAGGTGAAGGAGGAAGGCGTCGTTTTCCAGTCCCATCTCAACGGAGATCGCCACCTGTTCACCCCCGAGTCCGTGGTGGACGTGCAACTCGCGTTCAATAGCGACATCATAATGATGCTCGATGAGTGCACCGACTATCCTGCCACCACATCTGAGGCTCGCAAGTCCATGGAAATGACGGTTCGCTGGGCCCGCAGGGGGTACGCGCACTACACGGAGCGGATGAAATCCCGCCAAACGAGAAACGCGCTTTTCCCGATCGTCCAGGGCTCCGTTTTCGGGGATCTGAGGTTGGAGTGCGCGCGTGAATTGATCGAACTCGACGCTGACGGGTATGCCCTTGGTGGCTTGAGTGTGGGCGAACCGCGCGAGCTGAGTTTGGAGATGACGGAGACCACCACGCCGCTACTACCCGCGGACCGGCCGCGCTACGTGATGGGCGTCGGGACTCCCGCCGAGCTTCCCGAGTACGTCGCCCGCGGTGTGGACATGATGGATTGCGTGATGCCCTCCCGCAATGCCCGCAACGGCTGCCTGTTCACCTCTCAGGGTAAGGTCATGATCAAACATGCGCGATACCACGACGACCCGCTGCCGCTGGACTCAAAATGCGGCTGCTACACTTGCCGTACGTTCTCGCGGGCGTATCTGCGGCACCTCTATATCAGCGGCGAGATCCTGTTCAGCACCTTGGCCACCATTCACAACCTGTGGTACTACCTTGACATCATGAGACGGATGCGACAGGCTATTCTACTTGGGACTTTCCCCGAGTTCCTGGTGGCGGCGCGCGCTTTGCCCACCGAGGTGTGAGACCCCGGAGGGCCTTCCAGATCCCCTTGGATAAGGCCGATTGGGAGGAAAAGTCGCGCTTTGCCCGGACGTTTCGGGGAGAATAGAAAAGGCCATGAGCTTCATTCTTCTTCAATCCGCGCCGTCGAACCCGCTCCTGCAGTTCGGCCCAATCCTGCTGATTTTCGTGATCTTCTATTTCCTTCTATTTATGCCGATGCAGCGGCAGAAGAAACAGCAGCAGAAGATGTTGTCGGAGTTGAAGTCTGGCGACGTCGTGCTCACCACAGGTGGCATCATGGGGACGATCGTGGCGATCAGCGACGACGACTCGATTGTTGTCCGCGTCAAGCCGGATGGCGTGAAACTGCAGATGGCGCGTGGGGCTGTGGCCAGCCTGGTGAAGCCCGAAGCCAAGTCCTGAGAATTTCTCCGGATTGTTGCGCTGCTTCCCGAACCCCGATACGAGATTACACGGACCAATAGAAACAGGAATAGAGACTCGCGATGTCCAAAGTGCCCAAATGGAAAGCGATCGTAATTATTGCGACGATACTGATCTGCCTGTACGGCATCATCGGTCTGCCCAAGTCGAAAGATGAGTTGACCGCCAACTGGAATCACAATATCCGGCTGGGTCTCGATTTAAGAGGCGGATCTCTGCTTGTACTGCAAGTCCAGTTGCAGGATGCCTTTAAGGCCGATGCCGTCACCTCCATAGAACGACTGAAGGAGTTGATGTCGAAGAACTCGATCGCCGGCGAGCCGATGCTGGGCTACGAGCCGAAGTCCCTGCAGGATGCCGAGAAGGTCGAAATCCTGATCAAGGGCGTTCCCGTCGATAGCGCCAAGAATTTCCGCACGATCGTCAGTGATGAGTTCAGCGCCTGGATCATGGCGCCCGTCGGACCCTCTGAATACCGCATGACGATGAAGCCGACCGAGGCGGGAAATCTGAAGAAGGAAACGCTGGCCCGATCGATCAGTACCATTGAAAACAGAATTAACGGCATGGGTTTGTCGGAATCCACCGTCCAGGAACGGCAGGGCTCCGGCTCCGACGCCGAAGTCCTGGTCTCGCTGCCTGGGTTGGACGACCCGGACAGGGTTAAATCGATACTGAAGACGGCGGCCCTCCTAGAACTGTACGAGGTGAAGAGCGGGCCTTTCAAAAGCGAAGTGGAAGCGTTGTCCTCCTTTAATGGTGTCAAGCCGCTGGGCACCAAGCTGATGCCGTCGATGAAGCAGGGCACAGATGCGCAAGATGCCGGCTGGTATGTGGTTACCAGTGTTCCGGTGATCACCGGACGCGATCTCCGCGACGCTCGCGCTTCTCAGGACGAACTGGGCAAGGCACAGACGAATTTCGTCATATCTCAGGACGCCAAAGGGCGCTTTGGCCGATTTACCGAATCTAACATCGGCAACCGTCTGGCGATCGCGCTAGATGGTCAGGTCAAGATGGCTCCCCGGATCAATGCGCGCATCGAAGACAACGGCGTGATTGAGGGGGTTGGCAGCCAGCAGGACGCATCGGATCTCGCCATGATGTTGCGCTCAGGATCGCTCCCCGCTGGGGTTGTCTACTTGCAGGAGCAAACAGTCGGCCCCTCGCTTGGCGCCGATTCCATTCGCTCCGGATTGCTGTCCGGTCTGGTCGGACTGATCGTGGTCATTCTGATAGTGCTTGCCTATTATTCGCGCAGCGGTATCAACGCCACAGTAGCCTTGCTTCTGAATGCGGTCATTCTGATCGGCGTGCTGGCCTATCTCAAGGCAGTTCTGACGCTCCCCGGCATCGCCGGGATCATTTTGCTGATAGGTATGGCTGTCGATTCCAACGTGCTGATCTTCGAGCGCATCCGAGAGGAGATGCGGGCTGGAAAGGTTCTGTTCGCGGCAATCGACGCCGGTTTTAACAAGGCTTTTCTGACCATCATCGATACTCACGTAACGACGATCGTCAGTTGCGCCTTTCTATTCATGTTCGGTACGCCCGCCGTTCGCGGCTTTGCGGTGACGCTGGTGATTGGTCTGGTCGCCAATGTATTCACCTCGGTATGGGTTTCGCGTTACCTGTTCGACCTCGAATACAGTGGACCGAATCCTTCGTTGAGCATCGGAATCGAAGTGTGATAGTGTACGGGGAACCGCTCGGCGGGGCCCTGGAATGATACGGAACCGGGGAAAGCGGTCACTCGTACCGCAGCCTGGTAAGGTTTACAGTCCATGGAGCTGTTTCGAAAAACAAAAATCGATTTTCTCGGCAAGAAGTGGATCTTCATCGGCCTATCGCTGGTATTGACTGCCGCTGGGTTCGTGAGTTGGATCGCCAAAGGCGGCCTGAAATACGGCATCGACTTTACGGGCGGCGCGAACATCACGGTTAAGTTTGCCGGCCCGCCGCCAGTTGATAAGATCCGCTCTGTCATTTCCGCTAAAATCCCCGGTGAGATTTCAGTCCAGGAAATCTCCGGGCAAAACGAAGTAGTGATCGGCACGGGTCTTAAAACAGACGAAGAATTGCAGAACGCCCGCCGCATTATGGGCGAAACGTTGACTGCCAATTTCGCCGACCTGTCCGGCAAGCTCGACTTCAACAATACCAGCGCTCAGTCATTATTCGAGCGGCTGAGGGACCCGTTCGCCGCAGCGGCAATCTCGATGTCCGACCAGGAAATCGGCGAACTGGCCAAAGCGCTTACCGCTTTTCGCGACACGCCTCCACGTTCAGGGCTGTTGACAAACCTGGACGAGTTGTCGGCTGCGCCAGGCGTAACTCCAGCGATTCTGAGAGTTCTCAAGAACGAATGCTCACTCGCGAAATACGCCATTCGCGGTGCGGAGGTAGTTGGTCCGAAGATCGGCGGAGAATTGCGTACCAAGGCAATTTTGGCGACCCTGTATGCGCTTGGCGGAATGCTGGTGTACATAGCATTCCGGTTCGAGTGGATCTATGGACTGGCCGCCGTGGTTGCCACCTTCCATGATGTACTGATCACACTCGGACTGTTTTCCCTCTTCGGGAAAGAGATATCCTTGAACGTCGTGGCTGCCCTCTTGACGCTGGTTGGCTACTCGATGAATGACACGATCGTCGTTTTTGACCGTATCCGCGAAACGGTCAAGTTGGGGCGTCGTGGAGAGTTTGAGGCTGTCGTCAATGAGAGCGTGAACCGCACGTTGAGCAGGACCGTTCTGACTTCGGGCCTGACGTTTATCTCTGCTATAGCGCTGTTGATTTTCGGCGGTCAGGTTTTGCACGGCTTCTCCTTCGCGCTGGTATGCGGCATTGTTGTAGGAACCTATTCCTCGATCTTCGTCGCCAGCCCAATTCTCATTTTCTGGCGTAATTTCGCGGAAAAGCGCCGCAAGAAGGCCACTCCGGCGGCCGCTTGATGGGCACAGGTTTGGATGTGGGTGTCAGTTGTAGTAGACTTCTCCAGGCGGAAGTTTGATAGCGACGACGGTTCGACGTGGCCGTTGCAGCAAGGTTGTTTTTTTTTAATCGGAGCAAAGGGCCTGAATGCTCCGCAGATCGGCAGAAAACCCTGGTTCGCGGGAACCTCGGTAACAATGCGGTGTCCAATGTGTTTGAGATCGGTCTCCGGGGTGACGGAGACCGGACACAAGGGGAATAGAAAACAATGTTCGAACAGTCTTTTGTGGATGGAACAGCGAAGACCAACAAGGGATGGACAGTTTTTCTGTCTATGGGTATCCAAGTTGGCCTGATCATAGCGCTCATCATCATCCCGCTGCTGAATCCGGAATTGCTGCCGAAGACGACGCTTCAGTCCATGCTGACTGCGCCGCCTCCGCCTCCTCCGCCCCCACCACCGCCTCCTCCTCCCAGTCAGGTGGTGCATGTGGTGAAAGTGATTCCGCGGCAATTTGACGGCTCCAAATTAATGGCGCCGAAGCAGATTCCGAAAGATATCGCCATGATTAAGGAAGACGAGCTACCGCCTACTTCCAACGTTGGCGTGGTTGGTGGTATTCCCGGTGGCGTCCCCGGCGGCAGCGCTGGCGGCGTAATTGGGAGCCTGCTCTCGTCGGCCGGCAACTCGGCTCCTCCGCCTCCGCCTCCCAAGGTTGAAGTGAAGGCAGCTCCGAAGCGCATCACGGTTGGTGGTAATGTTCAGCAGGCAATGTTGGTCTCTCAGCCGCGGCCGGTTTATCCGCCCTTGGCCAAGCAGGCCCGCATACAAGGTGTGGTTCGGTTCACGGCCATTATCGGGCGTGACGGCACGATTCAGAATCTGACTCTCGTGTCCGGCCACCCGCTGCTGGTCTCGGCCGCGCAGGAAGCCGTTAAGCAGTGGCGTTACAAACCGACACTACTCAACGGCGAACCGGTTGAGGTGGTAACCCAGATTGACGTGAATTTCACGTTGAATCAGTAAGTTCGTTTAGTCCAGTGTTTTAGACTCAATTCAACTCGCAGGAGAGAGATCGAAAATGTTGCTTCAGTTGCAAGTCTGGTCATTCCTGTTGCTGCAGGAAGCGCCCCAAATGGGCTTTGACATTCGCTCAATGTGGACGCAGATGGGCTGGTTGGCCAAGTTCGTCGTGTTCGTGTTGTTCATTATGTCTGCTTGGTCCATCGGCGTCATGATTGATCGTTTGATCGTCTTCAATGCAGCGCGCAAGCAGTCGAGGCTTTTCGCCCCGGCGGTCGCTGGTGCGCTTCGCGAAGGCAAACTTGAAGAGGCCGTTAAAATTGCTGACCGTTACAAGAAGAGCCACCTAGCCAAGGTCGTCGTGGCCGGTCTGCAGGAATTCCGTGCACACCTGGTCAGCAATGACATTCCCGGTGAAACCATCGAGGCTTCACGCCGCGCGCTAGAACGTTCGGAAGCCATTGTGCACAGCGAAATGGATCGGGGCTTGAGCGGTTTGGCCACAATCGGATCCACCGCCCCGTTCGTCGGTCTGTTCGGCACGGTCGTCGGCATCATCAACGCGTTCAAGGGCATTTCGTCAGAAAAATCGACTGGTCTCGGCGCGGTTGCCGGCGGTATTTCGGAAGCACTCGTTACTACCGCTTTCGGCCTGTTTGTCGCGATTCCCGCAGTTTGGATGTTTAACTATTTCAACAATCGCGTTAAGTCATTCGATGTTGAAATGACGAACTCCAGTTCTGAATTGATCGACTATTTCCTGAAGCATTCCAGCAAGGTGAGCGCTGGCCGCTAGGGCCTGCCTCATCCTCAAGGACTGTCTATCAGGCCCAGTTCGGCGAGTTGAAGGGTGACCGCTTTCCGGCTTAGGCCGGAAAGCGGTTAGCTCCAGCACCGGCTGAAAAGGAGAAAACGGATGGCAACTGAATTCAAGAAACCGGCCAGTACCGATACTGTGTCCGATATCAACGTTACGCCCATGGTGGACGTGATGTTGGTGCTGCTGATCATCTTCATGGTCATTACGCCCATGCTTTCCAAGGGCGTCAGCGTCGACCTAGTGAAGACAATCAACCCTATCGCGATGCAGAATGCTGACAAGGAAGACGCGGTTCTCGTTGCGGTCACCCGCAATGGAGATGTCTTTTTGGGCAGTGGCAAGATTCCGCCTGCGGACCTCCCTGGCAAGGTGAAGGATCTGTTGGTGGGCAGGTTGGATAAGACCGTATTTGTGAAGTGCGACAGCCGTGCTCGTTACGAGAAAGTAGTTGAGGTCGTCGACAACTTGCGCGCCGCTGGGGTTGACAACATCGGACTCCTGACTGACCTCGACGCCAAGGCGAAAGCGAAAGCCGAAGCCATGGCTGGTGGCGGAGATAGTACTTCGAAGTAGGCGTTTGCTCCGGGGACTCCCCGTGTGCAGTTATGCGGTCCGTACCGGCCTCCGGTTCAAGGTTTTGCCGGCTCAGGGAAATGTTCGAGAGTTTGAAGGAGAACCACTATGAGTATGGCAGTAGGCGGTGGCGGGGGCGGTCCGAAATCGGACATGAACATGACTCCGCTGATCGACGTGCTCCTCGTCCTGCTGATTATTTTCATGGTCATTACGCCGTTGACGCCGAAGGGCTTGGAGGCGCTTATTCCGCAGCCGCCACCACCCGGGGCGCCGCCGTCCCAGCAGGATGATCGCACCGTCGTGATCATTATTAACAAAGATCACAGCATGCAGATCAACACGGAGACGATTTCTCCGGATAAGCTGACGGCACGGTTGATCGAAGTGTTCAAAACCCGAGCTGAGCGCGTCTGCTTCATCAAGGGCGACCCGGATCTGGAATACCAGGAAGTTGCCAAGGCCCTAGACTTGGCGAAGGGCGCCGGGATGGATAAGGTCGGGCTCATGACGGCTAAGATGGAAGCGGGCCAGTAAGGAAAGCGGCAACAGGATGAGTAATCGAATTCTTGTCACAGTCGCGGCTCTGGTCGCCCTAGTTCTCGGCGGTTCGCTCGCGGGTTGCAAGAAGCTTGAGGCACGCGACAACCTGAACAAGGGTGTCGCAGCGTTCAAGAACGCCAAGTACCCCGACGCCGTCGAGTTCTTCGGTAAGGCCGTCGAGCTCGACCCAACTTTTGCGACCGCACGGCTCTACCTTGCGTCCGCGTATATGAATCAGTATATTCCAGGTGCTGAATCGCCTGAGAACGTAGCCATGGCGAAGAACGCCCTGGAAAATTTCCAAAAAGTCCTCGACGCCGACCCCAAGAACGCAACCGCCGTCGAGTCTATCGCTTCGCTCTATTACCTTGAATCTCAAGGCACGTCCAAGCTGGAAGATAAGTTGGAGCGCCTGGACAAGGCTAAGGTCTGGTATCAGAAGCTGACCGAGGTCGATCCGACCAAGAAGGAAGCTTTTTACAGTCTCGGTGTCATCGCTTGGGCGAAGTGGTATCCGGATTGGAATTCAGCGCGCAGCAAGGCCGGAATGAAACCCGACGCCCCTGGTCCGCTCAAGGACAAGAAGGCTAAGGAAGAATTGAAGGCGAAACACGGCGCCATGCTCGACGAGGCAATCAACAACCTGCAAAAGGCGCTTGCGCTCGACAAGGAGTATGACGACTCCATGGCCTATTTGAATTTGCTTTATCGCGAGCGCGCCGATCTAGCTGACTCTTCTGCTGAGTACCAGCGGGATGTCAATACGGCCGACGAGTACATTCAGAAGGCGCTCGACACTCGTAAGCTCAAGGCTGAGCGTCAGCCTAAACAAACGGGCATCGTGAACGAGAGCAGTTCCAAGTAACCGGTCGGGCAACCGCCTGACTTCCGCTAAACTGAAGGCGAGGGTGAGTGTTCTCACCTTCGCCTTTTGTATTTGTCCTTGTCATTCGATGGACGAAGTTCCTACTAGCGAGATCATTCCGGCCCTGTTGCCTCCGGGCGTTAGCCCAGCGCTGGAGCGACGGTTCGTGGAACTTGAGGACTTCGTGCATTCCCGCCGGCCTAAGGAAGACCTCCGGATTCTTCGCAACGCCTTCGAATTTGGGGCCGACCGGCATTCACGACAGCGTCGGATGTCGGGCGAGCTCTACATGTTCCACCCCGTCGAGGTGGCCATGATTCTCGCCGGCATGCAGATGGACTTGGCCTGTCTCAGCACTGCCTTGCTGCATGATGTCCTCGAAGACACGGATGCGACATTTGAAGAGATTCGCCGGTTGTTTGGTGAAGAAGTTGCACGCTGCGTCAATGGCGTTACCAAACTCAGCAAGATCAACCTGGCCAGCCGGGAAGATCGTCAGGCTGAGAGCGTCCGCAAGATGCTCCTGGCGATGGTCGAGGATATTCGCGTCATAGTCGTCAAACTCGCTGACCGCCTGCACAACATGCGGACGCTGGGCAGTATGCCGCGTGACAAGCAGGAGCGGATATCTTCAGAGACCATTGAGCTTTACGCCCCAATAGCTCATCGCCTGGGAATGGGGAAGCTCCGTAGCGAACTCGAGGACCTAGCGTTCCGCTACCTGGACCCAGCCGCCTTCGAGGAAGTGAAGAGCGCGATTGAAACGAAGCGTCAGGCGAGCGAGCAGGTATTGGAAGCGATTCGGAATACCGTGCAGAAGAAACTCAGTGCGGAGGGAATTCCGGCGCGCGTTGAAGGTCGGGTGAAACGTCCCTGGTCGGTGTATCAGAAGCTGTTCAAGCAGAAGATAACAATCGACGAAGTCTACGATCTTCTGGGGATACGCATCATCACCGATTCCGTACGCAATTGCTACGCAGCTCTGGGCGAGATTCATAATGAGTGGCACCCGATTCCTGGGCGGATAAAGGACTTCATTGCCATTCCGAGGCCGAACCTCTATCAATCGCTGCACACCTCGGTGATGGGACCGGGCGGCGTGGCCTTCGAAGTTCAAATCCGCACCGAGGAGATGCATCGCGTTGCTGAAGATGGCATCGCAGCGCACTGGAAATACAAAGAGGGCAAGAAGGGTCCTGGGGAGGATGACCAGCGCGTCAAATGGCTGCGCCAGTTAGTTGAGTGGCAGAAGGAGACACGCGATCCTGCCGAGTTCATGTCCAGCCTCAAGGTGGACTTATACCCGGAGGAGGTGTACTGCTTCACCCCCAAGGGTCGAATCGTCGTGCTGCCGCGAGACGCTACTCCCGTCGATTTCGCTTACGCCATCCATACCGACGTAGGTCATTGCTGCACTGGCTCCAAAGTGAACGGCCGCATGGTGCCGCTCAAACACCACCTGCGCAACGGTGACATCGTGGAGATCATCACCCAGAAGGGGTCGTCGCCCAGCAGGGACTGGATGGCGTTCGTCAAGACGGCGCGCGCCCGAAATAAGATCCGCCACGTGATCAACGCCACCGAGCGTGAGAAGGCAGTGGACCTTGGCCAGAAACTGATGGAACGCGATGCCCGTCGTTTGGGCGTTTCGCTCAGCCGCATCACTCGGCAGCAAATGGAGAAGGTGGCCGCCGACTACGGCGTCAGCAAAATCGAGGATCTCTACGCAGCGCTCGGTTGGGGCAAGTACTCCGCCCGTCAGGTGCTCTCGAAACTTGCGCCTGGAATTGTCGAACCCGAAGCGCCTGCAGCCCCTCCTGCGTCGCCCACGGATGGACGGGTCCCGGCAGACGACAAGGACTACGTTATCCAGGTTAAGGGGATCGACGACCTGTTGACCTACCGCGCGCGCTGCTGCAATCCAATCCGAGGCGAACCCATCGTGGGCTACATCACTCGAGGCAAAGGAGTTGCGGTTCACTCCCGGACCTGCCCCAACGTTCAGAACCTGATGTATGAGGCGGAACGCCGCATCGAGGTCGAATGGGCCAAAGGTCCAGGGGAGTCATTCAACGTCCGTCTGGTAGTCCACAGCGACGATCGTACCGGCCTACTGAACCAGCTGACGCAAATCCTGTTTGGCGAAGAGGTCAACATCCGCAGCGTCGAAGCAAGGGCGGACGAGAAACTGCTGGATGCGGCAGTTGTTGAGATGACAGTGGAAGTTCGCGACAAGAAGCAGCTTGAGCGACTGGTCTCGACCATGCGCCGAGTGCCAGGCGTTCGGGATATCGAGCGGGTCCATTGAGACCGAATTGAATATGCAGAGTAAACCGGCTTCAACGACCCCCCTCCACGTCGCGGTCTCCAAATCGCGCGGCGTTACCATTGACTGGTCCGACGGCCACAAGAGCGAATTCTCAGTTGAACTTCTGCGCGACGAGTGTCCGTGCGCATCCTGCACTGGCGCTCACGGCACGGAACCCAAACGCTCCACCTATGCAGCGGAGGCTCAAGCCTCGACCACCACTCCCAATCCGTTCCAAATGTTCAAGCCAAAACTCCGCATGGAGTCCATCGAAGAGGTCGGAGCCTACGCGGTCAGAATCTACTGGAATGACGGGCACAACACGGGCATTTACTCCTTTGACCACCTGCGTTCCATCTGCCCCTGTCCGCACTGCCGGCCGGGGGCTTAGCGCACTCCCCGGCGGGATTGGATAGAATCCTGAATTGCTGTTGCGCTTTTGCGCCGGCAAGGAGGATTCGCCATGCCCCTTGGGCGTCGTACTTTTTTACTGACTGCCGGTGCCGCTGCCGCATTGCCGTCCACTGGCTTCGCCTGGCTTGACCGGAAGCAAACAGCCTGGAAGGCCCATTGGATTCACGTGCCTGGCATGGCTCCGACCGCCTACGGCGTCTGCCACTTTCGCAAATCGTTCGACCTTGCCGCGGTGCCACCGACTTTCGTGGTTCACGTCACTGGCGATAGCCGCTACCAACTGTATTGCAACGGGGAGAAAGTAAGTTGGGGACCGGCACGCGGGGACCTGAACCACTGGCACTATGAGACCCTCGATCTGGCGTCCAAACTGAAGGCCGGGCGCAATGTCCTCGCCGCTCTCGCACTCAACGACGGGCCGGACTCGGCGCTGGCGCAATTCTCACTGCGTACAGGCTTCTTGCTCCAGGCGGCCGAGCGTTCTCAGGAGCTAGTTAATACCGGTAGGGAATGGCGCTGCACCGTCAACGAGGCGTATGCCATGACCCGGCGGGACGAGGTGGGCGGATACTCCGCCATTGGGCCGATGGAACGGTTTGACGCTGCCAAGTACCCCTGGGGCTGGCAGCAGCCAGATTTCGACGACTCGTCCTGGGCATTCGCTCAACCCGGCGACGCTGGATGCCCGCGCGGTCAACAGGACGCGCCCAGTCGCTGGATGCTCGTACCGCGGACCATACCCATGGGCGAGGAGACCAAGGAGGCCATCCCGTCCTTGCGCCGCGTTGAGGGATTGCCTGGGGTCACGCCCGGGCCGCTGCAATTCCCCATTCAGATCCCCGCCGGCACGCGCGCCGTATTGCTGCTCGACCAGAAGAAACTGACCACCGCGTTCCCGGTGCTTGCGGTCCAGGGCGGCAAAGCAGCGACGTTAAAGCTCCGCTACTCGGAGGGGTTGATCGAAACCCAGCCACCCAAGCTCAAGGGCAATCGCGACGTCATCGAAGGCAAGGTGTCCAGGGGCTACGCCGACTACTACACCACGGATGGAAGCCAGCGCGTGTATCGTCCCTTGTACTGGCGTACATTCCGCTATTTGCAATTGGAGGTCGAGACGGGAGCCGAGCCACTGGTCATAGAAGATCTGCACGGCGTCTACACCGGCTATCCATTTCAGGTCCGTGCCAAGTTCGAAGGAGGCACTCCCCAGCACCGTCGGATCCTCGAAACCGGCTGGCACACGGCCCGTCTGTGCGCCCACGAAACCTACATGGACTGCCCGTACTACGAGCAACTGCAGTACGGTGGCGACACCCGCATTCAAGCCCTCGTTTCACTCTTCATGACCGGCGACGGGCGGCTGATGCGCAATGCTATCGAATTGATCGACGCCTCACGGACCGCAGAAGGCGCCACGTTTTCCCGCTACCCCAGCACACTGCCACAGTACATTCCACCCTTTTCACTGTGGTGGATCGAGATGGTCCACGATTACTGGCGCTATGTGGATGACCCCGCTTTTGTGCGTGAAATGCTCCACGGCACGCACGCCGTCCTGGACTTCTTCTCCGAATATCTGGGCAGCGATCACCTGTTGCATGGGATGCCGTGGTGGAACTTCGTCGACTGGGTTGGCTCCTGGCATGACGGCGTTCCCCCGATGACCGGAGACCTGATGCCCGGGACCATCCAGGTCCAACTCCTGCAAGCGTTTCAGCACGCCGCAGAACTCGAAGCGTTTTTCGGGAACGACGGGACGGCTGAGATCTGGCGGAGACGCGCGGAGATCCTCTGGAAGGCGATTCACGCCAAATTCTGGGATCCCCAGAAGCACTGGTACACGGAGGATGCCGCGCACAAGTTTCCTTCCCAACACGTCAACTCTCTGGTCGTCCTTTCCGGGCGGCTGCCAGAGGCCGACGCGCACGTCCTGATCGACCTCGTAGAACGCGTGCCCAGGAAAGACACAACTGTTGCTCACTGCACCGTCTACTTCCGCTATTACCTCGACCGCGCTCTCTCTGTAGCTGGTTGGGGCGACCGCTATTTGGAACGGCTCGGGACGTGGGAGGGGATGCTCGCCGAAGGTCTCACCACCTGGGCAGAAACCGACGTACCCGATTCCCGTTCGGACTGCCATGCCTGGGGCGCTAGCCCGAACATCGAGTTCTTCCGAAACGTGCTCGGCGTCGATTCAGCCGGTCCTGGTTTCAGTAAAGTCAGCATCCGGCCGCATCTCGGGCCGCTACAATTCGCGCGCGGCGTAGTGCCCCATCCCAAGGGCTTGATCCATGTTGAGGTGACGCGCGAAGGTGGCAACGTAAAACACAAGGCGACTCTGCCTCCGGGGGTGACGGAAGTCGCCTAAGAGTTGGAAGGGTCCAGACCGGTCCGTGGCGGCGCACGATGCATAGTTCAGTTCCCGGTCTCGCCACTGCACATTCGGGACTTTCCCAATCGTGCCGTCTCTGCTCGCTCGGACTTGCACCAGCACCGGCCGCCGGTCCACGCATAGGGACTAGGCAAAGCAAAAGGGTGAATCGTTCCCCCTCAACGGGAAAGCACGAATCACCCTCTGGAGAAGCGAAACTTATCCGCGATTGCGATTACAGCAACCGGAAATTAACCTCAACGTTCGCCATGACGGCCACCGGGTGCCCGTCCTTTTGTCCGGGCTTGAAGCGCCACTTGCCTACCGCTTCAACCGCCTTCTCGTCCAGGCCCATACCGAGCGGGCGTACCACGCGGATGTTCTTGGCCTTACCGTCGGTGTCCACTACGATCGCCAGCATCACGGTGCCCTGGAACTTCGCTTTGCGGGCTTCCTCGGAGTATTCAGGCTCAGGCTTGAAGATCGGAATCGGCTGGCTCACACCGCCGCCAATGCGGAACACGCCTCCACCTATGCCGCCACCGGATCCAGGCCCGTACCCGCCGCCGCTGCCGGAGCCGACGCCGCCACCAGAACCGCTGCCGATTCCGCCCCCGGAACCTGTGCCGTTGGACGGTGTGCCGAACTTGGAGAACGGATCGCCGTACTGCGCCATGTTCACGTTCGGGAGTGGCACATCGGGTGGAATCAGGATAGTTGGCTCCATCGTCAGTTTCGGGTTGAGGTTATTCAGTACCGCCACAGGCGGCGTAAACTGCTTCAGCGAAGCGCGGGGCAATCTGCCCTTGCTGGCGGGCAAAGGTGAACGATCGCCACCACCGCCTCCTCCGCCCATAGCCTGCTTCTTCGTGGCCATTGGGGGCGTGTAGGGTTCTAGGTTAGGGGCGAACACCGGCATGGCGTTCTTCAGGCTGTTCTGAACTGTCTTGCTGGTGCCGACAAGCAACAGTAGCCCGACGAAACTAAACTGGAGCACCAGGGAAAGAGCGAAAGAGCCGCCTCGATAGGGGTCCTTCTGGAACAGTTCGCGTACCTGCACGGGCTGCGACGTTACCTGCAGCGGCGGCAGCTTCTCAGGAAAAAGCAGATCCTTGAACCCGCCCAGGATGGTCCGATACCACGGCAGCGAAGTTTGCTCCAAGTGAGCAAGCGAACCCTGACCGGACATTTCCTCTTTGGTCAAAGGGCGCGATGTCAGCTCCAGGGGCGGCAGCTTCGTCGGGTTGAAGACTTCCTTGAGGTTCTCTCTCAGTGACTTGAAAAAAGACTTCTCTTCACTAAAATGGGCAAGTTGGCGCAAGGCGGGATCGTCGTTATCGCGCAACTCGTCTTCGGTCATCGGGCGGAAGGAGACCTGCAGCGGCGGCTGTCGTTTTTGCGCGGCTAGTTCCCGGAGATTGTCGATGATTGAAAGAAACCAGGGTTTGTCGGTGGCCTGGTAGCCCAGAATTCGATCCGCGGCGTCCGGCTTCGGCGTCACGTTCGGGTTCGGTGCTTTGGGCGGGTATCCCGCGCTTGGGTCGTATGCCTGCATGTTCTCGTCTCGCACTCGGGAGCAAACAACCGGGCTCTCATGCCCCCCTCCTGCTCGTCTTATTACATCAGACGCTCATCAGAAGTTAAGGTTGCACGAAAGCTGCCAACCGGGCCCAGTCTCTTCCTAAAAGCGTAACACACGCCGAAAACAGGGGTTATGCCTACCGAATATCATATTCAGCGCAGCGACCTGCGCCCTCGATGCGGGAAATCTTGCACGAACCCTAGCTTCAATTCCGTGTCAGCGGGGCATTCACCCGCCTGTGGTCAACCTGTCGTCGCAATCGCGTCTCGTTCAGGATCGACGCATTCCGGGCGGCGTAATACACCGTACGACACATCGCGGTCGGAGCACGCTGCAAAGAGGGACAACCCAGGCCTCGGCCTTGCCTTCAATTTACCGGCCCAGCGTCTCGTTCAGCACTCGCCCCAGGCGTTCCCCTGCGCGGAGCAACTGCAGTCGCATCACGGGGACAGACTGCTCCAGGTAGGTTTGGTCCAACACCGCGCACTGGCAGCGATCCAACGGGCCGTACACCGCATCGCGCGAGACCGCCAAGGACTCCCACAGCCAATCGTCCAAGCTGCCCGCCGCCAATGCTGCGCGCTCTCCGGAGGGCGCACCAGCATCGAGTTGTTTCCTGGCGTCCGGATCCAGCTTGAACCAAGCTTCCATCAACTTCCCGTCCCAGGCGGCGTGCAGGTTCAACGCCTGGCCATCATAGGTCACCTTCACCGCATTGCCGCCGTGATCGGACCGCTCGCCAACGTGCAGTGGCTGGTGCATGTCCCCCACAAAATGCACCAAAAAGCGCAACGCCTCGTCCCGTTGCTCCCGGGTAGCCTTAGCGTCCCGCAGAATCCCCTCCATTTTGGGAATGGCCGTCGCGACGCAACTCTGCTCTGGACAATACTTGGACCAATCCCCGCGCGACTCGGATGTCGGAATGTCGATGTAGTGCCAGGGACCCGTCTCCTTGCGTTCCTTCCTGATGTCGTCCGCCCAGCTTGCGATCGACTCCAGCGTTTGCCCGGCCGGTAGAATCGCTGCCACCTCGGCTTTCGCCTTCGGATTCAATCGCTGGGAGGCAATCTCCGCGACGATCCGGTGACCTTCTGCCCACCAGCCGAGGGCTGGATTAACCATCGAAAGATAGCACATCGAAAGACTGGCGACGATCCGAGCGATACGCATATTTTCCAGTATCGCAAGACAGGCGCGGTACAACGCGCGCGGTGCGGCTTAGTGAACGAAACCACCCCTCGAACGACGCACCAAAACGCTTAGGTGTTCGGTGACCGCAACCAAACCAAGCAGGAAGGAGGGAGGCAGACCCAGGTCGGTGAAAGCCCCGGATAGCAGCCAGGGAGCGACCTCAGCGAAACGGGGCCGCCGCATCTCAAGGCCTGGTCCATAACCCAACCGGGCACGCTCTGCTTAGGGCGGCGTGTTGAGGCTTGCATGCCGCCGGCAGACTTTGGCATACGGACGCGACGCTACTCAGTTCGCTTTGAAGACTGCGGGACCGCGCCAACAGGGCACTCACAAACCTAGCTACAGCCCGCAATTCTATCCGCCCTAAGCATCCAGGCACGGCCAATTCGGGAGATGCGCCCGCAGCGTTCCGGATTAGCGTAGAAACTCGACGGCGCCGTCCGCGATCTGCTCCGCAACCTCGGTAAGTTCATGACCACTAGTGACTTCTATTAGCCGCGCATGCTGGTTGTGCATCACAAATAAGCGCGCAGCCTGCACCGGGACGACATCGTCCTGCAGACCGTGCCACACCAACGCCGGTTGCTCAACAGCCGGCTCGTCCTCGTACTTCAGCGCATCCTCCATCAGGCCCCAGCCCAGCGGTCTAAACTCCCCCGTCCCGTAGTGAAACACGCCCATCGACCCCGTCGTACGCCAATCCTCGAGGGCCTTAGCGCCCACTGCCTTGGCCCAGCGCCGCACAAAGCCGAACGCCGGGGCCAGCAGCACAAGGCGCTGCACTTCGGGATGGCGGGCCGCGTACAGGGTCGCCAGATAGCCGCCCATGCTCGATCCGATCAAATGCGCGGGTTCGCCCTGAAGTGTCCGTTCAATCACCCGCAACTGCCCACTCAAAGTCAGATTCCGGAACGAACCCTCCTCCAGGTCGGGGATTTCGAGGTTCACGCCGACCCCGGCGAAGCGCTCCCGCAGCAGTTGTGCTTTTCGCGATGCGGGAGAAGAAGCGAAGCCATGCAGATACAAAACACGTGTCATGCTGGCATCATGGTAAAGCAGGGCGAGGCATGGTGCGAAGCCATTGGGCACGCCTGCCACGGCGCACCGCGATTTTAGGACGTGATTGTCTGCGTTGCAAAGTACGCCCCTTCCCGGTAGAATCTGAGCTTTGTGGTCCCATTTGGAGGTGACATGTCCGCTGTTGCAGATAAAGTTAAGCAGATCATCGTCGAGCAGCTAGGCGTCGACGAGGGCCAGGTCGATCCGACCGCCTCCTTCGTGGATGATCTTGGCGCCGATTCGCTCGACATCGTCGAGCTCGTCATGAAGTTTGAAGAAGACTTCGAACTGGACATCCCGGATGAGGATGCCGCGAATATCAAAACCGTCAAAGATGCCATCGACTACATCGAGAAGAAGAAGGGCAAAGACTAACCGCTTTTCGACTCTCCGGTCCTAATCCTTCCATCTCAGGAGTATGCCTTTGCCACGACGAGTGGTCGTAACGGGCGTCGGCCTGATCTCAGCTTTGGGCTTGACCGCCGAGGACACTTGGAAAGGTGTCCTCGCTTCGCGCTGCGGTATCCGGCCCATTACTCAGTTCGACGCGACGAAGTTTTCAGCACGGATCGCCGCCGAGGTCGATGGCTTCGATCCCCTGCGTTTTATCGAAAAGAAAGAAATCAAGAAGGTCGGTCGCTTTATCCAGTTCGCGATCGCGGCGAGCGAGGAAGCGTTGGCGGCCTCCGGTCTGAAGATCACTCCCGAGAATGATGAGAGTGTCGGGGTTTACATCGGGAGCGGCATCGGAGCCTTCGAGGTCATCGAGCGCGAGCATCGCATCATGCTCGAAAAAGGTCCGGATCGGATCTCGCCGTTCTTCATCCCCGCCACCATCGTGAACCTGGCTTCCGGTAACGTCTCCATCAGGACCGGGGCTAAAGGGCCGAATTCGGCTACGTCAACTGCTTGCACTACCAGCGCTCATTGCATCGGCGATTCGTTCCGCCTGATCCAACACGCCTATGCCGATGCCATGATCTGTGGCGGCGCCGAGGCCTGCATCACGCCGCTGGGTGTAGGCGGGTTCGCCGCGATGCGTGCCCTGTCCACCCGCAACGAGGAACCTCAGCGGGCTTCCCGCCCCTGGGACCGCGACCGCGATGGCTTCGTGATTGGCGAAGGCGCGGGCATCCTGATCCTCGAGGAATTGGAATTGGCGAAGGCGCGTGGTGCGAACATCCTGGCCGAGATCGTCGGCTATGGCATGGGCGGCGACGCGTACCACATCAGTGCGCCCTCCCCCGGCGGCGAAGGCGCCTACCGGGTGATGCGCAATGCCGTCAATGACGCCGGTTTGCAGCCCTCTGCTATCGATTACATCAACGCCCACGGTACATCCACCCCGGTTGGCGACCAGATTGAGACCGCTGCGGTAAAGCGGGCTTTTGGCGATCACGCTTACAAGCTTTGCGTCAGCTCGACGAAGTCGATGGTGGGACACCTCCTGGGTGGAGCCGGTGGTATGGAGGCCGGTTTAACCGTGCTGGCTGTGCGCGACCAGGTCGCCCCGCCGACCATCAACCTCGACAATCCCAGCGCGGATTGTGACCTCGATTACGTTCCGCACAAGGCGCGTCCGATGAAGATCGACTACGCCCTCTCAAATTCGTTCGGATTCGGTGGGACCAACGGCAGCCTGATTTTCAAGCGCTACACGGAGTAGCTGTCCTCAGGGGCCCAGCCTGTGTGCTTCGGCAGACGGTGCCTGGGCCCCTATTCTATTTCATCCGGGCAATTCTCCCGTCGGCTCCCGACGCCCAGCCCGGGCCGTCCCTCCCAAAACTAAGCGCGTGGTAGCCCCGTTTACTCACTCGCTTCCAGGTGGCGCCGCCATCCGAAGATATGTCGGTGCCCTCTGGACCGGTGGCCACCACGGTGCTCGAACCGGGGACAAACGCCGCAGCCGACCGGAACCCGCCGGTGCCGGCGCCGTTGGGCACTTGCCAGGTCGCTCCGCCGTCCTCCGTGACTGCTATATTCTTGAGTCGGCCGCCCAACTTCAGGTAGTCGCCCCCTACCGCCACGCCGTGGACCGTGTCCCTGAACGCCAGCGAGAAGATGCCGGCGCTCGCCGTGTCGTTGAGCATCGGCGTCTGGGCCGCGCGCCAGGTCCGTCCCCAGTCCACGCTGCGGAACACGCGCGCCCCACCAGTCCCGCCAGTCCCGAACCAGGCACGTCCGCCGGGTCCCGTCACCAGGCATGAGCCGCTGGCGGCGAACGCCCCTTCTGCTTCCCTGGCAACCGGCATTCCGTCAGCCGGCACCCTCTTCCAGGACGCTCCACCGTCCGCTGTCAGCAGCACCACGAAACGGCCGTCCACCGGATCCCCCAGTAACAGTCCGCGCTCGCGGTCCCAGAATGCCAGTGCATCGAAGAACCCGCCTTCGTCGGTGTTTTGCAGGGCTAATCCCCAGTGTGCGCCTCCGTCCCCGGTACGGTAGATCCGCGAAGCCTTTCCAGGTCCCGCGCTCATCGCGACTGCGGCTTTGCCATCAAAGGCGGCAACTGCGCGGAAGTCCAGCGTTTCACCGGCGGATACCGGCAATTCCAGCCACCGTTTGCCTCCGTCCACCGTCTTGAGGATCTTCCCCCCGGTTCCGCCCGCCCACGCCGTTTGCGAATCGACGGCACCCAGGCCGCGCAGCGACGCGGTGCTGCCGGTGACGCACTCCTCCCAGAAATGCGCCGTCGCGGCACCCATGCAGCACAGCAGTGCGGTCGAATACCCGGCAACTCTCAGCGGCTTCATCGTCCGACGAGTATACCTGCTGGCGGCGCTGGCCGGAAAAGCGGGACGGGCCTCAAAGCCCGGCAAACCCCAAGGGCTATAATTCATTTGAGACATGGACGTGCTTGAAGAACTGGTGCGCCTGCGCCGCTCGGGAGAGCGTTGCGCTCTGGCCACTATCGTCGAGGTCAACGGCTCGATCCCTAGCTTCGAGAGCGCGAAGATGCTGGTGCGTGCGGATGGGACGATTCTAGGCACCATCGGCGGCGGCTGTGTCGAGGCCGACGTTTGGACTGCGGCGCGCGAGGTGATGGAGACGGGCAAGCCGCGGCGGCTGCGGTTCAGCCTGGGACAGGACGCCGCCTACGACGAGGGACTGATCTGCGGAGGGCAGCTCGAGGTCTTCATCGAGCCCGTGGAACCGCAGAATCGGGCCTACATTTTCGGTGCGGGCCACATCTCTAAAAGTCTCGCCAAGCTTACCGGGTTGCTTGGTTTTGATACCTCAGTCATCGACAACCGGGAGTCGTTCGCCAACCGGGAACGTTTCCCGGAGGCCGACTCCGTGTTTGCGGACGAGTACGAACAGGTTTTCCCAAAGCTCGATATCAACTCTTCCTCCTACATCATCATCGTGACGCGCGGCCATCGCGACGACATGCGCGTTTTGCGTTGGGCGGTGACCACGCCGGCCCGCTACATCGCCCTGATCGGATCCAGGCGCAAGGTGATCAACGTCGTGCAGTCACTTGAGAAGGAAGGCCTGCCGCGCGCGAGTTTCGACCGTGTTTTTGGGCCCATGGGGCTCAACATCGGCGCGCTAACTCCTGAGGAGATCGCGGTTAGCGTCGCGGCCGAGATCGTCGCAGTGCGCCGCAACGCCGCCTCGAATTGGCGTGCGCTTTCGATGTCCGTCTTCACTCACGAAGAGACCAGGGCGCTGCTGTCGTGACGCACCGTCCCCGGACTGTTGCGGCCGTGATTCTGGCGGCCGGCGCTTCATCGCGCATGGGCTCGCCCAAAGCCTTGCTCGATGCCGGCGCGGGCGAGTCGTTTCTCGATCGCCTGGCAGGTGCCTTCCTGGCATCGGGTTGCACCGTTTATGCTGTCCTGGGGGAGGATGCCACACTGATCGCGAAGGCCAACCGGCGCGGCGCGGAGATCACGTTCGTCCTCAATCCCGACCCCTCGCGAGGGCAGCTTAGCTCCCTGCAGTGCGGCCTGCGGGCTGCTGCGGGTGCGGACGCCATCTTCTTCACCCCCGTTGACGCTCCGGGCGTCGCCTGCGAAACCATCCGTTTGCTCCTCGAATTCCTGACTGAAAAGGACTTTGTCATCCCGATCTACGAGGGCCAGCGGGGTCATCCCGTGCTGCTGCGAGCGGGCTGCGCCGAGGCGTTTCTAAACCCGCCCGAAGGTGCCTCGGCTCGCGACATCCTGCACGCCCGGCGAACTTCGACTCGCTTCGTGGAAGTCGCTGATCCCGGTATCCTCGAAGACATCGACGATCCGGCGGCGTACGAACGCTGGCGGGCCGGCGTACTGCCACGTAACTTCAGCACCCACTCGGAACCGCTGCCGCACGGTCCCGGCTCCGGCCCGGAACCGTGCGGCGACACTGAGGCAGCGGTCGGTAAGCGGGCACACAGCGGCAAACAAAACGCCCGCTCTATTCCCGGGGGGCACCCCAAATGAGCGAGGCGGCCGTCGCAGTTCCTTCCATCTGGCGCCGTTGGTTTCGCCCGGGCCGCATCGCCTGGGCCCTCTTCGCGTTCCTAGTGCTGTACGGGATGGCTGTCTTCTACGGGCCGTCGGTCACAGCGACCCGCTACGAAGCCGACCTGAAGCGCGAACTCGAACGGGTGCTCGGACGTACGGTGGAATTCCGCGACGTCCGTTACAGCTTCTATCCGTCGCCCGGCCTTTCGGCCAAGGACCTGGTGATTCACGAATCCCCCACTTTCGGGATTGAGCCGCTGGCCTATGTAGGCGAAATTCGGGTCGGCGTCAGCTGGCTACCGTTGCTCGCCGGACGGCTGGAATGTTCTTCGGTGCGGCTGGATGACGCCAGCCTCAACATCGCGCGTACCGAGGAAGCAGGCTGGAATTTCGCCGTGTTTCTGGCACAGATCACCGCGGGGCTGCGCGGTGGCGCGCATGCGCCTGCCATTCACATCCGTGACGGCAGGATCAATTTCCGCGACGGGCTCCGCAAGTCCCCGTTTTTCATGAATGCGGTGGATCTGGACCTTACCGCCCCCGACGCTCCGGGGGGCGCCATTTCCTGGACCTACGAGGCCTCTCCCGCGCGCACGGACCGCTCCGAGCAGGGCTTCGGCCAGCTTTCGGGAAGAGGCTCCTGGAGGCCCGTCGCTGGCAAGCCGGGCGTGCTGGACATCGACTTGGAACTGGAGCGCAGCGTGATTTCCGAGGTGGCGATACTGCTCACCGGAGGTGACCCTGGCGTGCAGGGGCGCCTCAGTTCGCGCGCGCATTTCTCGGGCTCGCTGGACCAGCTCGAACTGCGCGGGAATTTGCGGCTGGGTGACTTGCAGCGGCCGTCTCTGTTCGGTGTGCGCGGGCGCGATTGGTCGGTTCCCTACGAGGGCGTGGTCAATTTGAATGCGCAGACCGTCGAGGTCAGCACGTTTGTGCCGAAGGACAGCGCTGCGCTACCGGTGAACTTCCGGTTGGAAGCGCGGGAATTCTATACCCGGCCGACCTGGAAGGCGCGCTTTCTGCTGGACGGGCTGCCCGCGTCGACGCTGTTTGAAGTGGCTACCCGGCTCGGCACGCGCATCCCGCCCGCCCTGACCGTGGAGGGAACGCTCAACGGCTCCTTCGACTTCGGCTCCGCCACGCCGGCCGAGGGGGAAATTGAACTCCGCAACGGCGCACTGCGCTTCGGCCAGAGTGGTCCATTCAGTATCGAGCCCGCCAAGTTTTCACTGGCTGGAAACCAGATTGCGCTGCAACCCGCAACGCTGACTCTCGCCTCTGGCGGCACTGGCGCAATCGAAGGGGAATGGGACGTTGCCACCGGCCGCCTCTCCATCCGGTCCGCACTGAAGCAATCCAACCTGAAGGATCTCGGCCTCGCTCTCTCGGCATTCCCCATGCTGCCAGCGATTCCCGGCATCGATGCCTGCGCCGAGGGCGCGCTAGACGGGGATCTGCGCCTGGAGCGCACAGAAGCGGGCGCGAAACCCGTGCTCACGGGCGTGGCACAGGCAAAGGATGACGGTTTCGTCGCGCGTTGGAGCGGAAACGTCCGGCTTGCCGGGCTCACGTGCGCAGTGGAAGGCTTAGCGGAGCCGCTTCAAGTCGAGCATGGGCAACTCGCCCTGTCCGGCCCCGCGTGGCACCTCCGGCGCGCCTCGGGTCATCTTGGAACGCTCGCCTGGTCGGGTGACGCATCCGGCGGCGACGCCACCTCCGTCCAACCTACCCGCTTCGCCGTGTCGGCCCCGGTTTTGGCTGCCGAGGATGTCGAACGCCTCTTCCGGCCGTCACTCGCTTACAAGGAGGGCCTGCTGGAGCGTACCCTCGCCTTCCGCAAGACCCCGCCCCCACCGTGGCTTGCCGCGCGGAATTGGGAAGGCCGGATCACGGCTGCTGAGTTCGCACTGTACGGACACCACTACACGAAGTTGAACGCGCACGTCCTTTGGAACGGCGTCTCCATCGATGTCGCCGAGATCTCGGCCCTGCAATCGGGCGGACATGTTTCGGGCCGGGGCTCCGTGCGCGCCGGTCCGGCCGGGCCGGTTTACGTGCTGCGCGGCGTGTTCGACTCACTCAGTTGGGAAGGGCATGGTCCGGTGGAAGGGGAGTTCGGGCTGGCGGCCTCCGGCCTTGGCCATGAGCTGCTCGATTCACTGAAGGCCAACGGCCAGCTAACGGCTCGACGCCTGGAAATCGGGGAGGAGACGTTCGAGCAGGTTGCTTCCGACTTCGACTACGAGGCATCGCGCGAAGGGGGCCGTCTGCGCCTGTCGGGAACCACCGCGCTGCTCGATGACCTCACATTGCTTGGCTCGGGAGGATCGGTCGGCAACAACCACTGGCGCGCCGAGCTGAGTTCCGGCAATCACATTTTCAAGTTCACGGGCACGTACCCGCCGTTTCGTTTGGATAACGATACAGGCGCGGACCTGCGTGCAAGGTAGAATTCAAAGCAGGGTTTCTGCTGGAACGGAAACACAAGCAGGTCAACATGGATCAGATTCAGCCAAACGGGACCGATTTTGTAGCGGCGCAACAGGAGTTGCTGCGCGAGCAACTTGCCGCAGCCTGGCAACTTCACATCGAACGCGTCGAGGAGCAACTCCGCCAGGACTGGCAGACGCAGCTTGGCCGCATCGTCGAAGAGCGCTTCGGAGAATTCACCGGGCGCTTCGGCTCTGAAGTGCAGGCCGTCGCCAGCAGTCGCGAGGCCGAGCGGGACGAACTGGTCGCCTCCGATGCACGGCTGAAGTGGAGCGCTCAGTTCAACCAGATCACCCGCCGGCTAGATCAAGCCGAAGACATGACCGCCTGGACGGCCGCGCTTCTCGACGGTGCGCTCGCGGTCGCGCCGCGCGCGTTCCTGTTCAGCGTGCTGTCCGGCGAACTGGTCTACGAAGGCTCGCGCGCGCCGGAGGGCGAGACGTTCCCGGCGCTCGACGGTCTCAGGCTCGCGCTCGATGCGGCCCCCGCGTTCAGAGGGGTCGTGGAGTCCCTTGATACCGTCATCTCACTTGCCAATGAGGGTGAAATCTCTGGGGCGCTGGTGACCGCGCTGGCGCTCGACGAATCCAGCCGTCTGGCGCTCTTGCCGATCGTCACGGCGAGGACTGAGAAAGAGCGGCGCGTGGCGGCGGTTTTGGCTGCCCCGGGTCACCAGACGCCATCGGACATTCCAGCGCTCGAACTGCTCGCCTGCATCGCGGGCTTGTCGCTCGATTTGCGTCAGGCCGCTCTCAAGGCCGCCACGAACGTTCCGGCGGGTCAATTGCTCGGCATCGCGTCCACGGCAGGGTCGGCGCCGCCGGTTCACGTCGTGGTGGATACGGCCAAGCTGACCAAGGATGAGCAGGAACTGCACGCGCGGGCGCAGCGCTTCGCCCGGGTCCGCGTCGCCGAAATGCGGCTCTACAAGGCAAATGCCGTCAAGGAGGGCCGTGAGAGCCACGATCTCTACGTGGCCCTGCTGAACGAGATCGAGTCGGCCCGGGATCAGTACCGGCAGGATTTCTTCTCGACGCCGACCATGATCGACTACCTGCATGTGGAATTGGTGCGCACTTTAGCGAATGATGATGCGTCGATGCTGGGTCCGGATTATCCCGGCCCTTTGGCTTAACGCCGCAATCGCCGCGCAACTCCCGCCACCTTCCGCGGCGGGGTTGCGACAACTGGCCGAGGGCGTGAAGAGCCTGGAGGCGCAACGGCTGCCCCAAGCCGTCTATGCGCTTACTTCGGCGCGCGCAGCCGTGCCGGTCTTGCGCGATTACGCGTCCTACTTCCTGGCGCAGGCTCAGTACCGGTCCCGGCGCTTCGGTGAGGCCGCGGCGGCAGCCGAAGACGTAGCCGGATTCCAACCCGTCTCCCCGCTTGCGGGCCGGGCGGCAGTGCTGGGCGCGCGAGCCTGGCTCGAACTAAAGCAACCGCGTAAGGCGCTCGCACTGCTGGCCCGGGTAACCGAGGACTCGCTACCGAATCCCGAGGCTGAAGTCGTGCGCGCGCTTGCCTTGGAGGACTCCGGTGCAGCGCTCGACGCGGTGTCCGGCTTCCAGAAGGTCTACTACCTCTACCCGCAATCGCCCGACTCGAAAGACGCCGGGGATGGGCTGAGCCGGCTGCGTACGGAACTCGGCTCCAAGTTCCCGGAAGCGACGCCGGAATTGCGTCTCGACCGGGCTATCAAGCTGCGCGAAGCCGGAGAGCTGGGCCGGGCGCGCCGGGAATTCGAAGCGATTGCGGCAGACTCCGGTCGGCCGGCGAGCGACCTGGCGCGCCTGCGCATCGCGGCTCTGCCCTACTACGACGGAGAAGCCACAACGGCGCTCTCGCGTTTGGAGGCACTCGGGCGGCAGACTGGCGAGGTCGAGGCCGAACGGCTCTACTATCTGGTTCAATGCTACCGGCACCTGGAGCGGGATGACGCGATGGCCGCCGCGCTGGACGCGCTGGTTGCGATCGCACCATCGTCTCCGTGGCGGCTGAAGGCGCTCGGCGCCGGTTCCAGCCGGTTCCTGGTGAAGGACGACCCACGTCAGCAGCAGGTCTTCGAGGCTTGCGCCTATTCGTTTCCCGACTCTTCCGAAGCGGTCATGTGCCACTGGCATGCGTCCTGGTGGGCTTACCGCCACAGGCAGGCCGGTGCGGACCAGATGTTACGCCGCCATCTCCAGCTTTACCCGAGTTCCGAAAAGGCTGGAGCCGCGCTGTTCTACCTGGGGCGGATTGCGTTGAAGTCCGGCGATGGACCGGCGTCCCTTGCATGGTTCCGATTTCTCTCCCGACGCTTTCCGAATTACTACTACACCTTCGCCGCGCGGGCCGACTTGCGGGCGCTGGAAGCGCGGCGGGTTCAGCCCTCACAGCTAGTGGAGGACTTCCTCGCCGCTGTCCGCTTCCCCGCGCGCCCGCTGCAAGCCGATCTCATCCCCGATGCGGAGACGGCCAAACGGATCGAGCGAGGGCGTCTGCTCAAGCGTGCCGAACTGGACACGTGGGCGGAGAACGAACTGCGTTTCGCCGCCCAGAACGGCGCGCAGCCCTGGCCCGTGGTCATAGAACTGGCCGAGTTGGCAACTCGCGACGGGGCTCCGGACAGGGCTCTCCGTCTGATCAAAACCGCTCTGCCTTCTTACCTGTTCATGCCCAGGGAAGGGGCCCCGCAGCGCTTCTGGCAACTCGCTTTCCCGTTGCCGTACCGCACTCTGGTTGTCAAATACTCCAAGCAAGCGGGGTTGGATCCTTTCCTGATAGCTGCACTGATTCGTCAGGAATCGGAGTTTAATCCGAAGGCCCTTTCCTCCGCCAAAGCGGTCGGACTGATGCAGATCATGCCCTCCGTCGGCCGTGAACTGTCCCGCAAGGTACCCGTGCGGGGGTACCGGACCTCGCAACTCCAGTCCGCCGAGACCAATATCCGGCTCGGAACCTACTACTTCCGCCGCCTTCTGGACTCCTGTGATGGCAAGGTCGAGGATGCACTGGCGGCCTACAACGCGGGACGCAGTCGGGTGAGCCTGTGGCGCGGATGGGGACCGTATGAAGACACCAGCGAGTTCGCCGAGACCATTCCTTTCGCTCAAACCCGCGACTACGTTCAGATCATTCTCAGAAACGCCGAGTTGTACCGCTGGCTGTACGCTGCGGATCCTGTTCCCGGGGAGGATGCCGCGAATGCGGTCAAGCCGCCGGCCAAGGCCGCCGCGCCCGACCCCAAACCACCCTCGAAGGGCGCTTCAGCAGACTCCCAGAGACCCCCAAAGCCGTCTGCGGCGAAGGCTCCCGCAACGAAGAAACGGCGCCCAAAACGTCGGCGGGCTCAATCTACGTAACTTGTTCAGTGTGTCAATCAAGCCGCATTATCAAAACTTCACTCATAGTAAAGGTTTACCTGCACTGCGTGTACCGGTTCACCGTTAATCATTGGAATTGCAACGGATAATTTGCTTTTTTTTGGGGTTTTGATGTGAGAACCTTGAATAAGAACCGCACTGGTCTTACGGTGTTGGAAATCGTATTTCGGCCTGATCCAAGTTGCTCAGCGCTAGGGGCCGGATGCCGGAGGTAGATGTGAAGATGGTGCCGAATTTTCTGCTGGAAGAGCAAGTAGTCCGGCAAGATGGCGCCGGACTGCCAATTGATCTCGGAGAATCACGCCCAGAAATCTTGAACCTGACGCTCGGTATCACGCGCATCATCGAGCAGGAGAGTCTGGACGTATCGATTTGGGCATCGCCGGACGGCGAGAACTGGGGAGAAAAGCCAGTCGCCGCGTTCCCGCAGAAGTTCTACTGCGGTGTGTATTCAATTCTGGTCGATTTGACCAGCCACCCCACTGCACAGTTCTTGCGTGCTCAGTGGAAGGTCCAACGTTGGGGCCGCGGCGAACAAAAGCCGCTGTTTGACGTTTATCTATTCGCCCAACCGGCCCACGTGCCGGCCTATGCAATGCCCGCTTCGGCCTGAGACCTCCTCGTCCCAGGCAAAGCGAAACTCCCGCAAAACGACGTTTGTATAGAGAAGCTGGGCTGGCCCTTGCGGGTTAGCCCGGCTTTTCAATGCTCACCCGTCCCTTCAAAGTACTAAGTCAGCCGCTTTGCGCGCAGCAGTCGCAGCCCGTTCAGGGTTACCAGGAATGTAGCGCCCATATCCGCGGCCACCGCCATCCACAGCGTTGCCACGCCTGCCATCGCGGCGATCAGGAACAGAGCTTTCATGCCCAGCGCGAAGCAGATGTTCTGCTTGACGACCGCCATCGTCTTGCGCGCATGCCGCAGCAGGAACGGCAGACAGCGCAAGTCGCCCGACATCAGCACAACGTCCGAGATCTCGCGGGCCACATCCGCCCCTGATAGCCCGAGGCTGATGCCCAGCGACGCACTGCTGAGCGCTTCGGCATCGTTCACGCCATCTCCCGCCATGGCCACATGCGTGAACTCGGCCCGCAATTCGCGAATCCGCCCGGCTTTGTCCCCGGGCAGTTGATCCGTGCGCAGTTCATCGGCGCCGACCGCTTCCGCGACCGCCAGGCTGTTCTCGCGCGTGTCGCCGGTCAGGATCAGAATTCGCTCGACGCCCATTGACCGAAGAGACTCCACGACGTTATGCGATTCGGCCCGGATGGGGTCGGTTACGGTCACCAGCGCCCACACTTCTGTGTTCTGTCCACAGGCGAATACCGCCTCGCCAGCGGTGCTGAGCCGGGCGATCTCCGGTCCCAGCGACTCCCGTAACCCCCGCTCGTCCAGCAGCCTCGCGCTGCCCGCCCAGAAGCTTTCCGCACTCTGGATGCCCCGGCCCTCGATGACGCTGAAGCCCACCGAGGGCAGCGCGTGTACGCCCTGCTGTCGCGCAAAGTCGATCACCGCCCGGGCAATCGGATGTTCGCTCGAAAGCTCCAGGCTGACCAGCCTCGTCAGCACCTCTTCCATCGTTCTACCGCCCAACGGCACCACACGCCGTACCTCAGGTGTGCCCCGCGTCAGGACACCGGTCTTGTCGAAGACGAACGCCCGCACCCGCGCCGCTTCTTCCAGGAACGCGCCGCCTTTCACCAGCACTCCCCGGCGGGCCAGGGCGGTCAACGCCGCTACGATGCTCACTGGTGTCGAGATCACCAGTGCGCACGGGCAGGCAATCAGCAGAATCACCATCCCTTCGTAGAACCATTTCGACCAGGCTCCGTAGCCGAACAGCGGCGGCAGCGCCATCACGCTGAACGCCAGCAGGAACACCAGCGGCGTGTAGAAGCGGGTGAAGCGCTCCACGAATTGCTCCGCCGGAGCGCGCCGCGCCTGCGACTGTTCCACCATCCGCACCATGCGCGCCAGCGTCGTGTCGGAATGTTGGCGCGTGGTCTGAATATCCAATACGCCAGATTCGTTGATCGTGCCCGCATACACGGCGTCGCCGGACAGCTTGGGGGCGGGAGTCGATTCCCCGGTGATCAGCGCCTGGTTGACCAGCGAAGAACCCCGCACTACCTCGCCGTCGCATGGCACGCGCTCGCCGGGGCGGACCCTGACCCGTGCGCCGATCTTAACGTCTGATGCCAGCACGCGATGCTCGTGCTCGCCGTGGTCTTGCTTGCCATGCTCTGTCCCCCCGTGCAGCACCGTGGCCTCGTGCGGAGCCATGTTCATCAATTGCCTGATTGCATCGCGCGCGCGTCCGATGCTCCAGTGCTCCAGTCTGCCAGCCAGGGCGAAGAGGAAACTCAGTGTGCCCGCCTCGGTCCACTCCCCCAGCACGCAGGCGCCCGTCAGGGACAGCACCATCAGCAGGTTCATGTCCGGCCTCAGTTGCCGCAACGCCCCCATGGCTTTGGGCAGAGCCGGGGTCGCTCCAGCCACAATCGCGATCAGGAAGAACAGCAGCGCTCCCCCGGGAGCGTGGTGGTGGCTGTGGTCGTGGACCAGCAGACTGGTGAGGATGTCGCCTGTGTGGACCGCTTCCCAGGCCATGCCGAGGCCCAGGCTCAGCCCGCTGGCCAGGGTGAGCAAGGACTCGCGCGACCAACCCAGCCGCTCCGGTGCACTATCCTCACCCGACTCCGCGGTCCAAGCCTCGCAGCGCATACCCGTCGAGTGGACTGCGTGAGCGATCTTCGCGGCGTCGAGTCGCGACGCGTCGTATTCCACCGTCATCCGGGCTTGGACGACGTTGAACGATAGGCTGCCCAGTCCGTCGAGCTTCGACAGCGCACCACGCAGGAGTGCGACCTCGTCCGCGCAATCCATGCCTTTCACGCGGTATTCAATCGTTTTGCGAATGCGGACCTCCCAGAGCGGCTATTCCTATCTTAGTAGCGCGGACACCTGGTTCCCGTCGCGAACCGCCGGTCCGCATGTTCGTGCCAATTTGGCAATGAATCAAAGCTCAATCTCGGCAAATTCGAAATCATTCAAATCCAAATGAAAGCATTCGAAGTCAACCGGTCGACGATTGATGGTGGTATGCTGATCCTCAACTTTACCGTTGCGCCCGCATGCCGCATCGGCCAGGAGGCGAATTCGCATGACAATCCGCAGTCTGCCGCTGCTGGCCGTTGCCGCGCTCGGCTGTTCCTCGTTCAGTCAGGTTCCGGCCCGAGTCCCCGCCAACCTGAGACACATGATCGAGAAGACCCGGTCCTTCGGTCTGTCGGCCTACCCGATCGGATTCTGGAGCTATACCAGCCTCGCCGAGCACGGCGAGCACATGGACGAAGCCGCCGTCGAGGAATGGGCCGACGTGGGTTTCACGGTGCCCCAAAGCCCCGAGTTCGACCCTGCCGATCCCGCCCAGAAGGCGCACATTATGCGCCTGCTCGACTGGTCCCAGAAGCGGGGCATGAAACTGATCCTCTGCGATCCTCGCGGTTACTCGAAGAGCGAGGGGGGCAAAGTCAGTGCGACCTACGCCGACGGCATTCGCGCGGCCGTCCGCGACTTCGGATCGCATCCTGCGCTGTTTGGTTTTCATGTGGGCGACGAGCCGGATAAGAGCGCCAAGGACGCCTTCGCCGAGAGCTACCGGATCCAGAAGGAGATCGCCCCTCAACTCCACCCATTCGCTAATCTGCTGCCTTATTGGCCCGGCGCGGAGGCGCACGTAGGCGCGCCCAGTTGGCCCGCCTACCTCGACGAATACTCAAAAAAGAGCACCGCGGACCTGCTGAGCTACGACTGCTACATGCAGTTGAATCCGGGCACGGCTGGTCAGCAGGGGTACTACCAGAATCTGCGTCTGTACCGCGACGCGGCCCTGCGCAATGGGATTCCCTTTTGGAATACGATCCTCTCGGTAGGTCATTTCCGTTACCGCGTCCCGAGCCTCGATGACATCCGCTGGCAGTTCAACACGACGCTCGCTTACGGCGCCCATGGTGTCATGTGGTTCTTCTATTACATGCGTCAACCGCACGAGAACTACCGCCGTGCGCCGATCGACGAGTTCTGGCACCGCACGCAAACTTACGACGATCTGCAGTTGGTTCAACGGAGTTTCCACCGTCACTACGGGGCTTTGTTTACCCGTCTGGCCTCGACCCGCGTCACCTTCTACCCGGAGGCTTTCGGAGGAGGTGAGGTTTTCACGCCCGATTCGCTGGTTTCGCGAGTTCTCCCGGATCGCGACGGCCATCCGATCCTGCTCGGCGAATTCACGGATCTCGAAGGCCGCAGATACGTGATGCTGGTGAATAACAGCATCACGGAGAGCATCAACGTCGGCCTGACGTTCCCAGGTGACGACGTGAAAGTATTCTCGTGGAACTGGCATGGCCAGGAGGTGGAGGGCCCCGCGTTCTCGGCGACGGGTCACCCGGTTCGCGACGAGCATGGCCTGACCATCCGCCACTGGCTGGCGCCGGGTGAGGAAGCCGTCTACCGCGTGCAGTCGTCTGCGGCCGCGAGGGCGTCTTTTGGAACGGAGCCGCGACCGTGAGGGAGCGGTGGTATCAACATGCGTTCCGGCTTTTCTACCAGCATTCATTGAAGAAATGTCCCACCCGGCCGGGCGTCCGTTGTGCATGATTGTGAGAGGAGTGGTTTTGTCTTATGTCTAAGCTCTCGCCGACCGTCATACTGGCGACCCTCGCCGCGATTGCCCTGATTTTCCCGCTGACCGGCCAGCAGGCGAGCATCCAGGAAGAAACGCAGTCCTTCAAGACCTATCCCTACTCCGGCCCCGACCCCGCCCCCATCATGACCCGGTCCAGTATGTGGGGCAGCGGAGCCAGCCTCTATCCCTATTACTTCTTCGACGAACTAAGCTTCAACGGCGCGAAGCAGGACTACAAGGTGATCCGGTTGGAGAACGCCTACCTGCGGCTGCTCGTCTCACCTGCCGATGGCGGCAAACTCCTGGCGGCCATCGAAAAGAGCACGGGCAAAGACTTCCTGTACTTCAACCGTGTGCGCAAATACCGTCACATCGCCCATCGCGGCCCGTGGACCTCCGGTGGCATCGAGTGGAATTTCGGCCTCGTCGGCCACACTCCGGCCACCGCCTCGCCGGTCGATTACACCACTCGCAAGAACGCCGACGGCAGCGTGACCTGCATTGTCGGGGCGATGGACCTGCCCTCCCGCACCGAGTGGCGCGTCTCGGTTACACTGCCCCCGGACAAGGCCTACTTCGTCACCGACGCGCTCTGGTACAACCCGCAGCCCGTCGAGCAGTCCTACTACGTGTGGATGAACGCCGCCGCCAAACTCGGCCAGGATCTTGAGTTCATCCTGCCCGGTACGAAGTACATCGCACACGACTACTCGGAACCCACGGCGCCCTGGCCCTTGCTCCCGGACGGCCGCAGCCTCGCGCTGTACAAAGACCATCGCGAGATCGACGAGGGCGGCAGCTACTTCGTCCACGGCAAACTCCAGGAATCGAACGGCGCGTATTGGCACGACTCAAAGTTCGGCTACGGACACTGGGCGCTGCACGAGGAAGTACCGGGTCAGAAGTTCTTCCGCTGGCCACTCTCGCGCGACGGCGCGATTTGGGAGAACCTGCTCACCGACACCGACGGGCCGTACTTCGAACCGCAGTCGGGCCGGCTGCTCGACCAGAACGACCACGAGTTCTTTGCGCCCTACACCACGGACCACTGGCGCGAGTTGTGGTTTCCGTACAAGCAGATCGGCCCGCTGGTGACGGCTACGCCCGCCGGCGTGCTGAATGCCCGGACGACCGGCAAGGAGGTTGACCTGGGGTTTAGCGCGCTGCGCAAGATCGACGAGGATCTCGTCGTTTTCAACGGCGATAAGGAGATCTTCCGCGAACGGCTGCATCTCGACCCGATGGGCGTCTACGAGAAGAAGCTGCCAGCCGAGGTTGAAAAGGGGCAATTGCGCGTCCGTCTGGGCAAGCTGCTGACCTATACCGACGATCCGCAGGACGCGCTGCTGAAGCGCCCGTTGAACTTCCACAACTACGACAAGAGTAGCCTGGAAGGCCTCTACCAGTCGGCGGAGAGAGCCGAGAAATCGCGCGACTACCGCGCCGCGCTCGAGCAATACCTTGAATGCCTGAAGCGCGACCCCGACAACCTGCGGGCGTTGACGCGCACGGCTGCCATCTACTATCGCCGCGCCGAATATCCCAAGGCGCTGGAATACGCGCGCAAGGCGCTGGACTTCGTGATGTACGATGCAGACGCCAACTACTTTTATGGGTTGATCGCGCGCCGCATGGGCGATCTGGTGGACGCGAAGGAAACGCTCGGCTGGGCCGCTCGCTCAATGAAGTACCGCTCGTCCGCGTACTGCCAGCTCGCCGAAATCTACCTAATGGAAGGCAACTTCGAACGTGCCGAAGACTACGCGCGGCGTTCGCTCGAATACGACGCCCGCAACGTCAAGACGCATCAGGTCCTCAGCACGCTATACCGCCGTACGGGCCAGCCCGCCAAAGCACGGGAAATCCTGGCCAAGATCCTCGACATCGATCCGTTGAGCCACTTCGCCCGGTTTGAGACGTATCTGTTGTCGCCAAATGCGACGACACTGGCGGCGTTCCGGTCCATGATCCGCAACGAGATGCCGCACGAGTCGTACCTCGAAATCGCCGCCTACTACGTCAATCTGGGGCTCGACGAAGACGCGCTGCGAGTGCTCGAAGTCGCGCCGGATCAGGCGGAAATCCGCTACTGGCAGGCCTACCTGCTGCGCACCAAGTCCGCCGAGAAGAGTGAGGTCGCGCTACGAAAGGCCGCAGCGCTCTCGCCCTATCTGGTCTTCCCGTTCCGCCAGGAGGCCATTCCAGTCTTCGAATGGGCCGATCAGACGCTGCCCGCCGATGCGGCGGGGGCCTGGAAAGCGAAGTATTACCTCGGTCTGATCGATTGGGGCTTACGCCGCGAGGAGGACGCGCGCAGGCTGCTCGACGCGGCCGGCGACAAGCCGGACTACGCCGCATTCTACACCAGCCGCGCGTTTCTGGGGCAGGCCGCAGATCCCTCTCAATCGCAAGCCGACTACGAGAAAGCCCGCTCCGTTGATCCCAAGGACTGGAGAAACTCGCGGCGCTTGACCGCCTATTACGCTTCGCGCGGGATGCACGATCAGGCCCTCGCCGTCGCCGAGACCGCGGCCAAGGAATTCCCGAAGCAGGACGTCATCAAGGTGAACCTGGCCCGCGCCTACATGAACGCGGGCCGCTACCGCGAATGCCATGCCACGCTCGAACACGCCGCCATTCTGCCTGCCGAGGGCCAAAGTGACGTCTACAGCCTGTTCGCCGACTGCCAGATAGCCATGGCGCTGGAGGCTATGCACCAGGGCAACTACGCCCAGGCCGTGCCCTTGCTCGAAGCTTCAAAGATCTATCCCGAGCAACTCGGCACGGGCCAGCCCGCCGATCCCGACTATCGCGTGCAGGACTACCTGCTGCTGCTGTGCTTCGACAAGTCTGGCAGCGCCGCCAACGCGAAGCAAGCCGCCGAACGCAAGGCCGCGATCGACGCCTATGCCGCCCGCAGTTCGCAACAAAACTACGCTCAATTGAGTCCCAAACTGGACGCCTGGCATGCGGGCGGATTTCAGCAAGCTGATCCATCGACGGCCCTGAAGCAGTTGATCGCGATCATCCACGGTGGCAAGGGCGGAGCCGAGTAGTGCCCACTTTCTAAAGTCGGCTCGACGATTCCTCCGGCGCGACCTCGAGACGCGGCGGCACCGAGCCGCGAGAGCACAGAGACACGAGCGACAGAGAGTGGCCAAGTCCGCTAACCGGCACCACCCCTTCACGGTCGTGGATTCGGCCCGGGACGGAGCCGCGACCGTGAGGGAGTGGTGGAATTCTTAGGCGTCTTCGGAACAGTTGCGAACGCGAAGAAACAATGCGTGTCGGCGGACTTGACCACTGCCTGTCGTTCGTGGCTCTGTCTACGCGCGCCTGTAGCCATGCATTCGTCCTTATGCTGAACCTGCGCAGCCGAACGCCGGCGCGTGCATCTGCTCTTGTATGTTGGAGGTTGCCCCGGTCCCAGGCAGAAGGCAAAAAAGTCCCTCTGCCGAACCATGTCAGCGTTAGGACGAATGGACAAGAACTTGAACACCGGCTCCCGCAAGCACGACGTTAAACTGCCACGCGTTCCTTACACTAACCTGTTCCAGCAGAGGGCAGGTCTTGAGAGACTACATCAATTCGCTGTTATTCTAGCAAACTCGTGGCCAGTTTCTACTGGGTTAAAAGTCCCTTGTTTTCAATGTCTAACCGGATCGCAATCCAGCCCCGAGGGCAATCTTTGCACAAGGAGTGTGTCAGCGTGACACGGCTTGACCACGTTGCCCTCACGCTTGGCATGCTCTGCCTCGGCTGGGCCGCGTACGCGCAGGCACAGTCCTCGCCCGAGACGGCCGCCGCGCAAAACCCGGCTACGAATGCTCCCGCGTCAATCGACTTTAAGGTGTATGTGGAACCGCCGCGGCTACTGCTAGCCGGCCGGCGTCTGCGCCTGCTGCGACGTGAGCGCGAGCGCAAGTCGATGCGCTGGGAGCAGTATTCGGCCCTGGTCGAGGGTGGCGCCCGAATGCCCGAACCGGGTTTTTCACACGCCCTGTACGGAATCGTAGCCCAATCGAAAGGCGCTTGCGAACAGGCGCTGGTGTGGGCCACCAAGACGGCGAATGCCAAAGAGCCCGCGGACTTACGGCAGATGGCTCTGGTTTATGACTGGTGCCAACCGCAACTCCCCCCCAGCTCCGCGGCGCTGCTCGAAAAGGCGCTGCTGCCGGTGCTCAAGTTGCGTCCCCGCGACGTGCTGGAACTGCGGAGCGTGCTGTTCGCCGCGATAGCCGTGGCCGACGCCAACCCGGCCGCCGCGGAGAGCTTCCTGTGCTATGCCGTTGAAGACTGGTGGGTTAAACAGACTGCGCCCCGCTTGCGCGCGGGAGACGATCCGTTCCCCAAGCGCGCGTCGCTGATGGCGCTGCTGGAGGTGGCCCATGCCCTGCGCGATAACCTGCGTGTGGATTTGCGGGAGGACGCTCCCAAGTGGTTCGGGGAACTGCCCATGCGCTTGATGTTGGCGTATTACCCCGCGCCATGGCCGGCCGCCGAGAACGAATATCGAGTCCCCGCCTACATCGGGGCGGGCGATCCGGATCTCGATGAAAGCGTCTTTTCGCGCGTTGCCGAGATGGAGTTGGTAGCCGCCGATCCCAATGCGCAGGCGACCCAATTTCTGCAGGGCTGGCTGATTCAGGACCGCTTCCTGCTGCGCGGAGCGTTGGGCGCACCGTACGAGTTCTTGTGGGCCAACCCCTATCTGCCGGGACTGAGCTACTCCTACATGCCCGATCTGTACCACGCTTCCGGACGGCTGTTCGTGCGCAGCAGTTGGGACGAAAACGCGGTCTGGTTCGGCCTTTGGGATAACGAAGTGCAGCTTTTCCAGGACGGCCAGCGCTTCGCGGTGAAGCCGAATTCAGGGCACCCCAGCGTCAACCTGGGCCCCGCGCGCGTTTTCTTTGGCGGCGCGGATACGCGCTTTGAAACGGGCTGGTGGACGAAGCCCGACGAGGACTCCAAGCCGGTGGAGCAGGTCGCCTTCGTGGTGGGTCTGCAGCCTTCGACGCTGTACGACTTCGAGGTGGACGGCGAGGGCATGGACGACGCAGTCACAGACAAGGCGGGGATTCTCGAATTGCACTTTCCGCCCGATCATAAGGCAGGCGTGCGCCTGCACGCGGCGAACCCTGCCGGCCGCTGAACAACCCGTCCGGGACATGTGGCAAGCTTGAGAAACCGTAAGAACTTTCGGAAAAGTGTCTGTAAGTGATTGATTCTACATTCAAAACCGAAAGCAACTTACGGTTTTGCACGTTCACCGGGAGTCGCTACAATACGCGCCGCAGCAGCGGAATGCGCCGGAAAACGTAGTTGCTGGCCAGGAACGTCACGGTCGTCGCCAACAGCGTCGCCACCAGGAATTTGACCGGTTTTGGCGCGGCGAAGCCCCGCATCCCTAGCGTCACGGCCACAAGCAGCGGCGTGTGGAACAGGTACACGGAGAAGTTACTGTCGCTCATCCACTTCGCAAAAGCGCCCTGCCGGTTGAACTTTTCGCGGAACAGCACGGTCAGTCCCAGGCAGATGCCGAGGCAGAAGAACGCCTCCCAGAAGCAGAGCGCCGCACTCTGCCAGGTGAAGCCGCCGGAGAGGCTGCGTTCGCCGTTGGTGGCGACGACTCCGCCGATGATCGCCAGCCACACCAGTGTTCCCGCAATCAGGGCCAGCCGGAACCAGCGCATGCCGAAATCGTAGCCGATGCGCAGCAGCCAGTTCCGGTGGTAGGCGACCAGGCCGACGCCGAACAGCAGGATGTACTGCGAGAAATAGCACAGCTGCATGTTGAGGATGTTGGTGCCCATCGGCTGCACGATGCGAACCAGGAACGAGCACAGCCCCATCACCAACGCGAGTACGATGACCTGCCGGTGCGTGGGCAGCGCTCCGTCATGCTGGTTTATAGCCGGTCGCTGGCCAACTGTCCGGACCAGGGCGTAGACTCCGCAGAAGATCAGCAAAGCGACCGTAAACCACATTGGGCCTGACTTGCCGACCCAGCGGAACGTGCGCAGGTAATCCAGAAAGGCGTCCGTGGACGAGGCGTGGATCTTGTAGTAGTCGTGCAGCAGCCAGTACACCGTGAACGGGTGCACCACCAGCATGTAGAACAGCGAGGGGATGCCCAACCGCACGAGCCGGTCGCGTAGGAACCGGCCCGCGCCTTTGCGGTCGAATGCCCTGGGGACGAAGTAGCCCGCGATCAGGAACAGGAACCCCATGAAGAACGCCTGCAGCGCCGTCTGATAGTAGGCGAACAGCAGTTTCACGCTCAGGCCCGGCTCGGGATCCTCCATGAAATACCAACTGCCGAGGTGGCTGTAGGTGACCGCTGCGTGCATGCTCACCACGAGCACGATCATCACCCAGCGCAGGTTGTCGATGAAGTCGAGGCGCGGCTTCACCTGGGCGGGCGGGCGTATTGCGGTGCTAAAGCGCATCAGTTGTCCAAACGGGGAAGTGCGGCCCGATGTTCCTGCCGAACTCAACAAACTCGAATCAGGCTTCCAGGGGAGCTCCAGGTTGGAGCCATAGGTGGCGCCAGAACGCTCTCCGGATCGCGCTAGTTGTGCAGGATCCGGATCGCCCCGTCCCCCGTTCGGACCTTCAACGTCGGCCCGCCGGCGTTTAGCTTGCCGCGCAGGTCGCTCCCGCCGCTGACGCGCGCCGTGGTCACCGGGAAATCGGACTCGATCTTGCCGTCGTTCGTGTGCGCGTCGAGTTCCGCGTTAAAGCCGGCGGGCAACCGCAGCGTCACGTGTCCGTCCCCCGTTCCGACATCCCAGCCGGTCGTGATCTTCGAGCCTGCGGCAAGGTCGGCTTCGATGCTGCCGTCGCCGGTGCGGAGTGCCAGCGCGTCCAGTCGCCCGCGGACGCGAATGCTGCCGTCGCCCGTGTCCGCGTTGAGCGTACCGTCGATACTGAGCGCCTCGATGCGTCCATCGCCGGTCCTCAGCTTGAGATCGCCCCGCACGCCATCGGCATGAACCGAGCCATCCCGGGTGTGCACGTTGGCCAGCAGTCCGTTTGGGACGCGGATCTCAACGCGCACTGAACGCTCTCCCACGTTGAACCATCGCTCGATCTTCGCCACGCGGACATCCAATTCCACCCGGTCGCCGGTCTGACGGTCATAGACCTGAACGCCGTCCGGCCCCATCTTCCAGCCCGTCACGAAGACCCGCGCTTCAATCTGCTTACTGTCGCTGCCCGTGAGCGTGACCTGGCCGTCGTCCACTTCGACGCGTAGTTCCGCCCTGCCCACGATCTTGAAGTCCTTCGACCAACTCGCGCCACTGCTGGCCAGCGCCGGGCTGGCGAGGGTCAGCGACGCCACGCCCGCCACCGTCATCAACATGGATCGTATTTGCATAGTGATTCTCCAGCCGCTCTATGCCAACACTTACGAGTTCTGGCGACGCAGAGTTCCCTGGACCCGCCCAGCTAGTTCTGCGGTGTCAGGGACCCTGCGAAATCTAATCACCGAACTAGAAGTCGTACTACTTGTCCAAAATGGCATCGAGGAAGCTCTGTCCCAAACCCACTGCGGCCCCGAAGTTCCCGGCAATCGTGGCGCCCATGTCGGCCAGACTCGCCCGCGTGCCGAGGTTCACGCCGCTGCGCGCGCGCTTCCCGTAGCACAGCACCGGGACGTACTCGCGGGAGTGGTCGGTGGAAGGCGAAGTCGGGTCACAGCCGTGATCGGCAGTGAAGATGACGAGATCGTCTTCGCCCAGAGCCAGCATCAACTGGGGCAACCACGCGTCGGCCGCCTCGAGTGCCTGAGAGTAGCCCTCTGGGTCGTTGCGGTGGCCGTACAACATGTCGAAATCGACGAGATTCACCCAGATCAGGCCGCGTTCGAGTCCCGCCATCGCCTCCAGCGTCTTGGCCATCCCGTCGGCATTCGACTTTGTTTTGAACGACTTTGCGATCCCTCGTCCCAGGAAGATGTCGGAGATCTTGCCCACGCCCCAGACCAGCGTTCCCGCTTCGGCAAGCCGGTCGAGCAGCATCCCGGCGGGCGGCGGAACGGCGTAATCGTGCCGGTTGGAGGTGCGGGTGAAGTGTCCCGGCGTGCCGGTGAAGGGCCGCGCAATCACGCGCCCGACTTCGTGTTCGCCGCGCAGCATCCCGCGCGCGATCTCGCACAGGCGGTATTGCGCCTCAATCGGGATCACCGCCTCATGCGCCGCGATCTGGAAGACGCTGTCGGCCGAGGTGTAGACGATCGGCTTGCCGGTGGCCATGTGCTCGGCTCCGAGTTCCTCGATGATTTGCGTACCCGACGCCGGCCTATTGCCCAGCGTACCGCGGCCGATCCGGCGGTCGAATTCGGCCATGAAGTCCGCTGGGAACCCGTGCGGATAGGTGGGAAAGGGCTTCTCGAGGATGATGCCCGCCATCTCCCAATGTCCGGTAGTCGTGTCCTTGCCGGGGGAGGCGAGAGCCGCGCGGCCGTAGCTGCCCAGCGGGTGCTCAGCCGGCTCCAGGTTTTCAAAAGGCCGGATGTTGGCCAGGCCGAGCGCGGTCAGATTGGGCAGTTTCAGCGGTCTCAGCGCCGCGCAATGCCCGAGCGTATCGCCGGGAACGGGGTCTCCGAAAGCTCGCCAGTCGGGCATGGCTCCGATGCCAACGCTGTCGAGAACCACCCAGATGATGCGCCGAAAGACCATCGAAGCGTACAGGCCCCCAATTGTGCCGGAATCAATTCTGCGTCAGGGCCGAGTTGATGCGCTCGGACAGCATCTCGACGAAGCGGTCGGGCACGAATCCGGGCATACGGCTATTAACCTCGCCGCTGCGGTCCAGCACAATGGTCGTCGGGATGGAGTTGACCCGGAAAAAGCTGCCCAACCCGTCGTCGTAAAGCACTTCTTTCGACCACTTCTGACGTTCGAGGTACGGTTTCACCAGCGAGCGGTCCTCGTCCGTGCTCACCGCCAAGAACACGACATCCGAATTGTTCTTGAAGCGAGACTTGACTACTTCGTATAGCGGGTGCTGAACGCGGCAGGGTCCGCACCAGGTAGCCCAGAAATCGAGCACCACCACTTTGCCCTTCATGCTGCTCATCGGCAGCAGGCCGCCTTCCAATTTCGACATGGTGAATTCCAGAGGTGACGTCGCCAGCAGGTTCGGGTCGTACTCGCGCATGCGCTTGTTGCGAGCCTCCAACAGTCCACGCGTTCGATCCCACGCCGGCAGCACTCGCACTGAGGGGTCAACTACACTGGCCTTGGACGCCAGTTCCGACAGACGCTCACGCGCGCGCTGCCGGTCCTTGCTGGTACTGCGCTGGTCGTCCACAGTGAAGGCGTCCGCTGCGGCGTCCAGGGCTTCTGAGTGGCGTCCCAGTCGCTCCAGCACGTGAGATCGTTCGAGCGCGCCCTCGAGCGACGGATAGACCTGCCAGGCTTCGTCCACCGCCTTGAGAGCATCCTCATTTTGTCCGAGCTTTTCATTCGCCCGGGCCACCTGGATCAGAGCGCCCTGCAGCGCGAATTCGGTCTCCTCCAGACGCCTGCCCTGGCCGGGTTCATAGCCTTTAGAACTGAGTTGGGAATTCCGTTCTCCGTGCATTCTTGTGACCAGGCTCAAGCCGTATTTCAGCGCCTTGTTAAGACTCTCGGAGTCGCCGCGTTCGAGCAGCGCCCGGGAAACCTGATCGAGCAGACGCGGATCGTCGCTGCCGCCTTCAATCGCCGTCGGGCCGTATTGGAATACTCTCGCCTTGTCACGCTGCTCCACTGAGATGCGAGCCAGCAAACGAGTGATTTCAGCCTTCTTGGGGCATTCCGGATGCAGCTTCATGTGCCTCTCGAGAACCCTGAGTATGTCGGCCGGGCTACCCCCGGTCTCGCCTATCTCCTGGTCGAGCTTCGAGTCAAGATCAAATCCCTCCATGGCTCTTGCGTTGCTCGCCGCCGATGAACTGGCGTCTGGCGATGGTTGCGCTTTGACCTCCGCGGAGGGGGGCGTGATCTTGATTGCGGGTGGTGCACCCGCAAGCGGCGCGACCACGGCCGCGATCGCCAGCGCCAAACTCAGAAACAGAAAATGACGAGAGATCATTGACCAGCCTTTGGCGCCGGGACCGCGTGCGCCGAGATCGCCCGGAACGCATCGGCCAGTCCGGCTGCGCGCTCCCGAGCCATGTTCATATACTTTTCGTTCTTGGCGATTCGATCGAGCATCGGCAGATACTGCTCAACCGACACCAACCGCTTCTTGTCGTAGCCAGCCTCCAGTTGGAGCAGGGACTGGTTCACTCCCAGCACGTCGTAGCGGGCCGTCCGCTCGAGGTCGATCAGATACAACTCTGATTCGACAATTTTCTCGTACCAGTCGAGGAGCGCCTGTCCGGTCAGATCCAGCGTGTAGTTGAATTTGACCTCGTGCTTTTCGTCGCCGTCCTCCCAGCGGAACAGCTTCTCGCCCATCCGCGCGACCTTCAGTTCGGATTCCAGAGGCTTGCGGAACCGGTCGCACTTCTCCGCGAGATCGAAAACGGCGTCGGTCTCCTCGCGGGTCAGTTTAACGCGCAGGGGTTCCTCGTCCAACGTCTCGCGATACTCGACCCGCCCGTCACGCTCGATGCGCAGTTCCGCGTATTCCGGGCGGCTGTGGGGGAATCGCTTTGAGAGGAACAGCCGCGGTTCGGCCAGCGCGGTCAGGCTGCATGCACTCAGTAGTCCAGCCACGAGCAACGCGCGCACGGTCATCTGGATACCTCGGCCGTGTGGATGGCCATGGTGCGCATGGCGGCGTGGCACATCGCGACTGCCACGGCGTCGGAAGCGTCGAAGGAAGCGATCGGCTCGGACAGGTTCAGCAGCATCCGCACCATCGATTGGACCTCAACTTTTTCTGCCCTTCCCTTGCCGGTGACGGCCAGTTTCACACGTGCCGGAGGATACTCGCCAACCTGCAAACCGGCTTCGGCCAGGACCAGCAGGACCGCGCCGCGCACGTGAGTGAGCCGCAAAGAACTGGAACTGGAGGAGTTCGGCGAATAGAACGTCTCTTCCACCGCCGCCTCGTCCGGCCTATGCTCCGCGACAATCGCCCGCAAGCCCGTGGCGATGGCCAGCAACCGCTCCGGGAACGCGTCGCGCGGATTGGTCTTAAACACCCCCGCTACTATCAGACGGTGCCTCGGGGAACCTGTTTCAATCACGCCGTAGCCAGTGGTCACACTGCCGCAATCGACGCCCAGAATCCTCACTGCCGGCTCGCCGCGGCGGCTGTCCCGCAGGTCGCTGAATCAACCGTTGGCGGAGTCCTCGTCATAGTCGAAGTTGGTGTAAACGTTTTGCGTGTCGTCGTGGTCTTCCATCACTTCGAGCAGGCGCAACATGCCGCCCACGTGCTTCTGATCGACCTTCATCGGAGTCTTGGGGATCATCGCGATCTCCGCCTCGACCGTCGGCACGCCAGCCTTGTGGATCGCCTCCAAAACGATGGAGTGAGACTCCGGCGCGGACAGCACCACCCAGCTATCGTCCTCGTCGCGAACGTCGTCGGCGCCCGCTTCCAGCGCGATCTCCATCAACTGGTCCTCGGTAGCCTTGTCCTTCTCGATGATGATCTGGCTCTTGCGGTCGAACATGTAGGCCACGCTGCCTTGCTCGCCGAGGTTGCCGCCATTTTTCGAGAAGGCGTGACGAATCTCGCTGACGGTACGGTTGCGGTTGTCGGTTGCGCTCATCACAAGCACCGCCGCGCCGCCCGGGCCGTAGCCCTCGAACATGATTTCGTCGATCTGCCCGCCTTCGATCTCGCCCGTGCCGCGCATGATGGCGCGTTTGATATTTTCGGCGGGCATGGAGGCGGCTTTCGCCGCGATGATGGCCGTGCGGAGGCGCGAGTTGGAGTCGGGATTGCCGCCGCCGCGCGCGGAGATGACGATTTCCTTGATCAGGCGCGTGAAGATTTTCCCGCGTTTGGCGTCAAGCGCGCCCTTTTTATGCTTGATTGTTGCCCACTTAGAATGTCCGGACATGGCACACCTCTGCTTGCCGCGGGGTTGGAGTCCCCGTGGAGCCCAATTCATAAGCCTATCAGTGGTTCGGCCGCGTCTCAAGCCGAACGTCGCTTTCGGCGGCGGTTGGCGGGCGGATTGAGGCGAGGCGCGTGTCCCTGGAAGCATGCAAACAGTCCAGATTCGGACCAGGCTAAGAGTTCTACATGTATTCGAAATGGGCAACGCCAGATCAACCTTGCCGCCGGTGCCCGGACGAACGGCGGAGTCAGGCTCCTCCCGGCCCGGTCCTGGGAGTGTGATCCGCTAGCCCGCGACTAGCGGGTACCCGTGGCAGCCAGACTCCCATGCCAGCTAGAACTCGTAGATCCGGTAGGTCTTGTACACGGTTGCCCCGAGCGCTTCCAGCGATCTGCGCATCAGCACGTTGTCTTCGAGAATCCAAGAGCACTCCGCCCCGCGGAACTTCAGCCGCGCGCATTCGCGGATTAGCGCGGCGTAGAGCGCCGCAGCCGCCGGCGTTGAGCGGTACTCATGCCTTACGCCCAGCACGATCACGCGCAGGTATTGGATCTTCCGCTGGTACCACAGCAGTTTGAGCAATCCGAACGGGAACAGGCGTCCTCTCAGATGGTGCAGCGCCTCGTTTATGTCGGGGATCGCCAGCGCAAATCCCACAGCTTGCCCCCCCGACTCCGCAATCCAGGCCAGATCGGGAATCAGAATCTGCTTCAATTCGTGGCCGTGGTGCAGGAACTCCGCGCGGGTCATCGGAACGAAGCCCCAGTTCTTCGCCCAGGCCGAGTTATAGATGCCCCAGGCCAGTTCGACCTCGTTGTCGTAGTCGTCCAGGCGCAGCTTCCGCAGGTGGATACCGCTTGATTCCGCCCGGTCGGTCAGGGTCTGCACGCGGTCGGCGCGGGCGCGGGTGACGGGCAAATCGTAAGCCAGCAGATCCTTCGCCTTGCGTAGGCCCGCCGCCTCGATGCGCGGACCGTAGTAAGCCGGGTTGTAGGTCATCATGATGCGGGGGCTGGATCCGAAACCATCGACCAGGACGCCGCACTCGTAGTTGGTGGAGGGATTCACCGGTCCGCGCAACACCTCCGCCCCCCGTGCGTGGAGCCAATCCCTGGCGGCAGCCAGCAGGCCGGTGGCCACCTCCTGGTCATCGACCATCTCCAGGAAGCCGAAGAAGCCCGCCTTTTCAGCGTGAAACTGGCTGTAATTCGGGTCCAGAATGGCCGCGATGCGTCCCACCGTCCGGCCTGCCCGCCGAGCCAGAAACCCCTGCATCGTCGCGTGCAGGTGAAAAGGATGCTTCAGCGGGTCGAGCAGCGTCTTTTGATCGAGGCGCAACGGCGCTACCCAGTACCGATCCTGGCTGTACAAGTCGTAGGGGAACGAGAGGAACTCGCGTCGGTCCGCGCTACTATGAATGGGCGAAATCTCGAGTAGGCTCATGCTGATAGTGCTTGTCCTGCCGGACGGGCGCCCGCTCGAAAAGCGGTGCGGTGTACCAGACCAACCCGGCCAAAGCGGCGCCCGCTGCCAGATCGACGGTGTAGTGGTAGCGCAGGTAGACGGTGGCCAGTAGAATCAACGCCGTGTAGACCAGATAGAAAGCAGAAAGCGGTTTGGAGATGCGGCTCACCGTCCACCAGGCGAGCAGGGTCATCTCCGCGTGGCCGCTCGGAAAGCAGTCGTAATGCGACGACTCCATCACGTCCAGCAGATGGCGCAGCGGGCCGTACAGCCACAACCCGCTCAGTGGCCGGGTCTGTAACCCATCCAGGAGGTATCGCGGTCCCCGTGCGGGAACGAGGAGATAGAGCAGATAGGACGCCAGGAAGCCCAAAGTGAGCAAGAAAGCGTAACTCCGAAAATCTTCGCGCTTTTGCACCCACAGGATGACGGCGACCGCTAGCACGACCGGGACGAACAACGCGTAGACGATCTGCAGGCCTTCCGTCAACGCCGGCGTCTGGAGACGTTCCAACCACACGGTTGGATCAGCGTGCCAAAAAGAGCGATCCCAATCCGCCAGCAGCGCATCGAAGCGCTCCTCGCGAATCGAACGGATCAACACGCTCATCAGCCGGTAGCACGCGAACACGTACGGCAACGGATAAATGTGGCGGAAATAAAACGCTCCGGGGAGCTGGGGCAAGAACGCATACGCTGCGATCAACAGGCCGGCCAAGGCGTGCACCATCAAGAGGACGCCCGCATCGGCGATACGCTGACGGAATCCGGCAATCAGGAGGCTGATGAATAGCAGGTAGGACAACAGCAACCAATCGACTGGCCACAACCCACGCTGCATTTCCCGTCTCACCGGATCGCTTGCCCTCCCCTGTTTCCCGGCGGCGTGCGCGGGTGTTCCTACTGATCATAGGTGAGTGGTATGCAGAATTCACATGGCTGTCACATTTTTGTGCGGTTTCAACCGCCAGGCACTCCGCTGCCGAACCTGCCGCCCTCGGCTTCCAGGCACGCAGGAATTCCAGTCCGGTACGACGCGTAGCGCAGGCGAACGCCGAGCAGGCGCAGGACCGCCCGGCCGTCCACCCTGCGATTGTTGCGCAGTGTCTCGCTGACTGCGCCCGTCGCCGCAGGTGCGGGCATGGGCAGTCCGGTCAGGTCCGCGACGAAACGGCAGATTTCCAGGCTGCTGCAAGGCTCCTCGTCGGCAACGGGCCATGCGCCGGTCTCCGCTGATACCAGCGCCGCTGTAGCGATGGCTGCCAGGTCATCGACATGGATGCGGCTGATGAATCTTGTCCCGTCGCCCGGCAGGCGAAAAGTGCCACGCCGCATTGATTCGTGCACGCCGCGCCCTGGCCCGTAAATGGCGGCGGGGCGCAGGATCAATGCGGACCACGACCCTGCTCGGACGGTCTGCTCGGCATCCACGCGCAATTGCTCGCGGGGGCCGCGCGGCGCAGGGAGTGTGCGCTCGTCAACGTCGGTCTGCGCTCCATACACGCCAGTGGTTGAGAGGTACACGATCCGCTCGGGCTTCTCGCCCAGCGGTTCCAGCAAGCGCGGTGTCGGATCGCTCCAGTCACCCGCCTTGCCGGCAGTGAGTGGCACGGAGAGCAACACCCGGACCGGCGCGGGAATGGCGCGCAACGCTGAAACAACCGATTCCGGATCGTCGAGGTCCAAGCGCAGGCAGCAGACTCCGGGCAGGTCCAGGCGCTCCGGGTAACGCGAAGTCGCCCAAACCGAGTGGCCTGCGGCGGCGATGCCGGCGGCGACCCTGCGGCCGGTGAACCCGCAGCCCAGGATCAGAAGGTTCATTCGACCACCCTCGCTCCGGCGGCAATTTGAATCTTATGGTCCATTGCATCCGAGGAAACGCGGGCGTTAAATGGAAACGGCTCGAGGAAGGCGGCTTTCGATGAGGTGGAACATGTGGATCTGCGTTTCCTGTCTGACGCGAGCACTAGCCATCCTACTGCTGCTGCCGATTTTGCTGCGGACCTGACGGGCCGTCCGAAGTGCACGCTGCTGGCTGCTTCAAGCGCTCGTGCAGCCATCAACGGAATGTTCTCAACTCCGGACTTTCCAGGTGCGCGATCCGGTTGAATGCGAATAGCCGGAGCTGGTCCGCGTCGACGCTGAGGATCGTAACGTTCGAATTCAGCGCCGCCCCGGCCATGTTCATGATGTCGCCCGGGGTCAGGCTGAGGGCCAGGCCCAGCGTGATTCCCACCGGCGTCGCAGATGTGAACACCGCCACTGATTTGCCGGTTCGCGCTGCGGCTAGCGGCTCAACTGCGGCTGCCCGCACGCGCGCGACGAATTGATCCCAGGACTCGCCTTCGAAACTGTAGCGGCCTGCGATCCAGGCCTCCACGATGGCTGCATCGGCGGGGGTCCACTTGCGGTGAATCGCCGCGTCGCCAGCGGCCACGGTCCGCTCGAGCGCTTCAAAATCACGGCGAAAGGCCGGGTCTTCCGCGGCGATGCGCGGTGCGATACCGGCATATACCGCATCCAGATCGAACTCATTCCAGCGCGGATCGAACTGCACCTGAGGTTGCGGCAAGCCCGCCTCCGCCAAAGCTCCGAGGACGGTCGCGGCGGTCTCCTGCTGGCGGCGCAGAGCGCCGGTCCAGACGGCATCGAACGCGACGCCCTCCCGGGCCAACCAGTCGCCCAGCGCCCGGGCTTGTGCCCGTCCCAGGTTCGATAACCGGTCGTATTCGTCACGGGTTCCCGCCTGGCCGTGGCGGATGAGGTAGAGCAGATTCACGAAGGTCAGAGTAGCAGAGACGCAAAAAGGGAGCCGCTGCCGGCTCCCTTTTCACAAATGCACAAATGAAGGTGAACTGCCGAATCCCTACAGAGGTTCCGGGAAACGCCGGTTCGATTTGCCGATCGCCTTCGATAGCAATTCAACTGCTTCCGGCTCCTTGACGCCCCTGGATGTCGCCAATTCCGCGACGATCATCACTCGCGCCCGGTCCAGCATCTTCTTCTCCCGGAAGGAAAGCGGTTTGTGAGACTGGATCGCCGCCAGAGACTTCAACACCTCGGCAACTTCCTGAAGACTTCCGCTCTGCATCTTGGCGGAATTCTCCTTGAACCGATCCTTCCAGTCCGAACTGGACTTGCACTCGCCACAGGCCAGGAAGCCCAACATCCGAGCGATCTCTCCGTTTCGGGTGACCTTCCTAAGTCCAACTTGCTCAACGTGAGAGAAGGGCACCATGACGGTGAGGCTGTTGTATGAGAGCCGTAACAAGTAGAAACGCTCCGACTGAACGCCGAATGAACGTGAACTGATGTTCTCGATTGTTCCTACACCGTGGTTGGGGTAAACCACTTTTTCGCCAACTTGAAAGGTCATGCGCGGACCTCGTTTTTATCGGTACACCTTTAGGCAGTTGCACGTATCGTTCATTTTTGATGAATCGTAGTGCAAACTGAATTCATTGTGGTGTTTTCCAGCGGAACCGTCAAGGTGTTTCTTTTCAGCATTATGAACACTTAATCTTGGCCCGGCAGTTTACCCCGGCCGGGCTTCATTTCAGATGTTCAAATCCGAAAAACTCGAAGATAACACGTGGGTTAGGTGTTACAATAACGCACTATCTCCAAGTCTTCGCCCCAGGTTCAGGCTTTAGCGATCAAGTCGCGCACGAAGGCCAGATTCCGCTTCATATCGTCGGGTACGGACTTAGACGGTGAATCGGTCTCAAGATTGGCGAAGCCCGTGAACCCTAAAGCGGCGATTGTGCGCATTACGGCCGGGAAGTCGATCTTGCCCTCTCCGAGGTAGTGCGGGTTGTCTTTAAGGTGGAACTGACAGATGCGCTTGGCGCCGAGCCACCCGATCTCCTTAACCACGTCGTACCCGCCGCCCGTCGAGTTGCCGACATCGTAGTAAACCTTTACGTGGTCGCACTTTGCTCGCTCCAGGATGCGGACGTTCTCCTCCGCGGAGTTGGTGTTTTCGAGGCCGAGGATGATCTTGCTCTTGGCGGCTTCAGGGCCGATCTCATGCAGGAAGTCGCCCACGTAGTCCAGTTCCTCATTCGTCTTCATCGCCCCGCGGCCGAAGAATGGCAGCAAGATCACCTTGGCGTCCAGCTTCTTCGTGATCGGGATGGCGTCCGCCACCCACTTCTGCCCGAGCTTGTCGCTCTTCAGGTAATTCGTGTGCAGGATGTCGAGGCAGGTTCCCGCTGCAACGACCTTGTGCTTCTTCAGTTCGTCCAGGTACTTCTGCTGGAGGGCTTCGTCGGCCAGCGGCAGCTTGTCCGCGCCAGGTTTCCGGCCCAGGCTGATTTCAACGCCCGCGAAACCAAGGGAAGCAGCCAGCGCAACAGCTTCCGGCTTGCCGGAGAGGTTGAGGTTCCAGTCGGTTACGCCGAGTTTGAGCTTCGACTTTGCCGCAAAAAGCGGTGTCGCAGCGAGCGCGGCGGTGCCGTAAATGAATTGACGGCGGGTGTGTACGGATGAAAACGTCATGGTTTTGACTCCTCGAGTCGAGCTAACGGTATGTCCTGGCTGTTGATTCTCTCACCAAATGATTTCCGGTGGTCTTCGATTGTGGCGGCTTTGGAAAGCCCGCTGACTTCGAGCAACCCGGCGGGAGTTTCCCAAGTCGCGTGGACTCTGTCGGCAGTGGCCTCAACCTCGCATGGCCAGGCGAGGGCGTCCAGAGGCTGGCCCGAGAGCGTCAGCGTGAAAACGCACCAGGCTGCTCCGGTCAAGGCCCACATCACGCGGCTGGCCGCCCCTGGTGGCAGGAAGTCGACAGTATATGTGGCCGAGCGGCGCGTAGCGGAGCCCCCCAAGTGAAGTGGACGGGACCCAAACCGCCCGCCCCGGAGTTGGAAATCTGCCTGGATTCCTCCACCCGCGATGCTGCCGCGGTCGTCCACTTTCCGAAACGAAAAGCCTTCACCCAAGCCCTCAAAGCTGAGTTCGAGGAACAGCCGCCCGCATTGGAACTCACCGCCCTTGATCGGGTCGAGCGACGGATGGCGGTCGCCGCCGGGCGAGCGGAAGTTGACCAGAGCGAGGACGTTGCCGCCCTGCTGCACCGTCCACAGAAGCCCCGAAGAAAAGTCGTAGCCGTCCTTCACCAGCCGCAACCGAATGAAGCTGGCGGGCCGCGCCGGTCCACCGAAGTAGGCCAGCAGCGGGCGGCTCTGAACCCAGAAATCGCCCTGGTTGACGGTGCCGAGCGAGTAGTCCGGACCGACGAGCGTGGCTCCCTGCACCGGGCGTGACGGCGCCGGGGAGACACGGAAGATCTCCCGGTGAAAAGCGGGTTTCGGCCGGAGGAAATCGGGAGCGAGCGCCTCCGGGCAGCGGAGATCGTGAATGGCGGTGTCGAGGTCCCCGTACTGGCCGCGCAACGCCGGGTTGGCCAGGCCCAACCGACCGCCCAGAGCTTTCTCCAGCCAGAACGGCTCTCCCAGATCGGTCTCGTAGCAGCGGCTCATGGGACCGGCGAATTGTCTGCGGTACCCGTCCCAGTGGCGCGCCAAGTGCAGCCACAGGCGGCTCTCGATGCGGGCCGCCGCGTCGCGCACGGCACCGGGATGCAGGTACATGCGCATGCGAGTCAGGTCGGTGAGCGTCACCCGGGCGTAAACCGGACTGTTGTACTCCGCGAAACTACCGCTTTCCGCGATGTAAGCCGCGACGCGCGACATCCGCTCCCGGGCGTAAGCCGCGAGATCTTCGAGTCCCAGTCGTTCCGCCGCCGCGGCGCAGACGAACGTGCCTTTCACCGCGATGTTGGTGTAGCCTGCCTCCACATTCCGGTGTTGCACCGAGAGCGCCGCGTGCCGGATCGCCGCGCGCACCCTGGCCCGCAGACCCACATCCAGGCGGTCACCGTGGCGAATGTCGATCAGCAGCAGCGTGCCGCCCAGGAAGTCGGCCCAGTTCCAATCGGCGGTGTCCATCTTAGGCGGCGGTTCTTCGAGGTAGTAGCCCCAGATGCCGTACCACTTGCTGGCCGGGTCGGTATCCTGGAGGGCGCAGACGCGATTCAGCGTCCGTTCGGCGCGTGCACGTCCGGCCGGGGCCCCAATTTCCAGCAGTGCCAGCGCATATTCGGCGGATGCGCGGAGATCGTGGACACGGCCCTCGCGCAATCGCGTGTGGTAGCGGTAGCCGGGCGGGAACAGCCGCGTGACCAACGACTCTTGCTCATCGAAACGCGGAGCTTCCGCCGAGGCGGCCTTCTCGATCAGGATCCGGTCCCACGCCGCCGGCCAGCCAGCGTCGCGTTTCTCAGTGGAGCAACCAGTGGTCGCCAGTAGCGAGCTTCCCAGCCACGCCCGGCGCGTTAGCATGCGATTCCCTTAAGGAAAACCCGCCCAGCAGCAACGCGCGGATTGACCCGGAACATGCGGCGCATGGCCCTCATCATATCCGCTGTTGCAGGGTTATGGCGTCGCGACTCCTAGGAGGCGAGTTGCTTTGCCCAGAGGCGCTGCTTCTCCTTGAGCAGGTCCTTCACCGCCATGGGGAGCAAGTCCTCCTCCAGCGTTTCCAGGATCACGAATTCGAATGCATCCTCGCCCAGTCTGGCCCATTCGGCCTGCAGGGACCGTTCCAGGTGCCGGCCCGAGTTTAGGGTCATCCACGCCGAGTTCTTCGCGGTGTCCAGGTTCTGCGCCGAACCGGCCCAACAGCGGCCCGTCGCTTTTAGGCGCACCCCGTAGATCCCGGGGCGCGGCTTGCGCTCCTTGTAGGCTCTGCTGGCGGCTTTGCGTTCTTGCGGTGAGAGCATGGCGTCGTTCCTCGAGTCCAGAAACAGTGGGGGAGCAGCCACAGTCTATGCCGGACGCCACGTCCGCCTGATCTCTAGCTTCTCCGGCGCAGTTAATGATCCGGGTAAAATAATTATATCAGGATTTAAAAGGGCCGGCCATAGCTTCGGCGAGAGGGAGTTGGGCCATTCGCAGACTTGACCGCTCTCTTCATTCGCGGTTCTGTGCTGACTAAGTGACGCCGGATGCCCGGATCGATGGCGGGGCTGCCGTCTCCGCCTGGAGGTCTGCGCTAAATCGTCGCCCCGCTCGGACCGATCACGATTTCCAGGAACGCACGGGCGGCATGGCTCAGCGCGCGGCGGGCCGGGTAGACCAACCTGATCTTACGCTCCATGCTGAGTTCCTCTACCCGGACCTCCTTCAGCGTGCCTTGCTCGAAGTCGTTCTCCACGCACATCTTGGGCAGGAACGCGACCCCTTCGTTGCGTGCCACCATCTTGCGGATGGTCTCGACGGTTGGCATTTCGACGTCCATGTTGAGTGGCACTTTCGCCCGCTGAAAGGCCTTCAGCACCACGTCGCGATAGGGCGAGAACACGTTGTGAGCAATGAAAGTTTCCATCCCCAGTTCGCGGATCGAGACCGACTCGCGATGCGCGAAGCGGTGCCCCGGGCTAACGAGAAAGCAGAGGTGATCGCTGAAGATGATCCTCGACTCCAACCGGTCGTCTTCCGGATCGTAAGTGATCACGCCCAGTTCCAGATCGCCGTCGATCAACTGCGCGGGAATACGGCTGGACAGCGAGCGCCGCACCTGCACTTTTACCTTTGGGTATTGCCGGCGGTAGCTCACAATGTGCTGCATCAGGTAGAGGGAGGTGGTCTCATTTGCGCCGATCACGAGCCGCCCCGACGCCATATCGCGCAATTCGGCCAGCGAGTTTTCCATCTCGCGTTCGAGGTTCTCAAAGCGCCTGCAAAACTCCAGTACAATTTTCCCTGAATCGGTCAGGATCATTTCGCGACCGGTCCGGTCGAGTAGTTTCTCGCCCAATTCGTGTTCCAGTCGCTGCACCGCAAGCGAAATCGCAGGCTGCGTCCGAAGCAGCTTCTCACCGGCCCGCGAAAAACTGCGCTCCGTGGCGACCGTCAGAAAGACCTTAAGCGGATACAGTTCCATCGTTGATCCTTAGATTTCGAATATGAGCACGACCCAGCATTTGCAGAGTTTATCAAATTCGATCCCCTTATGCGAAAATGCTGCACTATAAATTTGTGCTATCGTAGCCGCACGCGGACAATAGGAAAAGTCGCCAGCCGTGCCGGAGAAACAGGCCGCTCGGTTGGATCACCCGTATCCGGATGTCCTTCATCCGCATTCCGGCAAAAAGGAGAGCCTTATACCCATGGCTGAGACGCAGGACAAGAATCGCGTCGTTATCTTTGACACTACGCTCCGGGATGGTGAGCAGTCGCCCGGATGCAGCATGAATGTTCCCGAAAAACTCCGCATGGCGCACAAACTGGCGGAACTGGGCGTGGACATCCTGGAGGCGGGTTTCCCCATCGCCTCCGAGGGCGACTTCGAAGCGGTCCGTTCGGTGGCAAACGAGCTGCCTTGGGTCCGTGTCGCGGCGCTGGCGCGGTCCTGCACGCTAGACGTGCAGCGCGCGGCCAGTGCGCTGGAACCCGCGCGGCGGCCGCGCATTCACACCTTCATCGCCACCAGCGACATCCATCTTGAGTTCAAGTTGAAGAAGTCCCGCCAGCAGGTGCTGGAAGAAGCCTGTGCGGCCGTGGAACTGGCGCGCCAGTTTACCGACGACGTCGAGTTCTCCGCCGAAGACGCCACGCGCACCGACTACGACTATCTGGAGCAGGTGACTCGCGCGGTGGTTGCCGCGGGGGCCACGACCGTGAATCTTCCAGATACCGTGGGGTTTTCGGTGCCGCAGGAGTATGCGATCCTGATCGATCGCATGGTTAAGGCCGTGGGCGACACGGCCATCATCAGCGTGCACTGCCACGACGACCTGGGCCTGGCGACGGCGAACTCCATCGCGGCCGTGGTTGCGGGTGCCCGCCAGATCGAATGCACCATCAACGGTATCGGGGAGCGTGCCGGCAACTGCGCGCTGGAAGAGGTCGTGATGGCCTTCCGCGTACGGCACGATCAACTGCCCTACACGACCGGTATTCACGCTCAGCACCTGTATCCGGCGAGCAAGCTGCTCACCGAATACATCGCGTTTGGCCCGCAGCCGAACAAGGCCATCGTCGGACTGAACGCTTTCGCTCACGAGGCGGGCATCCACCAGGACGGCTACCTGAAGAACAAGTCCACTTACGAGATCATCGATCCGAAGAGCATCGGCATCCCTGAGGGGCGCCTGGTGCTCGGCAAGCACAGCGGCCGTCACGCGCTGCGGTCCAAATGCGAACACCTCGGATACCCGGTTTCCAAGGAAGAGCTGGACGTCGTCTACAAGGGCTTCATCGAGATTGCAGACCGTAAGAAGAACGTGTCGGATCAGGAGATCCTGGCGATTCTGCTTACGCTGAAAGCCAGCGAGCGAATGAAGACCGACACCGCCGTCGCGGGGGGGTAAGCGGCCCCTTGGCCCGAAAACACGCGAGCCTGGAGTTACGGCCGCGAAGGGGCATTGGCAATCAGCGGACCTGACCGCTCTCGGTCGTTCGCGGCTGTGTACCTTGGAGCGCCGATGAGTTAGGTCTGCCCTGACCGGCCCGGGATTGAGGAGTTGATAATAGATACATGCAGTTGAAAGTGTTGGCGCTGCCCGGTGACGGTATCGGGACCGAAGTCACGCGGGAGGCCGTGAAGGTGCTCCGCCGCGTAGTGGAGAAGTTCTCCCACACGCTCGATCTCACCGAGGGGCTGCTCGGCGGTATCGCCATTCATAAAACGGGCCAGCCGATGCCCGACGAGACCGCTCGCCTGGCGGGCGAAGCCGATGCCACATTGCTCGGCGCGGTCGGCCTGCCGGAGTTCGATAACGCCCCGCCTCTGCAGCGTCCCGAGCGCGGCTTGCTCGGCATTCGCAAGATTCTGGGAGTCTACGCCAACCTCCGTCCCGTGCGCACTTACCGCTCGCTGATCGACTCTTCGCCGCTAAAGAACGAGCGCGTCGAAGGCACCGACATGATCATCGTGCGCGAGTTGACGGGCGGTATCTACTATGGCACTCCGCGCGGCATCGAGGGCTCCGGCGACACCGAACGCGGCACCAATACGATGACCTACACGCGCTCGGAAATCGCGCGCATCGGGCGCATGGCGTTCCACCTTGCGACGCAGCGCCGCAAGAAGGTTTCCTCGGTTGACAAGTCGAACGTGCTCGAGACTTCGCAGCTCTGGCGCAAGGTGATGGTCGAAGTCGCCGCCGGTTACCCGGACGTCGAACTCGAGCATGTGCTGGTGGACAACTGCGCCATGCAACTGGTGTTGAACCCGCGGCGCTTCGACATCGTGGTTACCGAGAACATGTTCGGCGACATCCTGAGCGACGAGGGCGCGGTGATCGCCGGCTCCATCGGCATGCTGCCCTCCGCCTCGCTCGGCGAGAAGCGCCCCTCGGGTGCTTTCACCGGCCTGTACGAGCCCGTGCACGGCTCCGCCCCGGACATCGCGGGTCAGGACAAAGCCAACCCGCTGGGGGCGATCGGCAGCGTCGCGGCCATGCTCGAATACAGCTTCGGCTTGATGGAAGAAGCGGCGGCGGTCAACCGGGCCATTGAGACAATTCTCGATAGTGGCCGCGTGACGGCCGACCTGAAACCGAAAGGCGCGTCCGCGACGACAACGCAAGTCGGCGACGCCATCTGCGAGGCGCTTTAGCTCCTAGTGGGCCGGCTCTTCAGAGCCGCGCGGGGACTCCAGGCCCCGCAACTAACTTAGCGAATTGCGCGGGGCCTCTGGTCTCGCAACCGGAATAGAAAGATTGGCACTGAACACCATGTCCCGTCCCCGCACCATCATCGAAAAACTCTGGGATTCGCACGTCGTAGACGAGCCGCAGGGCGCTCCCGCGCTGCTCTACATCGACCTGCATCTCGTGCATGAAGTCACCTCGCCCCAGGCCTTCTCCGGCCTGCGCGAACGCGGATTGAAAGTACGCCGGCCCGATCTGACCATCGCGACCTGCGACCACTCGACGCCGACCACGGACAAGTCCCTGCCGATCGTGGACACGATCGCCCGGGCCCAGGTCGAACAGCTCAGTGTGAATTGCAGGGAGTTTGGCATCCCGCTGTTCGACTACTTCAGCAATCGCAACGGCATCGTCCACGTGGTCGGCCCGGAGAACGGCTACACGCAGCCGGGCATGACCGTGGTCTGCGGCGACTCTCACACCGCTACTCACGGCGCGTTCGGCGCGCTTGCGTTCGGCATCGGGACCAGCGAAGTCGAGCACGTGCTGGCGACGCAGTGCCTGCTGCAGCGCAAGTCGAAGAGCTTTGCAGTGAAGGTGGATGGCACGCTGCGCCCAGGCGTCGAGGCCAAGGACATCATCCTCGCCCTGATCGCGAAGATCGGCATCGGCGGCGGCACCGGCTGCGTGTTCGAATACTCCGGCTCGGCCATCCGCGCGCTCTCCATGGAGGAGCGCATGACGGTGTGCAACATGTCCATTGAGGCAGGCGCCCGCGCCGGTCTGGTCGCGCCCGACGACATCACTTACAACTATCTGAATGGCCGCCCCGCCGCGCCTAAGGGCGCCGATTGGGATGCCGCTCTCGCCCGCTGGAAGTCGCTGCCAACAGACGAGGGTGCGACTTACGATCTGGAAACGACCATCGACGCATCCAGCCTGGAGCCGATGATCACCTTCGGCAACAACCCTGGCATGGGCATGGCCATCACCGGCTCCGTGCCGGACCCCGCCGGGATCGGCGACCTGGCCGAGCGCGAGACCCTCGCCAAGGCCCTGCGCTACATGGATCTCGAGCCGGGCAAGCCGCTGCTGGGCCACTCCGTCAACGTCGTCTTCATCGGGAGCTGCACAAACTCGCGGCTCTCGGATCTGCGCGCCGCCGCATCGATTTTGAAGGGTCGTAAAGTGAGCCCGAACGTGCGGGTGCTCGTGGTCCCAGGCTCGCAGCCGATCAAGCGCGCGGCCGAAGCCGAAGGCCTGGACAAGATCTTCCGCGAAGCCGGCGCCGAGTGGCGCGAAGCGGGCTGTTCCATGTGCATCGCCATGAACGGCGACCAGCTTCAGCCCGGCCAATACAGCGTTTCTACGTCAAACCGCAACTTCGAAGGGCGTCAGGGCAAGGGTGCCCGCACGTTCCTGGCGAGCCCGCAGACCGCCGCAGCCAGCGCCGTGAACGGCGTCGTGACGGACCCGCGAACTCTGCTCCGCTAGAGCCCCAGTCGAGGAGACAAGAAAATGGAAAAGATCACTGCATTCGAAAGCCAGGTCGTCATCTTCCCCGTCGATAACATCGACACGGACCAGATCATCCCGGCGCGCTTCCTCAAGACCATCTCCAAGGCGGGGTTGGGAGACCAGCTCTTCTACGACTACCGCTACGACGCGGAGGGTAGTCCGAAGCCGGACTTCATTTTGAACCAGCCCGGCGCCAAGGAGCGCCACGTGCTGGTGGCAGGCGACAATTTCGGCTGTGGCTCCTCCCGCGAACATGCCCCATGGGCGCTGACGCAGTTTGGGTTTCGCGCGATTATCTCCACAAGTTTCGCCGACATTTTCAAGAACAACTCGCTGAAGAACGGCTTGCTGCCGATCGAGGTTTCGCCTGAGGTCCACGCGAGACTGCTGGCAACGGCGGCATCGGGGACAGTGAAGTTGGACCTTGCCAGCCAGACGCTGACCTATGCGGCGGGTGAGACGACTCAGTTCCCGGTCGATGCGTTTTCGAAAACCTGCCTGCTGGAAGGCGTGGACGAACTCGGCTACATACTCAAAAAGACGGACGCCATCGCCGCTTTCGAAGCGACGCGTGAGTCCAAGCTATCGACGCTCGCCACGGCGTAAGTCCGGGGCGATCCGCCTAAAGTCAGTGTGAGCGCAGAACGGGCAGGAACGAAGGCCAACGCGCCTCCTTCCTGCCCGTCCCCATTTTGATTCTGTCTACAGCCCCTGAAGAGAGCCCTGCGTCATTTCCTTCAGGTTGAACTTCGCTTTGATGACCATAGGGCCAAGCGCCGTTTCGAAGTTCAGGTCCTTTTCGCCATTCTCGAGCGCCAGTGCGCGCGGGAACAGGAATAGGAGAACACGGCCGTTCGAATCCTTCAGCGTTTCAACGCGCTCCGGAGCGCGCGACTCGGTCCCGCCGCGTCGCAGGGACGTAGCCGCAAGCAAACGGGCCTGCATTTGAGTACGGCGCTCTTCGGCTTGTTGGGGATCCTCCTGCCGGGCCCCGCCGCCTTGCCAGCCTCCCTGCCGCTCGGGTCCAACCGTGGTCACCGAAACGACGTAGTAATCTTTCGAGAAGCCCGCCACCGCAGTGTTGAACTCCTTGGATTCGGAGCGCGCGTTGGCTTCGCGGACGAGGGGTGCACTTTCCCAACGAACGACGGCCGCCGGCAATTCGGGCATGCCACCGCCGCCTTCCATGCCTCCGCCTTCGCCGCCCATTCCACCCCGGCCGCCACCGCCGCCCATGCCGCGGCCGCCGCCGCCACCCATCCCACCCATGCCGCCACCGCCGCCCATGCCGCCGCCTCCGCCGTAGCCCCCGCCTCCGCCCATACCACCACCGTAGCCGCCTCCGCCGCGGTTCCCGCGGCCGCCGCCGCCCATCCGGCTGGGATCCATTTGCATCGGCACCGTCTTGGACCAGGGCGACTTAGTCAGGAACTTCTGAAGGTCCTTTTCCTGCCAGTCGGCTGGCTTCTTGTCCTTCCATACGTCGCCGGCCCACAAGGTCGCGGCCAGCGCGAAACCGCCAATCACCCATGCGAAACTCTTCATGGAATGCTCCTCTCGGTTGCGGCCCGAACGGCCGCCGGCGGTCGGATCTCCGCCTGAATTCAACTCTTGGACGCGGTCGATCCCAGCCGGGGTTACTGGCTCCTGCAGGAATACTCTTCAACCCACCCGCCTAGCCTGCAAAGACGGAACGGATCGCTTCCAGGTAACCCAAGCCATGCTCCGTGTCCGGTTCCAGATAGCTGCCCTCCGTCCACTCGTTCCAGGCGTTGATAGTCAGGATCTTCGGTTGGCCGCGCCGCGCGTCGAGGAACGCTTTGGCCGAGGACAGGGCGTCCCGAAATGCGGCCGGGGTGTTCCCGCCAAGCGTGGCCATGAACGGATACCCGACGGGATCGAAGCGGTCGGTTGCGCACGTCCGCGGACTCGAATCCCAACCCATCGTCACGTTGGGGTGATAGGGCAATCCGAATTCCCCATCCGCGCCATTCCAGTAGCGGATCGCGTCCGCCGCCACTCCCCGATACGCCGTCTCGGGGAACTCTTTCAGCGGCGTATGGTGGATCCAGACGTAGGACGTCACGCTGTCGAAGCCCAGGTACTTTAGCATCTGCTTCGGGTTCTCCAGCGCCTTCTCGCCAGGCAGGATCTTCACTCCCCAGGCGACGGCGTTGAGGTGCAAGCCATCGAACCCCGCAGCGCGCGTCTTCTGGCGGAAACGCCTCAGTGCGTCGCGGGCGGGCTCGGCGCCGCCCATCGCTTCGACGAATCGGAAGGTCTCGTAAATGGAGAAGTAGGGCTTGTTTTCGATTCGCCAATGGGCAGGATGCTGGAAGTAACGTTCCACCACCAGGTCCGAAATCCGGTCGAAGGCCGCCGGCGTCACGGCTCCAGAGTATTGAAGCTGGGGCGGGGAACTGCGCTTGGCAGGCTGGATGTCCAGCCAGTCGTGATTGGCCCACATCAAAGCGAACTTGAGCCTGCTGTTGTTCGCCGCCTTCAGGAAGCCTTCGTCCAGGCAGCGGTTCAGGAACGGACCGTCGTTGTAGTGGTACCAGTCGAAGATCCAGTGCGTCAGCGCATGGTCCGCAGCCGCATCGATTTTCTTTGCCATGACGTGCGGATCCGCCTCATCCTCGTAGCCCCACAGCGGCCGCTTGGGCTGGCGGTGGCCGGGAAAGCGGGGTTGGGCGGCGCGCACCAGTTCCCACTCGGTCCAGCCCTTGCCGTGGGCTTTCTCGTTGCGCGGATCGAGGTGATAGTCGGGGAAGTAATATGCGCCGATTTGGTAGCGGGGATCGGCGGCAGAATTCGCGGCGAGCGGCGCCGCAGCGGCAGAAGCAAGGAACGCACGCCGGTTCAGGTCGGGCATGTCAGGCCTCCGGTTTGGCCTCAAGATAGGGTTTGAAGCGGTTCTGAACCATCACGGCCCGGCACGCTTCCTCGTGATCGGGATGGACGTAGAAGAAAGCGCCAACCCGCTCGCTGACGAAAATGATGCCTCCGCGATAGGTGTCCGTTTCGACCAGGTAGTCGAGGTTACCAGCCGTCAAAACCTCTTCCAGGCGTTTGGCCTCCCGCAGCCGCTTCGCAATGTACATCAGCGCCAGATCCTGGTCGCCAAAAAACGCTTCGTCTCGCCGCATGACTCCTAAAGAGCCTATCAGCGATGGACGCTGAGTGCGAGATGCGCGGCGTATCGGCTGTGCCGTGGCTCCGGTTCGTTTCCGGAATCTGCGAAGGGCTGGCGAAACACGCGGAGAATTCCGCGCAGGTCCTCGCACTCACTCAAGGGAAGAGAAGGAGCGCATGACCGCAGCCGTCGCCGTACGAACCGAAGAAGCCACCCTGCACTGGCTCGCGCTGTCGCTGACGGTGGGCCTGGGCCCCCGTAAGGCGCGCGATCTGCTAACTCGCTTTGGAACTCCGCAAGCCGTGTTCCGGGCCTCGGCCAGCGAGTTGGAGAGCTTCGGGTTGCATGGCGGCACGGCGCGCAACCTCGCGAGCGGCGTCGCCTTCGAGGAGGCGGCGGCGCAGCACGAGCGGCTGAAACAGTGCGGCGCAACGCTCATCCCCTTCGACGATCCGTTGTACCCCGAGCAACTCCGCCAAATCTACGATCCGCCGATCGCGATGTTCGCCAAAGGCCGGTTGGAACTGCTGGAAACCGTGATGGTCGCCATCATAGGCAGCCGTCGCGCGACGGCCTACGGCAAGGCGGTTGCACAGAAGATCTCGGCAGAACTGTGTGCGGCGGGCGTGACCGTGACCAGCGGCATGGCGCGCGGCATCGACACGGCCGCCCACGAGGCTTCATTGGAGGTTCAAGGTGGAACCATCGCGGTGTTCGGTTGCGGGTTGGACCTGATCTACCCGACCGAAAACCGCAAGTTGGCGGCCCGGATCGCGCTCGACGGCCTGCTGCTCAGCGAATACCCGTTCGGTTCACCGGCTTATCCGCAGAATTTCCCGGTGCGGAACCGCATTATCAGCGGGCTTTCAGCGGGCGTGGTGGTGGTGGAGGGCGCACAGTACAGCGGCTCGTCGATCACGGCCCGGCTGGCGCTGGACCAGGGCAGGGAAGTGTTTGCGGTGCCCGGCAACATCACCTCCGGGATGAGTTACGGGCCGAACTTACTGATTCGACAGGGCGCGCACCTCGTGATTCAGACCTCCGACATCCTCGACGAACTGCCTGAGGATGCTCGATTGCGACTGGCCGCGTCGCGCCAGGAACGGGAGCCGCCGGCACAGCAGGAATTGCCGTATAGCGAGGCACCGGCCGCGACCAAGGAACTCGCCAAACGGGTGGTGAAGCAGCTGAGGCCCGATGCTCCGACGCCACTGGACGACTTGCTGGATGCACTGCCCGGCGCAAGCGCGTCGGAGACGATCGCGGTACTGTTCGATCTGGAACTGATGGGCTTGGTGAAGCAGTTGCCCGGCAAGAGCTACGTGCTGGTGTGGTAGCAGCCTGCGGCGGCTGGAGCATGGTTCTCTCGAAGCGGGCGACCCGGGGCTCCCGGCTTTAGATCAACTTCGACTTTAGTTTCGATCGATGACCCTGGTTGTGCTAGACTTTTGAACTTCACCACCAGAGTGCGCCAACGTTCGCCGCAACTCACCTAGGCGTTGGGGAATCCAAACCGGGAGTAGGAATCGCGGGGATAATCGAATGCTGACGCAGGCGCCTTTTCAGAACTATTGGTACGGAACGCCGTGGGACGAGATGTTCTACCCTGGCGGTGAACCGCGCGCGCACTACGAGCCGTTGATGCGCGTGCTTGAAAACCTTCCAGCCGAAGAGATCCGTCAGAAAAAGCAAGCGGCTGACCTGAGCTTCCTTCACCAGGGCATCACGTTCACCGTTTACGGCAAGAGCGAGGGCACCGAGCGCATCTTTCCGCACGACCTGATCCCGCGCATTCTCACGGCCGCCGAGTGGTCCAAAATCGAACTCGGCCTGACGCAGCGGATCACGGCCCTGAACGAGTTCCTGCGCGACTTGTACCATGAGCAGCGCATCCTGAACGACGGGGTGGTGCCGCGCGAATTGATCGCAAGCTGCCCGCATTTCCGCCGGGAGATGCGCGGCGTCGCGGTCCCGCGAGGAGCGTATGTGGCGGTGGCGGGCACCGATCTGGTGCGGCTGCCGACGGGCGAGTTCGCGGTGCTGGAAGACAACCTGCGGGTGCCCAGCGGAGTCAGCTACATGTTGACCTCGCGGCAGGTGATGAAACGCGTGTTCCCATCTCTGCTGAGGGAGTGCCAGGTGCGTCCGATCGACCACTACGGTGCGGCGCTTTCCTCCACCTTGCGCTCGCTGGCGCCGGAGGGCCGGCCGGATCCGGTGATCGTACTGTTGACACCCGGCGTCTTCAACTCGGCCTACTTCGAACATGCCTATCTGGCTCGCCAGATGGGGATCGAGTTGGTGGAAGGCCGCGATCTGCTGGTGCACGACAACATCGTCTACATGCGGACGACCTCGGGCCTGCGGCGGATCGACGTGATTTACCGGCGCATTGACGACGATTTCATCGACTCGCTCGTATTCCGAAGCGACACCATCCTGGGCGTGCCGGGTCTGTTCAACGCCTACCGCGCGGGCAACGTAACGCTGGCGAACGCGGTTGGAACGGGCGTGGCCGACGACAAGGCGGTCTACGCGTACGTTCCGGCGATCATCAAGTACTACCTCGACCAGGACGCTATCCTACCCAACGTTGAGACGTATCTGCTTTCGGACGAGCGTGAGCGCAGTTATGTGCTGGAGAACCTCGACAAACTGGTGGTGAAGGCGGTGGGCGAGTCGGGTGGGTATGGGATGTTGGTCGGGCCGCATTCCACCAAGGCCGACCAGGAGGAATTCCGGCGCAGAATCCTGGCGAACCCGCGCAACTACATCGCGCAGCCAACGCTGGCGTTGTCATGCGCACCGTGCCTCGTGGAGGGCGAATCGATCGAACCGCGGCACGTCGATCTGCGGCCTTACATTCTATTCGGTGAGAAAGTCACCATCGTTCCCGGGGGGCTGACGCGGGTCGCCCTGCGGCGAGGATCGTTGGTGGTGAACAGCAGCCAGGGTGGGGGTAGTAAAGACACATGGGTACTGCAGAATTGACCACGGCCCAGCAAGGGGCAGGACCTGATGGCGCTCTGTCGGGCGCGGCTGTCTGCCGCGGAGGTGGCCCGGGCAGTTGTCATTCTCGGACGGCTGGCCGGCTGGTCACGGGGGGATTCTGGCTGGTGCTGCGGGGGTGGCAATGCTGAGTCGCGTTGCAGACAACCTGTTCTGGATGAGCCGCTACCTGGAGCGCGCGGAGCACATCGCCCGAATCGTCCTGGTCCACCACAATCTGGAGTTGGAGCAGCCCGAGGAGGCGAACGCCGGGCGCTGGAAGCGGGTTTTTCAGTCACTCGCACTGGATCCGCCCATCGAGGATTCCACCAACTCCGTGCTCTCGCAAATCTGTTTCGGGGTGGAAAGCCGTTTCTCCATCACAACATCCATCGAGTCAGCCAGGAACAACGCCCGGCAGGTTCGTGAACAGATTTCCAGTGAGATGTGGGAGCAGTTGAACCGGTTATATCACGCCGTGCGCCATGCGGATCACGAGGACCACAACGGCGAGATCGAGGAGTTCCTGATCGCGGTGAAGGAGGGGGCGCACCTGTTCCACGGGCTGACCGATTCCACGATGAGCCACGGCGAGGGCTGGCAGTTCATCCAGTTAGGCCAATCACTCGAACGCGCGATCAATACGGCTGCCCAATTGGAAATCCACTATCGCGAATTCTACCGGGAGGCCAGTCTGGATTCGGAGTGGGGGCCCGATGCGGCGGGCTACCTCGAATGGATCGGTCTGCTGCGCTGCGCCACCGCCTTCGAGGCATTTTGTAAAGTCCACTCGGCGACGATCGATCCACTCAACGTGGTTGAGTTTCTGCTGCTCGACGCGCAATTCCCGCACTCGATCCGGTTCGTGGTGGACACGCTGCAAACTGCACTCGAGGCCATTGGCCGGCTATCGCCCGGACGGCGCGTGCACAAGGTGCAGCGCATCGCCGGCAGGCTGCAGGCCGAGCTTAGCTTCACGCAGATCGAAGAGGTGATGGAGCGCGGGATCGCCGACACCATGCAGCACATCCGCGAGAGCTGCCACGAGATCCACAACTGCGTGCACGAAGCTTTCGTGAGCTACCCCGTCGAGTCCGCGCTGGAGGTCTGAGATGTACTACCGGATTCGCCACCGCACCCGCTACTACTACAGCGCGCCGGTGCATGAGAGCCTGACCGAGGTGCGGATGCACCCGCGCACGGAAGGACGGCAGCGCTGTCTGGACTATCAATTGGCAGTGACACCGAAGGCGCGGGTCCACGTCTACCGCGACTTCCTGGGTAACTCAGTCCACCATTTTGGCGTGCCTGCGTCGCACAACGAATTGAACATCATGGCCGAATCGGTCGTGGAGATGAAGGATTTTCCGGACACTCCCAGTGGGCTGGCAGCTGACGCGTGGGACGAACTCGATGCGGAAGTAAAACGCGGCGATTACTGGGAGATGATCCTGCCGAGCAAGTTCTCCCGTCCCACTCCGCTCCTCCTTGAACTCGTGGACAAGCTGGGCGCTGTGCGGCGCGACGACCCGCTGCGACTGCTGCGCGAACTGAATACCAGGCTCCACGACTCGATCGATTATGTGCCGGAGACTACCACGGTGGACTCGCCGATCGACGACGCACTGAAACAGCGGAAAGGCGTCTGTCAGGATTTTGCTCACATCATGATCGCCGTGGTGCGCAACCTGGGGATACCCTGCCGCTACGTCAGCGGGTATCTGCACCGCAGCGGCATCGAGCACGGACGGTCGCGCGAGAACGCCACACACGCCTGGGCGGAGGCGCTGTTGCCATCACTCGGCTGGGTTGGGTTCGACCCGACCAACGACCTGCTGGCGCGCGAAGGGCACATACGTACAGCGGTGGGTCGCGATTACTCCGACGTTCCGCCCACGCGGGGCGTTTTCAAGGGCGATGCGGCCACCGCGATGGCCGTGGCCGTCAGCGTCACGGCGAGCGATCACCTGCCTCCCGAGTTGGCCGAACTGGTGCTGCCGGACGAGCAGAGCTTCCCCCACGATGTGCTGGCCTTGAATGCGACTTCGGACAAGATGAAGGAATGGCAGCGCGCGCAGGAAGTTCAGCAGCAGCAATAGGCAGGGAGTGAACGCCAACGCGCTGCCGCCTGCTCGCGGCCGGAAGCACGCTGCGGCCTGATCGCAGGCTGGAGATTTAGCCAGTACGATGCCTTGGTTTCCGTCCTGCGCTTCAAAGCATTCTGCCAAACCAGGGCGGTCGGTCACTTCCGGGCGGGCAAGCTCGAACTGAGCCAGCGAATCGACCAGCCGATGCCAAAGAAGACTGCGCCAGTGAGCGCCACTGGCCACGTGGGTCTTATATCCCGCGACTTGTCCACATCTTGAATGAAGCGGAGCACGACGACGCCCAGCAAAAGCACTCCCGCGCCGAAGTCCTGAACTATCCGGCCCGCGACAACGGGGACCGGCGGGAGCGATTTGCGGTTTGCAGGGTCGGAGAGTTGAGCGAGCTCTACTGCGGAAAAAGCCAGGCCCTCGGACGATCGGCGGAGCAGGAAAATGCCCTTCAAGAGTAGCGCCAGACTGCCGCCGGCGAGTACCAGGGGAGTTGTGGCGAAAACGTCGTCGAACGGCCCGAAGATCCAACCGCAAAGGGCAGCGGTGGCCAGGCCCAGGTAAATCAAGCCCAGCCGTGGATGGTATTCAAGGTCGCCAACGAGTTGCTCGAAGACGTTTTCACGAAGACCCATTCAGCGAGTGTACCGCCGGAGTGCGCCGTCAAGGACCAGCTCTATACCCTATCCGAAAAGAACAGGGCGCTGCTTCAATACGAGTAGGAAATCGTTCCAGCTCAAAAACATACAATTCGCAAGAGTCTCGGCTGCGGTGTGGTAAAGTACCGCTTCGACCGTTATGCTCTCTCGTCGCTCAATTCTGAAAGCTGCGGTGCTATCCGCCGGTGCACCGATGATCAACCTTGGGCGGTTCTCCCTGTTTGCCCAGAGCCCCCTTGAATACTCGGTTCGGGCCGTTGACCTGGTGCGCCGTTCCACCGTGATCGACATGTTGGGCCTGCTGACTTTGGATTACCGGAAGCTGACTTCCTGGGAAGCCAATCCAGGCCGCTTCCGGCCAGCCGATTTCCTGCGGTTGAGGGAGTCGGGAATTACCGTGTTCCATCCGGCGGTCGGGTACATCCGGGGCGACATCTACACGGAGGCGCGGAAAGATATCATCGGCTGGAACGCGTTCATCGCCACACACCCGGAACAGTTCCAGCGCATCTCAAGAGGCGCCGATTTCAGCCAGGCGAAAGCACTCGGGAAGATTGGCATCCTGATTGGCCAGCAGAACTCCTCCCATTTTCGAACGGTCGAAGACGTGGACCGGTTCTACGCTCTGGGGCAGCGGGTCTCGCAGTTGACCTACAACGGCAACAGGATCGGCGGTGGGTGTTCCGACGCGCAGGACAGTGGCCTCAGCAGCTACGGTCTCCAAATCGTGGAGCGTATGAATGCGGCCGGTATGGTCGTAGACATTTCGCACTGCGGCGACCGGACAACGATGGATGCAATCGAAGCCTCCAGCAAGCCAGTGCTGGTTACGCACTCCAATTGCCGTGCTCTGGTGGCGGGCAGCGCCCGCTGCAAGACGGATGAATCCATCATCCGCATGGCGGTGAAGGGCGGCGTGATGGGAGTCACCATGGTGCGCGCCTTCGTCGGCGTCGCCGGGCGAGTGACGATCGAGAACGTCCTGGATCACATCGACCATCTGGTGCGGCTGGTTGGCGTGGAGCACGCCGGCATCGGCAGCGACGTCGATCTCGATGGCCGGGATCTGCGGACTCAGCCCACACGGCGATTCGACCTGGACGGAATCGATTACTCCCGCAAGATCTACGACCTCGCCGAAGGACTGGTGAAGCGGGGCTACTCCAACCGGCATATCGAACTCATTCTCGGAGGGAATTTCGAGCGCGCATTAAGCGCGTCCTGGACCGCATAGGCCGGACCCTAATCGCACCGAAAGCCCGCGGCAGTTGCGTGCCGGGCGCGGGGTGAAACGTCTTCGCAGCCCCGCGTGCCAGAATAGCTGGGATATATGTCCAGTCCATCGAAATCCCCGCCCGGACTCGCGCGCACGCTCGGCCTGTTCGAATTGCTGGTGATCGGCGTGATCATGGTGCAGCCCACGGCGCCGATGCCGCCGTATGGCGCCATTTCGGCGGCCGGGCACGGGCACGTCGTCACCACGGTGCTGATCGCGATGTTCGCCATGCTGCTGACGGCGCTGAGCTACGGCCGCATGGCCCGGGCATACCCCGTGGCCGGCTCGGCTTACAGCTACGTCGCGCGAGAGATCCACCCCGCGCTCGGCTTCATCACCGGTTGGAGCATGCTGCTGGACTACGTCGTGAACCCGCTGATCTGTGTGATCTGGTGTGCCAAAGGCATGCTGGCGATGTTTCCCAGTACCTCTTACCCGCCGTGGGCGATCTTCTTCGCCGCGCTTTTCACGTGGTTGAACTTGCGCGGCATCCGGTCCACCGCGCGCACGAATCAGGTGCTCGCGGGCGTCATGGGACTGGTTGTTGTGTGGATGCTGGCGGCAACCAGCTTCAAGCTGAACGCCATGCCGGCGTACGCTCCCGGCTTCTGGACGCAGCCCTTCTACGACCCGGCCCTATTCTCGTGGGGTGCCGTCTCGAATGGCGCATCAGTGGCCGTGCTGACCTACATTGGATTCGACGGGATCTCGACGCTGTCGGAAGAGGTGAAGAACCCGCGCCGGAATATCCTGCTGGGCATCGTCGGCACGTGTCTGATCATTGGGGTGCTCTCCGCTGTCGAAGTCTACGCCGCGCAGTTGCTGTGGCCCACGGCGCAGGCGTTCCCGGACAACGACACCGCCTACCTGTACGTTGCGGGCCGGGCCGGTGGGGCCGCGCTTTTCCAGACCATGTCCTGGACGCTTATTCTGGCGAGCATCGGCTCGGCCGGAGGCGGCGTGCTGGCGGGCGCGCGGCTGCTCTATGGAATGGGCCGCGACGGCGTGCTGCCACGCAGTTTCTTCGGCTACCTGCATCCCGAGCGCCGCATTCCGTCGCGCAACGTGCTGCTGATCGGCGGACTGTGCCTTGCCGGCGCGTTCCTGATCAGCTATCAGGTGGGCGCGGAGTTGTTGAACTTCGGCGCGCTGATCGGCTTCATGGGCGTGAACTTGAGTACCCTGCTGCACTACTGGGTGCGCGGGCGCGACCGTGGGTGGTCGTTCCTGGTCTTGCCGGTGCTCGGCTTCGTGGTGTGCCTCTACTTGTGGCTCAGCCTGAGCGTCATCGCAAAAGTCGCGGGGCTGGCCTGGCTGGTCCTCGGCCTGGTCTACGGGGCGTGGAAGACACGCGGCTTCCAGCGCGAAATGGTTCGCTTTGAAGAAGTGGCGGACGATTAAGCGCGAGCTACTTCGCGGACTTCTTCAATTTCAAAGGGAGGGTTGCGCCGCCCTGCGACCATTCGCCCGCCAACTCCGTTCCCTCGGCGTTGAGCGTCCCTTTGTAGCCTCCGCCCGCGAGCTTGAATTGCATTTCGATCGTGTTCGCCTTCTGGACGATCCCCGATAGAGGCAGGCCCATGGCGTTCTGGTCCGGGGAATCGATGGTCGCCTTCACCGTCTTGTCCGGCTGATTCTCCAAGTGGATGATCAGTCTCAACGAGCCTTGCGGAGTGTCGAGACTGCCCTCCCAGCCGCCTTCAAACCTGGCTTCAACCGCGGGGCTCGGCAAGGTAGTCTCCACCTTCGCTTCGCCGGTGCGCTTCAGATCCGCCGGAAAGCTCTGCCCGTTCACCGCCAGCGCCAAAGCGAGGTGGCCATCGTCCTTCAGTGTGCCGCTGAGTTCAGGAGCTCCGGGGGCTTCGGGCACCGTGAACTTCACGTTCTTGCCGTCGATTTCAATCTTGTCGATCTTCAGCCCGGAAGCTCCTTGCGCGGGGACGCCGAAACTGCCGGTCCACACGCCCTTGTCGCTTTTCGCGAGATCGACCGATATTGTCAGCTCCTGGTTGGGCAGAACGACATTGCCCTCCCAATGGCCGTCGGGACTGGTCTGGGCCGTGAGTCCCGACATCAGAAGCGCCAGGCCAAACGACAGTGCGAGCAATGTCTGGTTCATAAATACCTCGACGCGCCGCTCCAGTGCGGCGTTCATTTGAATTCAGCTTTTCAGCATACCGTCAGGCGATAGGCGCCCGACAACGGCGCGCGGACTGCTTTTCCAGCCACGCTGGCCGATACATCATATTCCAGCACTGCGCCCGGCGCGGCGGGTAACTCCAGCCAAGCCTCCCACGTCCTGCGGCCGAGCAGCTTGAACGGCCGTTCGATCCACTCGGACGATCGGGGCACTGTGGCGGGACGCAGCCTCAGGCGGACCGGACCGACCACGCCCACGCCTGGGATGACGGCCAGAATGCGGACCTTTTCGCCCTTCGCCAACATGGTCGGGCGCACCGGCACGATCAATCGTGCGGGCGTTTCCACGTCCGGCTTGCGCGCCTCCTTCACCGCCGCTTCAACTTCGGCCGGCATCGCGTCGAGAAACTCGGCCATCGACAACGGCAGCCGGTCCAGCGCGATGCGCACAAACTTGTTCTGCATCGACGCGAGCGTACCCATGTCGTTGCGCGTGGCGACGGCGCCCTGGAAGCGCAGGATGGCTTGCCGCACTTCCGGCGCGAGCTTAAGCCACACGGGCAGACCCTCTTTCTCAACCAGCGCCTTGGCCTCGGCCTGCCGCTTCTCTTTACGGAGCGTCTGAGCGCGCTTGAGCACTTCATTCAGAGCCTGAGCCAGGATCCACGCCTCGGCATAGTGCGCCATGAACTCAACGTGCCGGGTGACGTGCTCTAATCGGTCTTTCTCGACGGCAGGCGCGGAGTCGGTGAGCGTTCGAAGCTCATGCGCCGCTTGCTGCTGCGAGGCGCGCACGGCATCCGTCACTTTCGACGAATTCCAATACTCGAACGACTCTGAGTAGTCGCCCGAGAACTCGGTCTGCACGACGTGGCCGTCCTTGATCACATCGCTGCCCGTGCGCAGCAGCGTCTGGTTGCGGTCGATGCCGCTCAGGATCCGGCCATACTGAGCGGCCCGTTCGCCGCTGGCTTGCGACTTCGCATATGCGGCGTAGTGCGAGTCAGGTTGGTAGCTCTTGTCCCACATCGCCTTCGCAAAAAAGGTGGCTGTGGGATCCACGATGCGGTGACGCCAGTGGATGCCTAACATGCCCTGGCAGCCGTAACGGTCCGCGAGATCGACGTCGCGCTTGAAGCGGTTGACGTGGAATTGGGCCAGCCACATCGAGGGATCGTCTTCGAGCCACGGGATGGGCCAGCGTTCGCGCGACCCGAGTTGGCCGAACACCTCGTGCACCGGGTCCCAGCCGAGCGAGTCACTCAGGCAGGAGAAGACGATGTCTTCGGGCAGCACCTTGTGCAAGTCGGCGAAGTGGCGGGCCACGCCGCCCCAACCGCTGATAATCAGTCGCTTCTTCGGCGCGTGCCGGCGCAGATAATCGTAGGTCAGCTTGAATGCCGTGGCGGGCAGCGGCACGCCTTCCTTGCGGCTGTCCCAATTCGCGCCCTCGTCCTCCCACAGCCAGACGTGATCGACCTCCGGGTAGGAATTCAACAGGTTGTCGAGGCGCGTTTCCAGGAGTTTGCGCCCGGTGTAGGAAGACGGGTCGAAGCGCGGGCGCGCCTTCTGGTCTTCGAAACGCGCTTCGGGCGGCAGCGCGCGGTAGATCTCGTCCGGGATCTGATAAGGTTCGAATCCAACGCCCGTGCGGATGCCTAGCTTCTTCGCGTAAGTGAGGGCTCCCTTAAGCAGTTTCTGGGTGTTTTCCGCGATCTCCCATGGATTGCGTCCCAGCCGCGTCGCGTCGGAACCGAAGACTTCACCGTCGAAATACTGGGCCGATCCCATACCGAAACGCGAGGTCCGCTCGGGCAGATAGCCCCACCGATTGGATGCCGTGTTGTCGAGGTAGGAGAGGTGTCCTGCGCCCGCGAATTCAAAGTTGAGGTAGCTCTCGGCCCACTGCAGGTTCTGAGTGTAGACGTG